>JBEPVT010000009.1:0-102876 GCA_041690895.1 Gammaproteobacteria bacterium
TGCCGCGCTTGCCGCGATCGCCGCAATTGGCGTACTCGCGAGCGTGAGCACATCGTATGCACTGGTGGTTGCACTTTCACGAAGCGGCAAAATTGCCCTGCCCTTCACAGTTGCGGCTTATTTGAGCGGCGGAATTGCGCTCGGAGTGATTGGCAGCTTTCTCGTACCGCAACCGAAACCGGTGGATCTGCCGCCAGGTTCCCGCTGCGTTCCTCACCGGAAGGTCAGACGGGCAGCGCGGATTCGTCCCTCATTCGGCGCGCTGGGACTTTGGCCGATTCGTCAGGCGCTTGCGTGGGCACAACCAAAAATCGTGGCTCGCGCCACGATTCCGATTCTCTTATCGATGGGTCTCGGTACCACGGCGGATGTGGCCCTGATCGTGATCGCGTTATCTGGGGTGATCGGCGCGCTCTTGTTTTTATTGCTGCATTAGCTGAGGCGATCGACGAGCCCGATTCTGGAAAAGACACCTAGTCGACGCCTGCTTTTAAAAGCGTCCAAGCCATCAGCGCCGCCTTCTTCTGATCGGCTCGCCAGGGCGGCCCCATATCCCGACCTAGGTTATTCACGGTATCGAGCAGCCGATTGAGCGGCAGACGGCGGCAGGCGCCCGCGTGAGCTTCCAATGCTCTGGCCGGGATACGGCAAACTTGCAGTCGACTCTGCTCCGCGGCCACGTGTAGCGCGAACGACCATGGCTGCCCAGCCGGAGTGTGGAGAGAAACCAATCGCCGCAAGTGCTGGCATGGGCTCCCGCAGGAACGATCAGCTGCAATGCACCGCACGAGCAATGGCGCGCGCCAGGCAATCGGCTGCGGCAGATCCGATGCGGCCGATCTGCGCGGCACGCAGAAGATTCTCATCGAGCGCCAGATCTGCGCTTGCCAACGCGAAAACCGTATCGCCGTCGAAAGGAGTGTGAGCTGGACGCACCGCGCGCGCAATTCCGTCTTGAGCCATCATGGCAACCCGCTTGCACTCCACTGAACTCAAGTCGGCATTGCAGGCGACCACTGCGATGGTGGTGTTGGTGCCGGGCCTAAGGCGGCCTATCGCCAGCAGCCGCGCTTCATCGGGCGCGGGATTGCTCAAATCCATCTGCTCTCGGGGCGGTCCGCCGCCGCCGAATTCCTTGTCCAGCTCGAAGGCCCAAGCCCAGTAGGTTTTGCCATCCGGCATCACAGCCGAGCCGACCGAATTAACTGCCACCAAAGCTCCGACGATGAGTCCGCACTGTAGGTCCAGGGAAGCCGATCCGATGCCGCCCTTGCGCAAGCCTGCCAGCGCCCCGCGTCCCGCACCCACGGAACCCAGGGCGAAATCGACCTGGGCCGCCCTCAAGGCGCTCACGCCCAAGTCCCGATAGGGCGGCGATAGTCCCCAGTTCTTATCGCCGCCGTTGTTCAGATCGTGCAACACCGCGCAGGGAACGACGGGGATGGATGGTGATCCCGGACGCAGTTGCAAGCCAAAGCCTTGCGTCGACAGCAACGCGGCGACGCCGTCCGCGGCGGCCAGACCGAACACTGAGCCGCCGGCGAGCACGACCGCATGCGCGCGGCCTACCAAGTTCTCCGGTGCCAGCGCCTCCGTTTCGCGCGTCCCAGGACCTCCGCCGCGCACATCCACTGCCGCCGCCCAACCGGTCTCGCATAGCACCGCCGTGATGCCGGTACGCGCGCTTTCGTTGGTGGCGTGGCCGACCTTAAGACCGGCGATATCGGTGATGAGATTCTTGGGTCCGGGGCGAAACACGGTCGCTTAGCGAGGCTGCGATGCGATGACAGCCAAACCTTGCAACACCAGATCCGGCACGATCTCGCCGTGCGTACGCATCGTTCCCGCGATCAAGCTGGCGTCGCCGCCGGTGATGAGCAATTTGGGCGTCATGCCTGTGCTTCGCTCGATAACGTCGCAGGCGCGGTCCGCCATGCCGGACAGCGCGAACACAGCTCCTCGCGAGACTGCCGCGATGGTGTTGTTCGCGAGCACGCCGGCAAGCGAGGGCGTGCTGTGGAATGCGGCTTTCGCGATGTCGCCGGTATTGCTCATGAGAGCCTCCCGCATCATATGGATGCCGGGCGCGATCAGGCCGCCAAGGTGCTGGCCATTCGAATCAACGGCGTCGACCTTGACGGCGGTCCCTGCATCCACTACGCAAAGCGCGGTGTGCGCCTTGGTCCACGCGCCGATCAGCCCCAACCAGCGATCCGCACCCAACAACGTCGGATCAAGATATCCGCTGGTGAGACCGTCGAATTTCCGAGCCGCCGTGACGAACTCGATTTCGATGCGAAATACCTTCTTGGTCAGCCGGGACAGCGTCTTAGCCACGGCGGGACCAGCGACGTTGGAGACCAGTACCCGGCTGGGTTTTTGACCCGACTCGAACAGGGTCGTGGTCCAAATGCCCGGCTTGGCATCGCGATGGACCACGGCCTGCTGGTCGGAAAGTCCGGTGCTCGAGAGCCAGGCCCATTTGAGGCGCGTATTGCCGACATCGATGACCAAAATCATTCGTAATTTATTACCTTAAGTATCGTCGGGCACGCCAAAGCGCGCAGGATAGCATCGTGAGTCCGTTAGCCGCTAAACTGAGTTCGGAATGACAGCAAGCGAGCCGTTATGCCGGATTTGAAGCGCGCGATCAGAGATGTGCCGGATTTTCCGCGCGCGGGAATCCTATTCCGCGATATTGGGCCGCTGCTGCGCGAACACTTTGATGCCACGTTAAGCGCTTTGGAGGCGCTGTTGACGGACCAGGAATGGGCTGAGGTCGATGCCTTGGCTGGAATCGAGTCGCGCGGCTTCATCTTGGGTGCGGCGTTGGCTGCCCGGCGAGGCAAGGGATTCGTCTTGGTGCGCAAACAGGGCAAGTTGCCCCCGCCGGTGGTCGATGTGGCGTACGACCTTGAATATGGCTCGGGAGTCCTTGAGATACAAAAAGGCGCGGGCCGCATCGTTCTCGTCGATGACGTATTGGCGACCGGCGGTACCATGAGAGCGGCCGCCGACTTGTGCGATCGGGCGGGCTACCAGCTCAAGGCCCTCATGACATTGATCGATCTACGCATCATCCAGGACTTTTCCTGGCGGAATCTGCAGCTGCGCGTCTCCATCAGCTACTAGCGGTGCGCGGTCATGTCTGACTTGCCGCGTATCCTCGTGGTGATCGCATTGCGGGTGGAATCTTCGGGTGTATTCGAAGCGGCCGGCGTGCCGGTGCTTTATTGCGGTGTAGGCAAGGTCAATGCAGCCATTGCGCTCACCAAAGAGTTATCCCGGTACGCGCACCAGGGCGAGGAAATGCCCTGGGTCGTGAATTTTGGCTCCGCGGGAAGCCGCTGTTTCGCTGCCGGCACGCTGGTGTCCTGCCAGGAATTTGTACAACGCGATATGGACGTCAGCGGCTTGGGCTTCCCGCTCGGGGTCACGCCGTTCGATGAAGCGCCGTCATCACTGATGTTCGATCCCGAGTTCACGCACTTGCCGGCTGCGGTCTGCGGCAGCGGAGACTCGTTCGCGATGGCGGATATCGAAGTGGACTGCTCGGTGATCGACATGGAGGCGTACTCTTTGGCCAAAGTGTGCTGGCACGAAAATGCCAGATTTGCGTGCGTTAAATATGTGAGTGATGGCGCCGATCATGCGGCAGCCGATGATTGGCAGAGCAACGCGCATAAGGCAGCTGAGGAGTTTCTGGAATTGTTCCGTAGTCTGAAAAATTCGGGTGTTGAATGAAGTATTGGCCGCTGTTAGCCTTGGTATTGGCATTCATTCGCTCGCAAGGCCTCGCCGCGAATGAGTCTGCCGGTGCACCGATGGTTCTGCTCATTTCCGTGGACGGCATGAAGCCGGAAACCGTTATCGATGCGCAGAGTCACGGTCTTAAGGTTCCCAACCTGCGGGCTTTCATCGCGGATGGCGTTTACGCCGGCAGTGTCCGCGGGTGCTGCCGACGCTGACCTATCCAAGCCATACTACGTTGTTGACCGGCGCCTCGCCGGCGACGCACGGCATTTTTGACAATACGACGTTTGATCCGCTGATGCGCAATGAACGAGGGTGGTACTGGTACGCTGAAGATATAAAAGTACCGACACTATGGGACGCCGCTGCCGCAGCACACTTGACGACCGCCAATGTCTATTGGCCTGTGAGTGTTGGAGCAACGATTACCTACAATCTGCCGCAGATTTGACGCAGCGGAACGGACGATGATCTAAAACTGCAGCGCGCTTTGAGTACGCAAGGCCTGGAGCAGGAATTGTCAGCCGAGCTAGGCCGCTATCCTGGGGGAATGGAAGAAACCGTGGCGGAAGATGAAATCCGCGCGCGCTTCGCAATTCGCTTGCTGGAGAAAAAGCATCCCAGTTTCTTTACCGTGTATTTGACAGGATTGGACACGGAAGAGCACGCTTCTGGCCCGTTCAGCCCGAAATCCAGGAACGATTGGATTCCATCGTTGGAGCGTTGCGCACCGCCGCCGAAAAGGCGGCGCCGGGACGCGCCACGGTATGCGTCGTATCCGATCACGGATTTGCCGCGATCAAACACGACGTGAATCTCTATGCTGCGTTCCGGGAAGCGGGACTGTTCAGCGTCGATAATGACAACAAGATCACGGACTGGAAGGCGATGCTTTGGCCCGCGGGCGGCAGCGCCGCCGTGATGCTTGCCGATCCGAAGGATGAGCAGCTTCGAGCCCGTGTAAAAACTGTGCTCGACAAGCTGGCGAGCGATCCCGCCAACGGCATCGACCGAATCTGGTCGCAGCAAGAAATGCAGCGAGCGCGCGGGTTCCCCAATGCCGTATTCTTGGTTTCGCTGAAGATCGGTTATGAAGTGGCATACAGTCTTTCAATGCCCCTTATTACGAAGCCCAGCAATCTCGGCATGCACGGCTATGTTCCGGAGCGCAACGAAATGCGTTCGTCCTTTTTCATAGTAGGGCCGCATATTCCTGCGGGAAGATCATTGGGGGAAATCGACATGCGGCAAATAGCGCCGACGCTGGCGAGCGTTCTACACATTCACCTCGCCGGCGCTGAATTGAAGTCTGCAATAATTCGTAGACGACGCAAGCTCATACACATCGCGCCGCCCGATTTCAAACGTGTCCATCGCCCAGCTGTGCGGCGTGCGCTGGCTCCAGTCTTCGATCTCATGGGCGGTGAGTTGCGCATCGAGTTGATCCGCGATTTGCACAGCCGAGTCTCCGAAGCAGTCATCGTCGAGGTTTGGCCAGCATTGCGTCCAATGCCGTTCGGGCGGTTGGCAACAGGTGCCGATACGCGATCAGGGCAGTGACTTCATGGCCGAGGTCGCCTCCAAGCCAAGGCTTGCGCGGAAGCAAGTGCCGCAAACGCAGTTACAACGGCCAAGCTCAGACAAATCTTGTTCAATCTATTCCGGGAGGTCCGTCAACTGACTGAAGAGAATGACCCGGGCCTTTTCCCAATCGCGTTGAATGGTTTTCTTCGAAGTTCCGCGTTGAGCGGCGATATCTTCGAAGGTATAACCGCAGAAATACTTCAGATCCACGACTTCTGCGAGCCGCGCATCGTGTGTGGCGAGTTCATCGAGTGCCTCGGAAAGGCGGGTGAGTGCCAGCTCCTCGCTATCGGCAGCGCCCAACTCCGTCGGCAGTTGCGTTATGTGAAACGCAGAACCGCGTTTCAGTGCTCGCCGCTCCCGCACCATGTCAATGATCAAGCCGCGCATCACCCTTGCTGCATAGCCTATGAATCGCTGGCGATCGGGGAACACCGCGTCCTTTCCGGACATGTCGAGGTAGGCCTCGTGAAGCAGTGTGGTCGGGCTGATCGCCGCCCCGGCGCTACGTCGTAACTGCCGCTCGGCAAGCTGTCGCAAGTCGCTGTATAGCGCGGCAAACCGCAACCCGTTGGGCGTATCGGTTTTGGGATACTCGGGCGGTACAGGCGGCTCCTCCGAAACCATCCCTTATCTCTCCGAGGAGTCTGCGCGGCAGAAGCCTAGCGGGGGGATTAATTTAAGCGGCATGTTGATGAGTGTAAGCGGTAAAATCAGGCATGCCAACGAGCTATTTACCGTAAGAACCGAACCAGGATCTGCTGCTGCCGCATAGCTTGCGGGAGTGGTTGCCGGAAGATCACCTGGCCCATTACATCAGCGAGACGATTGAGGAGCTGGACTTACGGGCATTTTACGCGCGCTACGAGGATGGAGGAGCGCGCAACCAGCCTTTTCATCCGGTCATGATGGTCAAGGTGCTGGTGTACGGGTACGCGACGGGTGTGTTCTCCTCACGCAAGATCGCCAAGAAGTTGCACGAGGATGTGGCGTTTCGGCTGCTGGGGCGACCTCTTGATCGCGTGGATGGTGGCCGGCATTCTGCGCGTGTACTTCTATGCGCGTGCACTACCGCGGTCCCTGTGCACCGGACCTCTTGGATTCGTCATTCTTGCTTTTCCTGCTTGGTGTCGGCATCCCAATGCTCCACGAGTTTGCCGTTCTTGACGCGAAACAAATCAAACGCAAAAGTCTCGTAGCTCTTGGATTTATCCTTGGGTTCCGGCAGCATGAGCCTCCAGACGACAGTGACAAGATCACCCTCCGCGATCATCGCTGCCGGTTGCTCCTTCAAGGTGGGCTCCACTGCCTTAGGCTGATTGAAGGCTTTCTTGAAGTATGCAATAAAACCCTGCCTGCCCCCGGCTATCAATGGATTGTGCTGAACATAATCCTCGGTCAGGAAGTCCCTTGCCGCTTCGGCATTTTCGGCCTGAAACACAATACGGAAGAAATCGAGAACCAGTTTCTTGTTTGCTTGCAATTGCCGGTTGTTTGCCTCCGATTGCTTGGCGTTCGTTTGGGCGAAACCTGGAGTTGAGGCGGACAACAGACCCAACAGGATAAACGCAATGAGTCTTGGCTTCGTTTGCATGAATACATTCCCTCAATTCGGAACAGATTTGGTTGATCGGTGCCGCTTCCCGACTGCCGGTGTAAATAGTTAACCGAGAAATGTTGTCTTTTGCGCATTCCAGAACCACTAGTCTGTCATCTCGCGGCACGTCGGCTTGCGCGCTGCCGCAGTGGCGAGCCATACGTCAGTCTTGTACAGTTGGTAGTCGAAGAAGTAACGAGCCGCCTACAAAACTTCGAAAAGCCCCGCAGCATGCGGCCACCCACGCACATCGTCACGACGACGTAACTGACTTTCCCTCGAGAAGAGCCTGCCCGACGAGCCGAGCGCCGCTCATACCACTTAATCTCGTCATTCTGACTATGTCACGTGAACGCTTACGTGTCGACAGGAGACCAATGCCGCCTCGAGAACTGTCTCGCGAGCCGGAGCGCTCAGCCTTGGCATAACTGTCTGAGCGGCGAACAAGCGATGGTCCGGTTTGCGGTGCTGCAGCCTCGCCTCGAGGACGATGTTCCTCTACCGCGAGCTGCCAGTGACGCCGGCGTGGCGCTGCGAACCGCGGGGCGCTGGCTAGCGAGGCTATCCCTCAGAGGATGCCGAAATAACACCGGCCTGGCAAATGCGCCATGTGGTTTAATGCCGCCCGCCAGGCGGACCGGGAGACTATCAGCGGTGACTTGCTCGTGTTGCTTAGCAACGTGCCGCAGGCGCATGATTTTCGGTTCGCGAGACGTTTTTGACCGTCCCAGGAGTAATGCATGTCGATATCGAGCGGTGCCATGGCCTTCGCAGTCGCGCAGACGACGCGCGCTGCGCTAGCGTTTCTATACGAACATCCGCAATGGTTCGCGCAGACCTTTGCCGAGTTGGAGCGCCGCAAGGTCCCTTTCGAGAGGATCTACATACCCGACCATTTTTATGAAGTCGACTCGCAGAAGCCTGCCTTCAAAGTGTTGTTCAATCGAATGAGTCCCTCGGCGAACAGCCGCCAGCACGGCTCCGGCATTTTTCATACGCTGGCCTTTCTCGAGCATTTGCAACTCCAGGGCGTGCGTGTCATCAATGGCGCCAAGGCATTCCGCTATGAGATATCCAAGGCCGGTCAGGCGTCTTTATTGCAATCGCTGGGTCTTCGATTTTTGCCATCGCGCATCATTCACTCGCCTCACCAGGCTGTCGCAGCCGCCGAAGGCTTGCGCTACCCCATCATCGTCAAGGCCAATACCGGCGGCAGCGGCAAGGGAATTACGCGCTTCAACACCAAGGGTGAACTGGCCTCAGCGGTCGCGGCCGGACTATTGGACTTAGGCTACGACAGCGTTGCCCTGGTACAAGAATTCATTCCCGCGCGCGGCGGCTTCATCACGCGCGTGGAAACATTGGGCGGCAAGTATCTCTACGCGATCAAGGTGTACCTGACCGGCGAGACATTTGATTTGTGTCCGGCAGACATCTGTCAAACATCTAGCGGACAGAGCCTGGAAAACGCCTGCGTGGTGGAGGCCTCGAAGGCCGGCCTCAAAGTTGAGGGTTACGAGGCGCCGGTCAAGGTGAGCCAGGACATCGAACGTATCGTGCGTGCCGCCGGCATCGACGTCGGGGGTATCGAGTACATCGTCGACGACCGCGACGGCAACATCTATTACTACGACATCAACGCGCTTTCGAATTTCGTCGCGGATGCGCCCCGAGTCATCGGATTCAACCCGGTCGAGAATCTGGCCGATTATCTGCAGGATGAGGTGCGCCGTGCCTCTTAAGAATGGAATTCGTTATGGCTATTGGATGCCCGTGTTCGGCGGCTGGCTGCGCAATGTCGATGACGAGCAGATGGAAGCCACATGGCAGTACACGAGCAAGCTCGCACGGCGCAGCGAGGAGATTGGTTTCGATCTTTCGCTGATTGCAGAACTCAATATGAACGACATCAAGGGCATCGATGCGCCCAGCCTCGATGCCTGGTCGACTTCGGCGGCCCTGGCAGCGGTCACTAAGACGTTGGAACTGATGGTGGCTGTGCGGCCGACGTTTCACCTACCGGCTCTTTTTGCCAAGCAGGCCGCAAATATCGATCACATCAGCAACGGCCGCTTGGCGCTCAATGTGGTTTCCTCCTGGTGGGAGCAGGAAGCCAAGATGTATGGAGTGGACTTCGAGCGTCACGATGATCGTTATGGGCGAACCTCTGAATGGCTGGATGTGGTCAATGGCGCGTGGTCACAGCCGAGCTTTAACCACTCCGGAAAATATTACCAGACGGAGAACACCGTGCTCGAGCCGAAACCGGTGCGTTCGCCGCGGCCGCCGATTTATGCCGGGGGTGAATCGGAGGCTGCTAAGAATTTGATTGCGCAAAAATGCGATGCCTACGTCATGCACGGCGATTCTCCGGAGCATGTGGCGGGCAAAATTGCCGATATGAGCGCGCGACGCGAAAAATTCGGGCTGGGACGCATGCAGTTCGGCGTTGCCGGCTATGCGTTCACTCGGAAAACCGAAAGCGACGTTGCAAAGGAAATCGAGCGCATCACCGACGTCAAGCAGAACGCCAAGGGCTACGCCAACTACCAGCAGTGGCTGCAAGGTACTCAGCTCGAACAAAAGATGTCGATTCAAGAATATTCGGTGTCGAACCGCGGCTTGCGTTCAGGCCTCGTTGGCACTCCCGCGCAAGTGCAGGACCAGATCGGCAAGTTCGAAGAGGTCGGCGTCGATCTGCTGCTGCTGCAATTCAGTCCGCAATTGGAAGAAATGGAAATATTCAGCGACAGCGTCATTCGCTAGGAATAAGACTTGCCGCCGCAATATTCCGAGCGGCCGCTGGCGCTGCGCTGCGGAGCCTTTGGCGACATGGTACTGCTGACGGCACTGATCAGAGTCCTTCACGCAGAATTTCGGCTACCGATCGATATCATCACCTCCGGGCCTTGGAGCGAGCCGTTGTTGCGCGGACAGCCAGGCGTGGGAGAGATCTACCGCATACGCAGCCGCAAGACGCCTTACTGGCTGAGCCTCGATCAGCAGCGTGTCGTGCGCCAATTGCGTGCTCGCGGCGCGGGTCCGACCTGGTTCTGCGACGGCAACGCGGCGGCCAAGCCGATTCTCGAGCGCGCGGGTGTGGGAAATGAGTACATCGTGGATGTGAAGGATCACGCTTTGCTGCCCGGTGAACATGCCACGCAGCAATGGCGGCGACTGGCCGAATTCATGCCGAGCACGGCAGCCGTACCTCGCGTCAACATCGACGACGTGCTTCCCGGTTGCTATCTAGAAGTGACGCCGGCTCGACGCGTCCAACTTACCGCTTGGCTCGAGACGCGGGGTCTTGCCGAGCAGCCGCTGATCCTGATGCAAATCGGCAATAAGCGCACCATGCGGCGCGGTCCGCGCCGTTTGGCTGTCAATAACAAGTATTGGCCTAACGAACGCTGGGCGGAGGTGCTGCGATTCTTGCGCCAGCAGCATCCACGGCACGCTCTGGTGTTGCTGGGCGCCGGTCCCGAGTATCGGCTCAACCAAGAGGTCGCCTCGATGGCGGCAATCAGCGGACTCCACAATGTCGCCGATGATTTACCGGTTCCGCGTTTGGTGTCTTTATTGGATCGAGCCGATGGCCTCGTGACTGTCGACTCGGGCCCTGCGCACGCCGCTGCGGCGGTGGGCTGCCCGCAGGTCGTGCTGTTCGGCAAGGCATCACCCTCTCTGTATCGTCCGTGGGGCACCGCGGGTGCCGACGTGCAGTTGCTCACCGGTCAAGTCGCGGGCCAGCCTGATATGTTGGGAATCGATGTGCGCAGTGTCCTGGCCGCGTGGTCAAGGCTGAAATTGCGCGGCTCCTAAAGCGTTGCAGCCGCGGCGCTCGCCGGCGTGCGCAACATATCCTGGGTCACCAGCACCACACCGCGTTTGGTCACGAAGAAGCGGCTCGCGTCCACACCTAAATCCTGCCCGATCTGTAGGCCGTCCGGTATTACGCAGCCCTCATCGAGGATGCAGCGCGTGATTTTGCAATGCCGGCCGATCGTCACTCCCGGCAACAACACCGAACCCTCGATAACGCTGGCTTCCTCGATGCGCACATCGTTCGACAGCAGCGACCCCCTCACGTAGGCGCCAGAGATGATGCAGCCGCCGGCGACCATCGAATTCACGGCCATGCCACGCCGGCCATCGTCGTCCAAGACGAACTTCGCGGGCGGTTGCTGCGGCTGGTAAGTCCAGATGGGCCACTGATGATCGTAGATATTCAACTCGGGATTTAAAGCGACCAACTCCATGTTCGCCTCGTACAAGGCGTCAACGTTGCCCACGTCGCGCCAGTAATTCTGCGCACGCGTTTCGACGTCGTGAAATGGGTACGCAAATACCCGCATGTGCGCGATGGCCGGAGGAATGATGTTCCGTCCAAAATCGTGATTGGTGGTTTCGCTGGTCGCATCCTCCGTCAACAACTTTTCCAGGCGATCAGTGGCAATCACGTAGATTCCCATGGAAGCGCGCGCAAAGTTTTCGTGGCCGATGATCGGATCGGGATTTTTCGGCTTCTCCGCGAATTTCCGCACGCGGTTCGTATCATCGGTTGTCATGATGCCAAATTCATTGGCGCGTTCAATGGGAACATCCACCACACCCACTGTGATATCGGCTTCGCAGTTCTCGTGATAGGCGATCATTGGGCCGTAGTCCATTTTATAAATGTGATCGCCGGCTAAGATCAATACGTGCGTGGGATGGTGCGAACGGATGAAGTCCAAATTTTGATACACCGAATCGGCCGTGCCGCGATACCAATGCTCACCGATCTGCTGTTGAGCGGGAATCAACTCTACGAACTCGCCAAGCTCACCGCGCAAATAGCTCCAGCCGCGCTGGATGTGCTGGATGAGTGATTGCGATTTGTACTGAGTCAGCACCGCGATTTGGCGGATGCCGGAATTGACGCAATTTGACAGCACAAAATCGATGATGCGGAATTTTCCGCCGAAAGGCGTTGCCGGTTTGCAGCGGTGCTCAGTGAGAGCTTTGAGGCGCTGGCCGCGTCCTCCCGCCATGATTACCGCGAGCGTTCCGCTGGTCAAACGGCTGACGTAGCGTCCAGTATCATTGCGGGCAGCGTGTCCCATTAAGCGAAGCCTGACACACTCAGCCGACGCCTGCAGCAGTTTCTCTTGGCCTCCTATGTGCGCTTGTTAGACTGCGTTTTATGACGGCGTTGAAGCTTTGTCTCTTGAGTTCGGAATTCGTGCCGTACGCGAAAACCGGCGGTCTGGCGGATGTCGCCGGTGCGTTGGTGCGCCACTTGGGTGCCATTGGGCACACTGTTCGCTGCTTCATGCCGCTCTATCCCGTCGTGCGGAGCAATCATGCCGGATTACAACCGGTGCGCGGCGTCCAGCGGGTGGCGCTCGCAATTGGCGACACCGAATACTGGTTTTCGCTGCTGACTGCACGGTACCCGGACAGCGACATCCCGATGTATTTTATTGATTGTCGGGCGCTGTTCGACCGTGAAGGCTTATACACAAGCGATCCCGACGAGCATCGCCGCTTTCTGCTGTTCACCCGTGCGACGCTCGAGAGTTGCCGGCGCTTGGGGTTCGGCCCGGATTTATTTCATTGCCATGACTGGCACACGGCATTCCTGCCGCTGTACTTGAAAGCGCAATATGGAAACGACCCGCTGCTGGCGCGGGCCAAAACCCTCCTGACGATTCATAACATAAGTTTTCAGGGCATCCTGCCGGCCACGGCAGCCGCGGATCTGAACCTGGGCGCGGCCTGGTCCATGCTGGATCAGGGCGATATGGCGCGCGGCGTTGTCAACTCGCTGAAGACAGGCATAAGGCACGCTGACGGAGTCAGTACCATCAGCTCGACCTACGCGCGCGAAATTTGCGATACGCCCCTAGGCATGGGTTTGCAGGCCTCGTTGCGCGAACGCGCGGATCGCGTGACAGGAATATTGAACGGCGTCGACTATCAGGAATGGGACCCCCGGCACGATCCGCACCTCAGCGCGCACTTCGGACCGCAGGACTTGCGCGGCAAGGTTATCAACAAAGAAATGCTGATTGCGACACTGCAGTTGAAAATTTCTACCGTGCAGCCGCTGATCGGGATGGTGACGCGGCTGGCCGAGCAGAAGGGTATCGATTTATTGTTTGATTCTCTGCCTGCGCTGCTGCAGGCGCGCGATTTCGGCTTGGCCGTGCTGGGCAGCGGCGATCTAAAGTATGCCACCTTCTTCGAAAGCCTGGCGCAGCGTTTTCCTGACCGCGTGAGCTACCGCTCGGGGTTTGATGAGCCGCTCGCACATTTGATCGAAGCTGGTAGCGATATTTTCCTCATGCGCTCCCATTATGAACCTTGCGGCCTGAATCAAATGTACAGCTTCCGCTACGGAACCATTCCGGTTGTGCGCTATACGGGTGGGCTAGCGGACTCGGTGCAACATTTCGATCCGAATACCGGCAGAGGCACGGGCTGCGTATTCAATGACTACGATGCGCCAGCCGTGCGCTGGGCGATCAACACTGTGCTCGATTGGCATGCGGATCCGCGTTGCTGGTTGCCATTGATGCAAAATGCGATGGCCAAGGATTTCTCCTGGACGCGACAGATCCGGCACTACGATACCCTGTATCGGCGCTTGATTAAGGCTTGACTCGAAGCAGCGCGTAGCGTCGCCCATGAGGCGCCGAGTAAGTTTCAATCAGCTGCAGGTTTGCCGCTTGTATCCAAGTAGGCGGTGCTGTTTGCTGCTGTCTTGTTTGCCAAGGCAACCCCGGCGTGGGTTGCTTCGCAAGTTGAATCAGGAAAGCACTGTGCGGCGCCGCGGCGGCGACTAATCGCACGCGTTCAACGCCGACGGCATCCAGCGGCCCCGGAATCCTGTTGACGGAGTCCCGCGCGTACATGTCTATCATTGCGCGAGTTGTTTCGTCGGGTGCAAGCAAAATGAGCGGTGCTGCGGCGGTGTCGCGCTCGACGGCACGACTGATCTTCGCCAGGTCTTGCCATGTGTCCACCGGCCGATACACCTGCGAGGCAGGTCCAATGAGCAGCGCACAGAAGGCGAGGAGCAGGGCCGACTGAGCATGGACTGCTTGGTCGCGGGCAGCGGCCCAAGCGCGGACCGAAAAAAAGGCCGCCGCAAGTAAGCCGACGAAGGAGATCGCAACGTAGAGCCAATGCTGCGGAATGCTGCTCCAGGAATCAGCGCCGATTGCGCCCAAGGCCGCAGCAAAGACGACCACTCCGAGCAGCAGCAGTAGCGCCGTGGCGCGCACAGCCCTTACGTCCCAGGAGTCGGGACCGGGCAGGATTTCCCGTGCCCACCATGCGATCAGCAGAGCAACTCCCGGAAGCGCCGGCGCGAAGTAAATATTTCGCGCAGTCGCCGCCAGGGAGAGTACGAGCAGCGGAGGCAGCGATGCGGCGATCGCAAAGCGCACGGCGCGATTGTCGTGCTGCGAAGTCTGCCGCTGCCGCCAAGCGCGCCGCGTCGCGGCGATGACCAGGAAAGTCCACGGAGCCAAATACATGGGCAACTCGAGCAGGTATTTGCCCGGCGAGTTGCGATGCGCCGACGCATACTGTAAATCGGGCGGCGCGTCGACGGCCGCAAAGCGGCCGACCAAATTATGCCAGAAAAATATCTTCAAGTGTTCCGGGCCATCGTTGCCGCGATACACGAACCACACCCACGAGAGAATGATCGCCGCCTGAAGCAGCAACCCTGCATACAACTCCCATCTCAGGAGTTCCCGCCACCGCTTCTCCCAGATGCTCAAGGTCAGAATCGCCAATGCAGGCACCATCCACACGACCGCGCTCTTGGACAAAAATCCCACGCCCAAGGCGACATGCATCAAGAGATAGCCGCGCAAGCGCTCTTTGCTCGTCGTCGCGTAAAAGCCGATGTAGGCACCAAGCAACGCCACGGAAACGGCCGCCAGCAAGGGCGCATCCGTGGCCAGCCAAATGGCGACTTGGTAAGACAGCAGGAAGGTGCTGACTGTGGCCGCACCTACCAAGCCTGCGAATCGTCCGGCGCTGCGAGAGGCCAGCAAGCCGACACCGAGCGCTGTGACCAGCGCATAGAGCAAATTCGGCAGGCGTGCGATCCATGCCTGATTTCCCAAAACTCTGATCGGCAGTGCCGCCAGCCAATAGGTCAAAGGCGGCTTTTCGCAGAAGGCTTCGCCCGCCAACAAAGGCACGGCTTTGTCGGCCTGCCAGCTCATGCGCCACGCGATGTCCGCCTCACGAGGTTCATCCGGTGTCCAATAGCCGCGGCCGAACATGCCGACGCACCACGCCAGCAGCAGCGCGAGAGCGAGCCAAGCAATCATCATTCGTGGATTTTTCAAGAAGCCGAAGCGCATTTGCTGACTATAACGCGAACCGCAGTCGCTGAGCCAAGCCAGACCTATGGTCGATGCGAGGCAGGAGTCAGTGCGCTTCGGTTGCGGCATGAACACCAGACGCTAGGCGAGCCCTTGCCTGGACGATGCAGTCCCTTCAAAGTAGACGCTCCATAAAATCCATGGTGGCACGTGATCGAACAGTTCTGTGATTGGTTGTCGAGGACGAATATCAGTATCGCTTTTCAATCAGCAAACTGGTTTGTCCCACTGGTGCAGACCGTCCACATCATCGCCATCGCGACTCTGCTGACGTCCGTGTACGTCGTGAGTTTTAGGCTCATTGGAGTGACTCGCGGTGCGCAGCCGTTGGCGGTCTTAACGGCAAAATCGACGCCGTGGGTCTGGGCGACGCTTTGCGTGCTGCTTGGCACCGGCATTCTGCTGACGATCACCGAGCCCGCCCGCGAGCTGCTGAATTGGGCTTTTCGAGTGAAAATGCTGTTGGTATTGGCGCTCGCCGGAATTATGTTGATTGTCCAGACTCGTTTGCGCCGCAGTCCTGAGTATTGGACCGTATCCCCGACGCGGCGCCGCGCCGCACGCGCTGTTGGAATTGCGGCTGTCATCATCGGCGCGGGTATCGTGACGGCGGGTCGTTGGATCGCCTATGTCTGACGAAAACCGCGTGGCACTATAAGCCCATGCATCTAGAACAAGCTTTGACGAAGTTGCAGGACCTTGGCTTTCCAACGCAGATTCGCGAGTCTGATTGGCTGTTTCCCACCATCGAGACCGTCCATGTGTTTGCGCTGGTTCTGGTAGTCGGCACGATCATGACCGTCGATCTGCGGCTATTGGGTCTGACCAACAAAGAACGTCCTTTCAGTCAGGTTGCATCCGAAATGCTGCCGTGGACCTGGGTGGCTTTTGGTATTGCCGCCACCGCTGGCCTGTTGATGTTTTCATCCAAGGCACTTACGTACTACAGCAACATTCCATTTCGATTGAAAATGGTCTGCTTGCTGTTGGCCGGCATCAACATGACGCTGTTTCACTGGTTGGGCACCCGCCACCTCGCGGCCTGGGATCGTAGTCGGCCACCGCGTGCAGCCAAATTTGCCGGCGGTGCCTCATTGTTATTATGGAGCGTGATTGTCGCGGCAGGGCGATGGATTGGGTTCACGACTTGATTGGCGCGAACTAGCGCGTCACGCGGCGGTATCCGAGCTATGCACGATGCAGCAGCAAGATGCAGCGAGCCAGGATGCCTCTATATCACGCAATACCCGCGGTATCATGGGTTGAATGCGTTTTACCATTGTCTTGATCCTGGCGTTATTGGTTGGCGCCGCTGTTCTCGGGGCAGACAGCTATGCCGAGCGGCAACTGCTGCGTGCTGATCCCGACGCCTTGCCTTCCGATCCGATGCTGCTTCGATTCGCCGCGGAACGCGGCGGCCCGATTTACATGGCGCACTGCGCCGCCTGTCATGACGCATCGGGTTCCGGCGATCCCGCCAAGGGCGTGCCGAACCTAACCGACGATGATTGGCTTTACGGCGCCGGACGCGCGGCGGAGATCGAGCGGGTGATCGATTACGGAATTCGCTCGCGCAATCCAAAGACGTGGAATCTTGCCATCATGCCCGCTTACGCGCGGCCGCGACCCAGCCCCGCCGACATCAACATCCAGCCTTTGTCCCCGTCTGAGATTGACGATTTGGTCGAATTTCTGATGCACCAGCAAGGCCGATCAGCCGATGCGAACTCAGCGTCGCGTGGCGCAACGCTGTTCGCCGGACGCGCGGGCTGCTATGACTGCCACTCAATCGATGCGAAAGGCGATTCTGCGATTGGCGCGCCGAATCTAAGCGATGCAACGACTCTCTACGGCGACGGCAGCCGCGGCGCGCTTCATATGTCGATCGCCTATGGCCGCCAGGGCGTATGCCCGGCGTGGATCGATCGCGTCAGCGCGGCAGGCATCCGCGAGCTGGCTTTGTACGTCTACTCAATTTCACATCCTGGTGCGATTCAAAATGGCTATTGATCAAGAACCCAAAGCCGTCTCTTGGCGCAATCTGTCGCAGCTTAACAATGTGCGAACCTTCGCGCTCATGGCAGCGGGCGTGCTGATCGGTCTGCTATTGGCGGGGTATTCTCTCTTTACTGCGCGCAGCACATCTACGCTCATTGTTCCCGCCGAAGACGTCGCCTTGGTGAACCAGCAACCGGTGTCGCGCGCCGATTACCTTGCTTTGCTGCAAACATTGTACGGCGTCGACTTGAGCCACGCGACGCAGGAGCAGCGCCGCAAGGTTCTCGATGACATGATTCGTGAGGAGCTATTCGTGCAAAGAGGCAAGGAGTTGGACGTGGCTTCGACAGATCCTGACGTGCGCAGCGCGCTAGTAAACGCGGTCGAACTCGAAATCGCGGAAAACGCCATCACCTCCCAACCCAGCGAGGCGGCGTTGCGTCAATTTTACGAAACTCATCCGGATCGTTACGTCAGCGAAGGAGTTATGCGGGTAAGGGATCTGGTCTTCCCCAGCTCCGCGTTGCGAGATTTGCCGAGCGAGCCGCAGGCGCTCAAATCGGCAATCGCCGATGCGCAGACGCTGGCGCGTCTTAGCGGCCACGATTCAGGCAAGACCAAGGGTGAGGAGTTCTATTTTGCGGCAAAGATTCATCTTGGCGATCAGCTTTTCGCAACCGCCCGAAGCTTGTCGAACGGCATGGTTTCGCTGCCGATCCAGTTACCGGACGGAATCCACGTGCTCGACATGGACGAAAACAGGCATCCAGTCCCGTTCGGCTTTGCCGCCGCGCGTGCCCAGGTATTGAGCGACTACCGCAATCAAGCCATCGACAGATTGAAATCGAGCGGCGAAACATTTCTGCGCAAGCGCGCGAACGTGCTTATCGCGGACGATCTGCGTTGAAACGGACGGCGTTGCTCCTGCTGCTCTGGTTCGCGTGGGGCGCCACGCCGGCCGTTGCACATGTGCGCAGTCAGTCGCATTCCGTTTGGGAAATAAATGGACAGTTCGTCGACGTGGTTGTTACGGTTCCTGATGTTGAGGCAAAACGGCTTGCGACCGACACAAGCCCGGTCACGCCAGAACGTCTGAGAGAGTATTTGAGGCAGAAGACCTACGCCATCGCAGACGGCAAGCGATGCGCACTCGTGCCGCCCGTCGAAATTCTGTCGGCCCTCGCTGGGTTCAGTAAATTCGACTTCACGTTCAAGTGCGACACGGCCGCAAACTTACAGATCCACTCCGGCGCCTTTTTCGATTTGGTCGCAAGCCACACCAACTTCGCCCAAGTACAAAACGCAGCCAGCGGCGAATTTGCCGAGCGACTGATAACGCACGAGCACCAAACAATAGACGTGACGGGCGGCGAGGGCGGCCGACTCAAGAACGCCAGTTTCTTGGAGTTCATCCGCATGGGGATGATGCACATCTTTACCGGCGTCGACCACATGTCGTTTCTATTGGGCTTGGTGTTGATCTCGCGTCGTCTTCGCGACCTGGTCTTCGTTGTGACCGGCTTCACGATCGGGCATAGCTTGACCTTAGCGTTGGCGGTCACCGGCATTTTGAGGCCGCACGCCGAATATATTGATGCTTTGGTCGCACTCACCATCGCATTGATCGGTGCCGAAAACATCGTCGTCCAGACCAGGCAGCCAAAATTGGTCGCTCTGAGTGTCGGTGCCTGCCTGTGCCTGATGGCGCTGTTGCAGATTCTGGGGTTCGGCGGACTGCCGAGCCTGCTGTTGCTCGGCGCAGGGCTGTTCACGGCGAACTATCTGCTGATATCGGGCAATATACGCGACGCCGGTCGATTGCGGATCCTGGTCACCTTGGTGTTTGGACTGATTCATGGGTTCGGCTTTGCCGCCGACTTGCTGGAGCTACAGCTGCCTACTCATCGCTTGGCCGAATTGCTGGTCGGATTCAATCTAGGGGTGGAGGTTGGCCAGCTTGCACTCGTAGTTGGAGCGACTTTGCTGGTCCTCGGATTGAAGCGCTTGCACTTAGCATTGCCGCGCCCCATCGTCGTTGATGTAGCCTCGGCATTTCTAGTGGCACTCGGCGTGTTCTGGTTTGTGAGCAGAAGCTACGCGTAATTGGCGCCGATGCGCGGCGTGGCTCGACGCTGATATAAGGTTGACATGCGCAAAGACTGGATAATAAGCGTCGTGCTGTCGTTGCTGCTGGCTGCAGTATTCGCGCTCTCACTGCTGGCGGGCCGCGTTTGGCTGCCGTTCGCAGTGGTCTGGGATGGCTTGTGGTCGAAGGATGCCAATCTTGCTGCGGCCATAGTAACCCAGCTTCGCCTGCCTCGAGCGCTTCTCGCTCTTGAAGTCGGCGCCGCCTTAGGCATCTCGGGTGCGGTGCTGCAGGGGGTGACGCGCAACCCTTTGGCGGAGCCAGGGCTGTTGGGTGTTTCGGCGGGCGCTGCGCTCGGCGCGGTTATTGCCATATATTTTGGCTTCGCGATGCATTTCAGCACCGCCGCGCCGTTGCTCGGATTAGTCGGCGCATTGCTCGCCAGTGTCCTGACATTCGCATTGGGTCGTGGCGGCGGAACTATAACCTTGGTGCTAGCAGGCGCCGCCGTGTCCGCGCTCGCCGCCGCAGGAATTGCCCTGGCGCTCAATCTCGCGCCCAACCCTTACGCGGCGTATGAAATCATGACCTGGCTTATGGGGTCGCTTGCGGACCGCAGCTGGATTCACGTGTTCTTGGTGACGCCGTTCATTCTGTTGGGTTGCGCCATGCTGTTATTCACCGCTCGCGGTGTGGATGCCCTGGCGCTGGGCGAAGCGCAAGCTCAGAGCTTGGGGATAAATCTCGGATGGTTATATTTTTTGGCGGTGTTCGGTACGGCGTTGGCGATTGGTGCATCGACGGCAGTCACGGGAGTCGTGGGGTTTATTGGACTGGTCGCGCCACACCTGGTGCGGCCGCTGCTGGGCCATCAACCGAGCCGCATACTGTTTCCAGCTGCGTTGTCCGGTGCACTGCTGCTGTTGCTGGCCGATATCGCAACTCGGTTGATTCACGTCGGAACTGAATTGAAGCTCGGCGTCTTGACCAGCCTGATTGGAACGCCATTTTTCTTTTGGCTCGTCGTGCGCTTGCGCAAGACGGCGCCTTAAAATACACGAGGAGAATTCTTGTGACACAGCATGTTCTGGTGGAGAAGTCCGAAAACCTTTTGATACTGACTCTTAATCGGCCGGACAAGAAAAATGCCCTGACCCGAGCCATGTACCAGACACTGGCGACAGAAATCACCAACGCGGACGGCGATCCCGACGTTCGCTGTATATTTATCAAGGCCCACGGCGATATGTTCACCGCGGGAAATGATCTTGCGGATTTTGCAGCGATCGGTAATTCCACATCGGCGCCGAAGCCCGAAGATGCCAATCCGCTTCTTCCGGCACTCGCTAAAGCCCGCACCCCGATTGTTGCGGCGGTCAATGGCCGCGCGGTTGGTGTCGGCGTGACGATGCTTCTGCATTGTGACATGGTTTATGTCGGAGAGGACGCGTCGCTGATCACTCCGTTCGTCAATCTCGCGCTGGTACCCGAGGCGGGGTCGAGTTTGTTGATGCCGCTGCGCATCGGGCATGTGCGAGCGTTTGAGATGTTCGTCTTGGGCGAGCCGGTGAACGCGGAAAGGGCTGTGAATTGGGGAATCGCGAACCGCGTAGTGCCATCTACCGACCTGCATCGAGTCGCCCGCGCCAGCGCGGCCGCCATTGCAGCCCGCGCGCCCGCGGCGGTGGTTGCGACGAAATCGCTGATGCGCGATGAAGCCGTGTTGTTGGCGCGCATGAGCCAGGAGTCCAGGCACTTTGTGCGGCAACTCAAATCCGCGGAATTCAAAGAAGCCTTCGCGGCGTTTTCCGAACGGCGGGCGGCGGATTTCAGCAGGTTTGGATAATCGTGAGCAGGACACCGTGGATTGTCTTTGGCTTAGGCCTGGCGCTCGCGGGTGGGCCGGCGCTTCGCGCGGCGACCGCAGATTCTGGGCCTCAGCACGTCATGTCGCTCAGCATGTGCACCGATGATTTGCTGCTCGAACTGCTGCCGCCGGAACGCATCGCCTCGGTGACGTATTACTCAAGCGACCCCGGCAACTCTTATCAGTGGCCGCAAGCGGCGAAGGTGCGCAAGAATTTTGGGACGGTAGAGGAAGTGCTCGCGGAAAAGCCCGACCTGGTGCTGGCGGGAACCTACACCACGCCAGCAGCACGATCATTGCTGAAGAAATTGCGCTGGCCAATGCTCGAAGTGCCGCCGGCCGAGAATTTCGACCAGATCCGCGCGGTAACAAGGCAAGTGGCGCACGCTCTCGGGCAAGATAGCGTCGGTGAAGCGCTGATCGCAAAAATGGATACGACCCTGCAAGAACTGGCCGCATCCAAGCCACGGCAGACCATTCGCGTGGCCGCCTGGGGGGAGGGCGGATCTATTCCTGGGAAAGGCACTATGTTCGACACGATCTTGAATGCGGCAGGCGGCGTCAATATTGCGGCGGCTCTGGACGGCGGCGCGTACACAGCCTTCGATGTTGAGCAACTCCTCGCCGCGCACCCCGACATAATTGCCTATGCCAGCAACATCAAAGATACGCCGGGACTGAACACCGAATTGACACAGCATCCGCTGATTCGTCGACTTTATTCAACTCGAAGCGTTACTTATCCGAGCTCGCTCTATACTTGCGGTGTGGTCGAGAGCGCCGATGCCGCCGTGGCGTTGCGTGCCAGCCTCTTGCAAGCGATGTATCGTGGCTCATGAGTGTCCTCGACGCAGCAAAGATTTCGGTTCGGCGCGGGCTACGTGTGATTCTCGATGACGTCTCGTTGCATGCCGAGTCCGGCGATTTTGTTGCCGTTATCGGCGCTAACGGAGCGGGCAAGTCGACGCTGCTATCGGTGCTGGCGGGATTGCTGAAGCCAGATTCCGGTGGTGTCACATTGGACGGCGTTTCCATTCACGCGCTCTCCGGCATGAAGTTGGCGCGTCGCCGTGCCTATTTGCCGCAGAATCCTCGCTGTGAATGGCCAATTTCAGTTGCAAGGCTGGTTGCACTGGGGTTAACGCCGACATTGCCGGCATTTGGCGGTTTGCCCGCAAGCTTCAGTTCCAAGATCACGCAGGCATTGCACGCCTGCGACCTGCTCGCTCACCGCGAACAACCCGCGACCACGCTGTCGGGTGGGGAACTCGCCCGTGCCATGCTGGCCCGCGCATTGGTCGCCGATCCGGACGTGTTGATCATCGATGAGCCGATTGCCGGTTTGGATCCCAAGCACGCACTCGATACCGCGCGACGGCTGCAGCTATTGGCGAGGGGCGGCAAATTGGTGATCGCTTCCATTCACGACCTTACACTGGCGGGCCGCTATGCCAGTCGTATATTTGCGTTGTCGAACGGTCGCGTTGCAGGCGATGGTGCCACACAGACGACCTTGACCCCCGCTTTAATACGCTCCGCCTTTGACGTGGACGCCTGTGTTTCGGGCACACCGGGAAGTGTTTACGTGGATTACGTTACGGCGGCCCGGTGAGGCTCGTGAATGCAGCGGTGGTCAGCAAGATCAGCGCGCACCGAGCCACATTTCCGCCAGCACGGAGCGTCGAAATAGGACGCCAGCTCGTGCGTCGCGCTTTAAAAGTCTAGGCGTCAAATGCAGCTTGTTCCACGCGGCCACGCCCAACAGAGTTGCAACTACCGGCAGTAGCGCCGATAGCCGATGACGCGCTGCTGATCCCGCAACAGCGTTCTGCAGTAGGCCAGAAAAAAAACCGCGCCGGAAGCGCCGAAGGTAGCAGCGTAAGCGACTGCCTTCGCGAACACCGCTGCGACGTCCCAGCCACTGATCTCCACAGTCCCAAGCCTCAGTCAGTCTAGGCTACGACGCGATCGAGAAAGCAAACGAGCCCTTGGTGACATGTCCATCATCCGCCGCCACGGCCGCCCACTGCACGCTGTATTTGCCAGGCGACAGCGGCGGCAGCGTCAGTGTGATTTCTTGGGTCGCCTTGGCGCTCTTATCGAGGCGCACCGAAACTTCCTTGCCATCCCTGGCCAGTTTCAACACCGCAAGTTGCGCAGCTTCGCTGAATTTGAGCGTCAGGGTTTTAGGCGCCTCGGACAATTGGGCATTGTTCGCAGGTGAGGAACTCTGCAATTTCGCATGCGCCGCGCAGGGACCGGCCGCGACGATGCCACACACCGCAAATGCCAAAAAAGCGTTTTTGAGCATAATTAAAGTCCCGTTCGTCGTTTGATCGAGTGCAATATACTCGCACCAATGATTTTATATGACTATGGTTTGAGCTCAGCGTCCTACAGGGTGCGCATAGCGATGGCACTCAAAAATCTTGAGTACACCTCGATCGTCAAGAATCTGCGTTCCGGCGAGCATCGGCTGTCTGAATTTCTGCAGATCAATGTTCAAGGACTCGTCCCGGCGTTGAGGTTGGACGACGACATCGTGCTGACGCAATCGGTGGCCATCATCGAATATCTTGATGAGATCCATCCAACCCCGCCGCTGCTGCCTGCCGAGCCCGTGGCTCGCGCGAGGGTTCGCGCGCTCACGCAAGCGATTGCCAGCGACATTCATCCGCTCAACAATTTGCGTGTGCTGCGCTATCTGGAGGAGAAACTGATTTTGGACAAGCAGACTCGCGACACGTGGTATCGGCACTGGGTAGAAGTTGGATTTGATGCGTTGGAGCGTTGGCTGGTTCGAGACGCAGCGACGGGGCGGTTCTGCCATGGGAATACCCCTACGCTGGCGGATATTTTCCTGGTGCCCCAGGTGTTCAATGCGCGCCGCTTCTCGGTCGATATGAATTGTTTTCCTCGGATTCTGGCGATTGATGCCGCCTGCAGAGAACTGCCGGCCTTTCAGCGAGCGGCGCCGGAAGCGCGTCCATCGGCCTGAACGGCCGGTTTCAAAAGGTGTAGCGCAGAAATAGCAGCCGGCTGCCGAGGCGGGCATCGGTCAGTCGACCCCAGAGAGGGTCTGGCGGCGCGAAGGTTTTTCCCATCACGAGGCCCATTCGCGCGTCGCCAATTTCTCGACCGGAAAGCTGCGGCGCGAGCGACAAGAATTGCTCATCGACAAGGCGCTCTTTGTAAAATGTGGCCAGTAACCGTGGACCGCCTTCAACCAGGATGCGCTTGCCCTCGATTACCGGTTCGACCGCTTCCAGAATATCAGCTGCGGTAATTTCGCCCGCACGGCGGCGGATCGCGTTTATTTGGACCGAATCAGCAACTTTGCGTTTGAGCAATTGTTTGGCGCCGCGCGCCGTCGTGACGATCATCGCGGGGACCTGCCCGGAGGCGAATACCGGCAGGCGTAGGTTGACCGTTCCGGCGGCGCTGACGATCACATTGAGCACCGCTCGCCGTTTGTTCATCGCGTCTTCGAGTCGACGATATTCGTTAGCAAATTCGGGGCAGATTGCCTGAGGAGTCCAGACGTGCTGTGGGTCGGCGGCGAGCGTGCCGGAACCGACGATGACGGCATCGGCCGCGGCGCGCAGCAGCCCCATTACCATGCGATCCTGAGTGCTGAACCCGCTGATATCGCCTCCGCCGTTATGTCCTTTCACTTGCAGGGAGACGACCCCATCTAAGGTGCTGACAAAGTTGCTGAATACATGAAACCCTGAGCGCGGTGCAGGCAGTCGAAATGCGCCGTACAGGCGCAACAATCTCGGCGGCAGGGGCAATGCGCGGCCGCGCGTGGTTCCCACCAGCGTCTTTAGCGGTGCGCATTGCATTGAGCGCCGCTTGCTGCTACCCATTCAGAGATTCCTCAATCTTGTGCAACCGCATGTTTGCGTAGGGGTCAATCCTACGCGCAGCAGTCGTCGATACTGCGCCCTGTTGCTGCTATCGTAACAACAATGCGAATGACGATGAGAGCCCGACAGACACTGATCCCATTCGCATTCCTTTTGAGTGCAGCTGCCGCCCAGGCGGCGGTGCCCATCGGGCCGCCGCCGGCACCGCTGGTTCCTGGGCCGGCCATCGGACTTGCGGATTCCGCAGGATTGCGCGCCACGGTATTCGGCACCCCACCGCAGGACTTGGCGCCATTGCCACAGAAAGTGCCGCTCTCCGAAATCAACATTGATTTGCCTTGGCGGCTGCCGGTGCCCCGGGTTCTTTGGTTCGACAGCAGGCTACGAGTGTGGCTGTCCGCGCAAAACAGGCCGTCGCCGTTAGCCATCATTATTTCGGGCACTGGAAGCGATGGCAACACCAGGACAATTTCTCTGTTGCGCGCAGCGCTCTACGGCGCCGGCTATCACGTCTTGACCATGCCGTCGCCCACGTTTCCAGGCTTCATCGTGTCGGCGTCGAGCACCGGTGTGGCCGGCGATTTGATGCGGGATGGAAAAGACTTATACGCCGCAATGCAAGAGATTATTGCGCACCTTCCACGCAAGGTTCAAATAACCGACATTGATGTGCTGGGTTACAGCTTGGGCGGTGCGAATGCAGCCATCGTCAAGTCGATCGACGCGACCGAGAGCAAGCTTAAGATTCACCGCGTTGTGATGATCAATCCTCCCGTCAGCCTATTCTCCTCGGCGGGCCGTCTCGACAGGCTGTTTGCCGCGACCGTTGGCCCAGGCGACAGAGGAGTCGAGCTGCTCTATCGCCGCCTCTATGCGCAAATCGCGAATCTCTACCGAGCTTCGGACCGCCTCGAATTGGACGAGAATTTTTTATTCAGCGCAGGCGCGGCCACGCTCAACACGGACGCGGAATTTTCCACGGCAATTGCGCTCACATTCCGGCTGCAACTGATCGATATGTTCTTCATCGGCGATTTGTACGCCAAGACCGGGGTGATAACCGATCCTGCGCATCCGCCGAAGGTGGGCGACTCGCTTGAAGAGATCCAGCGCGAGCTGCGCGCAAAACCCTTTGCCGATTATTTTACGAGGGTATTTGCTCCCTACTACCTTGGACGCCGTGCCGACGCCACGAGCGCCTCCTTGATTGCGGCCAATCGTCTCGACATCATTACCAACGCGCTGCGCGGCGGCGCCGACTACTATGCGCAGACCACCAGCAACGATCTAATTCTCAACAAGCGCGAACTTACCTGGCTGCAGGATACCCTGGGCTCTCGAATCGTCGTCTACGATCACGGGGGCCATTTGGGCGAAATCGGGGATCGCCAACAAGTGGCCGATATGCTGGACATGTTATCGGGCAATTGGCCGCGGAGCACGCCGTGAGGGCGGGGCTACTGGTCACTATCGCCATGGGCGCCGCGCTGGCCCTTGCCGGGTGCGCCTCGCAAATGGCCTCCATTCGCACAGTTCCCGACCAAACGCCGGCAGCCGACGATGCCGCGACTGCCGCAAACGCAGCAGCATTCGCTGAAGCGGTCGCAACCGAGTCCAGCAACAGTCCGGTAGAGGCGCAAGACGCGCCGCCGCTCCTGACCCCGGCGGACGCGCCACCCATGTACACCTATGATCCTTGGGAGCGCCTGAATCGATTTACCTATCGATTCAACGCGCGATTTGATGAGGCCATTTTTTTGCCGGTTGCGGACACTTACCGGCGCGCGCCGCGGCCCTTCCGTGCAGGTGTGCATAATTTTTTTGGCAACCTTGCTGAGATCGACAGCATCATCAATTACACGCTGCAGTGGCGGGTCAAGTATGGATTGCGCAGCTTGGAGCGCTTGGCGATTAATAGCACGATCGGGATCGGCGGATTGTTCGACGTCGCGACCCAGCTCAAGCTTTTAGGCACACCCACCGGGTTTGCAACCACGCTGGCCAAATGGGGCATGCACCCCGGACCCTATCTGGTGATTCCATTATTGGGTCCCTCCACGCTTCGCGGTAGCGTCGGTTTTCTTGCCGACTTCGGCGCGGAATATGGCATCAACGTGGCGGGCTTGTATCGCGGCGGGGTGTCATGGGGTCTCGGAACGGTAAACGCGATTGATCAGCGCGCTAACATCAACTTTCGCTACTATTCAGGCGGGTCGCCTTTCGAATACGAAACAATCCGGTTTTTGTACGTGCGCAGGCGCTTGATTGAAGATGAGGGTCTGCATTCCAAAGAACCGCCAAAAAAGGCGGCCGCCGCTGCTCCCGCGGGAAAGTGACCCGGCGATGTCAGCTCTCCCTCGCACAGCGCTGCGGCGGACGCCGTGGGAGCACCCGGAAGCATATGCGCGCAACTCGCCCGCAAGCAGGCGAGGGCGGCCTAACCCCAGCAGTTCAAGCATCAAGTCGATATGTTGCAGCGGATGCTCGATTCGTACGATCGGCATTTGAAACAGCGGACCCTTCCCTTCTCCCTGCCAGCGATTCAGACTAGGGCCGTCGGGAAAGGACCGAACAAGGGAGTTGCATCTCGTGAAAAACCCGCCAATTCTGGTCTATTCCATTCTCGCCGCTCTTACAGGACTCACGGCCTGTCAGAAAAACGAGGTGACAGCTGCCGCGCCTGCGCCGGCACCCGCAAGTGTGTCCGGGCCTGTGCCTGTTGCTGCGCCGGTTTCGCCGCCGCCGTTTCAAGTCATGGCCAGCATCCAAGAACTGATGGACGCGGTCATTGACCCGTCAGCAGACGCGCTTTGGGATTCGGTCAGTATTACCGAGACGCTGAAAGGAACTGTCTTTCACCAGCCGCACTCCGACGAGGAATGGCAGGAAGCGAGGCGGCACGCCATCGCGCTGATTGAGGGAACTAATTTGCTCGTGATGGATGGCCGCAAGCTCGTGGCGCCCGGCAGTCCGGTGCTCGACCAAGGCACCTCGGGTGTGCTCGGTGCCGCAGAGGGGCAGCAGCTGTTTGACTCGAAGCACCCAACATTCGTGCAATTCGCGCGAGCACTGCGCGAGGCAGGCACGCGGATGCTGATGGCCATTGACAAGAAAGATCCGACCGGCATGATGAATGCGGGCGCGGCCATGGACGGCGTGTGCGAGAGCTGCCATCTGACCTTCTGGTATCCCAATCAAGTCATTCCGCCTTTGCCGGCGGATTTCGGAGCATCGAAATCCGTACCCAATCCGAAACGGATTCTCTTAAGCCCAGGATGAACCGAAGCCGCTAACGGCCGCCGGCAACATCGAGGATCGCTCCGGTGGTGTACGAGGCACCCTCTCCCAGCAGCCAGACGATTGCTTCGGCGACCTCCTCGGGACGCCCGGGGCGTCCCATGGGAGTGGTTGCACCGACGCGCCATGCGCGGTCGGGTTGCCCGCCGCTGGCGTGAATATCGGTTTCGATGAGACCCGGACGAACCGCGTTCACCCGCACTCCTTGTGGCGCCAGTTCCTTCGCCAGCCCGATCGTCAAGGTATCGATGGCGGCCTTCGACCCAGCGTAGTCGACGTACTCAAAGGGTGAACCCAAGCGGCTCGCCGCCGATGAGATGAGAACGATCGCGCCGCCGTTGCCGCCGCGATCCTTCGACAGGCGCCTGGCGCTCTCCCGAGCGCAGAGATACGCGCCGTAGACATTGACCTCAAACATGCGTTTGAGCCTCGCGCTGTCCATGTCCGCCAGCCGCAAGCAAGGCGCCACAATGCCGGCATTGATTACCACGCCATCGAGACGGCCGAGCCTCGATTCTGCCTCGCCGAACATGGAAATGACATCGGCCTCCGCAGCGACGTCGCCTTGCAACGTCAGTGCGTGTCCGCCGGCGGCGCGAACCTCGCGCGCAGCTTCATCGGCGGCGGATTGGTCGCGGCAGTAGTTGAGCGCGACGCTCCACCCTTTCTGCGCGCACAGCAGCGCGGTTGCGCGGCCGATGCCGCGAGTGCCGCCAGTCACGAGAATTGTTTTCATTCCAGGCACTCTCAATTGCATGTTCGGGCATAATATTATGCCGTGCAAGTCACGCGCATCGAACATGTGCAATTGGCAATGCCTGCCGGCGGCGAAGACCTGGCCGGGAGATTTTATACGGGAATATTGGGGATAGCCGAAACCCCGAAACCGGCCCACCTCGCGAAACGCGGCGGATGCTGGTTTGAGCGCGGCGATCTGAAAATCCACCTGGGCGTGGAGACCGACTTCCGGCCGGCGCGAAAAGCGCACATCGCCTTGCTGGTATCGGAGTTGTACGTGCGGCAGGAGAATCGCATCGAGCTGGTGGAACTGAGCCTGCTCTAAGCTGCGCCGCGTTCCTTGAGAAACTCACCGAGGATTTTCGCGGTATGGCTCTTGTCGGGCTTGCGCGCGACGGCTTCGGGCGAACCTTGCGCCACGACTCGACCCCCGCCGTTGCCGCCTTCTGGTCCTAAGTCTATGATCCAGTCCGCTTCCGCCATGATGTCGAGATTGTGTTCTATCACGACCAAGGTATTGCCGGTATCGACGAGTCGATGCAATACGCGCAGCAATTTCTCGACATCCGCCATGTGCAGGCCAACTGTGGGTTCGTCGAGCACATAAAGCGTGTGCTGGCCCTCGCGACGCGCGATGTCCTGTCCGAGCTCGTCGGTTCGAACCTTGGCGAGTTCTGTGACCAACTTGATGCGCTGGCTTTCCCCACCCGACAAGGTCGGGCTGGGTTGGCCGAGACTCAAGTATCCCAATCCCACGTCGGCGAGCAGGCTCAAAGGATGATGGACGCTGCGTTGCGCTGCGAAGAATGGCAGCGCGTCATCGACGCTCATCGCAAGTATCTCGCCGATATTCTTGCCCTTGAACAGAACACTCAAGGTTTCCGCATTGAAGCGCTTGCCGCCGCATACATCGCAAAGCACTTGCACATCGGGCAAGAAACTCATTTCAATGCGCTGCATGCCCTGACCTTCGCAGGCATCGCAGCGGCCGCCCGCGGTATTAAACGAAAAGCGGCTGGCGGTGAATCCACGCATGCGCGCCTCGGTGGTATCGGCATAGAGACGGCGAATCGAGTCCCAGAATCCAATATACGTGGCGGGGCACGAGCGAGGTGTTTTGCCAATGGGTGTCTGATCGACCTCGAGAACCCGGCTGATCGATTGCCATCCCGTGATGGCATCGCAACCCTGAAGTACCACGTCGGTTTTGCGCACGCGTTCAGCGCGGCTGGGGCGCGCTAGCAGGCGTTTTAAGTTGCCGAGGAGCACGTCGCGCGCCAGGGATGATTTTCCGGATCCCGAAACTCCCGTTATCACCGTGAGCCGCCCGCGGGGAATTCGCGTCTCGATGTTGCGAAGATTGTGCAGAATTGCGCCGACGATCCCAATCATGGGCGTATCGCGCTCAATCGCACGCCGCCGGGATCGGGAATGCATCAGCGGCGCCGCCAGGCATCGGCCGGTCGCCGAATTGCCCAGGTGCGCCAGCTGCGCGGCCGTGCCTTGCGCAACCAGGCGGCCGCCGCGGGTTCCAGCGCCGGGACCTAAGTCGATCACATGATCGGCACGGCGTATCGTGTCTTCGTCGTGTTCGACGACGACCAGCGTGTTGCCCTTGGCGCGCAGGCGATCCAAGGTATCGAGCAGCGCGACATTATCTCGCGGATGCAGACCAATGGTCGGTTCGTCCAACACGTAGCAGACACCCTGAAGGTTCGATCCTAACTGCGCAGCCAGCCGAATACGCTGCGCCTCGCCCCCGGACAAGGTGGGCGCGGCACGATTCAATTGCAGATACCCTAAGCCCACGTCGCAGAGAAACGTGGTGCGCGCGGCGAGTTCTGCCAGCAAATCGCGCGCAATTTCACGCTCGCGGCCAGCCAATTTTAATTTGGCGAGCTGGGCGGAGAATTCCTGCACCGGCAAGTCCGTGAGCGCGGCGATGGACTGGTCGCGAAATAGAACATGCAACGCGATCGGGTTCAGGCGTTGCCCCGCGCATTGTTGGCACGCCTCCAGCGGCGCGTCCGCGTCTTCGCGCCACATTGACTCTTCGCCGCTTTGCTGTGCATCGAACTGCGGCAATTGCAGCCCCGTTCCGAAGCAGCTTTTGCACCAGCCGTGTTTTGAGTTGAATGAGAACAGCCGCGGGTCGAGCTCCGGAAATCCCGTACCGCAGTTCGGACAGGCACGCTTGGTCGAGAAGACGCTGGCTTCGACGTTCGAGTCGGATTCCGTTTGCACGTGCACCACGCCGCGCCCGTGCTGCAAGGCTATATCGAGCTGTTCACGCAGCGCCGCCTCGCCAGATGCGCTGATTTTCAGTTGCGCCACCGGCAACTCGATATTGTGCTCGATGAACCGGTCAAGCCGCGGCCATTTCTTTGTCGGAATCAAGCTGCCATCGACGCGTAAGTGCGCGAAGCCTTTGCCGCGCGCCCATTTGGCGAGTGCGGTATACAAACCTTTGCGCGCGACGATCAGCGGAGCCAGCAAAGTAATGCGCTTGCCGCGATACTCAGCGAGCAGGCGCGCGGCGATGGCATCGACGGATTGGGGCTCGATGCGAGCGCTGCAGTCCGGGCAGTATTGCACGCCCAGTTTGACAAACAGCAGGCGCAGAAAGTGATAGATCTCCGTGAGAGTCGCCACCGTGCTTTTGTGCCCGCCGCGGCTGGTGCGTTGTTCGATGGCGACGGTGGGCGGAATGCCGAAAATGGCATCGACCTCGGGGCGCGAGGCAGGCTGCACGAATTGACGCGCGTAGGCGTTCAAGGATTCCAAATAGCGGCGTTGGCCCTCGGCGAACAAAATATCGAATGCCAGCGTGCTCTTGCCGCTGCCCGAGACACCGGTGATCACCGTGAATTTGTTGAGGCCCAAGTTCACGTCGACATTTTTAAGGTTGTGCTCGCGGGCGCCGCGAATCTCAATGGCCGAGGGCCGCGTTCGATGCCCCGGGGGGCTTTCATAGGCCGCCAGCGAATCGCGAACCTCTGAAGTGGCGCTGCCTTCCTCGATGAGCGCCCGCCCGGTGTGCGAAGCCGGGAGAAGCATGATATCGCCCGCTGCGCCCACGCCGACGATGCGGCCGCCGGCGTCGCCGCCTTCGGGTCCCAAGTCGATGACCCAATCGGCCGCGCGGATGACATCGAGATTGTGCTCGATCACGAGCAGCGAGTGCCCGGCATCGATGAGCCGCCGAAAAGCGCGCAATAGTTTGGCGACGTCGTCGAAATGCAGGCCCGTTGTCGGTTCATCGAACAAAAACAAGGAACCGCGGCGTGAATTGCCATCAGCAGGCGGGCGCGCACCCTTCTTAGGTTGCAACCGCACCGCGCTGTCCGCCAAATGCCCGGCGAGCTTGAGGCGCTGCGCTTCGCCGCCGGACAACGTCGGCACGGGTTGCCCCAAGCGCAAGTAGTCGAGTCCTACTTCGGCGAGCGGCGCTAGGCGCAGACAAACCTCTGTGTCCGTAGAAAAAAACGCGAGCGCCTCGGAGACGGTCAGATTCAGCACATCTGCGATGCTCTTGGGCGGGAATTCGCGCCGAGATAATTTGACCTCGAGCACCTCGGTGCGGTAGCGCCGACCGTCGCAATCGGGACAGCGTAAATACACGTCCGACAGGAATTGCATTTCGACGTGCTCGAAGCCATTGCCGCCGCACGCCGGGCAGCGGCCGTTGCCGGCATTGAAACTGAAGGTGCCCGCGCTGTACTTGCGTTCGCGGGCTTGCGGCTGCTTAGCGAATAAATCGCGGATCGTGTCGAAAGCGCCCACATAACTCACCGGATTCGAGCGCGTGGTGCGGCCGATGCGGTTCTGGTCCACCATGACCACAGCGTCGATGAGTTCGGCGCCTCGCAGGGCTCGGTGCAGGCCCGGATTCTCCGTCGGCTTGCCCTTGGCGCGCTGCAGCGCCGGAAATAGCACGTCGTGCACGAGCGTAGATTTGCCCGAGCCGCTGACGCCGGTCACGCAGACCAGGCGCCCAAGCGGAATCGACACATCGATGCTCTTGAGATTGTGCTCGGCGACACCCTCGAGGCGCAACATTCCAGAAGCGCGCGCCGGGCGGCGGTGATCAATCTCACGCGGCGCGCCGTCAAGCATCGCAACAGGCGGGATCTGCACGCGCTTGCGGCGAAATAAATAATCGGCGGTCAGCGATCCGGTGGCAGCGCGCAGCTCACGCAGCGGTCCATAGAAAACGATCTCACCGCCGTGTTCACCGGGCCCGGGACCGATATCGAGAACTCGATCCGCGGCTTGGATCACCTTAGGATCGTGTTCAACCACGACCAGGGTGTTGCCCGCGTCGCGCAGACGGTGTAGGACGCCGACGATGCGTTCGACGTCTCGCGGATGCAAGCCAATCGATGGTTCATCGAGCACAAACAAGGTATTGACCAGCGATGTCCCAAGAGCCGTGGTGAGATTGATTCGCTGCACTTCGCCGCCGGACAAGGTGCGCGACTGGCGGTCGAGATTCAGGTATCCGAGGCCCACGTCGGTCAGATATTTGAGGCGTGCTCGAATCTCGCGAAGCAAGAGCTCCGTAGCTTCATCGAGCAGCGTCGGCAATTCCAAAGCGGCAAAGAATCTTCGGCAGTCGTCGATGGACAGCAGCATCAAATCACGGATGTTCACCCCCGGTTTGCCGACCCGCCACAACAATGCCTCGGGCTTGAGCCGGGCGCCTCGACAAGAGCCGCATTCGGTATAGGAGCGGTAGCGCGACAGCAGCACGCGAATGTGCATTTTGTACGCTTTGGTTTCGAGCCAAGCGAAGAAACGCTTCACGCCGTACCAGACGTTCTTGGTCCATTCGCCTTCGCCTTCGATTACCCAGTCGCGCTGTGCATCGGTGAGGTCGCGCCAAGCGGTGTCCGTGGGGATGCCGCGCTTGCGCGCAAATCGCATGAGGTCCGTCTGGCATTCCTTATAGGATTCTGTCTGCCAAGGCTTAAGGACACCCTCGCGAAGACTCAATGCCGTATCGGGAATCACCAAGCCGTAATCGACGCCGATGCTGCGGCCAAAGCCGCGGCAGGTTTCGCATGCGCCGATCGGCGAATTGAAGCTGAAGGTGCTGGGACTGGGATCCTTATAGTTGATGTCGCAATCCGGACAATGCAATCCGGTCGAAAAGCGCCACGGTGCCTTAAGATTGCCGGCCGCGTCGCTTTCCGGAAAGACATCGATCCGGCCTTGGCCCACCTTGAGTGCTGCTTCGATCGCATCCGTGGCGCGCGCGGCTTCGACCGCTGACCAGCGGAACCGATCTTGAATCACTTGCAGCTTCTCGCCGCGCTTCTCGTGGATGCGTGTGTAGCCTTGCGCGCAGAGCAAAGCCTTGATCTCAGTCTCAGTGAAATTCTTCGGGATGGGCACCGGAAAAGTCAACAGCAGCTTAGGATCGCCATGATCGCGAGCCAGCGCGCTCACGTGAGCTTGGATGCTGACCGGCGTATCGCGCCGCACCGCCTTACCGCATCCTCGGCAGTGCAAGACTGCGGCACGGGCAAACAACAATTTCAAATGATCATTGAGTTCCGTCATGGTGCCGACGGTAGAGCGCGAGGTGCGCACCGGGTTGGTTTGGTCGATCGCGATCGATGGCGGTATGCCTTCGATGCGATCGACCTGCGGCTTGTCCATGCGATCCAGGAACTGACGCGCGTACGGCGAGAAGGTTTCGACGTAACGGCGCTGACCCTCTGCATATAGGGTATCGAATACCAGCGAGGATTTTCCGGATCCGCTGACGCCGGTGACGACGATCAACTCGTTGAGAGGCAGGTCGAGGTCAAGATCTTTGAGGTTGTTTTGGCGAGCGCCGCGGATGCGGATTGCATCCGAGTGGCAAGGATCGAAGGATGGCATTCCTGTAAGTTTACAGGATGTGTCAAGCTCAGCGGCCCGCGAACTGCTCCATCATGAGACCCGTGCCGCCGCGGGTAACGTGCGCAACGATCGCGGTGCGCCGATGAATTTTCGTCACTAAACCTAAGTTAATCGCGAAGGCCAGCTGCACTTGTTGTCCCTTGCGAAGACCGAGATTTTCCGTCTCAACAAAGACGCCGTTTGCACTTAAGTTTTTGGCTTTGCAGATTCGGCTTTTTCGGCCGGACATCACCACGTACACAGTTGTGCGCGCGCGGTGGCGGGTGTGCAATCGACGCTCCATCCGACTCTTCCATTGAATTGTTCTTAGGAACGCCATTATGCACATCACCATGGCGATAGCGAAGGGGTTGATGCGAGGCGCAAAGATATGTAAGCCGCGTCGCCGATAAGTAAAATTCGACCGCAGCGCGGCCAACTGTCGAGGACAAACTTAAGCGACGTCTTTTCGCCGAATGGCGAGTTGCTCGGGAGCTTCAATTCCCATTTTGACCCGCCGGCCTGTTCCGCCCAGCAGGGTGATTTGGATTGGACCGTTGGCAAACAATTGCGCCATCGTCATATTGGCGTCGACGCCGTCGGCGGGCTGTATGACGATCGATTCATCGGCTCGACGGCTGAGGACTAGCATAAATTAGGCTCGGGCTAAGGCGCGCAGCGCCTTGGCGAAGGTCTTGCCTTGCGGGTCATAAGTGATCGACGGGCCGCCGCGCACAATGTCGATCAATTGACGGATTTGGTGCCGGCGCACGTGAATGATATGGCCATTGACTTCATTTGCTGTGCGACAGCCGGCCATGAGCTCCATCAGCCTGCGCCAGCGCTCGACGACCGTGGCTGCAATCGCGGGACTGGAAGGACTTTCGCACAACACGCGGCGTTCTTGATCGAGCTTTTCGATGGCTTCAAGAACACAAATCTTTTCGGCGGCGTTTTTTTCGACGGCCTCGGGAGAGCTTCCGGTCAGGGCGGTCTTCTCCGCCGCCAGCGTAGCTGCGAGGGCGCCCGCAAGCTCGATCTCGCGATCCAATAAATCTTCGAGACGGCGGCGGGTATCCGGAATCATGGGGTTACTTCAGACCGCGCTCGTAGTTCAACAACTTGTCCGCGACTCGACCCGCATCGATTTGGTAAGTGCCTGAGCTGATGGCCTGCTTCACGGCAGCTACTTTGTGTGCATTCACAACCGGAGTCTTGGCGAGCGCTTCTTCGATCTTTTGCAAAGCGCGCGCAGAGTCGGTCAGAGTGAGATGATCCTGGGTCCGTGCGGCTGACGCCGGCGAGGAACCTTCACTCTGCAACTTGTCAGTTGCAACGCCATTGCTGCCCGAACCCGCAGGCTTCGCGACCGGCTCGGCTGTTGATATTCCACTGATTTTGTCAGTCACCGAAATCTCCTCGGGCTGCATTCTGCCCATGTACCGTTATCGTCAGGTTTTGGATGAACTTTAATGAATTCCTCCAAGAACACCGGCTACCCTCCTTATCGACTGTGACGTGGATCACTGAAGGGCTATTGCAGAATAATTTCCACAACTTGCTCGGAACGGGCGATTCCTTCGATGATCTTCCCAGATGACAGATTCTGGACCCTAACTCTCTGATTCATCACGCCATCGCTCAGGGCTCGGCCCGCCATCCGCACGCTGATGCCGCCGGCATTGGCCAACAAGGTCACCGATTGACCTCTCTGCACCGCTTTAGCGGCCACCAACTGCTGATTTGTAATATACGCGCCCCCGGGGATCGGCCTGCCGGCGGTCAGTCCGACCGCGATGGCAGGATCGTCCATGAAGCCCAAGGGCAGTTCCGATATGTCGTGTTCTTCGATTTTAAGGTCGGAAGCCTTGATCACCGTACCCACGACAATGGCATGCGCTGCGACGGCGACCGGCGAAGTGCCGACGATTCTTACGGGTACATAGAGATGCCAAGGTTTCGGATCCTGACAGCGCAACTCGATCGTCACCCGATCCTTCATGTGCTGCGGCGAGGCGAGTACCGGCTTGACGGGCCGATTGCACTTTTCGAATTGCAGATGCGGTTCGATTGGCCCTACCAAAAAGCGCTGCCGATCGGTGAGCTTCGGAAACTGCAAAGCGGCTTCCGATTTGGCAAGCGCCTCCAGCTGTGCGATGTCCTGCGGATCGGAAATCTCCGCGGCGGCGAGCGCCTGCGCGAGCGCCAATGCCGCAAGCATGCAGTGCCGAATGCGGCTGGTGCGACGAAATATTGGCGAAATTTGCATAGGTATAACTCAACCAGCAAGCGTCGTGCCATTTACCGGGTGAGGCGGTCAGATAAACAGTTGCGATTCACTTAAGGTGGCGCGCGACGGCAAGTTCTTGCCGCCGGCGGCCGGCGCGGATCGCCAATCGCGCAGCCAAGGCCCCTAGCCTGCGACTTGCGTCGCTGTTTGTGGGCCTGTTGCGCAGGCTTTCGCGGTTGGCACACCTCTTGCTACTGCTTCCCCAACAGGAGTCGATCGCATGTTTGAGAACATTTTTGGAATCCATGAGCAAGCCCTGCTGCTGCAGGGGCAACGCGTCGGAATATTGGCGACGAACCTCGCCAACGCTGACACGCCGAACTACAAGGCGCGCGACATCGATTTTAGCGCGGTGCTGGCGCATAGCGATGCAGCGCCGCTGCCGCTCGTCGTCACAGACGGCTCACACATCGTGATGGATGACAGTACAAGCATTGGCGCCGACTTGAAGTACCGCAATCCCTACCAGGCATCTCTCGACGGCAACACCGTGGAAATGCCGGTCGAACAGGCGGCTTTTTCGGAAAACAACGTGCGCTACCAAGCGAGTTTGGGATTCATCAATTTGAAGATCGCGCAGCTCACCCTAGCCATCAACGGCCAGTAGCAGCATTACAGGAGAGAACATGTCTCTGTTCAATGTATTCAATACCGCCGGCAGCGCGCTCAACGCCGAAACCATTCGGCTCAACACGACGGCCAGCAACCTTGCAAACGCCGAGAGCGTCAACGGCGACCCCAGCAAGATCTATCGAGCGCGTCATCCGGTGTTCCAAACCATGATGGACAATTCGGCCGCCAGTTTCGATCAAGAGGACGCCGCCGTGGGCGTGCGTGTTCTCGGTGTCGTCGAAAGTACGGCGCCTCCCCTGATGCGTTATCAGCCAGACAATCCGGCGGCGAACAAGGATGGCTACGTCTTCAGTTCGAATGTCAATTCGATCGAAGAGATGACCAATATGATCTCTGCCAACCGCACTTTCGCCACTAACGTCGAAGCGATCAATACGGCACGAGATTTACTGCTCAAAACGATTTCCATGGGCCACTAGGCGAGAAGGGTAAGCAGCTATGTTGATTAACGGTACACACGCCGCCACTGCGCCGACCGGCACTGGTACGGGCACCGGCACCACAAGCACCGGTGGTACGGGAAGCACGGGCGGCAAGGGAAGCACTGGAGCCTCGAGCGGGGCCACTGGAATCAGCTTGGGTGGCACGGATTTCCTTACGCTCATGCTGGCACAGTTGAAAAACCAAGATCCCACCAGTCCGGTCGACAGCAATACTTTCTTGAGCCAGCTGGCGCAATTGAGCGAAGTGCAGGGCATCACATCGCTCAACACCTCCTTCAGCACTCTGTCGAGTTCGCTGTCCTCGAGCCAGGCGTTGCAGGCATCCTCGCTCTTGGGCCACCAAGCACTGGTGAACAGCAGCACCGCCAATCTGGCCGTCGGGGCGACTGTGACAGGCGCGGTCAATGTGCCGCAGACCACCTCGCAAGTGGTACTCAGTATCAGCGACGCCAGCGGCGCGCTGGTCAATCAAATCAATCTGGGCGCGCAATCCGCCGGTCTCGCGAGCTTCTCCTGGAACGGCACGATGAGCAGCGGTTCGCAGGCGCCGGCAGGAACTTACACGCTCAGCACGCAATACGCGGGCGCGACATCCGGGAGCGCCGCCGCTACCACTTTGGTCAACGGCACGGTGGAGAGCGTCAGCATGGGCGCCGGATCAACGGGACTGACATTGAACGTGGCGGGAATCGGCAGCGTGCCATTCAGCAGCGTCCAGCAGATCTCCAACTAATTCATCGAGGAGTAGACGATGGCTTCTTTCAACATAGCTTTATCGGGATTGACCGCGGCGAGTACCGATCTGGACGTAACCGCGAACAACATCGCGAACGCGAACACGGTCGGTTTCAAACAATCTCGAGCGGAATTCGCCGATGTGTTCGCCGCCGGCGCGGTGAACCTCAATACCTCCCAGGTCGGCGAAGGAGTGCGGGTAGCGACCACGGCGCAACAGTTCACGCAGGGCAATATCAGCACCTCTGGATCCAACCTCGATCTGGCGGTCAGCGGCGACGGTTTCTTCACCTTGCAGGATCCCAGTAACGGCATCGTTTACACGCGCAACGGACAATTTTCGGAAAACAAGAATGGCAACGTCGTGACCGCTACCGGCGAAGCGCTGCAGGTATATCCACCCACGGCCACCGGCGGATTCAATACCGGTGCTCTGACGGATTTGAATTTACAGACCGCGCAAAGCACACCACTGGCGACTTCCGCGGGAACTGCGATTCTGAATCTACCGGCAGGCTCGACGCCTCCTACCGGTGGCCCGTTTGATCCGACGAATCCGGCGACCTACAACCAATCCACTTCGACGACTGTCTACGACTCGCTGGGCAATTCCTACCCGGCAACGTTCTTTTTTACGCAAACGGCCACCCGCGGTCTGTGGAACGTCAACATGACCGTCAACGGAACCTTGTTGCCCACCACCAATACGCTGCAATATTCCAATGCCGGTGCGGTCACCGTGCCCGCCGGAGGCGCGCTGAATTTTCCCGGCTTCGCGCCACCCGACGGCGCGGCCGCGATGAATATGACCTTCAATTTCGGCCAGAGTACGCAGTTCGGCGGCGGCTTTGGGGTGACGTCGATTATTCAGAACGGCTTCGCCACCGGCCAATTGAGCACGGTCTCGATCGATCCCACGGGCGTCGTATCGGCGGTTTACACCAACGGTCGCTCGACGCAGCTCGGCCAGCTAGCATTGGCGAATTTCCCCGATCCACAGGGCTTGAAGCAGTTGGGCGATACCAACTGGGCCGAGACATTTACCTCGGGCACACACGTGTCCGGCACGGCAGGATCGGCGGGCTTCGGCTCGATCCAATCGGGAGCTCTGGAAGCCTCCAATGTGGACCTGACCACGCAGCTAGTGAACATGATCACCGCGCAGCGCGCCTTCCAGGCCAACGCGCAGGTCATCACCACCTCGAATCAGCTCTCCCAAACCGTCATTAATATTACACACTAACCATGGATAGAGGACTTTATGTGGCGATGACCGGCGCGAAGCAAATCATGCAAGCGCAGGCCGTCAACAATCACAACATCGCGAACATCAGCACCATCGGCTTCCGCGCGGACTCGGTGTCCTTCGACAGCCTGCCGATCTATGGAGCCGGCTATGCCACACGCGTCAACGCGGTCGCCGGCGATGCCGGCACGGATTTTTCCCCTGGCACCATGCAGAATACCGGGCGTGATCTGGACATCGCGGTGAACGGCTCGGGATTCATCGCGGTGCGGGGAACCGATGGGCAGGAAGCCTACACGCGTGCCGGCGATCTGCGCGTCTCGCCGGTCGGCGCAGTCACGACCGCGAGCGGCTTACCGGTGTTGACCGAAAGTGGGCCTCTGGTAATACCGCCGTCGACGAATGTGAGCATCGGCAGCGACGGCACGGTGTCGGTGGTGCCGCAGGGTTCCGCGCCATTCGCTGTCACACAGGTCGATCGCATCAAGCTCGTCAATCCGCAGACCTCAACGCTGCAAAAAGGCGACGACGGGTTGCTGCGCCTCAAGGCGGGCGGCAAGGCGAAAACCGACGACACTGTGTCGGTGACGTCCGGAATGCTGGAATCCAGCAATGTCAACGCGGCGCAGTCGCTGATCAGCATGATCGAGCTGCAGCGCCTGTATGAATTTCAGATCAAGAGCATCAACTCAACCGACACAAATGAACAAAGTGCCGAACGCATGATGTTGACCTCGTAACAGACAAGGAAATATCCGATGAATCTTGCATTATGGGCCGCAAAAACCGGTCTCGACGCTCAAAACACCCGCATGGCTGTGATCGCCAACAACTTGGCGAACACGAACACCACCGGGTTCAAGGCGGGCCGCGCGGCGTTTCAGGATTTGATGTATCAAAACATCCGTCAGGTCGGCGCGCAGAGCACGCAGAACACACAACTGTCCACCGGACTCACGCTGGGCACCGGCGTGCGCATCGTCGCCACCGAAAAGGACTACAAGCAGGGCAGCGTTCTGCAGACCAACGGTTCACTTGACATGTCGGTGAATGGACGCGGGTTCCTGCAGATCACGATGCCCGACGGCACCATCGCTTACACGCGCGATGGCTCGTTCTCGCTCGACAACCAAGGCAACGTCGTCACCGCAAGCGGCTATCCACTGCAGCCGGCGATCAATATTCCGGCGGGCACCCAGTCGGTGACCATTGGCAACGACGGCGTGGTGACCGTGACTTCGGCCAGCAACACCAAGGGTACACAAGTGGGGCAAATTCAATTGGCCGACTTCATCAATGAGGAAGGCTTGCAGCCTACCGGCAATAACTTGCTGGTGGAATCGGCTGCGAGCGGCTCGCCGCAGGTCGGCACCGCGGGCACCAACGGCTTGGGCACCCTTACCCAAGGCACGCTGGAAACCTCAAACGTAAATTCTGTGACGGAATTGGTTTCCATGATCGAGTGCCAGCGCTCATACGAGATGAACTCCAAAGCCATCAGCACCACCGATCAAATGCTGCAATTCCTGACGACCAATCTCGCATGATTCGCCTACTCATAGTTCTTGCGTGTTGCGCCTTCTCGGCATGCGGCCTGCTTCCCGCGAAGCCGCTGAAGCCGGATCCGGTGGTCGCGCGCGTGGTGCCGCCGCCGACGCCGCGCACCGACGGCGCGATTTTTCAGCAGGGCCAACAAATAGAACTGTTCGCCGACTTAAAGGCTCGCCGCGTCGGCGATGTCCTGACGATTCGCTTGACGGAAACGACCAGCGCCAGCAAGAGCGCGGTAACCAAGACCGCGAAGACCACCACGGTGAACAACGCCGGTCCGACGATTTTGGGCAGGACCATTACTGCCGCAGGCGTGCCGATTTTCACCACGACCCTGGCCGGCGCAGATGCCTTTGACGGCGCAGGCTCGAGCACTCAAGCCAACAGCCTGGCTGGCAGCTTGACGGTGACGGTGATGGAAGTGCAGTCCAACGGCAATCTGGTCGTGCAGGGCGACAAGACCCTGAAGCTCAATCAAGGCGATGAATTCGTGCATGTGTCGGGCGTCGTGCGCCGAGCGGACATCGCGACCGACAATACGGTCACTTCCGACAAAGTCGCGGACGCACACATCAGCTATTCGGGCAAGGGCGTCATCAATAGCTCAAACAGCATGGGCTGGCTGGCCCGGTTCTTCAATTCCGTGTTCGCGCCGTACTGATCATGCGCTCCTCCATTCTTCTCAAGTCTTGTCTGCTGGCACTCTTCACCCTCGTCTGCTCGCCGCAGGCGGCGGCGGAGCGCATCAAAGATATGGCGCAGGTCCAAGGCGTGCGCACCAATCAACTCGTCGGGTACGGGCTGGTCGTGGGTCTCGACAGCACTGGCGATCAAACCAGCCAAGCTCCCTTCACCGTGCAGTCGCTCAACAATATGTTGGCGCAACTCGGGATCACGGTGCCGGCCAATGTTACGCCGCAGCTCAAGAACGTGGCCGCGGTCGCGGTGCACGCGGTGCTGCCGGCCTTCGTCAAGCCTGGGCAAACAATCGACATCACCGTCAATTCGATTGCGAATGCGAAGAGTTTGCGCGGCGGATCGCTCTTGGTCACGCCTCTGCACGGACTGGACGGACAGATCTATGCGATTGCGCAGGGAAATCTCATTGTCAGCGGTTTCGGCGTGGAGGGCACCGACGGATCGAAGCTCACCGTGAACGTGCCGAGTTCGGGCCGCATCCCTAACGGCGCCACCGTCGAGCGGGCCGTACCCTCGCAAATCGCGCAGGGCGACTCGGTCACCTTAAATTTGAACGATCCTGACTTCACCACCGCGACCCGCTTAGTGGCCAGCGTCAACAAAGGCATGGGCGATGGCATCGCCTCGATCATGGATGGCGGTTCGATCCGCGTTCGGGCGCCGATCGACATCACGCAACGCGTGGCGTTTTTGTCCATGGTCGAGAATCTTGAAGTCGAGCCCGGTGCCGCGTCCGCCAAAGTAATAATCAATTCGCGCACCGGCACGGTCGTGATCAGCAGCCATGTCATCGTGACGCCCGCTGCCGTATCGCACGGCTCCTTGTCGGTGACCATCAAAGAGGAGCAAACGGTCAGCCAGCCCAATCCGTTCTCCAAGCTCGGACAAACCGTCGTGCTCAACAATTCGACCATCAAAGTGGACCAAGGGTCGAATCGTATGTTCTTGTTCAAACCTGGGGTCGAACTCGATCAAATCGTGCGCGCCGTAAACGATGTCGGTGCTGCGCCGGGAGATCTGGTCGCAATTCTCGAAGCCCTGCGCGAGGCCGGCGCGCTGCAGGCCGAGCTGGTGGTCATTTAAATGACGAGCTTACTTCCCCTCAGCGGAGCGATGCCCGCGCTTGACGAGGCATCGATCGATCTATCCGCGGCGACAACGTACACCGACGTCAACGCTCTGGCGGCTCTGAAGCGGGATCCGAATTCGCCGCAGGCAATAAGTGCGGTCGCTCAGCAAGTCGAGGCACTGTTTCTGCAAATGATGCTAAAGAGCATGCGCGACGCAACGGCCGCCGAAGAAACCGACAGCAACGAAATGGGCATGTATCAGGACATGTTCGACAAGCAGGTGGCCTTGAGCATCAGCCAACATGTCGATTTGGGGATCGGGCGCCTGCTCAAGCGGCAGCTGGCGAGCAAGTCCGCCCCCAGCACTGTTAAATTGAGCGCGGGTGAAGCGGCGCCGGCGGCGGCTCCCGGCGGAGTTCCCACAGCGGCCATTGCCCATTCGCCGGCGGAGTTCGTGAATCGCATGATGCCGTCGATTCAACGCGCCGCTTCGGCACTGGGCGTTGACCCCCTAGGCATGCTGGCACAGGCGGCACTCGAAACAGGCTGGGGCCAGCGCATGCCGCACAATGTCGATGGCTCTTCCAGTCACAACCTGTTTGGCATTAAAGCGGGCGACGAATGGACCGGAGCCCGCGTTGCCGCGGATAGCATGGAGGTCAATAACGGAGTCGCCGCGCCACGCCGCACGATTTTTCGGGCCTATGGCTCTATCGAGGAAAGTGTCAATGATTTCGCTAACTTACTGAAGAACTCACCGCGTTATCGGGATGTGATAGCCGCCGGGGTCAATGCCCATGGTTATGTCGCCAGCATGGGTAAATCTGGCTATGCGACGGACCCGGATTACGGCAATAAGTTAAATCAGATCCTGAGCGGCGACACGTTGCAGTCAGCGTTGGGCGCGCGGCTCGCAGCACTATAGAAAGCTCTCCAGCTGCCGATATGGGCAGCAAGAGCGGAGAAGAACCTTGTCAGATGTATTTGGAATCAGTGTTTCGGCGCTGCAGGCGTTTCAGCAGGCGATCAATGTCACCAGCAATAACGTGGCGAACGCCAGCACGCCGGGCTACGACCGCGAATCGGTAAACCTGACGGAAGCCATACCGCAATCAAACGGTGCCGCGACCATCGGCGCCGGCGTCGTGGTCTCCGGAATCAACCGCGCGTTCAGCCAGGCTGCGGCGAATCAGTTAAATACCTCGCAAAGCAGCTTGGGCCAACTCAACGCGCTGCAGAATTATTCCAGTCAGATCGACAATCTGTTTGGAACCACCATCGGCGGCTTGAGCACGGCGCTGCAAAGTTTCTATGGCGCCTTTTCCGACGTGGCGAATAATCCGACCTCCACGGCGTCGCGGCAGGCGTTGATTGGCCAGGCGCAGAGCGTGGCGAGCAGCTTTCAAAACGCCAGCAGCGAGCTTGGTTCGCTCAACACGGATGTGAATTCGCGCATCACGGCGGATGTGAAGCAGATCAATTCCATCGCGACGGCGATCTCAAAATTGAACAATCAGATCGTGACGGGCACGGCGCAGGACGGCGGCCAACAGCCCAACGAGTTGCTCGATCAGCGTGATCAATTGGTGTCCAATTTGTCGCAATTTGTGGGCATCACCACGACGTCCGATCCCAATGGCGCCTTGAATGTATTCGTCGGCAACGGGCAGCCGCTGGTGCTACAGGGTCAAGTCACCTCTTTGACCACGGTCGCCAATCAATTCAACGCTACCCAGCTGGAAATCAGCACCTCCGCCACGAGCGCAGTGATCAGTAACAACATCACCTCGGGTGATTTAGGCGGCTTGTTGGCGGCGCGCACGCAGGTGATCGATCCTGCTTTGAATCAATTGGGTCAGATTGCGACGGCCTTTTCTCAAACGGTCAACTCGCAGCAAGCGCAAGGGTTGGACTTAAGCGGCAACCTGGGCGCGCCCATTTTTGCAGTGGCCGCGCCGCTCGCCACGTCTGCCGCGCGGAACACCGATGCGGTGAGCGCGAGCGTCACGGTGAATGCGAATGGATTGGGCGCGTTGACCGCGAATGACTACGTGCTGTCGTTTGTGGGCGGCACACCTAAACTGACCAACACTGCCGACGGTAGCAGCGTGACGCCGGCGGGCGCGGGCACGGTCGCCAGCCCCTACACGGCTGCGGGAGTTTCGATTGTCCTATCCGGCGTGCCCGCGAACGGCGATCAATTTCTGATTCAGCCGACGGCCAGCGCTGCGGGTAGCCTGCAAGTCGTGCTCGGCAATCCCGCGGCAGTAGCGGCCGCAGGTGCGGTCAAGACCGCGGCCGCGAGCACGAATACCGGCGCGGCAGTTGTCAGCTCGGGCACCGTGTTGGATGCGACCAATCCGAATCTACTTTCGCCCGTTACCATTGCTTTCACGAATCCGACCACTTACACGATCAATGGCGGCGCTCCCAATGCCTACAGCAGCGGCAGCAATATCGCCGCAAACGGTTGGCAAGTGCAGATCAGCGGTGCCCCGGCGAGCGGCGACACTTTTACGGTGACCAGCAATGCCGGCGGCACGGGCGACAATCGCAATGCGCTCGCTGCCTCCAATCAGCAAAATGTCGGCGTGCTGCAAAACGGCACCACCAGCATCGCCGGCGGCGTGAGCGCCCTGATCACGGGCTTGGGCAGCCAAGCGCAGCAAATCGACACCGCTCAGACCGCGCAGGCGGCTGTGAATGCTCAAGCGCTTACCAGCGTGCAGTCGACCAGCGGCGTGAACTTGGATGAAGAGGCGGCGAGCCTATTGCAATGGCAGCAGGCCTATCAGGCAGCCGCCCATGCACTGACCATCGGCAACAGCCTGTTCACGACCTTGATCGATTCAGTGAACGGCACGTTCACCTAAGGAGACTGCGATGCGCGTTACACAAAGTCTTGATCAAACGCAGTTTCTGGCGGCGATCAATTTGCTCGAATCCGGCATCAATCAGACTTCGAATCAGATGTCGAGCGGCTTGCGCTTTACCACTGCCTCGCAAAATCCGACCGCAGCCGGCAGCGTGAACAATTACAAACAGGCCTTGGCGCAGAGCCAGCAATACGCCACTAACGCGACTAGCGCGCAGACGAATTTGAACACCGAGGACAATGCGCTGTCGCAGGTGCAGACGCAGTTGCAGACTCTGCGCAATCTAGCCCTCGAGGCCAACAGCGGCGTCCTCACGAACTCCAACTTGAGCGCCATCGCAACACAGGCCGTGCAGATTCAAAATGGCTTGTTGGCGCTCGCCAACACGCAGAATGGCAACGGCGAATACATTTTCGGCGGCTTCTCCGCGCAGACGCAGCCTTTCACGTTGAGCGCCACTGGGGCGGCGTACAACGGCGATCAGGGGCAGCGCCGAGTGCAGATCGCAGCGGGCCAAACGCTCGCGGACGGCGACAACGGCGCTACGGTTTTTAACCAAATCAAAACCGGCAACGCCACCTTCACCGTCGCGCCGGCCGCCGGCAACTCAGGATCGGGCATCGTAGGGGCGACCACGGTGTCGAACCCGGCCGCGTATGACGGCGGAACTTATGCGATCAGCTTCACCGCCCCGGGCGCTTACCAAGTGACGAAAGGCGCTACGGTCGTGACGACAGGTTCGTACACCGACGGCAGCACGATTGCATTTAACGGAGTGCAAGTGACCTTGAGCGGCCAGCCCGCGACGGGTGATTCATTCAGCCTGACGCCCAGCGCCAACCAAAGCTTGTTCACGACCGTGCGGAATTTCGTCAATGCGCTGCAAACCGGCGTGAGCTCGCCGTCCTCGTCGACTGCGCTGAACAATTCCATCAACGGCGCGATCAATAACATCGATCAGGCGTTGAAGCAGACTTCGGATGTGCGCGCCTCCATCGGCGGGCGCCTGAATGCGATCACCACGCAGCAGTCCGTTGCCACCAGCCAACAGACTCAATTGCAGCAGTCCATTTCCACATTGCAGGGGCTGGATTACGCGCGCGCGATCACCACGCTCGATCAGCAAAACACGACATTAAGCGCGGCATTGCAGGCCTTTACGCTGACGCAAGGCTTGTCGCTGTTCAAATTTCTGTAGGAGCCGGTCTTCTAGTGGTGATGGCCGCCGGCGCCGTGCACGTGGCCGTGTTCCAATTCTTCCGTCGTCGCCTCGCGCACCCCCACGACCTGCACGTCAAAATGCAGCGTCTTGTCGGCAAGAGGGTGATTGCCATCGAGCGTCACCATGTCGCCCATCACGCCCGTGACCGTGAACAAACGCATGCCGTCTTCGGTCCTGGCTTGGAATTGCATGCCCTTTTTCACTTCGCCTGAACCTTGCAGCGTGCGCTTAGGCACGCGTTGGAGCAGTCCGGCCTCGTACTTGCCGTAGCCATCCTCGGGGCTCACTGACACGGCGACTTTGCCGCCGTCCGGCTTACCCTCGAGCGCCTTCTCGAGGCCGGAAACCAAATTTCCATGCCCCTGGATGTAGGCGAGCGGCTCACCGCCGGCCGAACTATCGATTACGCCTCCCGCGTCATCCTTGAGTGTGTAGTGAATCAAGACGACTTTATCTGCAGAAATTTCCACGGATGTCTCCGAAAGGCGCGCGGCGCCAAAAAGTTGCTAATTCTAATGAATCGGGCGGCTCAATCGGGCTTCAAGATCATAGTCGCCCGCGGCGGTGATCTGCACATCGACCAGGGAACCCACGGTCAGGATAGCGGCGGCGTCGCGAACGCCCATAATGCGAACCGTGCCGTCAATTTCCGGAGCATCGCTCGAGGAGCGCGCAATCGCAACGTCGCTTTCGCGATCGATGCAATCGATCAACACCGGCATTTTGCGCCCGATCTTTTGTTTGAGCCGCTTAGCGCTGATCTGCGCCGCGAGTTCCATGAATCGGCCGCGGCGTTCTGCCTTAAGCTCAGGCGCTACTGGGGATTCTTTCAGGGCGTTGGCCGCTGCACCCTCGACGGGCGAATACTCGAAGCAGCCCACGCGATCGAGCTGCGCCACGCGCAGCCAGTCGAGCAATTCTTCGAAATCCTGCTCAGATTCGCCCGGAAAGCCCACGATGAAAGTGCTGCGAATGGTGATGTCCGGCACTACACCGCGCCAGGCAGCAATGCGCTCCAGGGTGTTTTCCGCGGCCGCGGGACGCTTCATCAATTTCAGGATCCGGGCGCTGGCATGCTGAAAAGGAATGTCCAAGTAGGGCAACACCTTGCCATCGGCCATGAGATCGATCACTTGATCGACGTGCGGATAGGGGTACACATAGTGCAGTCGAATCCAAACGCCCAATTCACCGAGCGCTGCGGCGAGGTCGTAAAAGCGCGCACGGCGCGGGGCGTCGTGCCAGGGCTGCGCGGCGTACTTCAGGTCGACGCCATAGGCGCTCGTGTCCTGGGAAATCACCAGGATCTCCTTGACGCCAGCGCGCACTAGATTTTCCGCTTCACGCAACACCTCGCCGACCGGCCTGCTGACCAGGTCGCCGCGCATGGAAGGGATGATGCAGAAGCTGCAGCGATGGTTGCAGCCCTCGGAGATTTTTAAGTACGCATAGTGGCGCGGCGTGAGTTTGATGCCCTGCTCGGGCACCAAATCGACAAACGGCTCGTGCATCGGCGGCAGGTATTGGTGCACTGCCGCAACGACTTCTTCGTAGCGCTGCGGACCGGTGATTTTCAGCACCTGTGGATGCCGGTCGAGGATTTTTTGCGGCTGGGCGCCCAAGCAACCGGTCACGATCACCTTGCCATTTTCGGCCAGCGCTTCGCCGATGGCTTCGAGCGATTCATCCACCGCGGCGTCAATGAATCCGCAAGTGTTAACCAGCACAAGGTCGGCAGCACCATAGTTGGACGCGACCTCATACCCCTCCGCCCGCAGACGAGTGAGGATACGTTCGGAATCGACCAGTGCTTTGGGGCAGCCCAAGCTGACAAAGCCCACTTTAGGGCTTCTGCGTTTGACGGATTTCACGCTATTTCGACAGGTGGCGGGACGGGCCGAAATTGTACTCTAAAACCGCCTGCAAATTGACCTTGGGCGGCCGATAAACAGGCTCCAGCGGCGATTCCGCCGGGCGCCGGACGATCCCGCACTGTCAAATTCTTGAGTCGCAAAACTGCGACCTGGCGCAAGCAAAAGCCCCTTGAAGATGCCTGTGCCGGCTCAAGAACCCGGCCGGCAGTCCGATAAAGACTTTGAATGTGTCACCGGTCCGCCCAAGTGGGTGAAGTGAACACATGGGGCCTAAGAGGGGCCGGTGGTTAAACTTTCAGGAGTCATCAATGTCATTAGTTCTAAATACCAACATCGCTTCGCTGAACGCGCAGAACAACCTGACGGGTTCGCAAGCATCTCTGTCGCAGGCTTTGTCGCGTCTCTCTTCGGGCTTGCGCATCAACAGCGCCGCCGACGATGCCGCCGGCCTTGCGATCAGCCAACAATTCACCACGCAGATCAACGGCACCAATCAGGCCGTACGCAATGCCAACGATGCCGTGTCGGAAGCCCAGACTACTTCGGGCGCCCTGAATACCATCGTGAACAACCTGCAGAGCATTCGTACCCTGGCGGTCGAATCGGCCAACGGTTCGAACAGCGCTTCGGATCGTGCTGCTCTTAACAACCAAGTGCAGCAGCAGATTGCGGAAATCTCACAGATTGCGCAGCAGACGACATTCAACGGTTTGAACGTGTTGAACGGCAGCGCGGGCACGACCGTCTATCAAGTCGGCGCCAATGTTGGCGACACCATCGCGGTCAGCCTGCAGCAGGGTGTGGCCTCCAACCAAATCGGCCAATTCTCACAACAGACCGGCATTGCGGTTAACGCCACTGCGTTGACGAGCACGAACACGGTAACGGTAAGCGACGGCGTCTCAACTGCGACCGTGGGTCCGACCGCCAATTATGTCGGTGCGACCACCTACCAAGGCGCGAGTTCCGCGTTTGCCAAAGCGGCCGCCATCAATGGCGCCGGCTTGCAGGGGCTGAATGCGAGCGCAGCGAATACCCAAACGGACAATACCGCGTTCTCGACCATTTCCGCGGGTTCGGGTGGTGGTGCCACTGCTAGTTCCTACTCGCTGTCGATCAACGGTACGTCCATATTCGCAGGCGGCGGGAATGTCGCCGTGGGCCAGACCTTAACGGGTGCGCAAGTCGCGACCCAGGTCAATCTGTTTACGGGCACGACCGGCGTCAGTGCATCGGTCAACACCAGCGGCGAACTGGTTCTCAGCAACACGGACGGCAGTGATATTGTTACCACGCAAGCGATCACGTTGGGCGCCGGCGCCACCGCTGGCGCGGGCACCGGCCTGGGTACCACCTTGGCCGCGGGCGGAACCGGCTCCACGCTCAAGGGTTCCATCACTGTGACCGATTCCAAACCCATCACGTTCACCGATGCGGGCAGCGGCGGCGGCGGCGGCTCGGCGGACCTGGGCTTCACAACCGGCGTAGCGACTCAGCTCAGCCAGTCAGGCGGCCAGGCGGCCACGCTGGCCAACCAGAGTGTACTGACGGTTGCTGGTGCCAACAGCACCATCTCCTCGGTCGATGCGGCCCTGACAACCGTCAGCGCTTTCCAGAGCCAATTGGGCGCCATCCAGAATCGCTTCACGGCAGCGGTCGGCAACTTGCAGTCAACTGCACAGAACCTGACCCAGTCGCGCAGCACCATTCAGGATGCGAACTTTGCGGCGGAAACGGCGAACTTGACCCAGTCTCAGGTGTTGGAACAGGCCGGCATCTCGGTCCTGGCGCAAGCCAACCAGCAGCCCCAGCTGATTCTCAAGCTCTTGGCGTAATAGCCGAATGGCTGAAAGATAGGGCAAGAAATCCCACGGCTCGACCGACAGCGGTCGGGCCGTGGTCTTCGATTCGAATGGAGTTCGAGATATACGTATAGAGTAATTCCGTTAAGTAAATGGGTGGAACTATGGCTAGTGACGGACAGCCGGTAAAGATACCGGCAGTGAGCCTCGTGCACGGAAGTCAGGCGCCTGCGGTTGTAGCTCAACACAACGGCAATGTTTTGCCGCGCAGCGGCAGACCCGCGGCGCCGCCAGCTGCTCCGGATCTGCGAGCGCAGGTTCAGCTGCTCAACAAGTATCTCAACGATTCGGGCAAGCCCGACCAATTTCGAGTCGATCCAGCCTCGGATGGCAAGCTCATCCAGCAGATCAATCCCGCCAACGGCGAAGTCGTTGGGGAATTTCCAGCCAGCGAGTTCGCGGCGCTGGCCCGCAGCGTTGGCGTTTCCAGGGTCATGGTGGACAAGCGCGCCTAAAGGTCTGGCCGTGCGCTACTGTTTGGTACGCGGCTTGCTTAAGTCCTGCAGGATGTTGCCGATAAATTGGGCAATGTAACGCGCGGACGAAGAGACCCATATGAGTTCAGTCATTTCCCCCAGCACTTCGAGCAGCCCGCCTTCGAGCGCCAGTGCCTTGATCACCTCGACCGGCATCGGCTCCGGACTCAATATCGGCGCGATCGTGTCCTCGCTAACCACGGCGTATGGGGCCGCGCAGACGAACCAACTTACAAATCAGCAAACCACGCTCGATGCGCAGGTCTCGGCGTACGGAACATTCACGGCCGCACTCGATAAGTTGAAGCTCTCGCTGCCAGCGCTGGAGGACCCGAGCCAGCTGGCGGGATTTGCCGCGACGGTCGCCGATAAGAATATTGCCCGTGCAACCACTAGCTCAGATGCGGTTGCGGGCGTTTATTCGCTGCAGGTGAACAATCTGGCAACGGCTGCGACCGCGACCTCAGCAGCACTGTCGAACAGCGCTGCGGTGGGCACGGGTACGCTGACGATCGCGGTCGGCGGTGCATCGACGGCGATTACCATCGATTCGACCAACAATACGCTCGCCGGAATTGCCGCAGCCATCAATTCCGCGCGCAACCCGGGTGTGAGCGCGAGCGTGATCACGACCACCGGTGGCTCCCGGCTGGTGCTGACCGGAACGAGCACCGGGACCGCCAATCAGATCACGGTCACCCCGTCTGGAGGCGACGGCGGGCTGGCATCGTTGGCGCTGACGACGGTGCCCGCACAGGACGCCAATTTCTTGATCAATGGTTTTGCGGCCACGAGCGGCAGCAATGTGGTCGCCAACGCCATCACCGGCGTGACCATCAATTTGCAGCAGGTCTCGGCCCCGTCCACGCCCACTACCTTGACCGTCAGTCCGGATACTTCGTCGGCTCAGACCTCGGTCAATAACTTCGTCACGGCGGTAAACGGCGTGCTAAGCAGCATCCAATCCCTCACGAGCTACGATCCGTCGACGCAAACCGCGGGTCCGCTGAATGGCAACGCGACGCTCGAGGCATTTCAAAATCAATTACAGAACATTCTGGGCAAGTTCACGAATGCCGGCGGCGGCATCAAATCGCTCACCGACCTCGGTATCACGGCCGCAACGGACGGCACCTATGCCACGGACGACACCAAACTCGGCAATGCCCTTGGCGCCAGTCTTGCTTCGGTCGGCAATTTGCTGGGCGGAACGAACGGCGTAGCCACGCAGATCAGCAATTTGGTGGATGGCTACACCAAGCCCGGCGGCTTGCTCGACACCATCAACCAAGGCCTGCAGACGGGCCTGAGCAATGTTTCCAAGCAGCAGACCCAGCTCGCGGCGCAATTGGCGGCGTACTCGGCCACCCTCACTGCACAATACAATGCAATGGACACCGCGGTTGCATTGCTCAAGCAAACCCAGACGTACTTAAATGCCGAGTTCAATCCCAGCGCCAACGCGGCGTCCGCGACATCGCAGAGCAATACCGGCCTGGGAAGCGGCAATTTAGGAGTTAGCGGCTAGCCATGTATTCGCAACGAGGAGCGGCTCAATACCGCTCGGTACGCAGCCACGGGCTGGTCGCGGAAGCCAGTCCCGCGAGGCTGGTGCAAATCATGTTTGAACAGATTCTGGCGCACCTTGCGACGGTGCAGGGCTGCATGGGCCGCATTCAAAACAACATGCCGCTCAATGAAGTAATCGTCAAAGGCAAAGCGATGGGCAAGGCGATCCGCCTGATCGACCAGCTCAACAACACTCTCGACATGGAACGCGGGCAAAAGATCGCAGAGAATCTGCGTGCCTTGTACGTCTACATGTTAGCTCGCCTGACGCTGGCGAACGTCACCAACGACGCACTCATCGTCGCGGAAGTTGCTGCCTTGATCCAAAAGGTGAAGACCGGCTGGGATCAGATCGTCGAGCCCCGATGAGCAGCGGCAAAATTGGCGCAAGCCTCACCCGCGCCTTGGCGCTTTCCTGCGAGATGCTGGATGCAGCCGAGAAGGGCGACCTCAAATGCCTGGAGTCGCTCGACCTTAAGCGAAGGGAACTGTTAAAGTCCTTTCGCGACGGCACCAAGCAGGTGGCCGCGGCCGATCAAGCGTTGCTGCAACAAATTTCTGAAGTGAACGACCGGACGATTGGCCTGCTGGAGCACCAGCGGCGCAGCAAGGGTCGAGATCTGGACATGGCGGCTGTGGGTCGGCGTGCGGTCGCAGCGTATTCCAGTGTTCGAGCGCAGCGCTAAAACTTATTTCCACAAGGTTAGGAAGCCATGCCTGAACCATTTCTGGGCGATGGTCTGATATTCGAAGAATCGCTGCCGGTGGTCTGGATCCCGGGGGTTCTCGCCGACGGCGTTCTGCTGGCGCGACTCAACGCGGATAACCATCAGCTGCTGGGCGCCGAGTTCTCCTTGGACGAAGTGCGGGTGCATGAGGCCCTCAAGGATGAATCACCTGCGTTGCTGCACGAACTGCAGCGCCTCGAGTACAAGGTCAATATTTTGCTGCGCCTGGCCGCCGAACTGGCACTGCGCAGCAGCGGACTGCCGCCCGCGGGGCGAATACGCATGTCCTCGACAGCGCTGGAATGGTTCGGCAAGCATCCGGCTCAAGCCGACGCGACCGGGTTGCTGTCGGTGTACATCAATTCGGCGTTGCCGCAACCGCTCAAGATTCCCAGCGTCGTCGCCGGCGAGCGCGTGATCGATGGTTCGCATGCCACACTGTTTCGCTTCGTGGGACTGAGCGATGCGGTGATCGACATGTTGGAAAAATTGATTTTTCGACATCATCGACGTTTGGTCGCGGGCGCAAAACACGGCGGTAGCTAGAAGTACTACGTCTCTGCCGGGACAAACACTGCAGGCATTATTGCGGGAAGCCCCTACGCTCTTTGCGGGGGTTTGCCAACTGCTTTTCTCTCAAGTTCATCAGTTAGTATGTCCGCGTGCTCGAAATTGATTGAGCTATGTCAAAGGGTTAGACGAGAACCTTAAGGCGGAACCCGAGATTTGTGCGTTCCGTCACACTTTGATTAATGGGAAGGAGTCCCAGTCGTGGTTGAAGCGAAAGTTATCGTGATCGAACCCGCAGATCCGGAGGCCAATGCACTCCAGGCCCTTTTGCGTTTTTTGGACTTAGAACCGATCTTGGTCCGCGATCTGGCGGAGTTGCGCCAGTCAGCGCACTGCAACGCGCCAGAATGTTTCGCGGTGATTGCGCGCCGCGAGACCGTAACTACGTTGGGCGCTGAGTTAGTCACACTGCTGCGTGCCATGCGCCAGCCGCTGCCCGTCATCTGCATCAGCGCCGACGGTTTGCCGAAGATCGCCGAATCGAGCAGCGATCTGGCGTGGTTCCACTTGGAGACGCCCGTCAAGCAACGGCGCCTGTCGGCCGTGCTGAATCAAGCGCAGAACATGCGCAGCGGTCACCCAACACAGCCGGGCACCCATCGATTCCGCCCAAGCGGCGCCTCGAAAGCGATGCGCGCCGTCCACCGGCTGATCGAACAAGTCGCGCCGTTTGATACCAATGTCTTGATTCTAGGAGAATCCGGTACCGGCAAGGAAATGGTTGCGCGACACATTCACGAGCTGTCAGGCCGTGCAGCGCATCCTTTCGTGCCCGTGAACTGCGGCGCCATACCGGCCGATCTCTTGGAAAGCGAGTTGTTCGGCCACGAGAAGGGCGCATTCACCGGTGCACTGTCGACGCGGCTCGGCCGCTTCGAGTTTGCCGAAGGCGGCACCCTGTTCCTGGATGAGATCGGCGACATGTCGCTGCAGATGCAAGTCAAACTCCTGCGAGTGCTGCAGGAGCGCAGTTTCGAACGCGTCGGCAGCAACAAGACGATCCGCTGCAATGTGCGCATCATTGCCGCAACCCATCGTGACTTGGACGCTGCCATTATTGCCGGCCGCTTCCGCGAAGATCTTTACTATCGGCTCAACGTTTTCCCGCTGCAGATGCCACCGCTGCGCGAACGCCTCGATGATTTGCCGGTGTTGATCGAGCATCTGGTGCAGCGACAAGGCTCCAGCGCCGGGCGCGTAATTCAGTTGGATCAGGGCGCGATGAATTGTCTTGCCCGAAATCGCTGGCCCGGCAATGTGCGCGAGTTGGCGAACCTGCTGGAGCGTTTGGCGATTCTGTTCCCTTCGCAATTGATCGCGGCGGCTGATTTGCCCGATCGATATCGCAGCGCCGCCGTCGGATGGCTCGGCAGCGAGGTGCGCATCGATGCACGGCCGGGGCCGATCGAGGAACCCCCTCAGGCACGGGAATCGGACGTCGTGGTGTATGAAATGATGGATGCCGAGCTGCCGCGCGGCGGCATCGATTTGAAAGATCACATGTCGGCCATCGAAATCGGCCTTATTCGCAAGGCACTCGAGGAAGCCGACGGCACGGTTGCCGGCGCGGCGCGGCTGCTGCGAATCCGGCGCACCACGTTGGTCGAAAAGCTGCGCAAATACCGTCTCAGCGCCTGACAAATTATTGACGCTGCCGTACGTGCGAGCGTCCCTTAGATCGTAACTGGTTGATAGGCAGGCAAAATACTGCCAAGGCACAGAAGTTGCTTTGTTCCTTGCCCATGGCAGCTACAAAACTAGAGCTGATCGAAAATCGTCGCTCCGAACTTCAGGCGGCGTTCCTGGCCTTCGGGTCGGTTTCGGATCAACTATCCGACGCGTTCGACTCGCTGCGTGGCGAAGTGGCGCGGCTGCGCACCGATCTTGCGGAAGCGCATGCCGGCAAAGAGGACCTTGCGGCGCGCCTGTCGGTCTTGATCAGGGGCCTGCCCGGCGGCGTCTTGGTGCTTGACGGGAGAGGCGAGATCCAGGAATTCAATCCGGCTGCCCTCGAACTGCTGGGCGAGCCTCTGCTCGGGCAGCTCTTTTCGGCCGTGCGCGCCCGCTCGACCGTCAACGCACGAGGCATCGGAGAACACACCGAACTGCGCAGCGGCCGATTCGTCAATGTGTCGAGGCGGGAGCTGGAGAATGGCGGCGAGGTGGTGCTGCTTACGGACGTGACCGAATCGCACCTCATGCAAGTGTTCCTGGCGCGTCAACAGCGCTTGCTCACCTTGGGCGAATTGGCGGCAGGCCTGGCGCATCAGATCCGCACCCCGCTGGCCGCCGCCTTGCTGTACGCGTCGCAAATGACGCTCTCGGATCGAATTCCCGGAGATCTCGCGCGTTGCGCGCAGAAGACCGTCGGCAGCCTCAAGCAGCTCGACAAGCTCGTGACCGACATGCTCGCGTTTGCGCATGGCGGCGCCGCCCGCGAAGCGGTGAGCGTCAGTGCGTTATTGGAACAGGTGGCCCAATGGCTGCGTCCGGCATTGCGCGATGGAATCCGCTTGACGATTCGCACCCAGGCCCCGGACCTCATGGTGCGCGCCAATGCGCCCTCGCTGGTGTCGGCGCTATTGAATCTCGCCACCAACGCTTTGCAGGCCGCGAGCGCGCCGCTGACTTTGGAATTGCTGGCGCGCCGCTCGGCGGACGGGCGGGCGCAGATCGTCGTGAGCGACAACGGTCCCGGTGTGCCGGCGCAAATTCGAGAACGCATATTCGAACCTTTCTTCACCACGCGCGCGCGCGGCAACGGCATCGGTTTGTCGATCGTCAAATCCGTGGTCGAGGCGCACGGCGGCAGTGTCTGCTTAGCTGATTCGACCTGCGGCGCCACGTTCGTCATCGAACTTCCGGCAGAGGACAACTCATGAGCAAACTGAACGATGCGGTATTGGTAGTAGAGGACGATGCTGCGCTGCGTGAGGCCTTGCTCGATACACTGCGCGCAGCGGGCCTCGTCGTGCTGGCGGCGGCGGATGCCCAGGCGGCGCTGCAGTTGCTGTCGAGTGAAGATATCGGCCTGGTGATATCCGATGTGCACATGCCCGGTGCCAACGGCTATGAACTCCTGTCGTCGATCAAGCGCTTGCATCCCTATCTGCCAGTGGTGCTGATGACGGCCTACGGCACCGTTGCCCAAGCAGTTGCGGCCATGCGTGAAGGTGCGACTGACTACATCGTCAAGCCATTCGACGCGCAGGCCCTGATCGACTTGGCGCGGCGCCAACTGGCCGCGCGAGTGACGCCGAATGAACTGATTGCCATCGATCCCGAGTCAAAGCGTCTCGTGGGCCTGGCGCGCAAGATCGCAGAGAACGATGCCACGGTGCTCATCACCGGCGAAAGCGGCACGGGCAAGGAAGTGTACGCACGCTTCATCCGCGACAATTCGCTGCGTGCCGACAAACCCTTTGTGGCCATCAATTGCGCGGCCATCCCCGAGAACATGCTGGAGGCCAGCCTATTCGGTCACGACAAGGGGGCCTTCACCGGCGCGCTCGCCGCGCACGCGGGAAAATTCGAGCAAGCACAGGGAGGCACCTTGTTGCTGGATGAAATCTCGGAAATGGATCTAGGATTGCAGGCAAAAATTCTGCGCGTGCTGCAGGAGCGTGAAGTTGAACGTCTCGGCAGCACCCGCACCATCACTCTCGATGTACGCGTAATCGCGACTTCGAATCGCGACTTGCCCGAAGAGGTGCGCGCTGCGCGTTTCCGCGCCGATCTGTTCTACCGGCTCAATGTGATGTCGTTGCGATTGCCGGCGCTGCGCCAACGTCGCGGAGATATCCTGCCGCTGGCGCGTCGCGCCATGCAGGCCTGCGCCCGTCCCGGTCAAGCGGCCTTAAATCTGTCCGCCGACGCCGAACGCAAATTGATGGCCTATGATTGGCCCGGAAATGCGCGCGAGCTCAACAACATCGTGCAGCGCGCGGCCTGGCTTGCTGCCGGCGGCAGCATCAATGCCGAAGATCTCGATACCGGCGCCGCGGGCGCTTCAGCGGCACCGGTGGCACTGCCCACGGAAGCCATTGCAGCACACGATTCCGGACTTGACCGCGATCTGAAAGATCGCGAGCGCGAGCTGATACTGGCCACCCTGCGCGTCACCTGCGGCAATCGCAAGCTGACGGCGGAGCGCTTAGGCATCAGCGCGCGCACCCTGCGCCACAAGCTGCAGCAGTTCAAAGCCGCCGGCGTCAATGTGCCGCGCGTTCAAGACCAGCAATTCGTGACGGTGTAACCATGAGCAGCATGCAAATATCTCAGGTGTTGGCGGAAATGCGCGCGCTGCAGTCGCGCGCCTCGGGCATATCTGAGGCGCCCGCGGCGGCGGCTCAACCCTCGGATTTCGCCAATCTAATGAAGAATTCAGTGGATCACGTAGCCAGCATGCAGAATCAAGCGACCGCGCTCGCCGATGCCTATGAAGGCGGCGACAAGAGCGTCGATCTCACCAAGGTCATGCTGGAAGTGCAAAAGGCATCGCTCGCGTTTCGCGCCATGACCGAGGTGCGCAACAAGCTCGTCGATGCCTACACGCAAGTTATGAATATGTCGGTCTAGCGACCGCGAGGTTTAATCCATGGCTGACATCGTTCCCACTTCTGTTCCGTCGCGCAGCCTTGCCGATATCCCCGGACTCAAGCAGGTCGGATTGCTCGCCGGCGTTGCGGCTGCCATTGCAGCGGCAATTTGGCTGGTGCTGTGGTCGCAAGGACAGAATTACACCGTGCTTTACGGGCAGCTCTCCGAGCGCGAGAGCGGGCAGGTCATGGACGCGCTGACAGCCGCCGGCGTTGAGTTCAAGTTGAACCCCTCGGGCGCGGTATCCGTGCCCGAGTCCAAGGTCCAGGAAGCCCGCATTCGTCTGGCAAGCCAGGGACTGCCGCAAAGCGATTCGATGGGAATCGAGATGATTCAAAAGGAATCGGCACTCGGCAACAGCACCATGATGGAGAGCGCGCGCTATCAGTCGGTGCTCGAGACCGAATTGGCGCGCACCATCGTCAAGGTGCAGGGAGTGCAGACCGCGCGCGTGCATTTGGCGTTGCCTAAGCCTTCCGTGTTTTTGCGCGACGCACACAAAGCCACGGCCTCGGTGATGCTGCAGCTGTATCCGGGCAGGCGCCTCGAGCCGGGGCAGGTTGCCGCCATCGTGCATCTGGTTGCCTCGAGCGTCCCGGAATTGTCGGCGAACGATGTGACCCTCGTGGATCAGGCCGGATCGTTGCTCAACTCTCCCGATGAAAATGCGGAAGCAGCGGCGAGCACCCGGCAGTTCGAGCAGACCCGCAAGTTAGAGGAAAGCTACCAGCAGCGCATCATCGAGCTGCTCGAGCCCATGCTTGGATCGGGACGCGTGCGCGCCACGGTCACGGCGGATATGGACTTCACGGTCACCGAAGAAACGCACGAAAACTACGATCCGCAAAAGACCGCGGTGCGCAGCGAGCAGACCAGCAACGAGATGCGCAAGGGCGGCGACGGTGCCGAGGGTATACCCGGTGCCCTGAGCAATCAGCCGCCGGGCACCTCGGGAGCGCCGGTGATTGCGGGCGCCGCGACTCCGGGAAATCCGGCGACGCCGCCGAACGCCGCGGGTGCCGGCCAAGCCACGGCCGCGAATTCGGGTCCCAGCTCGAGCGCACAGCGCAGCACTCGCAACTTCGAAGTGGATCGCACGCTGTCCTATGTGAAGCAGCCGGTCGGCAAATTGAAGCGCCTCAATGTAGGCGTGGTACTTGATGATTGGCAGAAAGTCGATGCCGACGGCAAAGTTACCACCGCGCCGATGAGCGACACCGACATCAAGCGCTTCTCGCAGCTCATCAAGGAATCGATCGGCCTGAAAGACGATCGCGGCGATCAAATCAATGTGTTGAACCAGGCATTCAAGAGCAACGCCGCGCTGCCGCCGGTCGATGGGTTGCCTCTCTGGCAACAACCGTGGCTCACCCAGCTCGTCAAGCAAATCGTCGGCGCGGCGCTGGTATTGGTCGTGGCGTTCCTGGTGCTGCGGCCATTGATGAAATCGCTCACCAAGCCGTCGGGCCGCTCTTCGGCGGCTACCGGCGATGACGTCGACGGCGATCGCCTCAGCCTGTCCGGCCACGGCAAGCCCATTAAGCTTCAGCCCAGTTTCGAGCAACAGATCGCAGCGGCACGGACTCTGGTGGGGCAGGATCCCCGACGTGCAGCACAGGTGGTGAAGGACTGGGTCTCCGCGGATGGCTAACGACGAACTCGCCGGCACGCAGCGCGCCGCCATTTTGCTGATGAGCTTGGGCGAGCAGGATGCCGCCAATCTGCTCAAGCAGCTCAGTGCCCGAGAGGTGCAAAAATTGGGCATCGCGATGGCCGAGCTCAAGGAAGTATCCCGTGAGCAGGTGAGTTCGGTGCTGGACAAGTTCATTGGCATCGCCGATGGCAAGGCCAACATTGCCGGCGGATCGCAAGACTATGTACGCCGCGTGCTGACCCAAGCCGTGGGTAAGCAAAAGACCGACATGCTGCTGGACAGGGTATCGAGCGGCCAAGCCGGCCAAGGCATCGAAGCCTTGAAGTGGATGGAAGCGAAAGCAGTTGCGCAAATCATCAACGGCGAGCATCCGCAAATCGCCGCCATCGTGCTGGCGCACCTCGAGCCCGAACAATCGGCTGCCATAATGCCCCTGCTCAACGAGGATCTGCGCACCGAAGTGCTGATGCGCATTGCCTCGCTGAACGAGGTGCCGCAATCTGCGCTGACGGAACTCGACCAGCTGGTCGAGAAACAAGCAAATGTCGCCGCGCCGGCGCCGCTGCGGCGTGTCGGCGGCGCGCGCAGCGCCGCCAACATTTTGAACGCCATGGAGCGCGACAAGCTCACCGACGAGATGGGCAAGATCGAAAAAGCGGACGGCGAGATGCATCAGAAAATCAAGGATTTGCTGTTCGTCTTCGACAACCTGCTGGACGTCGATGACCGAGGCATTCAAGCGCTGCTGCGCGAAGTGGGCTCCGATACCTTGGCCGTCGCTTTGCGCGGCGCCGAGCCCGAGGTGCAAGAGAAGGTGTTGAAGAACATGTCGAAGCGGGCTGCCGAAATCCTCAAGGACGATATGGAAGCGCGCGGCCCGGTGAAGCTCACAGACGTAGAAGCGGCTCAAAAGGAAATCATTGTGATCGCGCAGCGAATGGCAGAAGAAGGCAGCATCAATCTGAGCGGCAAGGGCGGCGGCGATTTTGTCTGACGCCAACGCCAAGCCCGCTGCGACTGTTGCGCTATGGACCGTACCGGACATGGAAAACCCGCTTCCGCAGCAAAAAATGGCCACGGTCGGCGGTCTAGCGGATCTGCAAGCGGAAGCACACAAAGAGGCTTTCGAGCAAGGTCTGGCCGAAGGGCGCCAAGCGGGACGCGCCGAAGTGCAGACGCAGGTGGATCGGCTCGCGGGCATGTTCTACGACCTAGCGAAGCCGTTCGATGCACTCGATGCGGAGGTCGAACGCGAGCTGCTCACGTTGGCCATGGCCTTGGCGCGGCAAATCGTGCGCCGCGAACTGAAGACCGATCCGACGCAGATCATCGGCATTATTCGCGAAGCGATCGCAGCGCTGCCGGTCGCAACGCGCGACGTGCGCGTGCATTTGCATCCGGAAGATGCCGCCGTAGTCAAACAGCATCTGGCACCGACCGAAAACGAGCGCGCATGGACGATCATCGAAGATCCGGTCATGGCGCGCGGCGGATGCCAGATCACGACCAATACCTCACGCATCGATGCACGTCTGGAAACGCGCCTGGGCAGCATCTTGAGTGAGCTGTTGGGGACTGAGCGCCACCCGGCGACGCCGCGAGGCGGTTCGACTTGAACATCGATTCGGCGCAGCCGCGCTCCAAGCGCTGGGTCGAAGCGCTTGTGCAAGCACGCGAGCGCATGGCAAGCGTGGCGGAGTTTGTGGTCGAGGGCACGCTGAATCGCATGGTCGGCATGACGCTGGAGGCCGTGGGTTGCGAAGCTGCGGTGGGCGGACGCTGCCTGGTCGATACCGCGGAGGGCAAGCAGATTGAAGCAGAAGTCGTCGGCTTTTCCGGCGACAAGTTATTTCTCATGCCGACGGGCGATATTCGCGGGTTGATGCCAGGCGCGCGCGTCATTCCGACGCACAGCGAGTCTTCAGTTTCCGTCGGAGATGAATTGCTGGGGCGGGTTTTGGACGGCGCGGGCAAGCCGCTCGATGGATTCGGCGAATTGCGCTGCACGGATCGGGTGCCCTTGACCGGAGAGCCCCTAAATCCCCTCATGCGCCGAGCGATACGAGATCCTCTCGATGTGGGTGTGCGCTCCATTAATGCGCTTCTGTCCGTCGGCGGTGGACAGCGAATCGGCCTGTTCGCAGGTTCCGGCGTCGGCAAGTCGGTGCTGCTCGGCATGATGACTCGATATACCAAGGCGGATGTTACCGTGGTCGGCTTGATCGGCGAGCGCGGCCGCGAAGTCCAGGATTTCGTCAGCAATACATTGGGGCCGGACGGCATGCGCCGCGCGGTGGTAGTGGCCACGCCGGCCGACAATCCGCCGCTCATGCGCATGCACGGCGCCTGGCTGGCGACGGCGATTGCGGAATACTTTCGCGATCGAGGCCTAAAGGTGTTGCTGCTGCTCGATTCGCTGACGCGCTTCGCGCAAGCGCAACGCGAAATTGCGCTGGCGATCGGCGAACCTCCTGCGACCAAGGGCTATCCGCCATCGGTGTTCGCGAGGCTGCCGCAGCTCGTCGAGCGAGCCGGCAATAGCGATCGCGGCGTCGGATCGATCACGGCTTTTTACACCGTGCTGGTGGAAGGCGATGATCAAAACGATCCGATCGCCGACGCGGCGCGTGCCATTTTAGACGGCCACATTGTGCTGTCTCGCCGCTTGGCGGAGAGCGGGTTGTACCCCGCAGTGGATGTGGAGGCATCCATCAGTCGTGCAATGCATCAAATCACAACGCGCGAGCAACTCGATCTATCGAATCGATTCAAGCAGGTGTATTCAACCTATCAGCAGAATCGGGACTTGATTACTGTCGGTGCCTATCGGCGCGGTTCCGACGCGCGGGTGGATCTGGCTGTGGAGCAATGGCCCAAAATGCAGGAATTCCTGCGCCAGGACATGTATGAACCGGTTGGAATTGAGCGAAGTTACGCGGATCTCAAGCAACTCGTGACGCAGTTCTCGGCACCGATTGCGCCAACGGGCCGATAGTGACCTGCCCATGATTAAGTCCAAACGATTTGAGCCCATTCGCGAGGTCGTATCGGCATCGGCGAAGGATCTGAGCCGCGTAATGGCTGAAGCCGGACGCAAGGTTACAGAGTTGGAGCGCCAGCGCGAGCAGCTCCAGGCTTATCGCGATGAGTATGTGCGCAACTCCACGCAAGCGAGCGGCGCCATGGATGCCGTCAGGCTGCAAAACTATCGCTCCTTCCTCGGGCGACTGGGCGAGGCCTTGGTTCAGCATCAGAAATCACTCGACAACGCCCGCAATGAATTCGACCAGCGCCGCGCGCAATGGAGCGAAAAGCGCATCGAAGCCGAGTCATTGAATCGGGTAGTCGATCGCTTTCGCAAGGAAGAGCAGAGCGCCGCGGATCGGCGCGAACAGCGCGAAGGCGATGATGCGGCGATGCGCGTAATGCTGGCCGCCCGGACCGACACCGGGAATCTCTAAAAAGCCGTGATACCCTGGGCCCGATGCCCAGCCAAGAAGCTCCTGAGCCGGTCGAGGTACCTTACGGCGAACTGCCGGCGGACTTGCTGAATGCCGTCATCGAATCCTTCGTCTTGCGCGAAGGCACGGACTACGGCGGAAAGGAATTCTCGCTCGAGGACAAGGTGGCGCGGGTGGTCGGTCAGCTAAAGAAAGGCGAGGCCAAAATCTTTTTCGATCCGGAATCTGAGAGCGTCACCGTTGCGGTCAGATAAAAGCACCAAATAGCGAGAATTATCGCCGCGAACAGCTCCGTCACCATGGCGAGGTTCTGTAATTTGTTGCGGCACTTGATTGGGTTACCTCGCCTCAATTATGCCCACTAAGCCCAAACGGCGCACGAGCGGCACAGCTCGCCGCATCAAGAAACTCTCGCGCCGCGCCGCCACGCTGAGGCGTCGGGTGCAACGCTGGTGGCGCCCGGCGCCGCGGCCCGCGAAATACATAATGGCGGCGCTCAGCATTTTCATTCTGTGGCTCGGCATCAACTGGATCTACCAAGTCGTACGCAAACCATCGGAGCTGTTCTTTCCGGTGAGCGGCACGCTCTACAAGTCTCCCGCCGAAACCTGGCAGGAGTACGCGCCGATCTTCAAGAAATTCGCGACTGCCGTCATGACGGCCGATTTTCTCGCGGCAGTCGCTCAGGTGGAGGGCTCCGGAAATCCCGTGGCGCGCACCTACTGGAGATGGTCGTGGTCATCGCAACCATTCGAAGTCTATCGGCCGGCTTCGAGCGCCGTCGGCATGTACCAGATTACCGACGGGAATTTTGCGGAGGCCCGTCGATATTGCATTCACGATCACAGCGTCGTCGTGGATGGGCCCTGGAATGATTGGCGCTCCTGTTGGTTCAACAGTTTATACGCGCGAGTTATACCCAGTCACGCGGTCGAGTTGACCTCGGCCTATCTTGATCGCAGCGTGGCGTCCATTCTAGAGCGGCATCGTCTGAGTTCCGCATCACTCCCGCAGAAGCAGACACTCGCCGCGTTGATTCATCTGTGCGGCGCAGGGGCCGGCGATGAGTTTGCCCTACGCAGATTCAGATTGGCCGAAGGCCAGCGCTGCGGGGATCATCAGGCGCGCAAGTATCTCGAGCGTGTCGAGGGCATGCAGAGCGTTTTCAGACGTCTCAATATGGGAGAATCGCAATGAGATTTCGCTCAGCATTCATGGGCGATTCGCCCGATTGAGCCGCACAGCGCGAGGGCTGTGCTTAACAACTTGAGGCTGGCTCGCCGATTGCAGAAGTATGGACTAGCTCTGGTGCGAATTCGGTGCGACGATGCGCATGCTTCGACACATAATTTAGTGACCGACCAATTTTAGGAGAGTAGCGTGCGATTCATCGCGTTGACCCTGGTTCTGTTGGGAATGCACTTGGCGCAAGCGCGGGCGGCGGCGCCCGACGCTGAACCGGTCCAACACGAATTCATCATCAAGAATTTCACGACGGAAAGCGGCGCGGTCCTGCCGGACGCGCGCATCGTCTACGGCACGTACGGCAAACTGAACGCCAAAGGCGACAACGCGATTCTCCTGCCTTCGCACTACATGGCAGAGATGCATGGCTATGGTTGGCTGATCGGGCCGGGTAAGGCGCTGGATCCGAATAAATTGTTTCTCGTCACCAGCGAGCTATTCGGCAACGGGCGATCTTCCTCGCCCAGCAACACGCCGGAACCGTTTCACGGGCCGCGATTCCCGATCACAACCATCCGCGACAACGTGGATGCGGTGCATAGAATGCTGACCGAGCAATTGCACGTACAGCATCTACGCGCCGTAATCGGCTTTTCCATGGGCGCGCAGCAGGCATTTCAGTGGGCAGTGAGCTATCCCGACTACATGGATGGCATCGTGGCGACGTCTGGAACGGCCAAGACCTACGGCCACGGCATTGTAAGGCTCGAGGGCCAAATTGCAGCGCTTACCGCGGACGCGGCGTTCGACGGCGGCAATTACCAGACTCAGCCGACGAAGGGCATTCAGGCATTCTCAATGGTGTGGACGGGTTGGCTGTTTTCGCAGGAATGGTGGCGCCGCGAGCTGTGGCGCACCAATGACTCGTTCGGCAAGACTTTCGATGAAGTCGTGGACCATTTTCGGACGAATTTCATTCCAGGCGCCGATGCCAATAATCTCATTTTGCATATGCGAACTTGGGAATCCCACGATGTCGGCAAAACGCCGCCCTTTAAGGATGTCGAGGCAGCACTACGTTCCATCAAAGTTCCGGTGCTCTACATGCCCTCAGAAACGGACCTGTACTTCCCGGTCACAGATGCTTTATATGAATCCGCGTTCATTCCACACTGCACTTTGGCGATCATCCCGTCGCTGTGGGGGCATCCAGCCGGCGCCGGCGCATCGCCGGCGGACGGAAAGTTTCTCAATGAGCACGTTTCGAGTTTTCTGGCGAATATCGCCAAGAATTAAAGCTGAGATGCCAAAAAATCTAGCAGCAGTTCATTGTTGAGCCTGTTGCGGTTCTCGAGCATGCGAGATCTGACAGGTGCCCCCGGCTTGCCATGACCTACATGTGGGTAGATCATTGCGTCCCTATGAAAATTCGAAAGATGTGATTGCGCATTCTCAAATGACCTTTAAGACGTGGCTGCTGTTCCTGGTGATGGAAACCGCGCTGTCGCTGTCGCCGGGTCCCGCCGTGTTCTACACGGTATCGCAGGGAGTGCGCGGCGCAATGCGGCGCACGTTGCCGGCGGCGGCGGGAATCCTTACCGCAAACGGCATTTACTTCGCGCTGTCAGCCACGAGCTTGGGCGCCATCATTGCCGCCAGTGCGCGGTTTTTCACCATCGCCAAATGGATTGGCGCGGCCTACTTGGTCTATCTGGGCATCAAAGCGTTGCACTCCGCCAACTCGATTCACTCGGTTGCGCTCGATGGGAATCCCGCGGAGAAGCAACGAGATCTGCGCGGGGTTTACCTGGGCGCGCTCACGCTACAGTTAGCCAATCCGAAAGCACTGCTATTCTTTCTGGCGCTGCTGCCGCAGTTCATTGACCCCGCAATTCCGGTGGTGCCACAAATGACTATCCTCGCCGCGACTTCGATGGTGCCGGAGTTTTGCATGTTGACCGGATATGGTTGGCTCGCGCATCGCGCAGTACATGCAACCGCCCGTTTCGGCGTTACGGACAACGTGAATCGGCTGCTAGCTCGGCTAGAGGGTATCGGTCTCTTGGGGTGCGCGACGCTGGTGCTGAAATTCAACCGCGGCGCTTAGCCGCAATTAAATGCAAGGGGAAGGTCATGAGGCTGGTAGTTGCTATGGTGGTGCTTTGGATTGGCGTCGGATCGGCGTGTGAGGCGGCGCAGGCCTCCGAGCGCCTCGTGCATCGCTTCCTCGACGTTGAAATTTCGCCGAATGGAGCACTCGTCGCCTCAGTGGAAGGCGATTCCTCGAAGAGCGGCGGTGCGCCCACAGTCCGCGATCTCGTGATCAGGCATGCGTCCGGCCGCACCGCCGTCACCATTGCAATGCCCTGCGGCCGCGTGCCGCAATGCTGGCCTGATTCGCTGAGCTGGAGTCCCGATGGCAAGCACCTAAGCTTTGCGCTGCGTATCCCCGGCAGCCACGCACGCTCGGTATACGCGGTGGGCGCCGACGGTACTGGATTGAGCAAGCTGCTGGATTTCGGTGGAACCATCGTGCACCTGCGCTATCTGCCGGACGGCCGCCTCGCGATGCTCGCGGTTGAAAACGCCACCAAAGAGGTAGGCGCAACTCAAGCGGGTGCAGCGATCGCCGGCGATTTGGACGCTGCTCCGCCGGAGCAGCGAATTGCAGTTCTCGAGAGAGGCGCTTTGCGTTGGGTCTCGCCACCCGATCTATTCGTATACGAATACGACTGGCGCGGCGCTGGCAAGGGATTCGTCGGTACTGCCGCGGCCGGCGACGGCGACAACAACTGGTGGACCGCAAAGCTGTACGCGTTTCCGGACAGCGGAACGGATGTCCGCGTTATTTACACCCCGACCGATGCTCGCCAACAGCTGGCAATGCCGAAAGTATCGCGCGACGGATCCATGGTGGCCTTCATCGCGGGCATCATGAGCGACTTCGGTTCAACCGGCGGCGATGTCTATACGCTGACATTGGACGGCGGCAGCGCGACGAATCTGACTCCGGATATGCGTGCTTCGGCCACCGCAATCACATGGCGCTGCGATGGCCATTTGCAGGCCGAGCTTCTCGCAGGTGATAAAACTCAATTTGTAGATTTGGGATCGGGCCGCAAGCCCGTGCCCGCGCGCATTGTGTGGAGCGCAGAGGAGTCGTTCGGCGATCGCGCCAGCGGAATTTCGACCTCGTGCCCCGGAGGTGTGACGGCTGATTCACACGAGTCATTCACTCAGCCACCGGAAATCGAGATCGGCACGGTTGGCCACTGGCGCAATCTCACAACACTCAACGCGGGTTTGGGCTTGGCTGCGCGCGTGCAAAGCGTTTGGTGGAAGAACGACGGTTTCGATATTCAGGGCTGGCTGCTGCTGCCTCTGCATGCTGACGGCAAGAGACCCATGATCACCGAGGTTCATGGCGGTCCGGCGGCCGCCGTGACGCCGGGTTTTGCAGGTCCGGGAATCGTCACTGCGTTGCTAGAGCATGGTTATGCTTTGTTTCTGCCTAATCCCCGCGGCAGCTATGGCCAGGGCGAGCGCTTCACTCAGGCGAATGTCCGCGATTTCGGCCATGGCGACTTGCGCGACATCCTGGCCGGCGTTGACGCCGCTGCGACAGCTGCTCCCATCGATACGGCACGTCTGGGCTTGACGGGCGGGAGCTACGGCGGCTTCATGAGCATGTGGGCGGTGACTCAAACCCATCGGTTCAAAGCCGCGGTTGCTGCCGCCGGCATCAGCGATTGGCTGTCGTATTACGGCGAGAATGGCATCGATGCCTGGATGATTCCTTATTTTGGGAAGTCAGCGTACGACGATCCCGCCGTCTATGCTGCCTCATCGGCCATCAACTACATGCACAATGTAACAACCCCCACATTCGCCTACGTCGGAGAATACGACATCGAGTGTCCGGCGCCACAAACGCAGGAATTCTGGCATGCGATGAAAGCGATGAATGTGCCGACTTCCATCATGATCTACGCTGGCGAAGGCCACGGGCTGCGCGATCCTGAGCATCTTGCCGATGTGCAGCAGCGCACCCTCGCTTGGTTTGATAAGTACCTAAAGTAGTGAGCAGCGCAAACTGATAAATAGGTCTGCCGCCTTGGCACGGCGCTTGCTATTTCAGCGGTATGAATGCAACACCGTCGGTTTTTCAAGCGATGCGAGCAAGCGATCCCGCACAACTCAATACGCCGGCATCGCAGACGACGCACGCCGCCAACGAAGATTTCGCCGCGACCTTGAGCGCTGCGGGCGTCAAGCCGGCACGCAAGAATGCAGCAAATAAGCAGCACGACGCTCCTTCAGGCGGCAGCGCATTGCCGCCGTCCGGCAATCAGCCGCCGCTGCCGCTTACTCCTGCGCCACCGCTGAAAACGGACGTCTCGGCAGCCCCCGTCCAAGCCCCGGATGTGGCCGGCACTGTAAAGGGACCACAGCCCGGCGCGGTAGGCCCGGATCCGAATGCCGCTGCGGGCGGGGCTGCGGCTGCATCTGCGCCTGCGGTGAGCGGCAGTGCAACTCCCGATGCCGCCAATAGTGGGGGGATGCCAAATTCCGGTCCGTCAATGCCTCAAGCCAGTGTCCAATCACTTGCTACGGCGCCAGCAGCGCCTGCCACCGCTCCGACCGTGCCGTCGGGCAGCGCGCGCGATGCCAAGCTAAGTGCCGGTGCGGTGAGCCAGGCGGCGACCTCGTCGACCGCATCGGCTGCAGGCAACGCGACGGTAACCGACGCGACACTCGGCACCGGTCCCGCGGCGGATGCCGGTGCGGCAGCGCAGGCCGTTATGGCCGCCGCGGTCGTGCAGGGCACGAGCGCGCCATCACAGGATTTGGCCGCCGCCGACGATTTGGCGACCCCCGATACCGGAGCCCCCCTGGGCGTTGCAGGCGCGAACGATGCGCCTGCCTCTGCGGCCGCCAACTTAGGCGTAGCACACATATCAGCCGCAGCGACATCCGCGCCAGTCACCGCGGCAACGGCTGCCGCGATTGCGCAAGCGGCCTTGAGCGCCGCCGATGCCGGTGCGGCGGACAAACGCTCGCACGGCAGCAACCCCGACTCTTCTTTGTCTTTATCCGGCGCATCGAGCAGCGCCGGTGCGGCCCAATTGCTGACTTCGAACTCGTCAACCGATAGCGTCTCGATGCCCGCGTTTAAAGTCGCCGCGGGCGTAGGCACGGCGGACTTTGGCCAAGGTGTTGCCGATCGCGTGTCGCTGATGATGGACGGCAACCTGACCACTGCCAAGCTGCAGGTGAATCCGCCGGCGCTGGGCCCCATCGAAGTTCGCATTGCTTTGCAAGGCGGACATGCGCAAGTTTGGCTTTCGAGCCACAGCGCGGTAACGCGCGACGCGTTGGAATCGAGTTCGCCGAAGCTGCGAGAAATGCTCGGCTCTCAGGGATTCGCACAAGTGAGCGTCGATATCTCGCATCGTTCCTTTCAAGAGCGCGCGCCGCCGTCGCAGGCCTACCAAGCTACGCCCGCGATCGGCGCCGATGCTGCCGTCTTGGCGCACACTTCCACGTCGCTATCGCGAAGCGCGAGCGGTTTGCTCGACGCCTACGCGTGAATATCGAAAATCAGACCATTCCGCCGTCGATTGAAATGATCTGCCCCGTGATGTAACCGGCTTCGCGCGACGCGAGATACGCCACCAGGCTTGCCACCTCGTGAGGCGACCCGGCGCGTTTCATCGGCACGATGTTGTTGATGGCGGCATCATCAAAGACCATTTTGCTCATGCCGGCAGCAATGATGCCCGGTGCGACGGCGTTGACCGTAATTCCGCGGCTCGCGACCTCGAGACTCAGCGCCTTGGTGGCGGCATTCAGCGCGCCCTTCGCGGCTGCGTAATTCACCTGGCCTCGATTGCCGAGCAATGCCGCCACCGACGAAATGCTGATGACTCGTCCCCAACGCGTGCGGATCATGGGCAACATCAAGGGCTGCGTGACATTATAAAACCCATTGACTGACAGGTCGATGACACGATGCCATTGCTGCGGGGTCATGCCCGGAAAGACTGCATCGTCATGAATGCCGGCATTGTTGACCAGCACCTGAATCGGTCCATCCTCGAGAATGGTATCGATTGCTGCGCGCGCAGCAGCCGCATCGGTCAGATCAAATTGCACAGTCCGCGCTTGGCCCCCCGTGCCAGCGATGTCAGCCGCGATCGATTCAGCGGCAGCAATCCCGCGGTGCGCGTGCACATAGACATAGTGTCCCTGTGCGCTCAAGGCGCGGCAAATGGCAGCGCCGATACCGCCGCTGCCGCCGGTGACCAACGCACGGATCATTATTTTATTCAAAGCTGTAACCGTCCGCCCGCATCCAATACCACTGAGGCGCGCCCGCCGAGCAAGTGTCGGCCTCGATCACGCAACGCGAACTCATACAACGCCGTAAGGCTGTCCCCGGCAAGGTGGATGACCTCGCAGAACAAATCCGCTTCTATGTCATCCAGCCGCAAAACATGCATCCGCAGGTCGCGAACACTGGCAAGAAGACCGACTGGCGATGCAGCGTCGACGCCTGCGTCTATGCCGGCACTCGCAAGCGCGCCGTGCAGGGCCATCGCTTGCGCGGCATATTCTATACCGCAGGCGATTCCTAGACGATCATGCGAGCGCATGGGATTGTCGGGCGCACGGTGCGTGCCGGTACGGCAACGGATATGCCGGCCATCCCAGTCGATTACTTCATCAAGCAAGCACATGCGGCCTTTATGAGGAATGCGAGTCTCGATCCATGATCGGTTCATACGCATGGTTCGATTTGCACAGCAGCGCGCGACACATCGAGGTAGTCGAGAATTACGCGGCCGGTGACGCGGCCTGCGAGCAGCTGCATCAGCGGCAGCGCACGTGCCGCAGGAATGGCAACTCGCAATGCCTCAAGCTCTGGGTCAGACATTCTATCCGGGCTCTCGTCGGTGAGCGCGACCTCTATACGAGCCATCGAGCTCACGGTTCTCTCGGGCGTAAGAACCATTGCCACTCCCAGCGCATCGGGTATCGGACGCTTTGCGTGCAGGGGCGGCGGATATTCGCTGTCGTAGGCTACGAACAGAACCGCTTGCCGATCGACGGTGATTTGAGTCATGGCATCCAATAGGCCCGCGACAAAGCTTGCGTCGAAGGCGCAAAGCACATTCGACTCGGTCATGGAGCCTGTGGCGATGCTCCAGTAGCCGGCCGCGACGTTGTGAACGGAATTCGAAAAGCGGGTCGGCGAGACTTCGCGCGTCGGCAGCGCAAGCGCCAGGCAAATTTCGTGGCAGATGTGGCCGTCGCTTCCGGATGAAGAAAACACGCTGGGCATTTGCGCAGGATCGGCAGCGGCGTGCGAGGCCGCTTCCCATGCCACCGCCAGGGCGAGTTTCACGACTCTGCCGGTGCGCCGCCGTTCCGCGGGCGGCAACATTGTGGGAACGGGCAACACCGTGGGTGCGGTCACGTATGCCTGTTGGCCTAACAGAACCGCGGCGGCCCGCGGCCAATTTTGCAGGCCCGGGCCCAACACGCCGATACCGCCCACATATCCGGACAATTTCATCCAGCGCGGCCAAAAATCAAACTGCAATTCGTGCCGCCGAAACCGAAGGAATTGCTGAGCACGCGCGTCATCCGTGCATGCCTATTCTCTTTTAAGTAGTGCGCCGTAAGCGTCGGGTCGATTTGGGTACTCTGGATCCCGCCTGGCATCAAGCCATTGCGGATGGCGAGCGCGCTGATCACCGCCTCCAGCGCGCCGGCTGCACCCAATGTATGCCCGGTCGCACCCTTGGTCGAGCTGCAGGGCGTAGTCGGGCCGAAAATGCTCGTTACCGCCTGACTTTCCGAGCGGTCGTTGCTCGGCGTTGCGGTGCCGTGCAAATTGATGTAATCGATATCGCCGGGTTGCAGCGACGCTGCGCGCAGCGCCGCCTGCATGGCGCGCTTGGCGCCCAGTCCTTCTGGGTGCGGCGCCGACATGTGATATGCGTCGCTGGACTCGCCAACCCCGCAAAGCAGGATGGAATCGCCGTCAACTGTTGCGGATGTGCGTTCGAGAATCGCGAAGGCGGCGGCTTCGCCGACGGAGATGCCATCGCGTGCCACGTCGAAGGGACGGCAGGGTGCAGGCGAGGATAATTGCAGCGAATGGAATCCGTACAGAGTAGTCAGGCACAACGAGTCCGTTCCGCCAACCACAGCCGCATCGATGAGGCCCGCTTCAATCATGCGCCGCGCGGCGCCGAACACCTTGGCGCTCGATGCGCAAGCCGAAGAAACCGCCATGGCCGGGCCCTCGATCCCGCAACGACGTCGAACATAGTCCGCCACTGAGAACGAGTTGTGAGTGGTACCGTATTCGAAGCCTGCCGGCAACGCCCCGCTCTGCGGGTCGCGAGCGCGATAGGCTAATTCCGTCTGCATGATGCCGGCGGTGCTCGTGCCAATAAACACGCCGATTCTGCGCTTGCCCCAGCGGGCCGCGGCGGCCGCCACAGCGTCGAGGAAGCCGTCTTGTTGCAGGGCAAGCTCAGCCAGACGGTTGTTGCGGCAGTCGAATATCGCCAATGGCGCGGGCAGGCGTTGTGCATCGACACCCGGGACCTCGCCGATGTGGGTGTCGATCTTGACGGTCTCAAACTCGCAGCGCGTGAGTCCGCTGCGTTGCCCGACCAGGCTCGTCAGTGTCGACGCCACGCCCGTGCCGATGCAGCTCGTTGCGGTGAATTGCGCGAGCAGCAGCGGATTCATGGATTTCATTGCAAGGCCGAGCGCAAAGTGACGGACTGCAGCCGCTGCGAGGCCAGCGCGTCGAGCAGGCGCGGCAACACTTCCAGAATCACCGGTTCACCGTCGCGAGTGCGCGCAGCGTGACCATCATGCAACAACAATATATCGCCTGCCTGCAGCGGAGTGCTCAATCGGCGAAAGACTGCATCGGCATCGGCACTTACAGTATCGAAGCCGCGGCGCGTCCAACTAGCAAGCCGCAGCTTCAGGCGAGCGAGCACCGGATCGAGAAACGGGTTGCGCAGCCCCGCCGGTGCGCGAAAAAACCGCGGATAGCCTCCTGTCACGTGAAAGATACTTTCTTGCGCCCGCGATACCTCAGCGTTCATTCCTCTCGGGCCGAGTAGCGAGAAATTGTGACGGTGGCACTGGCTGTGATTCTCAATAACGTGTCCGCGGCGCACAACCTCCTGTGCAAGATCAGGGTAGCGCAGCACGCGCTCGCCGATGCAAAAAAAAGTGGCGCTCGCTGCGTAGCTGTCAAGCAACGCCAGCACGCGTGGTGTGACGTCAGGATCAGGCCCATCATCGATCGTGATGGCCACGCCCGGTGCGATGCCGAGGCGTGGCGGCAGGCGGGTCCAGTTCGGGCCCAGGAGTTGACTTCGCGGCCAGAGTCCCGCCGCCGCAAGCGCCATGTGATTGGCGACCAAGGCGCCCAACGCCCAGGGCCACATGCGCGGCCGCGCAATCAATGCCGTCGCGGCGCCCAGGTGCACGGCACCCGAGGCGACCAACAACGGCGAGGGCATCCACCGAGGAGCGCTATGCCGCTGACTCACGTGAATTGCAAATCCAAAAAATTCTCCCAGAGCTTAAGCCAGGTGCGCCATTCATGACCGCCGGCAACGACACCAACGTGGTTCAATGGCAGTGCCGCGGCGAGTAGATCATGGGCCGCGGAAAATCGATCGTCCTGCCTGTACCCTAGGAATAGCGGTGTTGGGTCGACGCGCGACTTGATATAGCGCCATATTCGGCGTTCCGCAGCCGTTTCTGCAAGCTCGCCCGGTTCCCAGCCGCCGAGACCCGAAGTTGCGACAATTTCGTTGATGAGCATGCGGTTTCCAAGATAGGGCGCGAGCACGCACAGTCCGTCGAGTTCGCCCAGATTAAAACTCGCATAGTCCAGCGCCGCCAGACCGCCTAGCGAGATCCCTGCCAACCAGACCGCCGCGCCTGACTCACGTGCGGGCAATACGATCTCGGATCGCAGCCGCTGAAATACATCCCGGTCGTCCAGGTGCTGCATTTCCAGATCGGCAAATCGCAGATCGACGGCAATTCGTCGAGTAGCGGCGGCACGCGCAAAGCCTTCATCCAGGAAGTCCTGCGCGCAATGATAGGCGCCGGGCAGCCATATCATTTGCGTTGCGGCCCGCGAGCCGGCGTTGGCCGCGCAGAAAATGCTACGCATGCGCGCTTCTGGCGACGCGGAAGCCGATTGCCGCGAACAGCAGCGCGAGAAATGTGCCGGGCGCTACCGTAGTGCCGAGCGCAACCAATACCGGAATCTGCGAAAAGGACAGAAGGCCGAATCCGATGACGGTGCTGGCATTGGCGATGACCAACGATGCGAGTGTAAGCGCTTCGTTGCCGACTTCCGCCGAGTTGGCTTGACGGTCGAAGAACAGTGCGTAGTTCGAGCCCACGGCCACGATCAGCAACATCCCGACCAAGTGCAGAATGCTTAGGTGCACTCCGGCAATGGCGAGACCCGCGACAACGGTGAGAACGGCCAGCACCAACGGCGCCAGAACGCGCGCCACCCGCAGCGGCGAGCGCAGCGCGATCAGCAACAATACGGTCAACGCCAAGAATCCGGCCAATGACAAATGAATGGCTTCTGCCAGATAGCTGCCGTAGAGCGCGTCGGATTCCCGCTTGAGATCGAGCACCCGTGCATCCTGCACCTGACCGTCGTTCAATGCCGCCGCCACGCTCGGCAAGTCGACTTCTCCTCCGGCAGTGGCGCTGCGCAGCGGCAACAAAGCATTCCACTGATCTTTCTGATGCAGGATCAGCGATTCGAAAGCAGCGTCCAAGGAAGTGCCTACCAAGTCACGCGGGATCACCAGAGCCGCATGACGCGTCGCTTCCACATCCTCCAGAAACGGCTGCAAACCGTCGGCGCGCAGCGGCAGTCCCCCCACGGCTTGCTTTAGATTGACGCGCAGAACCACTGCGTTCGGCAAGCTGCTGCGCCGGCTCTCCTGGGTGGCCATGCTCGGCAAGTAGTTTGCGGGGCTCTCGAAGCCGCCGATTACCTTTTTATCCACCAATGGCTGCAGGGCGCGAGCGGCGAGTTCGGCACTGTGCAAAATCGATTCCATGTCAGGTCCGGAGACAATCACGAGATCGCGGACATCGGCGGCGCCCAGATCGGTGCGCAACTTCGCGTCATAGTTCTGTTCCTCGATCGACACCGGACTCAACGCCGACAGCTCACGATTCCACAGCGTTGCCCGATCGTGATACAGCACCGCCAAGACCAGCAACACGAGTGCAGCACCGCACAGCAAAATCGCGCGGCCGCTGAAGCTTCGCAGACTCTGCAAAGCACCAGCGGTGCGTCTGCCCAGCGGCGCAACATCGCGAATCGTGAAATTCGGCGGCAGCAGCGCAGGCAATACATAGCGAGTCACCAAAGCAGCGGCAATCAAACCGCTGATGGAGTAGAGCCCAAGTTGCTTGAGCCCGGGAAATCCGGACGGCAGCAACGAGGCAAATCCGCACACCGATGTCAGCATTCCGAGGCGTATCGTCGGCCACCAGAGTTGCTGCCAGCTGGGGTGGTCGGCGTGCGCTTGACGCGATTGAATAAAGAAGTAGATCGAGTAGTCGACGGATTCACCAATCAAGGTAATTCCAAAACCCAAGGTGATGCCATGGACAGCACCGAATCCCAACGCGACGCAGGCGATTCCCACCAACGCCCCTGTAGCGACGGGCAACAGTCCCAATCCGAGTGCCGGCAGCGAGCGGTAGACGACGAGCAACAGGGTTACCACGAGAATGCTGCTGGCAATCGACAGTCTCACGGCAGCCCGCTCGATTTTGGCGCGCGCTGCGACGGCAAAAACTCCCGGACCGCTCAAGCGCAATTGCACGCTGTTGGCGGCGGCTTGCGGCAATTCGGCCGCCGCAGCCGCAAACGCCGCGCGAATCGCATCGATTGCTCTGCTCTGAGCATCGCTGTCGGATCCGCTCGCCGCGGTTTGCGCGACAGCCAGTGCACGACTACCGTCGCTGGAAACCCAAACGCCGTCGCGGCTCTGCGGTGCGGGAGAGCGCGCCAACTGATCGAAGACACTCAGCAGCTCGCCGGTTGGATCACGCGGCAGCAGAGACTTAAACAGCAGACCGGCCGGCGAGGCCAGATTGTCGATGGTTTCGCGAATAGCGGCACTCAAGCCGGCCGAGGTAAAGCGCTGCGCATCAACCGCTTCGCTGAGCAGATATCGGTGTTGAAACAGGAACTCGCGATCGCGCTGTCCGGCCGCCGCCTCGCCGTTATTTACGCTGGAGAACGCTGGATCCTTGCGCAACCGCTCCACCACGGCTAACGACACACGCGCTCGCGAGGCGACGTCCGCTTGCTCGATCGCAATGAGGATCAGTCGCGAGGCAGGTCCATCGCGCAGTTGATCGACCAGCAGCTGCTGCGTGGGGGTTGGATGCGCGGGTAAAAAGGCTGAAAGATCGGTGATGTAGCGCGCACGCGCCACAACGATGGCAGCGAATGCGACGCAGCCGAGCCAGACGATGAGCACGCGCACCCGATGTCCGTTCATGGCAAGTTGGATGGCCGCAGAGTCATCAACGATCGGTCGCCGTCGGGCTGGCGTATTTCAACCTTCAACAATTGGTCGCCGGCGCCGTCGATGCGAACCTGGCTGACGGATTGTTTGACCTTTGACTCCAGGGGTACCAGGGTCAAGGTCCAACGCGACACGCTGCCGACAAAGTCCAGATGGAAAACTCGCTCAAGGGCGCTGCGCTCGCCCGCCAGCGTGGCACGAATGCTTTCGACGAAAGGCAGCACCTGAGGATAGGAATGCAAATCCATCACGCGCCGGCTGTTGGCGCGTTCCACGGTCAATACTCCGCCAGCGAGCACCAAAGTCTCGGCTCGCGGCTTGAGCGTGCGTTTTTCGAGCCGATCCGGCGCGTCGTAACGCAACTCGCCGGAAGATTCTATCGGGCGATTCAGAACCGATAGAAAATGCTGTTCGATGAATTCGACCCTGCCATGCGGGCGCATCGCGAGCAAGCCCATGACTTGATCGAGTTCGCTGAAACTCGCGGACGCGGCACTCGCCGAATTATTGCCGAGGGACCAGCAGATCAAGAGCATCCATGGCAGAAAGCGTTGCATCACTCGCCCCGATGGCCCGCGGGTGGACGCCAGAAATCGAAAAAGTTGAACCAATTATAAGGATCGCTGCGGCAGTATTTCTCGAGCACCGTGACGTAGCGTTCGATTGCAGCGCGCACCGCGAGATCCCGGCTGCCGACACTGGTGGCGGAAAAGTCCGCAATCCGTTCGAACATTACATGGTAGTTATTGCGGCCGCGGTACAGGCCCACCATAAAGAACACCGGGCAGCGGAGGATGGCCGCCGCGCGCATCGGCCCGGTCGGCACATATGCTCGTTGACTCAGAAAAGTGACGGCCTGCACGGCTTCTTCGCCAAGCGTGCGATCTGCGAGCACGCCGACATAGCCGCCTTGATCGAGGCGCTCGGCGATATTGAGCATGGCATCGATTTGGCCCAGGGCAACAATGTCCGCAACAAAGTTCGGATTGATGGCGGCGAGAATGCCGCCAATCTTGCGCGCGTTTTCTTCGTACATAGCCATCGCGACGCGCAAGCCGTGCTGGCGGCGGCTCAAGGAATGCATGATCTCGAAGCTGCCCATATGCGCGCCCAGCAACAACGCGCCGCGGCCCGTTGGCGTTTGCGCCGACACCAGATCTGCTCCGTCGACCGAGATATTGAATTGCTCGAATTGGCCATTGATGAGATAGACTCGATCGTGAATGGTGGTCGCGAAGCTTAAAATTTGCAGAAATCGATCGCGGGCCGAGGGCGCTCTCTCCAGGGCAAGGCGCAAATAATGCAACGAGTGGCGCCGCGCGCTCGGAGCGAACAGGAAAAAATAAGCAGCGATTCCATAGAGGATGATGCGGCTTGCTCTGCGCCCGCAGCGCCAGGACAAAAACGCCATGATTTTCAGCAGCCAGAGGCTGCCACGCTCGCGGTGTCTGACCCATTCGGCGGCCTTCGCGGCCCCGTCAACAAGATGCGCGGTTTTAGGATTCATGCAGCGTGCCGCTGGCCACTTTGCGCTTGTCGACGTGGATCGTGAAGCGAATCAATCCCGGCGAGGCCACTTCGTGCTCCAGAACGAGACAGTCGCGTGGCCGCACGGCATCGAAAAATTTGGCGGATGAGATATGCCATGATTTGATGTCGATTCCGCGCGCCTGTTCGATCGCCTTGAGCATTTCATCCAGCAGCATGGCGCCCGGCAGCAGCGGAAAAGCCGGGAAATGACCCGAAAATGCCGGGTGATCGGCGGCAATATTCAAGGTGCTTTGCATTTTCACAGCGATTCGTTGAGCCGCAATTGCTGGTCCGCGAATCCTTGCAGTGCCTGTTGCGGCAGCTTACCGGTCGCATTGCGCGGCAGCTGTTCCACGATCAACAGCGGCCGCGGCAGAAACACCGGGTCGATGAGCTGTCGCAGCTGCTCGGTCAAGTCCGCGGCGCTCATTCCGGGTGCGGCGACGACCGCGCCCAGGCGCGCGACGCCGGTGGATCCCGTCATTTCTTCGCGAAGATAGAACGCCCCATCGATCACGCCGGGGATGGCGTTGAGCTGAGCGTTCAAGTAGTCAAATGAACTGCGCTTGCCCGCGACATTGACCAGGTCGGCGGTCCGACCGTGCAGCAAGAATTCTTCGTCATTGGTGATTTCGATGACATCACACATCGGCGTCAATTGTTCGATATGGCCGCCTTGCGCGAAGACCTGGTCGTTCGCAATGTGTAAATGCACGCCGGGCCAAAGACGCCAAGCCGCCGTCTCAGCGGTGCGTCGCATGGCGATCTGACCCGTTTCGGTGGAACCGTAAATTTCCAGCAAGGTAGTCCGATAGCGCGCTTCGACCTCGCGAGCCAATTCACGGCTCAACGGGGCAGTCGCCGACATGACTAGATCCACAGGCGGAAACTCAATCCCGGAGGCAAGCAGGGTGCGCAGGTGGATCGGAGTGGTCACCAACACTCTCGGCCGCGGCACGTTTTGGACCGCGGCGGCGACGTCGGCAGGATAAAACGGGCGCTCGGCGCTCAAAGCGTTGCCGCTTAGCAACGCCAGCAGCACCGTCGATTCAAAGCCGTACATGTGCTGACCGGGAACTGTGCCCACCAGGGCGTGGCTTCTGCCGTCCAATAATCCGAACTGCGGCGCGCCGTTGCGGACGCAGCGTGCCAGCAGTCCCCAGGTTTTTTTGTAAGGCACGGGGGTGCCGGTCGAGCCGGAGGTAAATACGATCGCCGCCAGCTGGGCGGCCGCGATGCTTGGCACATCGAAGTGCGCCGCCGCACCGCCCGGCGCGGGCCGCGCGAGCAGATCTGGATAGTAAGCTTGCGGCATTCCGATGTCGCAGCGCCTATCGTCCGTCAAGCAGAAGGCGTCCGGCGCGAAGGCCGCGAGCTGCGCAATGACCTGCGGCGTGTGCGTCGATGGCAACAAGCTGATGCGCCTCGATATTAGACAAGCCGCGAGGCCCACCGTGAATTGATAGCGATCTGCGCACACGTTCAGCACGTGCTTGCCCTCAGGAAGGCTTCGCGCCAGCTGTTTCGCGGCGCTAAGAAACTGCTCGGCAGTGACGGCGCGCCCCGATCGATAGGCGACTATCGCCGCAGGTGAGGCATGAGACAGCAGTGCGATCGTCTCCATTGTTTTCAAGGCGAATCCGCAAAATATACGCGCAGCGTTGCGATCAAGCCGTTGCGCTGCACCTGCGGCAGTACTCGGCGTCGGACTGCGTATTCCGCCACGAACATGAGCAAAATCAGCGGCAGCGCGCAGAAATTTACGAACAGCGACCAAATGCGCAACGGAGCGAACTCAAACAGGAAAAATGTCGCCGCCAAGTTGAGCAAAAAGAAAATGACCCACGCCAGTGTGACATTGCGGGTGTAGCGCAGCTCGAGCGCACTCAATGGCCCGTGAACTTTATCGGCGAGCTGTGTGCATAGCGGAACTCGGCCTTGGCGCAACGATCGGCCGAAGCTGAAGGCCAAAATGGAATAAAAGCCGACCTGCTGCATCAAGTAGACAAGGGAAAAATTCTGCGCGAACAGCGGCCAGAAGGCACGCAACAGCAATGCGGTGGCAGCGGCCGCCAACACCGCCGTCAGAGCGCCGCTCCAGCGCCACAGCAGAACCAAGCCCAACGTTAGCATGGGCGCAAGCGCGAGTGCGGTGCGCAAATCGTGCGCTTGCGGATTGAGGTTGCAGTAGTGCGACAGTACTGAGTAAGCGATGAAGAACAAGACGACCGCAGCAAGCTGCAGTCTACGTCCCGAAGCCATGGCTACTTGGTTCTCTGTGCCGCAATGTACTCAGCTAGGTGCCTCAAAGAACGGAAGATCTGTTGATTCTCCTGGCTGTCGGCCCGCAAGTGAATGCCGTACTGCTTGGAGACGATCAGCGCTACCTCCAGAATATCGATCGAATCCAACCCCAGACCCTCGCCGTACAACGGGGCTCCCGGATCGATATCCTGAGGCTTCACCTCTAGGTTCAGGGCTTTCACGAACAGAGCGGCAAGTTCCCGCTGAAGACCGACATCGGTCAGCGGCGCCGGCTGTTGCATGAGCGACGCTTTGTCGGACATAGCTTTAAACTTTTCGATTGGAGTTCTAAGTAACGGCATTATATAGGTGCGGGCCTTTGCGGCAACTTGCTGCACTGCGAGAGATTATGACCGGATCGACCAGTCAGGGCCCTGGGGACCTTAGGTCAGGCGCCGGATCGCCAGCAGCGGCAGGCGTACGATGAATCCGACAAATAACCGGATATGCATCCATGTCAACAGGACATTGTCGCGCCCATAGCGGAAGTGAGTAACGCCACCGTCCTCGGGCTTAAAGTAGCGCACTGGCGCCGGTAGATTGATGGGCGGCACGCCACGCCAGCACAGCCGTACAACCGCTTCCGCATCGAAGTCGAAGCGCCGCATCCAAACCTGTGCGCGCATCACGCTGATCAATGCGCCGATCGGATAGACGCGAAAGCCAAACAGCGAATCATGAATTCCGGCCCACAGCGTTTCGAGGTTTGCCCACCAGTTCGATATTTTGCGCCCCTTGACGCGCAAGCCCGGAGCACTGCCGTCAAATACCGGTTCTCCCAGCACCATGGAATTGGGGGAAGCCAATGAAGTCTGCATGAACGTGGAAATGCTGGCGATAGGGTGCTGGCCATCCGAATCCAGGGTCAACACATGCGTAAATCCCAAGGCTTGTGCTTCGCGCATGCCGAACAGCACCGCGGCACCCTTGCCGCCGTTCTTTGGCAATACCCAAACTCGAAGGTTTGGCTCCGTCGCGGCCATTTCCGATAACCGATGTTCGGAATGGTCCGTGCTGCCATCGACGACAATCCACACCGGCGCCCACTGATCGAGCGCCGCGCGGACGGTGGAAAATACGCGGGACCCCGGGTTGTAACTCGGAATGAGCACAAGGTGAGTGCTCGATGGCGTCATTATTCGCGCTTGAGCCAGCGGCACTGGAGCGCGCCTTGCAGAGCCTGCCGGAAGTAGCGATCGAGTTCCTCTGTGAAAGCGGACACATCATTCGGCGGATCGAAGCGTTGCCCTAAACGGACCTTGTAGGTGATGGGCAGATCGGGCCGCTTGAATAAGGGCCAGCCCTTGCTCAAAAAGGGCGAATCGGTCTCGATTAGCAACGTTTGAACGGGCACGTTGGCGCGTTTCGCGATTAAGCCCACACTGCCCACCAAGCGGTTGATCGGAAACCGGGTGGTGCGCGTGCCCTCGGGGAAGAGCAACAGTATCCCGCCAGCCTGCAAATGCGCCACGGACTCTTTGACCATTTGTCTCGATGAATCATTGCGCACGTAACGCGCGAGCCGAGACCCAGAACCGAGGAACACATTTTTCATCAGTTCGGACTTCATCACGCATACCAGGTTCGGGTGCCGAGTCAGAATCAACAGTGCGTCGATCAGCGCAGGATGATTCGGCGCCAATATCACCGGCGGACCGCCTCGCAAGGTGTCGATGGCGGTCAGGTCCAGCCGGTAGGCTCGCGTGACGGACAGCGACCAGGAATAGATGCGAAAGCCCGTCATGATGCCGTGCCGGCCCACCGCCGTGCCGATGCGGGTCGGCAAAATGAAATACAGCGGCAACGCAAACGCCGACCAGGTGAGGCAGATCAGGCCCAGAAGGGTCAATGAACTATAAAGAGCGAAATTTTCGTAGACGATTTTCAAGAAACGCGACATCGTCGGTGTCAGTCCGGTATTTCCACAACCTGCGATGATTTTCGGATCATCCATGCGAAACCGAATCCTCCCGTCCAATAACTTTTGCGCTGAACCAGGGGGCTGTCAACAAAGGCCGCACCGGCCAGCGTGTCGTAGCGCATATACGCGCCAACCCAAAACTTTGGATATCGTTTCGACAACGCCGCCAGCGTCTGCGTGCCGGCGTAGCCGCCCGTGGCCGAAAATTCCGGCCGCGAGGCGGTCGCAAATTGAGGGGTGACTGAATAGAAATAGTCATGGTAGCGGTGATCCGCGAACAGTGGGCCCGCCAACAGGCCGAGGTTCCAGCCTGGAAGGCCGAAGGGATCCTTAAGATCCAAATTCAATCTTGGGCTAAATGTCCAACCGATGATATGCGGCGAGGATTCAACGGTCGCCGCGGCGCGCAACGGCATGCGCAAGTCGAGTTTGACCTTGCTGCCGGTGCTGCGAAACAGGTGGAAATCAAACGAAGGTCCTGCTTCGACCGTGGAACGCAAGTCTGGCATGCCGCTCCGCTCGCGATCGTTGCGCACGGGTGTGGTCAGGTTGAAGCTTAGATTGATCTCGAGCCAATCTTGATTGAACAGCGTGCCGCGCACGCCGTCCCGATCCGCCTTTAGGAACTTGCCGTTGTAGATAATGTAGGGAACCGGCAGGGGATAGGCATGGGTGGTATCAGAGCCCCGATAATCCTGAAAGGCGATGGCACCCGCGCCGAGGCCAAACTCCCACAGGGGTGCCTCTTTTGAATGGGACGGAATGGTCCAGAACGTTGTCGCAAGCACGCCGGCAAGGGTCCAAGATTGACCGCTGGTCGCACGCCGGCGCGCAACCCTGATCATGTCAATCTCGGGCATACACTAGCCTGGTGAGGGTCCGATCGAGTGAACCCGGGCGACCGCATCCTAGTCTAAGATACCAAGCCATGCACATCTTGATTGTCGAAGATGACGAAGTCGCGCGCGATTACCTGGCGAAGGCGCTGCGCGAGGTCGGTCATACGGTGGATGTCGCGGGCAATGGGCTCGACGGCTTGCACATGGCCTCCTCGCTCGCCGTTGATCTGGCGATCGTCGATCGCATGCTGCCGAAGCTGAATGGACTCGCGCTGGTGCAGTCGCTTCGGGCTACGGGCCGGAAAATGCCGGTACTCATCCTGAGCGCGCTCGGCGACGTCGATGACCGGATTACGGGACTGCGCGCCGGCGGCGATGACTACTTGACTAAGCCTTATCACATGGCCGAATTGCTGGCGCGCATCGATGCGCTGGCGCGGCGCGGCGATGCGGGCAGCGCGGAAGCCACCACCAAGCTAAAGTTGGCGGACCTGGAACTCGATCGCATGACTCGGCGGGTCATGCGCAACGGCAAGAAAATCGAATTGACCGCACGCGAGTTCCAACTGCTCGAGTTCATGATGCGCCATAGCGGGCAGGTAGTGACGCGCACCATGCTGCTCGAAGGCGTATGGGACTATCATTTCGATCCGCAAACCAATGTGATCGACGTGCACATCAGCCGTCTGCGCCAGGCTATCGACAAGGATTTCGACAAGCCGCTGCTGCACACGGTGCGCGGCGCGGGTTACAGCTTGCGCGAAGACGAATAGCAGTCCAAAGGCTCCTAGATGGGTCCCGATCAGCGTTTTCTCGGTGTTCTCGATACCTCGCCTTTCCGTATCGCCATCGTCTATTCGATCGTGTTTGCGATCGGCGCGGCGGCACTCATCTATGCAGTGGACTTTGCTGTGTCGCGCGTTGTGGATGGCAGCACGGACAATTTGATCGAAGCCGAAGTACAGGGATTACGCGAGCAAATGCTGGTGCTCTCGCGCGGCGACTTCATCGAGTTGGTCGAACAGCGCTCGCAAGATCAGGACGTGCGGGGCGCGGTTTACCTGATGGTTGATCCGCAGCTGCGTCCGGTGGCCGGGAATGTCCCCGCGTGGCCAAAAATCAACTCGAAGGAGAAGTGGTTTCTGTTCAAAGTATCCGTCCCGTTCGGCGATGAGACGCGCGAGCATGAAATGCGCGCCCGTTATTTCGCGTTGCCCGGCGGCTACCAAATGCTTGTCGGACACGACGTTCAGGAACGCCAGGACGTCAAGAGCCTAATGATGCGCGGCTTGATCGCTGCCGTGGTGTTGACTTTGCTGTTAGGCTTGGGCGGCGGATTCTGGATGGGACGCCGTATTCTGGCGCAGGCGGGGGCGATTTCCGCGGTGGCGACGCAAATCATGCGGGGCGACTTGTCGCAACGACTGCCGGTTCGAGATGCCGACGATGAGATCAATACGCTGGCGCGCGAGATCAACACCATGCTCGATAAGATCGAGCAGCTTACCCTAGGCATGCGCACGGTTCTTGACAGCGCAGCCCATGACCTGCGTACGCCGTTGAACCGTCTTCAGGCCAGCGCGGAGGAGGCGATGGCCTCGCTGAAACCCGGCTCGGCTGAGCGACGCGTACTCGAGAGGGTGAGCATCGAAGTCGATCAAATGCGCAGCACCTTGGATGCGTTGCTGCGCATCGCGCTTGCCGAGACCGGCACGGTGGCTCGCGAACTGGTGGACCTGTCGGAGCTGGTCGGAAGCGTGGCTGAACTGTACGCACCGGTGAGCGAGGAGCGCGGCATTGTGCTCGAGAGTTCCGTCGCGCCCGGAGTGCACGTGCAAGGCAACCGGCAATTGCTGGCGCAGGCGCTGGCCAATCTGCTCGACAATGCCATTAAGTTCACTCCCGACGGCGGCCACATCCGTGTTGTGCTCGATGGATCGGGCAGCGCCCCGCAAGTCATAGTCGAGGACAACGGGCCCGGCATTCCGGCAGACAAACGCGAGGTCGTGCTGGGCCGCCGCGTACGCTTGGACGAAGCGCGGAAATTTCCGGGATCTGGATTGGGCTTGTCGCTGGTTGCGGCGGTGACGAAATTGCACGGCGCACACCTGGTCCTCGATGACGCGGGTCCGGGATTGAAAGTATCATTGAAATTCTGAGGAGAAATAATGTTGAAGAATTGTACCGCCGTGATTTGCATCGCGAGCCTGACGGCTTGTATGAGCAATCAGACGCCGCCAAACACAACTGCGGCGACCGCGACGCGCCCGACGTTGCACTCCGGCATTGATCTTCAATATGTCGACAGCTCGGTTCGCCCTCAAGACGATGTGTATCAATACTTGAACGGCAAATGGCTGCACAACTATCAGCTGCCTGCGGACAAGGCCGGCGTGGGCTCGTTCACGATCGTCCAGGATAAAACCGAGGAACAGCTGCGCACCATCGTCGACAGTCTCGAACAGCCGTCGGGCAATGATGATCCCGACGCCAAAAAACTCGCCGATCTGTACGCCAGCTTTATGAACGAGGATCAATTGGAGGCGCTGGGCCTCAAGCCATTGCTCGCTGAGTTTGCTGCGATTGACGCGATAAAGGACATAAGCGCCATCCCAAGCATGATGGCGCATATGATTGAGATCGGGGCGGGCGCGCCGTTCAATCTCCAGGTCAATCTGGATGCGAGAAATTCCACACAGTACGCCGTGATCCTCTATCAGAGCGGTTTGGGGCTGCCTGATCGCGACTACTACTTGAAGGATGATGCCAAGCTCAAGGAAGCGCGCGTCGCGTATCGGGCACACATCGAAAAAATGCTGAGCATGGCCGGCCAAGCCAAAGCCGCGCAAAGCACCGCGGCAATTCTCGATTTGGAAACCTCTCTGGCGAAGATTCAGTGGACACGGGTGGAAGACCGTGATCCCATCAAAGCCTATAACAAGACAGCGCTATCCGAACTTCCGGCGCTGATGCCGGGATACGACTGGCAGCGCTTTATCCACGGGTCGGGTATCGAGGGCAAGGTCGATTACCTGATCGTGAGCCAACCGACGTATTTCAGCAGTCTCGGCAAAGTAATTGCAGGAACGCGGTTGAGCGTGTGGCGGGCCTATTTCAAATGGCGGGTGTTGTCGGCTGCTGCGCCATACCTGTCGAAGGCGTTTGTCGATGAACGGTTTGCATTCACGGGCGGCGTACTGCGCGGTGTTCCGGAGAATAATCCGCGCTGGAAGCGCGGCATAACCTTGCTCGACGGCAGCCTGGGCGAGGCGCTGGGTAAGCTCTATGTCGCGAAATATTTTCCGCCGCACAACAAAGCACGCATGCAAGCCCTGGTGTCGAATTTGTTGGAGGCCTACCGCCGCGATATAGACACGCTGGACTGGATGAGCGCTGATACCAAGGTGGGCGCTCAAGCCAAGCTGGCGAAGCTGCTGCCGAAAATCGGCTACCCCGATCGTTGGCGCGACTATGGCGCACTTAGGATTTCGCGCGACGATTTGCTCGGCAACGTGGTTCGGGCCAATGAATTCGAATATCGGCGCAACTTGGCCAAATTAGGCAGGCCGGTAGACCACAGCGAATGGGGCATGCGTCCGCAAACCATCAATGCGTCCTACAATCCTACGCGCAATGAGATCACATTCCCGGCGGCGATCCTGCAGCCGCCATTTTTCGACGAGGACGCCGACGATGCGGTGAACTATGGCGGCATCGGCGGTGTAATCGGCCACGAGATGAGCCACGGATTCGATGATCGGGGCAGTCAATTCGATGCCGACGGCAATTTGCATGACTGGTTCACTAAGGCGGATCATGACAAATTTGCCGAAAAGACCAAAGCGCTGGTGGCGCAGTACAACGCCTACGAGCCGGTCCCGGACTATCACGTCAATGGTGCGCTCACGCTGGGCGAAAACATCGGCGACAATTCCGGCCTTGCCATTGCCTATAAGGCCTATCGAATTTCGCTGGCCGGCAAGGAAGCAGCCGTAATCGACGGGCTCACCGGCGATCAGCGCCTGTATCTGGGGTGGGTGCAGGTCTGGCGCGGCAAGGTGCGCGAGGCGGAGGCAATCCAGCGCATAAAGACCGATCCGCATTCGCCTCCGGCGGTACGCGGGACGGCACCGCTGCGAAACCAAGCAGGTTTCTATGCCGCGTTCGGCTTGATACCAGGCGACAAGATGTATTTGCCGCCGGATCGGCGCGTAAGCATTTGGTAATGCGTCAATTTATCGGCGCTATCGGGCGTCGGCTACAGGCACTCAGAATTAGTGTAAGTCGCTGAATAGGCTTAGAAAAACTGCTTAGAAAACTTCTGGCATAGAACTTGCTCGATCTTTGGCTGCGGCATGTGCCCGCGCTTTGGAATCGAACTATGGCCGACGAAGTCGACGACGCTTCTCCCCCGCCGCCAAAAAAATCTGGCGGTTTCATGGGTACCGTGGTGAATGGCTTGGGCATTTTTGCCCTCACGCTGCTCGCCGTTGTGCTCGGCGGCTTCATCAATGCCAAGCTGCATCCGCTGCCGGATCTGAAACTCGACAAAGACGGCAAGATTACCGCCATCGTTCCGGTGCCGGCGGCGGTCAAAGCCGGAGAAAATGGCGGAGCCGGAAAGCCGTCGGTGTACTACGCCATCGATCCGCCGCTAGTCGTGAATTTCGAGGACGGCTCCGCGGTGCGCTTCCTGCAAATCACCATGGAGATCATGGCGCACGACGAGAAGGCGATTGAAAGCGTACGGAAAAACATTCCGCTGATCCGCAACAATTTACTGTTGCTGATGAGCAATCGCAACTACCAAACGATGATGTCGCGCGAGGGCAAGGAAAAGCTGCGCGAAGAGGCGCTCGCTGAGGTACGTGCCGTGCAGAAGAAGGAAGGCGGCCCCGACGTGGACGATGTGCTGTTCACCAGCTTCGTGGTGCAGTGATGGAGCAAACTCCGGCGCGCATTTCCGACGAAGAAGTGGATGCCTTGCTCGAGAAAGACGGCAAAGAGGCGGCGGCCACGGTGCACCCCTACGATTTCGCCGCGCAGCGCATCAATCGAACGCAGTTGCCCCTGCTTGAAGAGATCAACAAGAACCTTGGCGATCGCGCAGGCGCGTCCTTGTCCGGGTTGCTGGGCCGCGATGCCAGCGTGCATTTCGATTCGTTGGAATCGGTGAAGAGCGCGGACTTGCAAGCTTCCTTGCCGGTACCGGCCACGCTCGCCGTGGTGCGTCTCAAGCCATTACCCGGATTTGCCTATGTCAGCGTCGAACCGGCGCTGCTGCTGACGTTGTTGGACGGTTTCTTCGGTGGCTCAGGCCGCGCCAACGCGGATCCGCTGGCGGCAATCGCACCTGCGGCACAACGATTTCTCAGCCTGATGCTGCGCAGCTTTGCGGCGGATGTGACCGCAGCCTGGCAACCCGTCTCAGCGGTGGAATTGGAATTGGTGAAGCAAGAAACCAACCCGCGGCTGGTGCAGTTGGGTGGCGCGCTCGAGTCGGTTATCGTCGCCAGATTTAGCGTGGAGTTCGCCGCGCGCAGCGGCCGCATCGATTGGCTGTTGCCCGACGCCTTGCTGAGTCCGATCCGCGCTGCGCTTGCCGGCGACGGCGGAGCGGCGCCGACTCGCAAGCACGAAGCCTGGGCGCCGGTGCTGACGAGCGCACTGCAGGATGTACAACTCGATACGCGCGCGGTCCTCGCACAAGCAAGGATCAGCTTGCGGGAATTGGTGAGCCTTGCGCCCGGCGACATCATTCCCATCGACGCGCCCCAGCAAGTCACATTGCTGGCGGGCGACGTGCCGCTGTATCGCGGCCGCTTCGGCATCTCGCAGGGGCACAACGCTCTTAAAATTCTTTCAGGAGTTCCCGTATGAGTCCGCCCGATCCGAAGTCTGCCGCCGTCGCACGCGCACAGTTCAGCGAGCTAGGTCCCAACGCCGCCGGCGTCGGCGGCCAGGAAATGAATTTGCAGCTGATTCTCGATGTCGCCGTTACGCTGGCGCTCGAGGTAGGACGCGCGAAGATGTCGGTGCGCGACTTGCTGCAATTGGCGCCGGGCGCGGTAGTCGAGCTTGATCGCCTTGCTGGCGAGCCGCTCGATGTGCTGGTGAATGGCGTACGCATCGCGCGCGGCGAAGTCGTCGTGGTCAACGAGAAATTCGGCATTCGGCTCACCGACGTGGTCAGTGAAACGGAGAGGATGGAGCACGCCAAATGACGGTGATGGCGCAACCCGCCTCGCCGCTATCGATCGGCAGCCTGACGCAGCTCACCTTGAGCCTGATCGCCATTGTCGCGCTGATTTTCGCGATCGGCTGGGTGCTCAAGCGCTTCAAGCTAAACGCGCCGCGCGGCTCGGTAGACAGCGAGGTTCTTGATCAATTGAGTCTCGGGCCGCGCGAACGCGTGGTGTTGGTCCGCATCGGCGAGGCGCAAGTCCTAATCGGGGTCGGCGCAAGCGGCATCGTTCCCTTGACGCCCTTGGCCACGCCCATTTCGCTGAAGGCCGCCGGCCGCTCCGCCGCATTCGCCGACCGCTTGCGGGATTTCATGAAGCGGCCGGGCGGATCGCCGTGATCGAGTCGCTGCACCGGCACCGTTACCGCCTGATCGCGGCAGTGCTGGTTGCGTTGCAGCCGTTCGCGGCCGGGGCGCAAGCAGCGCTGCCGGCCATCGCCTTGAAGTCCGCGGCCGATGGCGTACAGACGTACTCGCTCACTTTTCAGATCCTGATATTGATGACGTTGCTGACGCTGCTGCCGGCCATTTTGCTGGCGATGACGGCGTTCACCCGAATCATCATCGTGCTGTCGATACTGCGCCAGGCCCTGGGCATGGCAACCACGCCTTCCAATCAAGTGCTCACCGGGCTCGCGCTGTTTCTGACTTTCTTTGTGATGGGTGCAACCCTTGAGCAATCGTACGCATCCGGCATCAAGCCGTACTTGGATGGCCAATTGGCCGGCGAGGTGGCGATAGACCGCACCGTGGGGCCTTTGAAAAAATTCATGTTGGCGCAGACGCGTGAAAACGATTTACAGCTGTTCTCGAGACTTTCCGGCAAGCCGCAATTCGCGAGCGCCGAAGAAGTGCCGCTCTCGGTATTGGTTCCGACTTTCCTCACCAGCGAATTGAAGAGCGCTTTCCAGATCGGTTTCATGGTGTTCATACCGTTCTTGGTGATCGACCTGGTGGTCGCCAGCGTGCTGATGTCGATGGGCATGATGATGCTGTCGCCAGTCCTGGTGTCATTGCCGTTCAAGATCATGCTGTTCGTCGTCGTCGATGGCTGGACTCTGCTCATCGGCACCTTGGCATCGAGTTTTCATCAATGACGCCCGAGAACGTCATGGACCTGGCGCACAAGACGCTGTTGGTCACCTCCTTGATTTCCGCGCCGCTGCTCCTTATCGCGCTGCTCACCGGACTGGTGATCGGCATGTTGCAGGCAGCCACGCAAATCAACGAGTCGACATTGAGCTTCATTCCAAAATTGTTGATGCTGGTCCTCACCTTGTTCGTGGCCGGCCCTTGGATTCTGCGGGTGCTGATCGATTTCACGCAAGATCTCTACGCCAGCATCCCGGCGATGATCGGTTAGCAGCATGCAACCATTGACCCTGAATGCCGCCGATGTATCGATGTGGGTGAGCCGGATGTGGTGGCCGGTGCTGCGTATCGGCGGCTTCGTGCTGGCGGCGCCTATCGCAAGCGAGGGCGTGGTGCCGGGGTTGGTAAAGATTGTGTTGACCTTGGCACTGGCTTTCTTGCTGGGCCCGCTGATACAGGTCCCTGCCGGCGTGTCGATTTTTTCGGCGGCGGGAATGCTTGCGGCCGTGCTGGAACTGCTCATCGGCGTGGCAATCGGCTTGGTGGTGCAAGTGGCCTTCGAGGCGCTGGTGTTCGCCGGCCAAAGCATATCGCTCACCATGGGACTCGGCTTCGCGACGCTGGTCGATCCGCAGCGTGGCGCGCAGGTTCCGGTGCTCGGCCAGCTGTTCATGATTTTTGGCACGCTGACGTATTTGGGGATCAACGGACACCTGCTGCTGCTCGGTGCACTGGTGGAGAGTTTTCACACGCTCCCCATCGGCGTGCATTTTGATCAGAGTATTTTCTTATCGGTGGTGTTGTGGGGCGCGCATGTCTTCGACACCGGACTGCTGATTGCGCTGCCGGCCGTCATCGCGCTGGTGATCGTCAATCTTGCGCTGGGCGTCGTGACTCGTGCTGCGCCGCAGCTGAATTTATTCGGAATCGGTTTCACCATTACGCTCATGAGCGGCTTCTTCGTGTTGCTGGCGGGCCTCGACGGCATCATGTCTGGCATTGCTACTCTTATTAACAACGCACTCATGGCCGTCGCGGGTTTGGTCGGCTCCCCCGCCGCAGGAGTGCCCTGATGGCCGAATCCGAAATGGGCGGCGAACGCACCGAAGAACCTTCGCAACGCCGGCTGCAAGAAGCACGCGAGCGCGGCCAGTTACCGCGTTCGCGGGAACTCACCAATTTTGCCACCATGATCGGCGGCAGCGCCGCGCTGGTGGCAATCGGCGGTACGGTCGCCGCGCATCTGGCACAGGTGATGCGGCGGTCGCTGTCGATTGACCCGCAGTCGCTGCGCACGACTGACTCGATGGGCGCATCGCTCGGCGATGCGTGCATCAGCGCTGTGACGTCTATTTTGCCGGTGTTCGGCGCGCTCGCGGCCATGGTGTTGCTGGCTGCCGTGGTCCTGGGCGGATGGAATTTCAGCACCCAGGCGCTGACGCCGGATTTTTCCCGCCTGAACCCCATGTCGGGACTCAAGCGCCTGTTTGGGCTGCACGGCGTTTCGGAGTTGGCGAAGGCGCTGCTCAAATTCTTTGTGGTCGGTGCCGTCTGCGCGGGAATTGTCGGCTGGATATTCGGCGACGTGCTGGCCCTCGCACGCATGGCTCCGAGCGCCGCGGTTTCGCGCGGCGCGGGACTATTGAGCTGGGCCTTTGTGTGGTTATGCGCCTCGCTGGCACTGGTAGCCGTCGTGGATGTGCCATTGCAGATATTCCAATTCAAGCGGGCTCTGCGCATGACGCGTCAAGAGTTGCGCGATGAGTCCAAGGAGTTGGACGGTCGACCGGAGACGAAACAGCGCATCCGGCAAATGCAGCAGACCCTGGCACGCCGCCGCATGATGCACAAGATCCCCACGGCTGATGTGGTGATCGTCAACCCCACGCACTTTGCGGTGGCGCTCAAGTACGATCCAAAGAAAATGCGCGCGCCGATGGTGCTCGCAAAAGGCGTGGATCTGGTTGCGCAGAACATACGCCGCATCGCCGAGGAGCATCGTGTGCCGGTATTCGAAGCGCCGAGGCTGGCGCGTGCGCTATATCGTTCGACCGACCTCAACAAGGAAATCCCGAACGGATTGTATGTCGCCGTGGCGCAGGTGCTCTCGTACATCTTCCGTGTGCGCACGCTGAATCCGACGATTGCGGCCCGTATCGTCAGGCCAAATCCCAAAGTCGACGATGAGTACTTAGACGCATGAGCGCGCGCGCAGCAGTTGCCACTTTTGGCGAATTCGCCCGCAACGGTTTGGGCGTCCCGGTGCTGGTGATGGCCGTGCTCGCCATGATGGTGCTGCCGCTGCCGGCGTTCCTCTTGGATATCTTCTTCACCTTCAACATTTCCCTGTCGCTGATGATTTTGCTGGCGGTGATCTACGTGCGGCGGGCGCTCGAGTTCGCGACCTTTCCCACTGTGTTGCTGGGCGCGACGCTGCTGCGCTTGGGGCTCAACGTCGCCTCGACGCGCATCGTGCTCATCAATGGCCACACCGGCGCGCAGGCCGCAGGCCATGTCATCGCAGCGTTCGGCCATTTTGTGGTTGGCGGGAACTATGCGGTCGGCATGGTGGTGTTCACGGTGCTGGTGATCATTAATTTCGTCGTAATCACCAAGGGTGCCGGACGCATCTCAGAAGTCAGCGCGCGATTCACCCTAGACGCGATGCCCGGCCGGCAAATGGCGATCGATGCCGACTTGAACGCGGGAATCATCACGCAGGCCGATGCCATCATCCGCCGCCAGGAAGTTCGGGAGGAAGGCGACTTTTACGGTGCCATGGACGGTGCCAGCAAATTCGTCCGCGGCGACGCCATCGCCGGCATCCTGATTGTGTTCATCAATCTGTTTGGCGGCACCATCATCGGCGCGGCACAACACGGCATGTCGCTCGCCGATGCGGGCCGCACGTATGCCTTGCTCACCATCGGCGATGGTTTGGTCGCGCAAATTCCGGCACTGCTGTTGTCGGTGGCCGTGGCTATTCTAGTGACGCGCGTCTCGCGCCCGCACGATATGAGCCAACAGATCATGGTGCAGGTATTGGGCCAGCCGCGGGCGCTCGGCGTAACCAGCGGCATCTTGGCGCTGCTCGGCATCATTCCGGGAATGCCGAATTTCGTATTTTTGGCGATGGCGACACTCTGCGCCGTCGGCACTTACGTGTTGAGCAGACGACCCTCGCCCAAGGCCGTCATCGCCGCGGCGCCCGCGGCCGCGCAAGCCACATCGAGCGAGCAGAAGGAACTGTCCTGGGATGATGTTGAAGCGGTTGATCTGATCGGATTGGAAGTCGGATATCGCTTGATTCCCTTGGTCGACCGCAATCAGGGCGGTGAGCTGATGGGGCGCATCAAGGGGGTGCGCAAGAAATTGTCCGAAGAACTCGGCTTCCTGATTCAGGCCGTGCACATCCGCGACAACTTGGAGCTGGGTCCGAACTCCTACCGCATTACCATCCTGGGCGCGCCGGTGGGCGAGTCGGAAGTGTTCCCTGATAGAGAACTGGCCATCAATCCGGGGCAGGTGTCCGGCGGGGCGATACCGGGGTCGGCCACCAAGGATCCGGCCTTCGGCCTCGACGCCATTTGGATCGACAAGGCTCGGAGCGAGCAGGCGCAGTCTCAGGGGTACACGGTGGTCGACGCCAGCAGTGTGATCGCGACTCATTTGAGCCACTTGCTGCAATCGCATGCGCACGAATTGTTGGGTCATGACGAAGTGCAGCAGTTGCTCAACCGCCTGGGTAAGTCAGCACCCAAGCTCATCGAAGATTTAGTGCCGAAGCTGTTGCCCATGAGCGCGGTCGTGAAAGTGCTGCAGTACCTGTTGCTCGAGCGGGTGCCGATACGCAACTTGCGCACCATCTGCGCGACGCTCGCAGAATACGCGCCCAAGACACAGGACCCGGTCGCGTTGCTAGCCGCCGTGCGCGTTGCACTTGGCCGCAGCATCGTGCAAAACATCGGCGGACTGCGCCAGGAACTGCCGGTGATCACATTGGACCCTGCGCTGGAGCAGGTCCTGCAAGATTCGATGGCCGGCGGCGACACATCGCCGGGATTTGAGCCGGGACTGGCGGACCGAATTCAAACGGCCTTGGGGGACAGCGCGCGTCGTCAGGATGCGGCAGGCGAACCTGCTGTGCTTTTGGTCGCGCCGAAGATTCGTCCCTGGATCGCGCGCCTGATGCGCCATTCCACCCCATCGCTCGCAGTGCTTGCCTACAACGAGATTCCCGAAAATCGTCGCATCCGCGTAATTGCCGCGGTCGGCCGCTAATGATTTGGTTGATTCACGGAGGTTGACATGAAGATTAAACGATACACGGCGGCCAGCATGCGCGCCGCTCTGGCCCTGGTAAGGGCGGAGCAGGGGCCGGATGCCGTCATACTGTCGAGCCGCCGCGGCGACGACGGCATCGAAGTCATCGCCGCCGTGGATTATGACGAGGCCTTGTTCGGCGATGCCAATCGGCAGCGGCAGACGCCGATCGCCGCCTCGCCCCTGAAAGTTGCGCCGGTGCTACCGGTGGCGCCGATCGCGCGGCGCGCGCAGCAGCGCCCCTCAGCTACCTTGGACCTTGGCTATGGCGCAATGCAACGCGAGTTGCAGGATCTGCGCAGAGTAGTCGAGAAGGGCTTGGCCGGCATGACGTGGAACGATAAACGATTGCGCGAGCCCTTAAAGGCACGAGTACTGGAAGAGTTGGCGGGGATGGATATTGCACCCGATGTCGCGATGGCGCTGGCTGAACTCACGCCGAGCCGCACCTCTCTGGAGAATCCCTCTAATATTCCGCTCGCCCTGCTCGTGAAGCATCTGCCGATCACCAATGACATGACGTGCGTCACTGGCGGAATCACGGCGATCGTCGGACCGACGGGTGCCGGTAAAACGACGACCATCGCCAAGCTCGCGGCGCGCTGGTGCATGCGGCATGGCAGTCAGGACTTGGCGCTGGTCAGCACCGACAGCTATCGCATCGGTGCGCGCGAGCAACTCATGACTTACGCGCGCATTCTAGGCGCGCCCATGCATGCCGCGAACGGTGCCAAGGATTTGGCCCGCGTGCTCGAGCGGCTCAGCGCCAAGAAGCTGATATTGATCGACACGGCCGGCATGGGGCCGCGCGATGTCCGTCTTACTGAACAGCTGCGCTCGCTGAAGTACGGAGCCGCGCATGCTCAGGTCTTGCTCGCGCTTCCCGCGCAGGTCGAGATTCAAGCGCTTGATGAGATAGTGTGCGCGTTTGTGCACTTGAATCCAGGCGCTTGCATCCTCACGAAAGTGGATGAGGCAGCGAGCCTTGGCGCTGTTATTTCCACGACGCTGCGCCACAAATTGAAAATCGCCTACGTGTGTGACGGCCAGCGCATACCGGAGGACTTGCATGCTGCCCATCAGAAGCGAGTGTGGCTGATCCGCGCTGCCCGGAACCTAAAAGAGCGTGCGCCACCCGGCCGCCGCGATGAGGCATCGCTGGCCCGCGATTTCGGTCGAGCACCTTCCCATGCGTGATAGCAGACTTTCACCCGATCGCGCAGAAGTCTTGGCGGAACTCAACGCCTCTCGTCCCGTCAAGGTCATCGCCGTGACCGGCGGCAAGGGCGGGGTGGGCAAGACCACAGTTTCCGCAAACTTGGCGGTCTCGATCGCCGCACAAGGCCGGGACGTCATGCTGGTGGATGCCGACTTAGGTCTGGCCAACGTGGACGTCGTGCTGGGACTGCACACCCGTTTCCATCTGGGCAATGTCATTCAGGGCGAGTGTTCGCTGGAGGATGCGATCGTCACCGGTCCGCACGGACTGCAAATCGTGCCTGCTGCCTCCGGCATCAAGCGCATGGCGACGTTGTCGCCGGCCGAGCATGCAGGAATCATCCGGGCATTCAGCGATCTGTATCATCAGATCGAAGTGCTAGTCGTCGATACCGCGGCCGGCCTGCATGACAGCGTCATGACCTTCAGCCAAGCAGCGCACCACGTGCTGGTGGTCGTTTGCGACGAACCCGCCTCGATTACCGATGCCTATGCGCTGATCAAGGTGTTGAGCCGCGAGCATGGCGTGCAGCGCTTTCAGGTGCTGGCGAATCAAACGCGCAGATCCGGCGAGGGGCCCGATCTGTTCCAGAAAATTAGTCGAGTCTGTGACCGGTTTCTCAATGTGACGCTCGAGTTCGCCGGTTCCATACCGTTTGACGACTATCTACGGCGGGCTGTGCAGCGGCAGACCGCCGTTGTGGACGCCTACCCAGCATCTATTTCCTCCATTGCGCTCAAGAATCTGGCTTCTAAAGCCGATAAGTGGTCTGTGCCCCAAGGGGCACGAGGTCACCTTGAGTTCTTTGTCGAACGAATGGTCGGGGCCAGGATCGCCCCCTCGACGGTATTGCAATGAGAGCAAGCACACAGTACACGAACACGCAAAAACGCGGCGCGAAACCGGTTACGGGTGATCACGTCCCGGTCGATCAAGTGCCCCAGCAAGAATTGGTGTTGAGGCACGCCGATCTGGTGAAGCGAATCGCCTACCACCTGGTGAGCCGCATGCCGCCGAATGTGGAAGTCGATGACTTGATCCAGTCCGGGATGATTGGCCTGTTGGACGCGGCCAAACACTACTCAGCCACCAAGGGTGCAAATTTCGAGACCTACGCGGGTATCCGCATACGCGGCGCGATGCTCGATGAGGTGCGCAAATCCGATTGGACGCCGCGTTCCGTGCATCGAAACATGCGCGAGATGGCCGATGTGATCCGCAAGATCGAGAACGCCAAAGGTCAGGACGCAACGCCCACGGACATTGCCCAGGGTCTCGGCGTTTCCATCGAGGACTATCACAAGCTGGTGCAGGATGCGGCCAGCTGCCGGCTGTTCAGTTTCGACCAGATGGGATCGAGCGAGGATGAATCAAGCCCCGCCGATCATGCGCGCGACGAGAGACCGGGGCTGTTGGACGAGATCGAGGATGCCGGATTTCGCGGCGCGCTGAGGGCTGCCATCAGCGTGCTGCCCGAGCGCGAGAAACTGGTGCTCTCCTTGTACTACGACGAAGACTTGAACTTGCGGGAAATCGGCGAAGTGCTGGAGGTCTCGGAATCCCGAGTCTGCCAGATCCACGGCCAGGCCCTGGTACGCCTGCGGGCTCGATTAGCGGAGTGGCTCGCGCCGGACTGACAAATGGATATTTTAAGCATCATTGGCATAGTACTGGCGCTGATCGCGATCATCGGCGGCGCAATCTTGAAGGGCAGCAGTGCCGGTGCACTGGTCGGCAGCGCGGCGTTCGTCATCGTGGTGGTCGGCACGCTTGCCGCCAGCCTGGTGCAGACGCCCATGGCCACTTTCTTGCGGGCCTGGAAAATCGCCTCGTGGGTGTTCAAGCCTCCGGCCAACAATCCCGCGGGCATGATCGAGAAAATAGTCGAGTGGAGCAATGTTGCGCGCAAGCAAGGATTGCTCGGCTTGGAGTCGGCGGTCGAAGGCGAGAAAGACGAGTTTCTGAAAAAGGGTTTGCAATCCTTGGTGGATGGCGGCGAACCGGACGCGATCCGCTCCAGCATGGAAATCGAATTGGATACCATGGAGCACTTCGACACTCAGGCGGCGAAGGTTTTCGAATCCATGGGCGTGTATTCGCCCACGCTGGGCATCATCGGCGCGGTGATGGGGTTGATGGCAGTCATGCAGAACCTCAACGATCCCTCCAAGCTCGGACACGGCATCGCCGCCGCGTTTATTGCGACAATTTATGGCATCGCCTTCGCCAATCTCTTGTTCCTGCCCATGGGCAACAAGCTGAAAGCCGTAATCCACGGTCAATCGCAAGTTCGGACAATGGTGATCGAGGGACTGATCGCCATCGCGCAGGGCGAGAATCCGCGCAACATCGAATCCAAATTACAAGGCTACTTTCACCATTAGCATAGGCTCCTGACACGCCATGGCGCGCAAAAAAAAGCACGAAGATCATGTGAATCACGAAGCGTGGGCCATTCCTTACGGCGATCTGGTGACGCTGTTATTTGCGCTGTTCACCGTGATGTACGCCATGTCATCGGTCAACGAAGGAAAGTTTCGCGTGTTGTCCGACGCGATGATCGCGGCTTTCAACGGCTCGCCGAAGAGCATGCACCCTGTGAACCTGGGCGAACCGGAACCTGGCAAGGGCGGTGAGAGGCCCCTAATCGGCATCACGCCTACCGCCCTGATAAAGATCAAGAACCAGCAAGAATCGCCGCGGCCGGCGCAGCCCAAACCGCCGGCAGATGTTCCTGGATCGCTGATTCGCATGGAGCGCGAGGTACAGGATGCAATGCGGTCCCTGATCGACGCCAAGCTGATCACAGTCCGGCGCGAGAACATGTGGTTGGAAATCGAGATCAACACGGATATTTTATTTCCGAGCGGTGCAGGCGCATTTTCGCCCGCCGCCGAACCTGTGCTCGACAAGTTGGCGGAAGTGTTGAAGCCTTTTCCCAATCCGATCCGTGTGGAAGGTCATACGGACGACCGTCCGATTCACACGGGCGCGTTCCCGTCCAATTGGGAATTGTCCGCCGCCCGGGCGGCCAGCGTCGTGCATCAGTTCACCAAACAGGGCATCGATCCGATGAGACTCGAGATCGTCGGCTTCGGGGAGTTTCGTCCTCGGCAACCGAATTCTTCCGCGGAGGGACGCAACGCGAACCGACGGGTTGCCGTTCTGGTGCTGGAGGCAGTGTCGCCGGTGGAAGCGGCGACGGCGGGAACCACTGCAGATACTCCCGCGATCACGGCGGCGGGCGTTGAAGCGGCGGATGCCGGCAGCGCAAGCAATCGTATGCTCATGCGAGTGCCGCCCGCCGAGCTTGAAAAGACAGTATTGATGAAAGAAGTAAAACCCGCTGCAACAGAGTCATCCAAATCTCCATGAGCGAGGTCATGAAATGAGCGAAGTTGACCGCTTGAGCAATTCAGGCCTATTCCCAGCACTCCCGATCGCTGATCGTCGATCCTCCAAAGACGATCAAGAGCGCCGGCAACGCTCGGAGCGGGGTGCCGATAATCCCGCATCAAGATCTGCCGACACCCCCGAATCGAGCGCAGGACCGCGGCCCCCAAAATCACGCATCGATGAGTACGCCTGAGATACGTTTTGCAGAGCCTTAAGACTGGGCTCACACTTGCGTAGCAACGGAACCGCAAACAGGTAGAGTCATGAAGCGTCTGTTCGAATCGAATCTCAGGTAGGGCTCCGCGCCTGCCGGGCGTCATGCGGCTTGCCGTGCTCGAGACCTGTTGCGCCGGCTCGCAGTTCGGCGGCGAGGGCGCTGGTCGAAATCGACAGGGCGCCTGCAATGATGATCGCGGACCGTCGCACGCCTACACGCTTACTTGCCAGCGATTTCCGCGGCAGCTTTCGTCAGTATCGCGGCGATACGCCGCTGCTCCTCGCGCGAGCTGTGCCATTTGTCGGCTAGGGCGAGTTTCAGATCGCGGCGTGCACGATGCAGCTCGCGTGAGCCGCGCCGCTCATGATCCGATTGCTCCGCAGTTTCGTCCGCATCCAGCGCGCGGCGCACGCGATCCATGCGCTCACCTACACGGCCGAATTGAGTAATCAGGTCGTCCGCGGCGTCTAGGTTCTTCGCCAGGTGCTCTTTGCCTGCGTCGGTGATGCTGTAGAGCTTGCGGGCGCCATCGATAGCCACGGTCGCGTAGCCAATCTCTTCAAGATACGTCAGCGCGGGATAAACCATGCCGGGGCTCGGGACGTAGAAGCCTTTCGAGCGCTCATCGAGTTCTTTGATGATCTCGTAGCCATAGCGTGATTTTTCGTCGAGCAACTTGAGGATCAGGAGTTGCAAATCGCCGGAGGCGAGCTTTCGGCCCATGCCGAATCCGCGACCGCCCATGCCCCCCTCCATGAATCCTTTGCCAAACCGCCCGAAGCCGTGATGGCCGCGATGTCGACCGATAAAATGATAAAAATGATTATGCATCGATCTCTCGATCTATTTTAAGACGTATCTTACGATATATATATCTTACGATAATGTCAACTAGCGGAAAAATGTATGGCCGGCGACCGCACCACCTCGAGTTTGGCCCCGAGTTTGCATTGACACCAAGTGATGCGCACCGCAAAATACGCGGCTCATTTTAGGGAGGGGTACCCAAGCGGCCAACGGGGGCAGACTGTAAATCTGCTGGCTTATGCCTTCGTAGGTTCGAATCCTACCCCCTCCACCAGCGAAGGATGTGGGGTCGTGCCATTGGCTTAGCGGAGTGCGGGTGTAGTTCAATGGTAGAACGTCAGCCTTCCAAGCTGATCACGTGGGTTCGATTCCCATCACCCGCTCCAAATGGATGCGGCCCACGTAGCTCAGTTGGTAGAGCACGTCCTTGGTAAGGACGAGGTCAACGGTTCGATCCCGTTCGTGGGCTCCAGAGTTTTTCTAATTTTCTTGAGAGGTAAGGCCTGTGTCGAAGGGGAAGTTTGAGCGAACGAAGCCGCACGTG
>JBEPVT010000010.1:0-100990 GCA_041690895.1 Gammaproteobacteria bacterium
CAAGTGGAGGAGTTTCAAGTGGCCAGAGGTGGAGGAGTTTGGGTGGCCACCGGGGTCTAGGCGGCGTGGATTTTTACGTAAACTGCCGGCTACTAAGAGACGTGAAGAAGGAAGCGTCAATGCAGAACGAGAGTGAGCTGCGTAATTCGCAAGCGATTTTCGTTGCGATCGGCGATTTCCGCCGGATCGAAGTTCCTGCCGGCAGCGAGCTTGAAGCTCAAGGTCGCGAGTCCATGCATCAAGGCGTCGTCCCTCCTGCAAACCTGAGGGCCGCTCGCTCGAGCGCAGCCGCTGCTGCAACGTTTAGATGGGGATACTCAATGTGCAGGCGATGCTATGAGTTCGCTAAACTTGGCCAAGTCGATGTTCCCGCCCGAGACGATTGCCACGATGGGTCCTGGCCCGGCCTTTCCGGTGAGCGCTGCGGCCAGTGACAACGATCCTGCACCTTCTGCGATGACCCGCGCTTTCTCCGCCAACAGGCGCATCGCGTCCTTGGTCTGCTCCAAGCTAACCACAATGGCACCGTCGACAACGGGTTTAAGCCGTTCCCACATGCGCGGAAAAAGACTCTGGCCACCCGCGCCATCGACGAATGAGACTTTCCAGTCCTTGAATACCTGCGCCGAGCCCATCGAAAACGACAGGGCCGCCGGCGCAGCCGTCTCGGGTTCCACGCCCCAAATCTTGATAGCTGGTTTCAGCGCCTTGAGGGCACTACCTACCCCGGCGAGCAGTCCGCCGCCGCCGATTGCGGCAATGACGGCAACGGTATCGGGCGCGTCTTCCAGGATCTCAAAGCCCATCGTGCTGTGACCGGCGATGAAATTCTGATCATCGAAGGGGTGCACCAACGTCCCGGTCACTCCAGGGTAGGCGCGATCACCCAAAGCGCGCCATGCGGCTTCGTAAGGTACCGGCACGAGTTTCGCGCCGAGCGCCCGCATGCGATCCATCTTTGCGGTCGGCGCGGTCTCTATCGCGACAACCGTGCACGGGACACCTGCGTGTCTCGCAGCATACGCGACGCCTTGCCCCGCGTTGCCCGCACTGATCGTCCACACGCCTAACTTTCGTTCGGCCTCCGAGAGCATCGCCACGGCATTGACGGCTCCGCGAAGTTTGTAGGAATTCGTAGCCTGCAAATTCTCGAGCTTAAGGCGGATGTCGGGGAATTTTGGCCCCAGGTCAAGACGCACAAGGGGTGTGCGTACAATGCTGCCCGCAATTCTGCGGCGCGCTTCCTGCATTTCCGCCAATGTTAGCGGCCGGATCGCCTCGAGCGTCTTGAGCACAGTAGTTCCTGGTGGCTTGGGATTTGAACTCTACCAGGTTCGGCGAACACTTCGAAACTAGGCCGGCCGAATCACGGAAGCGCGCGTGATCTCGCGCAGATTGCGCGCACCGACTCCCACCATGGCGAGCGTCAATTCCCTGTTCAAGAGTTCTAGCACACGATCGACGCCCGGTTGGCCATAGGCTCCCAGTCCCCAGATATAGGGACGGCCAATCCCTACCGCGGTCGCGCCTAAGGCAAGGGCCTTGAGAACGTCCGTGCCTCGCCGAACGCCGCCATCGATAATGACAGGAATTCGGCCGCGCACTGTGGCGACGATTTCCGGCAGGCACTCCAACGTGCCTCGGCCGGTATCAGTGGCGCGGCCGCCATGGTTAGAGACGATGATGCCATCGGCACCGTTGCTCACGGCAAGGCCCGCGTCTTGAGCGGACTCGAGCCCCTTGATGAGGATTTTCATCTTGGTAAGGTCTCTGAGCCTTTTGATGAAGTCCCAAGTGAGCGAGGATGACGTGATCTGCAAGCCGGCCGTATCTATCTGCGAAAACATCGGGCGCGAAAACAGCCCGGATCCGGTCGGCCCATGGCAGGTTGTGCAGGTTCGAGTATCGGTGCGTGCGAGCCGTAAAGCTGTCTCTATACTCCTGCCTGCCGGTAAGTCGACCGTCACTGCGACGGCGGGGCAACCGGCCGCTTCGGCGCGTTTGACCAATTTGGTGGTCACATCGAAACTGGAGGTTGTGTAGAGCTGGAACCATACGGGAGCGCCGCGCGCAGCGATGACATCTTCGACCCCCGTGGATGCGACGGTCGAGAGAATCTGCAGATGTCCTCTGGATTTCGCGGCTTTTGCCACCGCGATTTCCCCATCCGGGTGAAAGGCTTTCTGCGCGCCGAGCGGGCAAAGAATAATGGGGCTGTTGAACCTCGCGCCAAACAGTTCGAGACTCATGTCAATATTGCTGACGTCGACCAATCGGCGCGTCTGCAATTGATAATGTGAATAGGCCACGCGGTTGGCCTTGAGCGTATCTTCTCCGTCCACGCCGCTGACCAAGTAGCCCCAATGAGCAGGCGGTATGTTCCGGTGCGCCACCGGTTCGAAATCGAACACGTCCAGCGCATCGCCGGCACGACCGATCAGACCATCGCCGGCCTGTGCCGGCTCGGTGTCCGCGAAAGAGCGGCCGAAATACCCAAGCCCCGAATACAAGGGGCTCCCGGCCAGAAATTTTATGAAGGCGCGCCTGCTACTCATACTCATCCCCTTGGTAATTTATTGGTCTCAAGTTCTTCTCGCTGAGATATCCGCTGACAGCCGACGCACCGCCGGCGGCATCGGCCAAGCCGATGTAGCCGTCCGGACGAATCAAATACACGGCGCTGTGCAGCAGTCCGGCCTTCTCTGTCGCCGCATCCCACGGAAAAACGCGCAGCGGGATTCTGCGGCTGTCGGCGAGCGCCCGCAAGTCTGCGGCGGCCCCGCCGTAGACGTGGATTTGCCAATCCATCGAAGTTAACGCAGCAAAATTGTCTTCCCCGCCCTGATCGAATTTCACCCAAGGCAATCGATCTCCGCCGCGTAATTTTCCTGCCTCGCCGCGGCTCAGCGGGCTATCACGGTAGTTCACCCCGATTTGCGAAACCGTTCGGAAGGCCAATCTTCGCAACGCCGGCAGCCGCAACAATGCGGGGGCAAGAACCGGAATGACTCTGGTGCGCACGAATCGGGCGAATGCGCTGCTGCTGATCACCGCGGTGAACGCGCGATCCGTTGTCGCCACCAATCGTCGCGCAAATGCAATCCGCTCTGGCTCGTAGCTATCGAGCAGCGAAGCACTGAACGGCTCCTTCAGCGAAGCGGCCAGCTTCCAAGCGAGATTGACTGCATCGCCGATGCCGGTATTCATTCCCTGCCCGCCGACCGGGCTATGAATATGCGCAGCGTCACCCAGCAAGAACGCTCGGCCTTTGCGAAATTGCAGTGCGACGCGATGATGGACGCGGTACGTCGAAAACCAATTGACCGTGTTGACTTGAACCTTAAGATTCTGCATAGCGCGGCCCCGCACGTCTGCAAACTGAAGATGCTCGTGATCCTTCGCTGCATCGTCGCGAATCGACCCGATCAGCCGCGCTCTGCCGCCCTGTTGCAGCGGGAAAACCGCGAGAAAATCTGTATCATCGAGATCGACGTGCACTTCGCCATTCATAGGCGATCCTGCGGCCTCGACATCCGCGACATAAAACAAATGGTCGTAGGTTCCCCCGGGAAATTTCACGCCAAGTACCTCTCGCACTCGAGAGCGGGCGCCATCGCAACCGGCAAGGTAAGCATAGCTGCTGGTATCTTCGCCCGCTTCCTTGCGCACGGTCGCGCGAATCCCGCTGCCGTGCTCCTCAAAATCGGCCAGTTCCGCCAATCGTTCCACTTCTATGCCAAGAGTGCTGAGGCGCTTGATCAGCAGCGCTTCGTGTTCGTCCTGCGGGAAAATCACGGGGAAGGGAAAGGGCGTGAGGCTTTGTCCCAAATTCTCGAGTGGGATGCGGGCCGCCGGCTTAGCTTTGACCCAAAGATTTACAGCTGGCACCTTATGGCTTCGGTCCACCACGGCGTGCGCGAATCCCATCTGTCGATAGAACTCAAGTGTTCGCCCTTGGACAGCGAGCGCACGCGATGTCGTGCCCGAGGCCGCCAATTTATCGATGATTCGTACGCGCACGCCGCATTTGGTGAGCCAAAGCGCCAATACCAAGCCGGTCGGACCCGCACCAACGATGAGCACATCGGCCTGATTGGATCTATCGATCTAGCTCACTCGGGAAAATCGCAGGGCAGCGCGAGATTTCGCTTTTGCGGCTTCCGCTTCTCTGTTTCTCGCCGGCGCAATGGTTTCCAATGAGTCGAGAAGCTTGCGTGACGCAGCCTCGATTTCTTCGATCGCGCCAAGAAATGCGTGCTCGTTGGGCTTGGACGGGCTGCGGAAACCGCTCACCTTGCGTACGAACTGCAGCGAGGCCGCACGAATCTCCTCGTCGGTTACCGGAGGGCTAAAGTTAAATAGAGTTTTGATGTTTCGGCACATTAGACCGGAAATAATCCGCGCCGGCTGCTTTGTTTGTCAAGAACTGCAGGATGGCGTCCGCAGTCCGGCCGCTCGACTTATTCCTCGACGATCACGCCTAACAACGCAAAAATATTGGCAACGCGGATAGGGAGCCGATCGCGGCCACTTTCATTTGGGCATGCCCTGGGTCATAAATCGTCTCCACGCGCAGTATCGAGCCGTCGTCGCGCGGCGTTTTCACCGCGCCGAGGAAGTGATTGCTAATTTGACGGGCCGTGTCTTGGCTGACGGCATCCATTGGTACAGCGCCGTCCACTGCCGTAAAGATACTTAAAGCCCCCGATAAGTCAATTATTTGGTACATCTAAAGGATATTAGGGCACATTGCTTCCGCGCTCGCCATGAGGGCTAATAACATTTAGTCTGGTGTTGACGGCTTGCTGAGGATGAATCTTGTACCTTCCCGCGCATTTCAACGAAACCCGCACCGAAGTGATGCGCGCACTGATGCGGGCGCGCCCCTTGAGTACCCTCGTAACGCAGTGCAGCTCGGGACTTATTGCGAATCACGTGCCCGTGCAGACGCTCGATGATCCTGCGCCGCACGGGTCGATTCGCGGTCACATTGCACGTGCCAATCCGCTATGGCGGGAATATCGAGCCGAAACGCAGGCACTCGCGATCTTTCAGGGACCGCATGCATATATTTCGCCGTCGTTCTATCCAACCAAGGCAAAAACCGGCGAGGTCGTGCCAACATGGAATTATGCGGTGGTACACGCTAGCGGCACGTTACGTTTTGTCCAAGATACAACGTGGCTGCGGGACTTTGTCGCCGGCTTGACCCGGACGCATGAAGCGCCGCGTTCGATGCCGTGGAAAATTGACGACGCGCCGGCGCCATACATCGAGAAAATGCTCAGCCTAATTGTCGGATTCGAATTCTCGATTGTGAGCCTCACCGGCAAGTGGAAGGTGAGTCAAAACCGTTCGCAAGCGGATCAAGAAGGCGTGCTACAGCATTTGCAACACGCGGACGATGCGGACTCGCGTGAAATTGCCGCAATGCTTGAGGCCGCGCGTCCTGAACCGGAAGTGCCGACCGCACGATGAAGTGGTCCGTGCTCGATCAGTCCCCCTCCTCAGCGGGCAGCACTCAGGACGTCGCGATCCGAGAATCCATCGCGCTCGCGCAGCACTGCGACGCGTTGGGATACGAACGCTATTGGGTCTCGGAGCATCATAATAGCGCCAGCATCGTCGGCACAGCGCCCGAAATTCTGATCGCGGCGGTCGCCGCGACCACACGGCGGATTCGCGTAGGCAGCGCCGGCGTGATGCTGCCGCACTATTCCGCGCTCAAGGTAGCCGAGCAATTTAGAGTGCTCGAGGCAATCGCTCCGGGCCGCATCGACCTGGGTGTGGGCCGTGCACCGGGATCCGACGGATTGACCGCGCACGCACTTAATCCCCATCCGCACGGTGCCGAGGAATTTCCACGCCAGGTGCAGGAACTGCAGCACTGGGTCTCAGGCATTGCGCTTCCCGCAGGCCATCCGTATCAAAACATCATGGCGCTTCCCACCAGTGCCAGCAGCCCGCAATTGTGGATACTGGGAAGCTCGGACTACGGCGCGCAGCTAGCTGCGCATTTTGGCCTTCCCTATGCGTACGCCTATTTCTTCACCGAGGGCGCCGGGGTCGAGGAAGCCTTGAATCTATATCGCAGAAACTATCGGCCCACTGAGCGCTATCCACGGCCCCAGGCGACAATATGCGTCTGGGCGTTGGCTGCCGACACCGAGAGCGAGGCGCGGCGTCTGTTGATGACTCGAGAATATTGGCGCACGGGCTTCGAGAAGGGACTGAGGCTGCCGTTGGAATCGCCGGAGTATGCAGCCGCTTATGCGTACAGCGACGTGCAGCGTGCGATGATAGACAAGCTGCGCGCAAAGGCCTTGGTGGGAGACGCCGCCCAGGTCGCCGAAAAGCTGCAGGCGTTGGCGCGCAGACTCGAACTGGATGAAATCGTGATCAATACCTGGACCTTTGATGCAGCAGCGCGGCGACGTTCGTACCAGGTATTGGCCGACGTATTCGGCTTGGTTGCCGCGGCCACCGAAGCCACATGAGCGCCATTCAATCCTCCAGCGTCATAAGGACCTCGCGGCTCGACTTGCGCGAGCTCGACTTCAACGATGCCGATTTCATCTTGCAATTGTTGAATGAGGAGGGGTTCATGCGCTTCATCGGCGACAAGGGAGTCAGAACGCTCGCGGATGCGCGCGAATACATTCTGCAGGGGCCGATGGACAGCTACTCGCGCAACGGCTTCGGCTTGTATGCCGCCTGTCTGCGCGACGGCTCGCCGATCGGAATTTGCGGCCTGGTCAAGCGCGAAGGATTACATGCCCCGGACGTTGGATTCGCGTTTCTGTCGCGCTTCTGGTCGTTAGGATACGCCGTCGAATCCGCCGCTGCGGTGCTCGCCCATGCCCGCGACGTGCTTAGTCTGAAGCGCATCGTTGCGATCACCTCGCCCGATAACTGGTCGTCGATCGCCGTCTTGGAAAAAATCGGCCTGAGATTCGAGCGCATGATACGCATGGTCGACCACAGTGCCGAGCTCAAGCTTTACGCGCACGGCACGGCGCCGTGAATAATCTAACTGCAGTTTCGCGGAGAACTTTATGCATCCCTTCCCACATCGCTACACTGTCAATGCGTCCGTCCGACCGGATGGCGACGTGCCGCTGTCCACCGAGGGTGTCCGGATCATCGAATCCTCGCCGCCCAAGGAATTCGACGGCCCAGGCAATCAGTGGTCGCCCGAAGGATTGCTGACCGCTTCGGTGGCGGACTGCTTTGTGCTAGGTTTCCGGGCCATCGCGACGGCGTCCAAGTTCTCTTGGCAACGCCTCGAGGCGCGCACTCAAGGGACATTGGACCGCGTTGAAGGCAAGATGCGCTTCACGCGCTTCGACACGCACGCCAAGCTCCATGTCGCAGCCGGCGCAGACGTGGAGCGGGCAAAAAAACTCTTGGAAAAGGCGGAGAGCAGCTGCCTGGTTGCCAATTCGCTCAACAGCGAGCGGTATCTGACGGTGGAAGTGGTCGCCGGCTAAAAATAGGGGCCCGTTTCCGGGCCCTTGCGATCAATCATCCATCAAGAAACTGCGCAGCTGCTCGCTGCGGCTGGGATGACGCAGCTTGCGCAGTGCCTTGGCTTCTATCTGCCGGATTCGCTCGCGAGTGACATCGAACTGCTTGCCCACTTCCTCTAGCGTGTGATCGGTGTTCATGTCGATGCCGAATCGCATGCGCAAGACCTTTGCCTCGCGCGGCGTCAGCTGCGCCAATACCGAGTGGGTGGTTTCGCGCAAGCTCTCAGTGGTCGCAGAGTCGATCGGCGAGGACACCGAGATATCCTCGATGAAGTCGCCTAAATGCGAATCCTCGTCATCGCCGATCGGGGTCTCCATCGAGATCGGTTCCTTGGCAATCTTCAGCACCTTGCGAACCTTGTCCTCAGGCATTTCCATGCGCACGGCAAGTTCTTCCGGAGTCGGCTCACGGCCCATCTCCTGCAGCATTTGCCGGGAAATGCGATTCAGTTTGTTGATAGTCTCAATCATGTGCACAGGAATGCGGATGGTGCGCGCCTGGTCCGCGATGGAACGGGTAATTGCCTGGCGAATCCACCACGTCGCATAGGTCGAAAACTTGTAACCGCGCCGATACTCGAATTTGTCGACGGCCTTCATCAGGCCGATGTTGCCTTCCTGAATCAGGTCGAGGAACTGCAAGCCGCGATTGGTGTATTTCTTGGCGATCGAGATCACCAAGCGCAGGTTGGCTTCGACCATTTCCTTCTTCGCGCGACGCGCCTTCGCTTCGCCGATGGAAACCTCGCGATTGATTTCCTTGATCTCATTGATGAGGACGTGGAATAGGCCTTCCAGATCCTTGAGCTTGTTTTGGCGCCGCTCGATCTCGTCCTTGAATTTCGCTAGCGGTCCCGAATAGCGCTTCTTGGCCTTGATGTGCTTATCGAGCCAGCGCGTGCTGGTTTCGTTCTTGGGAAACGTCGAAATGAAATCCTTGCGCGGCATGCCGGCCTGTTTGATGCAAAGGAACATGATTTCCTTTTCGAGTAGCCGCACTTCGGTCACGTGCTGTCGCAGGTTGTCGATCAATTGATCGAACATCTTGGGCGAGAGCTTGAGTTCCATCAGTTCGCCGCAAATCTTCTTGCGAATCTTCAAGGTCTTGGGGTCCTTCGATCCGAGCTTGTCGAGTGCATTCAAGAATTGATGATGCACCTTCGCGATCGAACTGAAGCGCTTCGCGGCTTCCTCCGGATCCGGGCCGGTGTCGATGGCCTCTTCTTCTTCATCGCCATCCGCCTCGTCGTCGTCGTTGGCGGCTTCCTCGCGTTCCAGCGCCATCATCTTCGGATTCTGCGGCTGCGCAATTTCGTCCGGTGCATTCGGATCGACGAAGCCGACGATGACATCGACGAGCCGCATCTGGCCGGCTTTGACGGTTTCGTAATGCCGCAGCAACAGATCGTAGGTGCCCGGGTAGCTGCCGAGCGCAATCTTCACGGCTTCGAGGCCCTCTTCGATGCGCTTGGCGATGCGAATTTCGCCTTCGCGAGTCAGCAGTTCGACAGTGCCCATTTCGCGCATGTACATCCGCACCGGATCTGTGGTGCGTCCGAATTCAGCGTCCAAGTTGGCGAGCGCTGCGGTAGCTTCTTCAACCGCCTCTTCATCCGGTGCAGCGGTGGCATCCGTCAGCAGCAACGATTCGGCATCCGGTGCCTTTTCATACACCGGAATACCCATGTCGTTAATCATGTTGACGATATCTTCGATCTGTTCTGGATCGACGATTTCGCTCGGCAAGTGATCGTTGACTTCAGCGTAGGTGAGGTAGCCCTGTTCCTTGCCGCGCGCGATCAATAGTTTCAATTGCGACTGACGCTCGTCCGCGATTTGAGTCGCTGTGCCTGCTGGCGCTTTTTTGATCAAGGTGGACGCCTCGTTTTAGGGTCTGGACATTTTAAAATGCAAGCCGAGCAGTATACGATTTTGGCCATTCCGTAGCCACAAATGCTTGGCGTTCAGGAGGGCGCCCGGGAGCGTCCCTTGGACTTGAGAAGACTGCTTAATTCGGCCTTTTCATCGTAATTCAAGCCCAATTCCTGCGCCTTTTTCAGCAATTCGTCCATCCGGCGCCCCGGACCGCATTCCTCAAGCAGTTTTTCGACCGCCATCTTTAGTTCCTTTGCAGCTGCCGCGGTATCCGCGACCAGCGGGTCTTGCATGGCGAGCTCGGCCAGCCGCTCGTACTCGGGACGATCCCGCCAGCGTTCCAGGAGCATCGCCGTACTGGGCGACGAGGCGGTTGCCGCCTGCTCCAGCAGCTCCTTGAGCGCGGCAACACCGGGCTTATCGATGCTGCTCAGCAGGTCGGGTTCCTCGATCGCGCCCGCCGCCGCAGGATGGTGCAGGACCAACGTAATGGCCTGGGTCAGCAAATTACCGCGCCCAACACTCATTCGACCGCGCGGCCGAACCCGCAGTTCCGAGGGGTTTGCCCGCCGCTTCGGCGCGCCGACCGCGAAGAATTCCTTGAGTTTATTGGCGGGCATGCCGACTCGCGAGGCAAGGCGGTCGGCCAGCATTTCCCTGTAAATGCCCTCAGGCATGCGGGCAAACAAGGGACCCGCCAGCGCCTTCAACTTTGCGCGCCCGTCAACGTGATCCAAATCAACCTCGGCGATCAGTTGCTGCACCAGATATTCGGAGAGCGGCAACGCCTCCTTCATTCGAATCTCGAAGGCTTCCGCCCCTTCTTGCGCGACCAACGTGTCCGGATCGTGTCCCTCGGGCAGAAACATGAATTTCAATTCACGTCCGTCCAAAGCAAGGGGCAGCGCGTTTTCCAGGGCCCGCCAAGCGGCCTTGCGTCCTGCGTGATCGCCGTCGAAGCAGAACACGACTTCGTGGGTCTGCCGGAAAACTTTGTTCAGGTGTTCCTGCGTGGTCGCGGTACCCAAGGTGGCGACGGCATAGTTGATTCCGGCTTGGTGTAGCCTAACCACATCCATGTAGCCCTCGACCACAACCAACCGCTTGAAATCCGCGCGCGCCTGCCGCGCTTCGTACAGCCCATAAAGTTCGCGGCCCTTGTGAAACAGCGGTGTCTCCGGCGAGTTCATGTACTTGGGCTCGCCTTCATCGATCACGCGGCCGCCGAAGCCGATGACTCGGCCCCGCGAATCACGAATTGGGAACATCAGCCGGTCGCGAAACCGATCGTAAAAACCGCTGGTTCTTTCGCCGCTGCGCTCCACAACGAGCCCGACTTGCAGCAGCCGCAGGCGCTCATCTTCTTGAGTTCCGAAGCGTTTAAGCAGGGCCTCCCATGCATCCGGCGCGTAGCCCAAGGCGAATTGGACGCAGGTCTTTGCATCGATGCCGCGCTGCTGTACATAGGCCCTGGCGCGCGCATTGTCCGCCAAATTCTGCTCGAAAAAACCTGCCGCACGGAGCATGAGATCGTGCAAATCGGCACTGCCCGGTTCGCGCTCCGCTCGCGCCTCGCGCGGCAATTCGAGCCCGGCGCGTTGGGCTAAATCCGCAACGGCATCGAGAAATTCCATCTTCTCGTATTGCATGAGAAAGCCGATGACGGTGCCGTGTGCGCCGCAGCCAAAGCAGTGATAGAACTGCTTGTCGGCGCTGACCGAAAATGACGGGGATTTCTCGTTGTGAAATGGGCAACAGGCTTTGTACTCGCGGCCGGCCTTTTTTAGCGGCACGCGCGCACTGATGATCTCCACGATATCCGAGCGCGATACGAGTTCGTCGAGAAACGAGTCTGGAATTCGGCCGGTCATGGACCGCCCTTGAGGTTAACCGCCCAGCTTGGCTTTGATTTTCGCCCCGACCACGCTCATGTCGGCGCGGCCTTGGGCCTTGGCCTTGATCGAGCCCATGACCTTGCCCATGTCCTTGATGCTCGCCGCGCCGCTGGAAGCAATGGCTTCGCTGATCAGTGCGTCGAGTTCCGCGGCGCTCAACTGCGAGGGCATGTAGCCCTGCAGCAGAGTGATTTCCGCCGATTCCTTGTCCACGAGATCTTGGCGGTTGCCCGCCTTGAACTGCTCCACAGATTCCTTGCGCTGCTTGATCATTTTCTCGAGCACGCTCAATACCTGCGCATCGTCCAGAGTGATGCGTTCGTCGACTTCTCGCTGCTTGATGGCCGAGGTGATCATGCGAATCACGCCAAGCCGCTGCTTTTCGCCGGAGCGCATCGCCGCCTTCATATCGTCGGTAATTCGCTCTTTAAGGGTAGCCAAGCCGCAGCCAATTCCTTAGTAGGAAGGTCGTGACGGGGCAGCCGGCGGAGGGCTGGCTGGCTGTTGTCCCGTGCCGCGCATATTTTCGCGCGACAGGCGCTTCAAATGCCGTTTAACCGCGGCGGCTTTTTTTCGCTTACGTTCTTGGGTCGGCTTCTCGTAGAATTCACGGCGCCGCAGCTCGGTGAGAACGCCCGCCTTTTCACAGGCACGCTTGAAGCGACGCAGGGCGGCATCAAAATATTCATTCTCACGAACGCGAACGCTGGGCATTCAAACCTCAATTGGTGGCACGGCCGCCTAGGGATTCGGGCGACAGGGGGGCGCATTCTAAAGTGCGCTCCTGCAAAAGGCAAAAATATGCGTGTTTTAGGCATCGAGACCTCATGCGATGAGACCGCAGTCGCCGTCTATGACGAAGCGCGCGGCCTTCTGTCGCATCGGCTTCACAGCCAAGTCGTGATGCACCAGGCATATGGGGGCGTTGTGCCGGAACTCGCGTCCCGAGACCACGTTCGCCGTCTTTTGCCACTGGTTCGGGAGGCGTTGTCGGAGGCCCAGTCGGACCCGGCATCAATTGACGGGATCGCATATACGGCCGGCCCCGGCTTGATAGGGGCATTGCTCGTGGGCGAGGGGTTCGCGACCGCCCTGAGTTTGGCCTGGAAAAAGCCGGCGCTGGGCATCCACCACTTGGAAGGCCACCTGCTGGCACCCCTGTTGGAGCCCAAACCGGTCACCTTCCCATTCCTCGCCCTGTTGGTGTCAGGCGGCCACACGCAGCTAGTCGATGTCGAGGCCTTGGGCCGCTACCGGATATTGGGTGAGACTCTGGACGATGCCGCGGGGGAGGCCTTCGACAAGACCGCCAAACTGCTCGGGCTCCCCTATCCGGGCGGCGCCGCACTGGCTTCGCTCGCGGCAAGCGGCCGCAGCGGCGCATTCACTTTTCCACGGCCGATGCTCGACCGGCCCGGCCTCAATTTTAGTTTCAGTGGCCTGAAAACCGCCGTCCTAGTAGCCTTGCGCGGCCGTGAATTGCGAGAGGGGCTCCGAGCCGATGTGGCGCGCGGCTTCGAGGAGGCCGTGGTCGAGACGTTGGCGGAAAAGTGCCGGCGCGCCCTCAAGCAGACGGGTCATGTGCGTCTGGTGATCGCGGGCGGCGTGGGCGCGAATCGCCGCTTGCGCGAACGGCTGGCAGCCGTCGTACGGGAGTCGAACGCAGAGCTCCATTTCCCGCGCACCGAATTTTGCACGGACAACGGGGCCATGATTGCGCTGGCGGGCTGCATGAGGCTGGCCGCAGGCATGCGCTCCAGTGTGGGGATGAGCGCTCGAGCCAACTGGGAACTCGGGGCCATAGAGGATTGAACCTTTGGATAAAATATTTATTCACACGCTGAAGACTGAGACCATCGTCGGTATTTTCGACTGGGAAAGGCAGGTCAAACAGACGGTCGTCATCGATATTGAGTTCAGTGCCGATATTCGCAAGGCGGCCCTGTCCGATTGCATCGACGACACGCTTAACTACAAGGGAGTCGCAAAACGCATCCTTGCCTTTGTCGAGGAATCCAGCTTCCACCTGGTGGAAACCCTCGGCGAACATATCGCCATGCTTATTCTTGAGGAATTCAGCGTGAGCTGGGTGAGCATTTCCTTGAGCAAGCCCGGCGCCATTCGCCGCTCGCGCGATGTCGGGGTGATTCTCGAGCGCAACGCCGCGGATTTGGAATCCTGGCGCGCCCGGCCGGCGGCCACAAAATCCTGATGCGTTGCGCTAGATGCTGCGGCCGCCGTCCACCGCGATGATTTGGCCGGTGATATACGGTGCATCCTTCGCCAAGAACAGCGCTGTGCGGGCGATATCCTGCGGCGTGCCTTGGCGCTTCAGCGCCGTCTTGTCGATGATCTCGCGCTTCAGTTCCTCGTCCATCTCGCCCTCCGGCCACAGCACGGGCCCGGGGGCAATGCCGTTGACGCGAATCTCCGGACCCAACTCGCGTGCCAGTGCGCGAGTCAGCATGGCAAGTCCCGCCTTAGCCGCGCTATAAACCGGATGCGCCTTCAGGGGTCGCTCGGCATGAATGTCGATCATATTTATAATGAGTCCGCGTTGCGCCCGAAGGCTGGGCGCAGCCGCTTGCGACAAGAACAGCGGCGCTTGCAAATTACTGCCCATCAGATCATCCCATTGCGGCAGGGTGATCTGGCCGATGGGCGTTGGGTAGAAACTCGAAGCATTATTGACCAATATGTCCAGGCGCCCGAATTCCAGCAGAGTCGCCGCGACCAATTTATCCGGCGCGTCGGCGCTCAAAAGATGCGCCGCAAAGATCGCCGCGGAATGCGCACGAATTCCGTTGAATTCATCCGCCAGGGCGATAGCGGCCGCTGCCGACGAGCGATAATGAATCAGCACATTGGCACCCGCCGCGTGCAGCGCGCGCGCAATCTCGGCGCCCACGCGACGTGCGCCCCCGGTGATCATCACGACCTGATCACGCAGCGCAAAATTGTCATTCATGACGACCATTCGCCGCAACGATACCGTAAGAGATGCGGCTGCGTGAAATGATGCCTTTTGATGCCGCGGCCGAGCACAACGCCAAAGTGTGCGAGTTCCTCGCCAGCCAAATAGCGGCGGCAGGCGGCTGGCTTAGTTTCGAGCGCTTCATGGATCTCGCGCTATATGCGCCGGGCTTGGGTTACTACAGCGGCGGCGCTCAAAAGCTGGGCCCTGACGGTGACTTCATCACGGCGCCGGAAACTTCGCGCCTCTTTGGCGCATGCGTGGCGGTGCAGTGCGCCGAGGTTCTGCGGAAGTTAAGCGCTGGATCCGTGCTGGAGATAGGTGCCGGCAGCGGCCGCTTGGCAGCGGATGTGTTGGCGCGCCTTGAGGTGCAGGGCCAACTGCCTGAGAACTATTGGATTCTCGAGATCAGCGCGGATTTGCGCCAACGTCAGCGCCAGCATCTCGAAAAAAGGCTGCCGCATTTGCTTCAGCGCGTGCATTGGCTCGATCGCCCGCTTGAGGCACCTTTCGATGGCGTGATTCTCGCGAATGAGGTACTGGACGCGTTGCCGGTGGCTCGCTTTCGCTGGCACGCGAATGACGTCGAAGAGCTGGGCGTCGCGATTCGCGATGAGGATTTCGCCTGGGCCGCGCGTCCTGCGGAGGCAGCGATGATAAAAATTTGCCGCGAGCTCGCTGCAGTAAACGGCGCCTGGGATGACGGCTATGTATCAGAGTACTGCGCGCGCATCGGCGCCTGGACCCATGCCGTCACACGGCCATTGCGCAGGGGTGCGGTCTTGTGGTTCGACTATGGCCTGCCGCGTGCGCAGTACTATTTGTCGGAACGCCGCGATGGCACCCTGGTTTGCCATTTCCGCCATCGCCTCAGCGAGGATCCCTTCGCGAACATCGGATTGCAGGACATCACGGCTTGGGTGGACTTTACGCGCCTGGCCGAAGCTTCCGAAGAGGCGGGTTTTGAGCTTGCCGGCTTTACGACCCAGGCGCACTTTCTGGCAGGCTTGAGCATTGATCGGGAGATGCGACTCGCCGCAGGCGACGATGAGAATCTATTCGCGCGTCTTGCCCATCAAGCGCGGCAGCTGATGCTGCCAGGCGAAATGGGTGAGCGCTTCAAGGCCATGGCGTGGCTGCGAGACCTAGACATTGCGCTGTCGGGCTTTGAGCTCTTGGACTTGCGACATTCGCTTTAGGACGACCATGAGCCTCTGCCGCCCAATCATGCGTTCCGGAACATGACCAACCTGCTCGCAACGCCCCACATCGGCTATGTATCGCGCGGATTGTATGAACGTTTTCTACCGGAACACGGTATCAAACATCATTGCGCGGCTGGGCACGCGTGGTTAGCTCGGTGATGGCGCGCAGCCGGCGCTGATGGATGCGCTCCGCAATCAACGGACCGACCTGATCCGCGATGTCTTCCGGGGTGGGCTTTATGGTTGCGGCGACATCGCGCGCCGCCTGCAGGTATTGCCGCTGCGGATAAGGAGTCTCTTCCAATCCTAAGCGACCGCGTGAATCCGCCTCGCAGGCCAGCAGCGCTTGCGCAAACCGCTCCGGCCGACGAAACGCGTCGATCCTTTCCAGGATTCCTAGAATGGTGTTGGCCCGCAGTTCAAACGCACGGTGCACATTGCCGTGGTAACGCGCCACGATGATGCTGAGCTCGCGATACTCGCTCGGCAGCTTTAATCGGTCGCACAGCGATTCGATCAGCGACACGCTGCGCTCTTCGTGTCCTTTGTGGCCAGGCCACTCCGCATGCGGCGTCGCGCCTTTGCCGAGATCGTGGACCAATGCCGCAAAGCGGACTTTCGCATCCGCGCTCAAGCGCACCGCTTGATCGAGCACCATCAAGGTGTGCACACCGGTATCGATTTCAGGATGCCATTTCTCTGGCTGCGGCACGCCAAATAGTGCATTGATTTCCGGATACACCAGCTTCAGGGCGCCACAATCGCGCAGCACCTGGAAAAACACGCTGGCGCCGGCTTCACGCAGCGCCTTTTCAGTTTCCTGCCACACGCGTTCAGCCACCAAGGCGTCAGCCTCTCCTCGCGCGACCATTTCGCGCATCAGCAACAGGGTCTCGGGAGCCACCTGAAAGCGCAGCGGAGCGAAGCGGGCGGCGAAGCGCGCGAGCCTAAGAATGCGCACCGGATCTTCGATGAATGCAGGCGAGACATGCCGTAACACGCGAGCGTTCAAGTCGCGCTGGCCGCGGTAGGGGTCGATGAATGACCCATCGACCGCTTGCGCAATGGCATTGATGGTCAGGTCGCGGCGCGCGAGATCCTCTTCAAGGGTTACTTCCGGCCCGAACTCGACCGCAAAGCCGCGATATCCGGGCGCAGTTTTCCTCTCCCGGCGCGCCAGCGCGTGTTCCTCGCGCGAGTCGGGGTGCAGGAACACCGGAAAGTCACGGCCCACTTCGCGATAATTCAGGCGCAACAATTCGTCGCGGGTGCTGCCCACGACGACCCAGTCGCGTTCCTTGACGGGTAGACCGAGCAGCGCGTCTCGAACGGCGCCGCCAACCAGATACACTTGCATGCGTGAATATTAACAGCATCGCTGTCCCAATCCGCGCGGCAGTAGCGATCGCGCTGATCGCTGCGGTGAGCGGCGGTTGCTACCTGCTGCAAAGCGCGGAAGGCCAGTTATCGCTCATGTCCAAACGGGAACCAATCGTTCGCGTCATCAACATGCCATCGACACCGTCAAAATTGCGCGCGCAACTTAAGTCAGTCACGGCCATACGCGATTTCGCCAGCCATGAGCTAGGTTTGCCGGACAACGGCAGCTATCGAAAATACGCGGATATCGGCCGTGCCTATGTGGTGTGGAATGTGGTCGCAGCACCGGAATTTTCCGTCGATCCCATCAAATGGTGTTTTCCAATCGTCGGATGCGTGGCCTACCGCGGCTACTTCGTCGAGGCCAACGCGCGCCGTTTTGCCGCCGGTTTGCACACGCAAGGATTCGACGTGGTCGTCGGCGGCGTCGCGGCGTATTCCACATTAGGACACTTTGACGACCCAATTTTGAGCACGATGGTGAGCTGGAATGATGTGGAACTGGCGTCGATCATTTTCCACGAGCTTACTCACCAACTGCTGTACGTGCGCAATGATGCATCGTTCAACGAGGCGCTTGCGACCACGGTCGAAGAGGAGGGGGTGCGGCGCTGGCTTACGCAACTAGGCCGCGATCAGGATCTAGCGGAACACCTGTTGGAGCAAAAGCGCTACTTGGAAGTAATCGCGCTGATGAGCAATAGCCGCGCGCAGCTGCGCGTGCTGTATGCCTCGGGCCTGCCGCCGCCGCTGATGCGCGAGCACAAGCGCGAGACATTCGAAGCCATGCGCGAGTCCTATGTCGCCTTGCGAACGCAATGGGGAGGTCATGCGCCGTTCGACACCTGGTTCGCGCAAGACATCAACAATGCTCACCTGGCATCGATCGCCACGTACTTTGCCTGTGTAGCGGGCTTTGAGCGGCAGTTGAAGGCAGTAGGCGGAAACCTGCCTGCCTTCTACCGCCGCGTTCGCGAGTTGGCAAAGCTTGATCAACCACAGCGAGATCTGCTGGTGTGCGGAACATCTGATAGTCCCTAGAAGTCCACCGGCGAGAACTGAATCGCCATCACGATGGTCACAGCGAGAAGACCCTGAGGCGCTCAATGTCACGCCGGCGGCCGTCAGCCAGCAAAGCAGCAAATGAAACGTCACCGCCGCGCGGAGGCCGCGCGATTATGGCTGAGCCGCGCATTGTCCTCTTGCGCGCCCAAGAACAGACGCGCGGATGCCGTCATGGATTTAGGCTTGATGTCGAGCTTCGAGAAGCCATCGTCGCTGCACACACTGTCGACGCTGAGCGTTCGGTAGTTGTCGCCAGAGAAGGGACGGCCGGGAACGAAATTCATGAAGCAGGCTTGCATGCGCCCGGCAAAGTTCGGCAGGCCTAAGATCCAACGACGCCGGCGCGTCAGTTTGGCCACCAGGCTGACAATTTCCTTCAAGGTATAGACCTGCGGGCCGCCAAGCTCATAGGTTTGATGGCTGCTTGCGCCGCCATGCAGGCAGCGCAGCAGTGCGTCGACCACATCGTCCACCGATACGGGTTGCAGACGGGCGTTTGGCCTGGCCAGCGGAAAGACAAATGGAATCGCTCCCAGCAATCCTGCAAAGCGATTTAAAAATGAATCGCCGGGACCGAACAGGACCGAGGGCTGAAAGATGGTCCAATCCAACGTAGTCTGGTCTCGAATGAGTTTTTCCGCTTCGCCCTTTGAACGCAAGTAGTAGCTTGGTGCATTGGGCGCTGCTTTCAACGCCGATACCTGCAGCAGCCGAGGGACGCCGGCGGATCTGGCAGCCTGCAATACATGCTGGGTCAACTCGACATGGGCGCGACGGAAGCCTGCGCCGCTGAATCCGCGCTCATTGAGGATACCAATGAGATTGATCACGACATCCTTACCGCGGAACTGCTCGCTGAGCTGCGGTTCATGATACACATCGCAATTCTCCAGTGTGAGTCCAGGCAGCACCAGCAGATGCCTATGTTGCTCACGATCGCGCGACAGGACGGTGACTTGATGGCCGTCTTTGATCAAGCGGGCGACGAGCCGGGTGCCGAGGAATCCGGTGCCGCCGAGAATGACGATGGACAGCAGACGCATAAGTCAGCGCACGGGCAGCAGAACTGTGTCGCTGCCGCGATGAACCTTGAGTACCAGCACAGATGCGCCTTTCACGGCCTCGCGAAACGACTTCATGTTCGTGACCGGTGTTCGTCCGACACCCACGATGACATCGTTGGCGCGAATTCCGGCCTGGGAAGCGGCGCTTGCCTCTTGCACTTTATTTACCAGCACGCCGCCGCCGTCCGGCGCATCCGCCAGCTCCGCCCCGTCGAGACCTCGATTGATGTCGGCGGCACTCGCGGATTCTAGCTCCGCCCGCTCGGCGATCAACGCGGTGACCTTATGCGGGTTGCCGTCGCGCAGCAGACCCAGTTCGATTTTGTCCCCTACATGCAGCATGCCGATGGCATTGCGCAGCTCGCCAGAGCTCTTCATGGTAATGCCGTTGAGCGAAGTGATGATGTCGCCGGTTTTTATGCCCGCGCGTTCTGCGGCTGATCCTCGGGCGACGCCGGCCACCAATGCGCCGGTGGTTTCGGTGAGGCCGAATTCTTTGGCGATGTCGGCGTTGACGCTGTAGAGCTGAACGCCGAGCACGCCGCGCTTCACTTGCCCGTATTTAATGAGCTGGTCCATGACGCCGCGGACCATGTTGACCGGAATCGCGAAACCAATGCCGATGTTGCCGCCGGTGCGGGACAGGATTGCGGAATTTATGCCGACCAACTCACCGCGCAGATTCACCAGGGCGCCGCCGGAGTTGCCGGGATTGATCGAGGCGTCCGTTTGGATGAAATCCTCATAGCCGCCGCCCTCAGGATTAATGCCGCTGCGTCCCAGCGCGCTGACGATTCCGGCCGTGACCGTGTGCTGCAGGCCGAACGGGTTGCCGATGGCGACAACGTAGTCGCCGACCTCGAGCTTGGTCGAATCACCGAGAGCCATGGCGACTAAATTCGGCTGCTTGGCCTGCAATACGGCGACATCGGCACCTTCGTCGCTGCCGACGATCTTAGCGCTGAAAGTGCGGTTATCGAGCAGCGTGATGGTGATCTCGTTGGCGTTCTCGACCACGTGATGATTGGTGATGATGTAGCCGTTTTTCGCGTCGACAATGACGCCTGAACCCGCGCTTTGGAACTGACGTTCATGGGGTTTCGAGTCCTGCGGCGCGTCGAAAAATCTGCGGAAAAAGGGGTCATCCAGGAGCGGATTGTGACCCGGCTGCTCTTTAATGGTCCCGCGCGTGGCGATGTTCACGACGGAAGGCGAGACGCGCTTGACCATGGGCGCAAGCGTGGGCATCGGCGCGGCATCGGTCGCGGGAACCGCGGCGAGCACCTGCCCGCTAATCGCGGCCACTGCGAGCGTGGTTGCTGCAAACTTGAGACGCAGACTCATGCGCGGTCCTTAGGGGTATCTCGTGGCCGGCGGGTAAAGCAAGGCCGGACATGATGTCCGGCCTCCTCGCCAGTATCGACGCGATATTACACGGAAGAATGCGTCGGGCGGATCCCCTTAGGCGACTTCGACCGCGATCCGGTGCGGCTGCACTTGAGCTAGCTTGGGAATTGCGACTTCCAGCACACCATTGGCGACCTTCGCCGTGATGTTCTGCGCATCCGCGCGCTCCGGGCAGCCACGCGCCGGAATCGGCAGCCGTCGTCAACGGCGCGCCAAATAAACGATCAACTTCTTTCTGCAGCCGACTGACGAGTGCCCACGGCACGGCTCATATGAGAATGCGCGAGCTATAAAAGTCCGATGCGCATCAATGTCAATGGAACATAATGTGGATAACGTGTGCAAACACAATATCTTGCGATTTGCGTTTTTTCCTCTTGACCTTCGCTTGCGAAAGTGTAATCAGCTAATTTCTGCACAAAATACTCTATATCATTGATATACAACTAGTTTTTTTGCAGAAAATACTGGAAAAAAAGCCTTGACGCTGGTTGCTGTCGCGCCGTACCCTCTCGGTTCAAACACAAGATGTTGTGTTCTAACGAGCCGTCGAGTCCCATGAGTCTTTTGTTAAATCAGCCAACGATTTTTTCGCGGGAACACAGCCATTTGTGTTCAGGTTTCAGCTCGATAGTTATAACGGAGCGGCGTGGATACTCATGAATACGGTGGTCAAAATACAGCCCAAAGATGTCGGCAGCATTCCTTATCAAGAAGCCTCTTTCGACATTTGGGATAAAAAGTATCGTCTGACATCGAAGGATGGTTCGCCCGTCGATAAATCGATGGACGATACCTATAAGCGCGTCGCGCGCGCGCTTGCCGATGTGGAAAACGAGCCCGGCCGGGAACAGTGGTACGAGTCATTCTTGTGGGCCCTGCGCCACGGCGCGATCCCTGCCGGCAGAGTAACCTCGAACGCCGGGGCGCTCGAACACAAGCCCGCGACCTCGACAATCAACTGCACGGTTTCGGGAACGATTCGCGATTCAATGGACGATATCCTGAGAAAGGTTCATGAAGCCGGACTCACGCTCAAGGCGGGTTGCGGGATTGGGTATGAATTCTCGACCTTGAGGCCGCGCGGCGCGTACGTGTCGGGCGCAGGCGCGTACACGTCTGGCCCTCTATCGTTCATGGATATCTACGACAAAATGTGTTTCACCGTGTCCTCGGCGGGCGGCCGGCGCGGCGCGCAAATGGGAACTTTCGATATCGGACATCCGGACGCGCTGGAATTCATTCGCGCCAAACGTGAGAACGGCCGCTTGAGGCAGTTCAACTTGTCGCTGCTGGTCACTGATGAATTCATGAAAGCCGTGAAAACCGATGGCGACTGGACGCTGGCGTTTCCCTTGGGCCGCCAGGAATTCGAGGCTGAGCGGCCAGATCTCTCCGACACCGCGAAGTATGTATGGCGCGAGTGGCCCTACACGGAGGGGTATGTCGCGAACGAGGAGGGACTGGTCGCCTGCAAGATCTACAAGACTTTGCCGGCGCGGCGCGTGTGGGATGTGATCATGACGTCCACGTATGATTTTGCCGAACCGGGTTTCATCCTCATCGATAAAGTGAACGAGATGAACAACAACTGGTGGACGGAAAACGTCCGCGCCACCAACCCCTGCGGCGAGCAGCCCTTGCCTGCGTACGGCTCCTGTCTATTGGGCTCGGTGAATCTCACCAAGTTCGTGGTCGATCCGTTCACGGAGGATGCGCGATTCGACTGGGAAACCTACCGCAAGGTAGTGAAGATCTTCACGCGCATGCTGGACAACGTGGTCGAGGTCAACGGCTTGCCGCTGGCGCAGCAACGTGACGAAATCATGCGCAAGCGCCGTCATGGGATGGGCTTCTTAGGCTTGGGATCGAGCATCACGATGCTGTGCATGAAGTACGGGTCGAAGAAGTCGGTGGCCTTTACCCAGAACGTTTCGCGCGAAATGGCGGTTGCGGGCTGGGAAGCCGCGCTAGACCTCGCCAAAGAAAAAGGCCCGGCGCCGATCATGAACGAGGAATTCACGGTCACGCGCGAAATGCTGCGCAAGCGTCCGGAGATGGTGAAGGATGGCTGGCGCGTCGGGGCATGCGTGGCCGGGCGAGTGCTGCACGCGCGTTACAGCCGCTACATGCAGCGCATTGCGGAAGCCTCGCCGGAACTCGTCGATGAGCTGGCAGAGGTGGGTGCACGCTTCACACACCACACCTCGATTGCGCCCACGGGCACCATTTCCCTGTCGCTCGCCAACAATGCTTCCAATGGCATCGAGCCGTCGTTTGCGCATCACTACTTCCGCAACGTTTTGCGCGAAGGCAAGAAATCCAAGGAAAAGGTGGATGTCTTTTCCTTCGAGCTGTTGGCCTACCGCGAGTTGATCAACGCCCGCGCCATGCCAAATTCGCAACTTCCCGCCGAGAAGCTGCCGGAGTACTTTATCGCTGCGGATGACATCGGGCCCAAAGAGCACGTCGACGTTCAGGCGGCGGCGCAGCTGTGGATCGATTCTTCGATATCGAAGACAGCGAATGTGCCCACCGATTACAAGTACGAGGATTTCAAGGATATCTACATGTACGCCTATGATCAGGGTCTCAAGGGGTGTACGACGTTTCGCTTCAATCCGGAAGCCTTCCAAGGTGTTTTGGTCAAAGAGGATGACTTGAAGAACACCACGTACGTATTCACCTTGGAAGATGGCACGGAGGTAGAGGCGAGAGGCGATCAAGAGATCGAATACGACGGTGAAATGCACACCGCCGCGAATCTCTTCGATGCGCTGAAAGAAGGCTATTACGGGAAGTTCTGATCATGGCTCATATCAAAATTGGCAAGAAGATCGCCAAGTACCGCGTGCAGAAACCTGAGGCGAAGGAGACGACTGCGCCCGCGCTCAAAGATGCGCTGAAAAGCCAGGACAACGTCATATGGATGCACGAGAAGCTCGAGCGGCCTGAAGTCCTGATCGGCTCGACCTATAAAATAAAGACCCCAGTGTCCGATCACGCGATGTACGTCACCATCAACGACATCGTTCTCAATGAGGGCACACAGCACGAGCAGCGGCGCCCCTTCGAAGTCTTCATCAATTCGAAAAACCTCGATCATTTTCAATGGATCGTGGCGTTGACTCGGGTTATTTCCGCGGTATTCCGCAAGGGCGGCGATACGACGTTCTTGGTCGATGAACTCAAGGCGGTATTCGATCCAAAGGGAGGCTATTGGCAGCCGGGCGGCAAGTTCATGCCCTCGACGATTGCAGAACTGGGCTATGTCATTGAGCGTCACCTGCAGTCAATCGGCTTGCTCAAGAAGCCCGAACTCGATGTCCATCAGCGAAAGTTGGTGGAGGAAAAGCGTGCGGAGTTCGAGGCTCGCGCCAAGCAGACCGACGCATTTTCGAAATCGCATTTTCCGGAAGGCGCGCAGCTGTGTGGGAAGTGCAGCACGGCAGCGGTGGTCATGCTGGATGGCTGCAATACCTGTTTGAACTGCGGCGATTCCAAATGCGGATAACTTGCCGCAAGCATTAAGGTCGCATGTGACTTCTCCGGCGACTAAGAAGCAATACGACGTCATCGTCGTCGGTTCCGGTGCCGCGGGCGGACAAACCGCTTATACCTTGAGCATGGAAGGCGTCAAGGTGCTCATGCTGGAAGCGGGCCGCCAGTATGTCCCTGAGCAAGAAACGCCCATGTTTCAGACGCCGGATCAGGCGCCCTTGCGCGGCGCCTCCAGCCCGGAAAAAGCATTCGGATTTTATGACGCCACGATTGACGGGGGCTGGACCGTTCCCGGGGAACCGTATGTGCAATCCACCGACGATCCGCACCGGCGCTTCGCCTGGTGGCGCTCGCGCATGCTTGGCGGCAGGACCAACCACTGGGGCCGCATTTCTTTGCGCAACGGACCCTACGATTTCAAGCCCCACCGACGCGACGGCCTGGGATTCGATTGGCCCATCTCCTACGAGGATGTGGCGCCGTACTACGACAAGGTAGAACGCCTCATCGGCGTTTACGGCACCTCCGAGGGTTTGGAGAACACGCCGAATTCCTCGCCGGGTTGTCTCCTGCCTCCGCCCGCGCCGTTGGTCAGCGATTACCTGGTGCAACAGCGCGCGCGGCGATTGGGCATTCCCATCGTCGCGGGCCATCGGGCCGTTCTGACGCAGCAACTCGATTTCAAGCGCTCGCCGGAGCTCTTGCATCCCGGCAATCTCAAGGCGCAAAAAATAATTGCCGCACATATGCAGCAACGCGCGGCCTGCATCTGGGCAACCGACTGCGGCCGCGGGTGCTCGATCCGAGCAAACTATCAGTCAACCACGGTGCACCTGCCGCCGGCGCTCGCCACGGGAAATCTCGATATCGTCACCGACGCCATGGTCAGCCAAGTAGTGCTGGGCCGCAACGGGCTCGCCAAGGGTGTGAAGTACATCGACAAAGCCAGCGGCGCCGAGCATCTGGCGAGTGCCCGGGTGATCGTGCTGGCCGCGAGCGCGTGCGAGACGGCGAGAATTCTGCTCAACTCAAAAAGCCCATCATTCCCGAATGGCCTCGCCAATTCCAGCGGAAAGGTCGGGCGCTACGTGATGGACACCGTGGGCAGCAGCGTAAGCGGCCAAATTCCGTTGCTCGAGTCTCTGCCGCCGCAAAATGAGGATGGCGCTAGCGGACATGCGTTTTACGCGCCCTGGTGGGGTTATCAAGATCAGCAAAACGGGAAGCTGAACTTCGCGCGCGGCTACCACATTGAATTCGGCGGCGGCCGGCGCATGCCGGGATCCGGCACGTTGCACGGCATCGAGCGTTACACCGGCGGCAGCTACGGCAAGAAGCTCAAGGAGGACGCTCGGCGCTACTACGGCTCCTTTGTAGGCTTCGACGGCCGCGGTGAGATGATCCCGAACGAGAATTCTTATTGCGAGATCGATCCCCACGTGAAGGACCAGTGGGGCATCCCGGTGCTGCGCTTTCACTGGAAATGGTCCGAGCACGAGACGCGCCAAGCGGCGCACATGCAGAAAACTTTTGGCGACATTGTGGAAGCGATGGGCGGGCGCGTAATCGGTGCCGTGCAGACCGACGGGGCCGAAGCGATCGCGCCGGGAGGTTTCATCATCCACGAGGTCGGCGGCGCCATCATGGGTGCAGACCGCCAAAAATCGGTGACTAACGAATGGTGCCAGACCTGGGACGTCAAAAACTTGTTTCTGACCGACGGCGCAGTGTTCGCCTCCAATGCGGACAAGAATCCTACCTTGACCATCATGGCGTTGGCCTGGCGCGCTGCCGATCACATTGCCGATGGGATGCGGAGGAAGGAGCTGTGACGGACCGGCGGACGACGATCAAGTGGATGCTTGCGGCAGCGGTGTCGATGCCTTTGTTGCATTCGCGCGGATTCGGCCAGCAGATTACGGCGCAACCCGCAGCGCGCGGTTACGGCACTGACCCAAATCTAACCAAGCTTTACCATCCCGGCGACGTTTGGCCGCTGACGCTGTCCCCGGCGGAGCGGCGTACCGCCACCGCCCTTTGCAACGTTATTCTACCCGACGATGGGCGTTCGCTCAGCGCTGAAAGCGTGGGAGTGGTGGATTTCATCGACGAATGGGTGAGTGCGCCGTATCCGCACCAACTCCAAGATCGCCCAATCATGCTAGAGGGCTTGGCCTGGATGGACGCCGAGGCTCTGTTGCGATTCGAAAGATACTTCGCGGACCTCAATGAAACGCAGCAACACGCAATATGCGATGACATTTGCTACGAGCCCAATGCCAAGCCGAAATTCGCGCGGCCTGCAGCATTCTTCGCCCGCTACCGTGATCTGAGCGTGGGCGCTTTTTATTCGACGCCGATCGGTTGGAAAGACATTGGCTACATCGGCAACGTTCCGCTGACGAAATTCGAGGGTCCGCCGGCAGAATTACTGCAAAGACTTGGCTTAGGTCCGGACCAAAAGTGAGCAGCAATTTTAATCAGCATGCGCCGGCACGCCTTGGCGTGGGGTTTGTCGGCTCCGGCTTCAATGCGCGTTTCCACATGCAGGGGTTCCAGGCCGTGCGCGATGCGGAAGTGCGCGGCGTGTGGAGCCCGAATCTCGAGCACGCGAGCTCCGCCGCCGCCCTGGCGCGAAGTCTCGATATCGGTGCGGCCAAGACCTATGCATCCATCCGCGACATGGTGGCAGATCCATCAATCGATGCGCTGTGGCTCGCCGGGCCTAATCACATGCGCCTCGAGAATATGGAAGAGATCGTGCACGCCATCGAAGGCGGCGCGGGTACGCTGCGCGGCATTGCCTGCGAAAAACCGCTGGCGCGAAATGTTGCCGAAGCCAAGCGCATGGTCGAGCTAGTCAAGCGAAGCGGTGCCGCGCAAGGCTATCTCGAAAATCAAGTATTCGCGCCGCAGATCGAAACCGGCCGCACGAGGATTTGGGCGCGCGGTGCTGCGGCCACCGGCCGGCCCTTCCTTGCGCGAGCGTCGGAGGAACACAGCGGACCGCATGCGCCCTGGTTCTGGCGCGGAGAGCTGCAGGGCGGCGGCGTGCTCAACGACATGATGTGCCACTCGGTCCTGCTGGTGCGCCATCTGCTGACGCAACCGGGCGCCGCGCGCTCCTCGGTACGGCCGGTGCGCATCACCGGCCACATCGCCAGCCTGAAATGGTCGAAGGGGCCGTATCCAGCGAAGCTCGCTGCGCAATATGGCCGCGAGGTCGACTACGCAAAGCGGCCGTCGGAGGACTTCGCGAGTGTGAGCATCGAGTTTGCGACCCCCGACGGCCAGATCTTGATCGGCGAAGCCTCGACTTCGTGGAGTTTTGTCGGCGCCGGGCTGCGCTTGTCCGCCGAGCTTTTGGGCCCGGAATATTCGATGTCGTGGAACACGCTGGACAGCGGATTGAATCTGTTTTTTTCGCGCGAGGTACACGGCGCGACCGGCGATGATCTGGTCGAGAAGCAAAATGCCGAGGTCGGATCGATGCCGGTCGTGGCGAACGAAGCGGCCGCATACGGCTATGAGAGCGAAGACCGGCATTTCGTACGGGCATTTCTCGGCAAAGAAACTCCGCGGCTGACCTTCGAAGACGGACTAGAGGTAGTATCGTTGCTGATGGCCGCTTACATGAGCGCCGAGCAAGGCAGGACACTGGATTTTCCGCCGCCAGACCTCGATTCATTTGTTCCAGCGGTGGCGCAAGGAAAGTGGAGATCAACATGATGCATGGCCGGATGGTCGGGATGGCGGCGCTGCTGGCGGGCGCGTGCTGGATGGCGGGGGTGGCGGGCAACAATGTGAGTGCAAAAGAGACGGCGTCGGCGGAAAAGTGGCACACGCTGTTCGACGGGAAATTACTCGATACCTTTCGGGGCTGGCGCGCGGAGGGCATGCCGGAGGGTTGGCGTGTCGTCGATGGCACGCTCACCAAGGATGGCGACGTCGAGGACCTGGTGACCAAAGGACAATTCGGCAACTTCGAGCTCGAGCTGGAATGGAAAATCGGCAAGGGCGGCAACAGCGGCGTGTTTTATCGCGCGACGCGCGAATACGACCACGTTTATTGGAGCGGCCCGGAGTATCAGTTGCTCGACGATGCCAATGCGGACGATGGCCGCAGCCGGCTCACTGCCGCGGCTTCCGCTTACGCCCTGTACGGCCCCCCCGCCGGCGTGGTCAAGCCGTTCGGCGAGTGGAACAAGACGCGCATCATCGTCAATGGTGATCACGTCGAGCATTGGCTGAACGGCCAGAGAGTCGTCGAATACGACTTCGGCAGCCCCGACTGGAAGGCTAAGGTTGCGGCGAGCAAGTTCGCGAAGTATCCGAACTACGGACTGGCCAAGAAAGGTTACATCAGCATTCAGGGCGATCATCCCGGTTCCTTGGAGTTGCGCCACATCCGCATCCGCGAGCTGCCATGACCCAGGCGCGTCTCGCGCTGATGATGTTCTTGGAGTACTTCATCTGGGGCGTGTGGTTCGTCACCATGGGCACCTATCTCGGGCAGACTCTGCATTTCACGGACTCGCACATCGGTCTTGCCTATGGTGCAACGGCGATCGGCGCTTTGCTCTCGCCCTTCTTTATCGGTATCGTCGCGGATCGCTGGTTTGCCAGCGAGAAGCTGCTGGCGGCATTGCATCTCGTCGGCGCCGCGCTGATGTGGATGGTGTCGAAACAGACGGCTTTCGCGACGTTCTATCCGCTGCTCATCCTGTATGCGCTGTGCTACATGCCGACGCTCTCCTTGACCAATTCGATTGCCTTCCACCACCTCAAGGACTCCAGCAGCTTTCCTTACGTGCGCGTGCTCGGCACCATCGGTTGGATCGTGGCGGGCATTTTGGTCGGCAAGAGCCTGCACGCCGATGCCTTGGTGCTGCCGATGCAAATCTCCGCCGGCGCATCGCTTTGCATGGCCGTGTTCGCGCTGCTGCTGCCGCACACGCCGCCCAAGGGTGCGCATGCGAAATTCAGCGTGCGCGATGCGCTGGGATTGGACGCGCTGAAGCTGCTGAAACAACGCGATTTCCTGATCTTCGTGATCGGCTCATTCCTGCTGTGCGTGCCCTTGCAGTTCTACTACACCTTCGCCAACCCGTTTTTGAACGAGATCCAAGTGCCGGAGGCGGCCTTCATCCAGACCTTCGGCCAGATGTCCGAGGTGCTTTTCATGCTGTTGCTGGCGTATCTGCTGCGCCGCTTCGGCATCAAGGTCATCATGCTGGTCGGTATGTTGGCGTGGGCACTGCGCTATTTCGCGTTCGCCAACGGCAACGCCGGGAGCGCCATGTGGCTGATCTATGCCGGCATCCTGCTGCACGGCGTGTGCTACGACTTCTTTTTTGTCGGCGGACAGGTGTATACGGATCAGCGCGCCGGACCAAGCACTCGCGCTGCCGCACAAGGCCTGATCAATTTCGTGACCAATGGCCTGGGTTACTTCGTGGGCGCCTTTGTCTCCGGCGCCATCGTCAATCGCTATGCCGTCAGCAATTCGAGCTGCAGTGATGCGGCAGCCGCGGCGCATGGCTGCCTGCAGGTGACGCACGATTGGCATGCGATCTGGTTGATTCCCGCCGCCGCCGCGCTTGCCATCTTTGTGTTGTTTGGCCTGATTTTTCGGCCCAGCACAGAGCGCAAGGACCCTGCGACAGCGTGAGATTGCTGCTGTCGCTGGCTTTGCTGCTTGTGCCGCTTGTCTGGCACACGCCGGCGCGCGCCGATGCGGCCGATCTTTTCACCTATCCTGCGGAACTGGAGCCCGACGTGCGGTTTTGGATTCGCGTCTATACCGAGGTCACGACTGATCAAGGCCTGTTACACGACGATTGGTACCTTGGGTTGGTTTACGAGGTGCTGCGCTTCGATCCGGGCGATTCCCCGCATCAGCGAGAGCGCATCGTCGAGCAGTCCAAGGAACGTTACGCACAATTGCTGCGGAGATTTGCCGCCGGCGACACAGATAACCTGACGGCGCATGAGCGCCGCATCCTGCATGCGTTCGGCGATAAAACCACGCCGTCGCAGTTTCGCGAGGCCATCGAGCGCATTCGGTTTCAGCTCGGGCAAGCGGACCGCTTTCGCGAGGGCCTGATCCGGGCCCAAACTTATGAGGCGAATATCTCGCGCATTCTTGCCGAGCGCGGCGTGCCCGCGGAGATAGGCGCGCTGCCGCACGTCGAATCGTCCTTCAATCCGGCTGCGTATTCTCGCGTCGGCGCTGCCGGCCTGTGGCAATTCATGCCGGGCACGGCGAGGCGCTACATGCGCGTCGACGGCGTCGTCGATCAGCGTCTGGATCCCTACAGCGCCACCGAGGCCGCGGCCAATCTCATGCTCTACAACTACCGCTTGCTCGGCACCTGGCCCTTGGCGGTCACCGCGTACAACCACGGGCCCGGTGGCTTGCGGCGCGCCCAGGACGAGCTCGGCAGCAGCAACATTGAGGTGATCGTAAAGCGCTATCAAGGGGCCACGTTTGGCTTTGCCTCGAGAAATTTCTATGTGGCGTTTCTCGCGGCCCTTGAGGTCGATCGCAACGCCGAAAAATACTTCGGCCCGCTTACACATCTGCCGGACACGCAAAGCACCGTGGCGATCATGCCGGATTACGTGCCAGTCGATGCGCTCGCCCGGGCATTTAAGGCCGATTTGGGCGCGCTGCGCGTCCTAAACCCAGCGCTGCGGCCGCCGGTGTGGAATAAGACGCGGTTCGTGCCGCGCGGCTACGCGCTGCGAATACCGGGTTCGCCGCAGGCCGCCGACATCGCCGCTGCTTGGGTGCGGCTGCCGCCGGCGCAACGCTATGTGGCGCAAAGGAATGACGACATGCACCGGGCGCGCCGCGGCGAGACGCTGGCGAGCATTGCCGCGGCCAGCGGGGTCACGCTGAATCGTCTCCTTGCCGCCAATGGCTGGAGCGCCACGCGCCCATTGGCGCGCGGCGCTGCCGTGCACATACCGATGCCGGCATCGCGCGCCGACGCCTCCGCGCCGGCAATTGCCGCCGCTGCCGAAGCACCGCCCAGCATCGAAGCACAGCCCGCGTCCGCGGAAGCGCAGGCATCCTCCGCGTTGGTACGGCTACCGCCGCCGCCGAAGGAGCCGGTCTCGGAGCGGCAAGCTGAAAGTGCGGCGCTCCTACCGGCGGCATCGCCTTCCGGCAATGGCGACAATACCGACTACAGCGTCGGCAAGGACGATACCGTGGTCGTGCAAGCGGCGGAAACTCTCGGTCATTTCGCCGATTGGTCCAAGGTCAGCTCGATCTCGTTGCGGACTCTGAATAAGCTGCACAAGAATGCCATGGTGACGCTCGGCCACAAGGTGAAGCTCGACCTGTCGCAGGTCAGCGCCGCGCAATTTGAGGTGGCGCGGCGCGACTATCATCGGCAGATGCAGGAAACCTTTTTCGCCACCCACAGAATCTCCGGCACAGAAAACTACGTGGTGAAGAAAGGTGAATCGCTCTGGATCATCGCACGGCAACATTCGGACTTGCCGGTGTGGCTGGTAGCCGAATACAACCCTGATGTGGACTTTGGCGAGCTTCGACCCGGCACCGCTATTGCGCTGCCTCGAGTCGAAGCCATCAATCGCCAGTGATACCGCGCGAATGCATGTAATTGGTCAATGTTTGACGCGTGTCCCCGGAGGCAACGAAGCTCACGATGGAATCATCCGACGCGCGAACGTTGAGTTCCAACTTCTCGCTTGTCGCCATTTGCTTGAGCAATTCTACGGTAAGCTCGAAGTACGCCGTTTGGCCCCAAGAAGCGATGGGTTGGTAGGCGCCGCGCCCCAGTTGCGGCGCATCGATCGGGGTGAGCACACGCGTGCCTTTATCGAGCGCGATAGTGAGAGCGGCATTGGAACGAATGTCGGCGAGGGGCCGATCAGTGCCGGGCGCGATGTGCACCCACAGACCGTAAACGATAGAACCGCTGCGATCCCATTCAACCGGACCCAGGTAGGCGAAGCTTGAGCGCTTGGCGAGATTGGTGATGGCGTGCAGGCCCCCTTGTCGAACGCTGGGCACCAGTTCTATCGGCTCCTTGAGCGAGCCGACTGTCATGGCCGTGCGATCGTCCAAGTACTCCACCGGCTTAATGGGCGAGGAAGTGCTGCAGGCACTCAGCATCACAATGATCAAAGAAATAGCAACGTCAGGCAGGCGCATACCGGCAAGTATACCGGGACGTGAGCTAGAGCCGATTATTGAGTGGCGCCTACCAGGTATACTTTTGCCGATGGCTAAGCGATTAGGCCGGTTTTCGGCGACAAATTTGTGGATGTGTCTGGTGATGGCGACGGCGGCGCTCGTGGCAGGCAACGCGCTCTCCTCGGAGTCCGAGCTGGCCGATCGAGTCGTGCTCCATAAATTGGAGCGCAAGCTGTACCTTTACAACGGCGGGCACGTAATGGGTGTGTATAAGGTTGCGCTGGGTCTGAGTCCCGTAGGGCAGAAGGAGCGGGAACGCGACTTCCGGACACCGGAAGGCCATTACTTCCTGGCGCGTCGCAACACGCGCAGCGACTACTTTCTAGCGATTCAAGTCTCTTATCCGAACAAAGAGGATGAGATGCGAGCGCATAAGAGAGGCTGGGCCCCGGGGGGCTCGATCATGATCCACGGTTTCCCCAACTCGCCTCACCATCCTTCAGCGTATTATGAGTCGAACGACTGGACCGATGGCTGCATCGCTCTATCGAACTCCGACATGATCGAAGTGTGGATGCGCACGCAGGACAATATTCCGATCGATATCTACCCATAAGAACAGGTGCTGCGTGGAAGCCTCGATTCTATCGTCTGACATGGTCGATGCGCGAGTGGCCCCCAAAGGCAGCTTGGAGCACCTCTCTCAGCAGGAAATCGCCAAACTGTTGGATTCCGGTCAGGGCGGTCTTTACCCTTTGTTTCGCAAGTGCGCGTTAGCGGTGCTCAATTCCGGCAGCGAGATCGATGATGCGCGGTTGATATTCGAAAAGTACCGCGACTTCGATTTGCGCATCGTGCGCCAGGCCTGGGGCATCAAGCTCGAGATCAAGAACGCGCCCGCGGCCGCGTTCGTCGACGGGGTCATGATCCGCGGTCTCAAGGACCACTTGTTCGCCGTACTGCGCGACGTCGTGTTCATATCGAATGAGATCATGGACAGCGGCCGCTTCGACCTGAATTCCTCGTCGAGCATTACCAACGCCGTTTTTCACATCCTGCGCAATGCCCGCGTGCTCGAGTTACAAGTGCGGCCGAATTTAGTGGTCTGCTGGGGCGGCCATTCCATTCGCCGTTTCGAATACGACTACACAAAAAAGGTCGGCTATGAGCTCGGGCTGCGCGCCTTGGACGTCTGTACGGGTTGCGGCCCAGGCGCGATGAAAGGTCCTATGAAGGGAGCGACCATTGGGCACTCCAAGCAGCGCATCACCGATGGCCGCTACTTGGGGATCACTGAACCCGGAATCATCGCCGCCGAACCGCCCAACCCCATCGTCAGTCAATTGGTCATCATGCCGGACATCGAAAAGCGCTTGGAGGCGTTTGTGCGTCTTGGCCACGGCATCGTCATTTTCCCGGGCGGCGCCGGCACGGCCGAGGAGATCTTGTACCTGCTCGGCATTCTGCTGGATCCGGCCAACCAGAAGCTGCCGTTCCCCATGGTGTTCACCGGTCCTGCCGACAGCGCCGACTACTTCCAACAGATTCACCAGTTTATCGGTGCGACGCTGGGACCCAAGGCGCAGGCACGCTATAAGGTGATCATCGATGACCCCGCGGGTGTGGCCCGCGCCATGGTGCAGGGAATGGCTGAAGTGCGCGACTACCGCCGCCAGGCGAGCGACTCCTACGGCTTCAATTGGCTGCTGAAAATTCCGCTGGAATTCCAGCTGCCGTTCGAGGTCACGCACGCCTCGATGCGCGCCCTGCGCTTGTCGCTCGATCAGCCCGTGCATGAACGCGCCGCGAATTTGCGCCGCGCTTTCTCCGGGATCGTCGCCGGCAACATCAAGGAGTACGGCGTCAACGCCATTGAGCGCTACGGCCCATTCGAGCTGGCCGGAGAGCCGGCGATCATGGAGCCCCTGGATAAGTTGCTGCGCTCGTTCGTGGCGCAGGGCCGGATGAAGTTCACCGGAGCTGAGTACAAGCCCTGCTACCGACTCGTGGCATGAAGGAAGTTCTGCTCATTCGCTACGGGTTTGACCTGCCGGACGGCTCGAAAAAGCAGCTGGATCTCAGCTTCGATCCGCTGAATTTCCGGCTCACGAACCAGACGCCGGCCGATCCGCCGTTTTGGACCGAATTGAAATTCAGTCAGTGCGCGAATTGTCCTTTAAATACCGATGAGCACACGCATTGTCCGTCCGCACTGCACATGGCGCCCGCCGTAGAGTCGCTCAAGGAACTCGTCTCGTTCGATGCAGTTGCAGTGACGGTCACGCAAGCCGAACGCACCGTACATGCGGAAACTACGGCGCAGCAGGCATTGAGTTCCGTGCTGGGATTGATCATGGCGACTTCCGGTTGCCCATGGACGGATCGGCTGCGTCCGATGGCGCGCTTTCATCTTCCCTTCGCAAGCGAAGCGGAAACTGTATATCGCAGCGTCTGCATGTTTCTGCTGGCGCGCGAGCTGGTGGGCGCGGAAGAAACGCCGGGATTTGCGACGCTCAAGAATTTGTATGAGAATTTGCACGTGGTGAATCGCGATATGGCGCGTCGCCTGGGCGCGGCGACTCGAACCGATCCCGCGCGCAACGCCATGGCGCTGTTGGATTCGTACACGACGCTCTTGCCTGCGGCGCTCGAGTCCTCGCTGGAGGAACTGAAGCCGCTTTTCGATGCTTGGCGAGGCAAGCTAATTTCTGTCATTTAACTTACCGCGACGCTTCGTGAGATGCGCATCCCAATGCGCGTCGGCATCCCGCGACAGTGCCGGCCCGGCGTGACACAGTTCCTGTCGAGAAGCGACCACGACACTTACTGTCGTTCCCATCGACAGAGGCAAACGAGATGAGCGAACTCAAGAATCAGACTCGATACACCGGGGTGGACCGCAGGGCTCCGCGCGGTGACGCTGCCGTCGCCAAAACCGGTGGTCGCCACGCCGCGATTACCAACAGCTTGTACAACTGGCACAGCTACAAGAACTGGGCGGAAAAAGCTCGGGGCAATTTCGACGAGAAAAAATAGCCCGGATTCAAGCGGCCCGGCGGCTCACGCCGTTACGGGCAAGGGATTGATGCCTTCGTTCGGATGCGCCGCTTCTTTGGTCTTATCTTCCTTGGCCTTGAGCCACGCCAACATCGGCTGCCAATCCTCAAGATCCTGCTCCACAACGTAGCGCTTCATTTCGTGAATACCGGTACCTTGTTCCGCCGCCCGCACGTAGTTCTGCGAGTCGCGCAACGTGGCAATGATCGGTATCCGCAAGGTCTCGAGAAAACGCATCAGTGATTGATAAATCACGGTGTTGCGCTTGACGCGATTGGCGACCACGCCGATACGATATTCGTCTCGCCGCACCTTGGCGATGAGCAGCAGGTCGGCAATGCATTTCGAGCAGGCATGAATGTCAATGTCCGAGGGCAGCACCGGCACAATGATGGCATCCGCGCTTTTGGTCATATCAGGCATTTCTTGCGCCGGCACCGCCGCGGGCGTGTCGACGATGACATGGGCGGCATCCGCCGGTATGCGCATCTGCCAAGCGCGCGTCATGCTCGAATTTCGCTCGAACGCCGCCACGCCGTTAATGAACGGCTGATCGGGTCTGCGCTTTTTCAGCCAACGGGTGCTGGAAGCCTGCGGATCGTTATCCTGCAGCAGCGGACGGTCGCCCTGGCTCGCAAAATAGCTGGCGAGATTGGTAGCTATCGTCGTTTTGCCCGAGCCCCCTTTAGGGTTCAGGACGAGAATGCGCTGCATGTCTGTAGAGCCTACGCAGCCGCAGTCGCCATGGCAAGCCGACGCCCTGCCTAAGGTTGTGATGCCACTCACGCTTAGCGGTCAGCCATACACCTAGACTTTGGATCATGGAATGGCTGCTGCAAGTGGTTGACGAAATCGACGATGCCGTCGGTGCATTGCGACTGTTCGCGATGGGCTGGAGCGAAGAAATCGGCCTCGCCGTCGCCAGCAGCGCTGCGACCTGCGCCGTTTGCGCTGCGTTGTTGCGCGGCGTCACCTGAACGCGCACAGCGATAAATTCGATTATGATGCCGAGCATGGCATCCATGAATATTCCAAAGATTGGTCTGCTGGTTTGTATTGCGCTGGCCGCGGCTTGCACCGGCAATTCCGATGCGCCATCCAACGCGGCAGCACCGGCCGCTAATCCAGTGACCGCGCTGCAATCAGTCACGCTCCAACCCGGCACGGGCGCGGCCATCGGCCGCGGACAAATCGCGGTGGTCCAATACACCGGTTGGCTGTATGAGTCGGGCGCGACCGATCAGAAGGGCAAGCAGTTCGACAGTTCGCGCACGCGTCGCGAGCCATTCAAGTTTCCCCTGGACACGGGCTCGGTGATCAAGGGTTGGGATCAGGGAGTCGTCGGCATGAAGGTCGGCGAGAGTCGCCGGCTCATTATTCCGCCCGACCTGGCCTATGGAGACGGCGGCGTGGGCGGGGTGATACCGCCGGGCGCGACCCTGGTGTTCGACGTGCAACTCGTCGGAATCGAATAGGCGCGGCCGGCTAGGCAATTTGAAGCGGCCGAGCTGCCTCAGCCGCTCCCAAGAGCCAAAATCAATCAGTTCACGAATTCCTTCAACGTCTTTAGTGCGGCAATGCGCACCTTCTTGCTCGCCGGCTTGGCCTTGAACATCATTTTTTCGCCATTGAACGGATTCACGCCCTCGCGCGCCTTCGTGGCGGGCTTCTTGACGACTTTCATCTTCAAAAGTCCGGGCAACGTGAACAGGCCGTGACTTCGCAGACTCTTCTTGATCGTACCCCCAAGCGAGTCAAACACGGCTCCGACCTGCTTCTTAGAGAGCTCTGTTTCCTTCGAAATGGTAGCGAGAATTTCAGACTTGGTCGGTGCTGCATTCTTTTTCGCCATATTAAATCTCCTGCTAATGTTTGCGCGAGCGGACTTACATTGCCCGCAAATTTCAACTCGGCGCCGAAAATAACATAGAAAAAAGCCGATGTTTAGCGCAATCGCGAAAAAAGATTTTTATCATCGATGCAATTCGCCCTGGTTTTTCAGGCTTCCGCGTCTGCGAAGCTCGTATTGCCTCGCAATGAATTGCTTCGTTTACTGTGATATCAGGCATGTACGAGCCGATGTTCAACGCAGTAGCACCAGCAGCGCGCCGATTGCGATCGAAACCCATAGCACCGAAAAATCAATTTGTCCGATGCGCGGAATTATGCGGCGCACGCGCTTTAAGATCGGTTCGCACACCTGAGCGAGCAAGCGGACTCCTGGAGCGTAGCTACTTTGCGACACGAAACTGGTCAACCAGTACAACAACATCGCGAATAAATAGACGCGCAGCACCAAGCCCACCAGATCCAGGAGGGCGACGCGCAGGAATACGAACCAATCGCCGCCGCCTCCGCCGCCCATGGCCAGCATGATGAAAGTCCGTGCCGCAGCCACCAGCACCACGGCAACAACGGTGGCCGTATCGATCTTGCCTACAGGGGGCAGCATCTTGCGCAGAGGCAATATCAGCCAATTCGTCACGCGCACGATGGCATCGGCCATTGGATCTCGAAAGTCAGCGCGCACCAACTGAAACAGCAGCCGCAACACGAAGGCCAGTAGCAGCAGCCACAGCAGCATATCGACGATGTATCTGATCGCTTCCATTTCAGGATCAACGGCTTCGTTTATGGAATGCCGAACTCGGCGGCGAGCTCGGCTGAACGGCGGTCGGCAGCGGCCACCGCGTGCGCGACGATACCACGAAGCCCGGCGCCGTTAAGGACCTCCAAGGCCGCGGCGGTTGTGCCGCCCTTGGAGGTCACTTGCTCGCGCAAGGTAGCCAAGGAATCTGCGGACTGGCGCGCCATTTGTGCGGCTCCAAACGCCGTTTCCAGGGTCAATCGGTGCGCAACGTCGCTCGGTAAGCCGCGTTCATGTGCCGCGGCCTCGAGCGCCTCCATGAACAAGAAAAAGTAGGCAGGACCGCTGCCAGAAACGGCGGTCACGGTATCCATCTGCGATTCGTGCTCCACCCACACTGTTGCGCTCACGGCAGCCATGAGATTTTCGGCCAATGCTCGATGGGCCGCGCCCACACTCGCGGGGGCATAGAGGCCCGTTGCGCCGAAGCCGTTGAGCGCCGGGCGGTTCGGCATGGTGCGAATCACGGGCGTCTGCGGTCCGAACCAGCGAGCAAGCGATGCGTGGGGGATCCCCGCCGCAACCGATACTACCAAGGGCCGACTTGCTGCGAGGTGCGGCGCCAGCCCCAATGCCACGGCGCGCATGAGCTGCGGCTTGATGGCGAGCACCACCACCTCCGCTCCTTGAACTGCGCTCGCATTGTCTGCTGTCGTCTCCACGCCATAGTCGCGCGCCAAGCGCTGCAGCTGTTCCTGGCTGGGATCGGAAACCACCAGCCGCTTTGGCTGCAGTCCCCGTTTGGTCAAGCCGCTGATCAGCGCAGCCGCCATGTTGCCGCCGCCGATGAAGGCCAGCCTTCTTATATTGTTCATCGTGTCCCCTTGGTGTCGGTCCTACCGGGCGCCTCACCGGTTCCCAAACAACGCTGTGCCGATGCGCACCAGCGTTGCTCCCTCGGCGATGGCGGATTCGAAATCTGCGCTCATGCCCATCGACAGTGTATCGAGCTTGAGGCCACCGGCGTTCAGATCCTGAAGCGCAACTCTTAAGGAAGCGAACACCGCACGCTCGGCGGCGACGTCCGCCTGCGGCGGCGGCACGGTCATGAGGCCACGCAGCTGCAATCTGGGTAAATCGGCTATGGCGGTCGCGAGCTCAACCAACCCGTCCGGCGCCACTCCACCCTTGGTGGACTGCGGCACAAGCGCCACCTGGATGCATATATTGAGCGGCGCTGCGTGAAACGGCCGTTGCTCCGAGAGGCGCCGCGCAATGCTTAGGCGATCCACGCTCTGCACCCAATCGAAACGCTCGGCAATGGCTCGGGTCTTGTTGGATTGGATGCCGCCGATGAAATGCCACGTAAGCGGCAAATCGGCAAGCTGGTCCATTTTGACCTGAGCCTCCTGCAGATAATTTTCGCCGAATTCCGTGACGCCGGCGGTGGCGGCGAGGCGCACGGATTCGGCAGTCTTAGCCTTGGTAACTGCAACCAAAGTGACCGAATTGGGGTCCCGGCCCGAGGCAATGGCTGCACTACGTATCCGAGACCGGACGTGGTTCACATGAAGCGTCAAATTCTGCGGACCAATTAACATATTGGGTGACAACACCCTCTTATATACTGCTGTGGCTAACGCTTAGTCTAATTAGGAGCCGTAAATGGCGGTCGATATCGCGCAGCTTCTCGCCTTTGCGGTGAAGAACAATGCGTCGGACTTGCATCTGTCGGCGGGCGTCCCGCCGATGATCCGCGTGGACGGCGACATGAAACGCGTCAACATGCCTGCCCTGGTGCACAAAGAAGTGCATAGCATGGTGTATGACATCATGAACGACAAGCAGCGCAAGGCCTTCGAAGAGTTCTACGAAACGGACTTTTCCTTCGAAATCCCCAAGCTGGCTCGCTTCAGAGTCAACGCCTTCAATCAAAATCGCGGCGCCGGGGCGGTGTTTCGCAACATTCCATCCACTATTCTGTCCCTGGACGAATTGAACGCGCCCAAGACTTTCAAAGATTTGTGCATGCTCCCGCGAGGTCTCGTGCTGGTGACGGGGCCGACCGGATCCGGCAAGTCGACCACGCTGGCCGGCATGGTCAATCACTGCAACGATAACCGCCCGGATCACATCATTACCATCGAAGATCCGATCGAATTTGTGCATGAAAGCAAGCGCTGCCTGGTCAATCAGCGCGAAGTTCACCGCGACACTTTGGGATTCAGCGAAGCGCTGCGCTCGGCGCTGCGCGAAGATCCAGACGTGGTGCTGGTGGGCGAAATGCGCGACCTGGAAACCATTCGACTGGCGCTCACGGCTGCTGAAACCGGCCACTTGGTGTTCGGCACCTTGCATACGAGTTCGGCGGCGAAGACTATCGACCGAATCGTGGACGTGTTCCCGGCAGCCGAGAAAGACATGGTCCGCGCCATGATGTCCGAGAGCCTGCGTGCGGTGATCTCGCAAACCCTGATGAAGCGCGTGGGCGGCGGCCGTATTGCGGCGCACGAAATCATGATCGGCACGCCCGCCATCCGAAACTTGATTCGCGAGGGCAAAATTGCCCAAATGTATTCCGCCATTCAGACCGGTCAAGGTCAAGGCATGCAGACCCTCGATCAGTGCCTGCAGGAATTGGTGAGCAAGGGTGTAGTCAGCCGCGAAGAAGCGAAGTACAAGGCGCAGAACAAGGACAGCATTTAAATGGAACGCGAGCAAGCCATACGTTTAATGCAAGATCTGCTGCGGCGCATGGTCGAGAAAAAGGGCTCGGACCTGTTCATTACGGCCGGCTTTCCGCCCGCGATCAAAGTTGATGGCGAGATCAGGCCGCAGTCGGACCGCTCTTTAAGCCCGGAGCAGAGTGCCGGAATGGTCCGCGCCATCATGAACGACCGGCAAACCAAAGAATTTGACGGAACCAAGGAATGCAATTTCGCCATTGCGCCGCCTGGCATTGGGCGCTTCCGTGTCAGCGCGTTCATTCAGCAGGGATTTACCGGCGCGGTGCTGCGTACCATCAACGCCAAGATTCCCACCCTGGAAGAGCTTGAGTTGCCGCCGGTTCTCAAGGAGGTCGTGCTCTCCAAACGCGGCTTCGTGATCCTGGTCGGCGGTACCGGTTCAGGTAAGTCCACCTCGCTCGCCGCCATGGTGGGCTACCGCAATGAAAAAACCCGCGGCCACATCGTTACCATAGAAGACCCCGTGGAGTACGTGCATGCTCACAAGGGTTGCGTGGTAACGCATCGCGAAGTCGGCGTCGATTGCGAGAGCTGGCATCTGGCCCTGAAGAATACCCTGCGCCAGGCACCGGACGTCATCCTCATCGGCGAAATTCGCGATCGCGAGACCATGGAATACGGCATCCAATTTGCCGAAACCGGCCACTTGGTGCTGGCCACCTTGCATGCCAACAGCTCCAACCAGGCGCTCGACCGCATCATCAATTTCTTTCCCGAGGAACGACGTGAGCAGTTGCTCATGGACCTGTCGCTGAATATTCGCGCGCTTATCTCGCAGCGCTTGATTCCGCGGGAAGCAGGTTCCGGACGCATTGCGGCCATGGAAATCATGTTGGCCTCGCCATTGATTTCGGATTTGATCTTCAAGGGCGAGGTCACCAAGATCAAGGAGGTGATGTCACGCTCAAATCGCCTCGGCATGAAGACCTTTGACCAAGCGCTGTTTGACCTGTACGAAGCAGGATTGATTTCTTATGAAGATGCCTTGCGCAATGCCGACTCGAAGAACGAATTGCGCCTGCGCGTGAAGCTGGAAAGCAAGCGCGAGATGAAGAATCCGGAAGAGGGCGGCCAGTCGCTGCAGATCGTCGAGGAAGAAGAAGGACAGGTGTTTTAGCACATGAGCGCGCCTGCCGACCTCCCGGCTCAGGTGATGAACACCAAGCCGCTGTTCAAGCTGATGGTCGAAAAGAAGGCGTCGGATCTGTTTTTTACCTGCAATGCGCCGGTAAAGATCAAAATCGAAGGCAAGATTTTTCCGGTCAACAAGCAGATATTGACCCCCGAGACCGTGCGCCAAGCGGCCTTGGGCCTGATGACGCAGGATCAGATCGAGCATTTCAACGAAGAGCTCGAAATCGATTTCGCCATTTCAGAAATCGGCTTAGGTAGATTTCGCGTCAATGTGTTCTATCAGCGCGGCTACCCGGCCATGGTGCTGCGCTACATCACCGCGGAAATGCCCAAGCTCGAAGATCTCGGCATGCCCGACATCTATAAAGAACTGGTGATGCTGAAGCGCGGTTTGATCCTGATGGTGGGCGCCGCCGGTGCCGGCAAGTCGACCACGCTGGCAGCGATGATCAATTACCGCAACGAAACCTCATCCGACCATATATTGACCATTGAGGACCCGATCGAGTTCTTGCACACCAACAAGAAATCCATCGTCAATCAGCGCGAAGTGGGCTTGGACACGAAAACTTTTGCCCGCGCGCTGCGCAGTGCGGTGCGCGCGGCACCCGACGTGATTCTGGTGGGCGAAATTCGCGACCGCGAGACCATGGAGGCGGCCATTGCGCTGGCCGGGACAGGGCATCTTTGCATCGCGACCCTGCACGCCAACAATTGCGCCGAAACCCTGGATCGCATCATCAATATGTTTCCGCGCGATCAGCACAATCAAATCTTCCTGGATCTTTCGCAATATTTGCGCGCCATCCTGTCGCAACGCTTGGTATTCGCGAAGACCGGAACGCGGGTCGCGGCAAGCGAGGTCATGGTGAATACGCCGCACATCTCGGAACTCATCAAAAAAGGCGATGTGATCGGCGTGAAGGAAGCGATCCGTACCGGCACGGAACGCGGCATGCTGAGTTTCGACAGCGCGCTCTACAATCTGGTGCGCGAAGGTCGAATCGAGCTCGAAGAGGCGTTGTCGAGCGCCGATTCGCGTACCAATCTCGAAGCCAAGATCAACTTCGGTTGAAGCGGGCGGAAAGGCCGCGTCGCACTTAAGAAAGTCGGGCGGCTTTATCATAGTGCTGGCACCGCCGGGGATTCGCCTGGGGGAGGGCATATGCCAGGGTGCCCAGGTAAAAATGAGGCAAGCTCGTCTCCTGATAGGCTAAAACAGCAACTTTTATCGGCGCGCGGTGTTTTGTTTCTAAACGAACATACATTCCAGTGCAAACGCAATCAACGGCCGAGTTCACGACATTTATGCGTGCCTATCAGGACATGGTTTTTTCGACTGCCGCCCGCATCTCGGGCAACGAGACGCAGGCGGAAGACATTTCCCAAGAAGTGTTCATCCGTGCCTTGGAGCATTTCTCCGATTTGCGCGACAGTGTCACGGCGGGCGGATGGCTCAAGACCGTCACGACCAATCTGACCCTCAATTACTTGAGCCGCTACCGCAAGCGTTGGCGGCTGTTCTCGGAAATGCGGTCTACCTTGGAGGACAGCGATACCGAGGCTCCCGAGCTCGATTGGGAAGTGCCCGACACCATCATGGCGGACTTAAGCGCCGAGCAGCGCGGCGCCATTGTCGAAGCGGCGTTGCGCCAGTTGCCCGAGCATCAACGGCTGCCTCTCGTGCTGTACCACTTCGAGGATATGTCCTATCAAGAGATCGCCGACAAGCTGAATGTGTCGCTGACCAAGATCAAAACCGATATTCGCCGTGCGCGGGCCGCCCTTCTGCCCCTGCTGCAAGTAAGCGGCGGCGCACGCGATACACTGGATAGCTGATGCCCATGAATAAGCACACCGATTCAGAGCGGAAACTCGAACAGGTCTTGAGCCAAGTTTTACGCGATCTGCCGCTGCGCCGGGCACCGGCGAGCTTGGAGTCTCGAGTCATTGGCGAATTGGAACGTCGGGCCACGCTGCCGTGGTGGCGAGCGAGCTTTACGAGCTGGCCGGTGGCGGCGCGGGTCGGCTTCGTCCTGACTTGCGCGGCGCTGATTGCGGCGACGATTTTGGGAGGAGTTTCCGCGTATGTCGGTGATCGATCCTTTGATCAGGCTTCGGCCGCGCTGCTGTCCTTAGTTCACCCCTTTTTGACGGTCATATCGTCCGCGGGCGGATTGGTGGCGCTGCTGGTCCGTGTGATTCCGCCGCTATGGCTGTACGGAGGATTGGGCCTTGGGATCTTTCTCTATATGACGTTGTTTGGGCTGGGAGCCGCCGCTTACCGGACGCTCTATCTGCAGCCACCATTGGCGGGTAACCATTCATGAACACCATCAATTTGCGGCGTCTGACTATCCTTTTCACGCTGCTGTGTGTTGCGGCCGTCGCCACGCATCCCGGCGACGCCTTTGCCGGGAAAGCGCCGGGCGTCGCTACGCCGCCGCCCGCTGCCTCGACCGCTGCCTCGACCGCGCCCGACTCCCCTGCTTCGGCTAGCGATGACTTCAATGATGATTCCAGCGAAGGGCGCGATCATATCGAGTGGGACAACAACCGTATTGAGCTGCGCCGTCACCGTCACGTTCACACCCAAGACGGCGATGTGGTCAGTGTGGGGCATTCCAGCCATTTGCTGAGCGGGCAGAAAGCGGACGGCGTCGTCTCGGTCTTCGGCTCCTCCACCAGCGAAGGTCAGGCAGTTGATGTGGTGTCGGTCTTCGGCTCGACCCGGGTCACGGGACCTGTCGCTGACAGCGCGGTCGCAGTGCTCGGCAATGTCTACGTCGACAGCAAGGTTGGCGGAAATGTGGTCGCGGTGTTAGGCAACGTCAAGCTGGGGCCGAATGCCGAAGTCGGCGGCGATGCTGTCGCGGTGCTCGGCGGCTTGGACCAGGATCCCGCTGCGGTCATTCACGGCTCCGTGCAACGGATTATGAATCTCGATATCGGCGGAATCAGCGGCTTCAGCTGGCTCAATACCTGGATCAATAAATGCTTGTTGTACGGCAGGCCTTTAGCTTTTGCTCCCGGACTTGGCTGGGCCTGGACGCTCGCTCTGGGCCTGTTGGTGTTTTACGCCTGTCTCGCACTGATGTTTAGAACCAGCGTCGATGCGTGCGTGCAAACCCTCGAGTCACAGCCCGGACACACGGCGCTGACGGCTTTGCTCGGCATTCTGCTGACGCCGGTGCTGCTCATCTTGTTATGCGTGACGTTGATCGGGATCGCGGCGGTGCCGTTCGTGGTCGCGGGGCTATTCTGCATGTCGCTATTCGGCAAAGCAGTTGTGCTCGCGTGGCTGGGAGGCCGCATCTCGGGCCGACGGCCGGGGCCTGTGGGCCATCCGGCGGTCGCGGTGCTCATCGGCGGGGCGGTCGCCTTGGTGTTGTACGTCGTGCCGGTAGTGGGCTTCCTCGTTTATAAACTGCTCGGCTTCTTTGGATTCGGCGCCGTGCTCTACACGTTGGTGCTGCGTCAGCGCGCGCGACGCGGCATCGGCGCACCGCGGCCGAGCAGCCCGGCCACCATGGCAGGACCAAGCTGGACCACCGGTGCCGCGCCGGCAGCCGGCGTCGCCGCTGCCGCCGCTCCGGGTCCCGGTATGGCTGCGGACCCGGTGCCGCCGGCTTCGTCGGCACCGCCTTATGTGGCTCCGACTCCGCCGCCTGCCAGCGCAGCGCCGCAGATCACCGCGGCGTTGCCGCGTGCCGGGTTTTGGGTGCGCATGGGCGCCTTGTTCCTCGATGTATTGCTCGTAGGCTTCGCGATGAGCTTGCTGCATCCGTTCGGCAATTTTCACATCGTGGTGCTGGCGATCTACGGCGCGGTGATGTGGAAACTGCGCGGCACGACCGTCGGCGGTATTGTGTTCGATCTGCACGTCGTGCGTGTGGATGGGCGACCCGTGGATTGGGAAACGGCCATCGTGCGCGCGCTCGGATGTTTCTTGTCGCTGTGCGTGGTGTTCCTAGGCTTTATCTGGATTGCGTTCGACGACAACAATCAGGCCTGGCACGACAAGATCGCGGGGACAGTGGTGGTGCGGGCCAAGCGAGAGGCGCAGCTGGCGTAGCTACCTTGTAATCGACCGCTGAGCGCGAGGCGTTCGCCATTGCGCAGAACCAATTCGTAATCTCGGGGACAAGCGGGACTTGAAGCAGGGCGAGCGACGAATATGCCATCATGGAGTGATGACGGAAGCCAATGACAGCACGCTTGATTCGTACGTGCGCGAGGCCTTGGCGCTGCAGGGGTACAGCTTCGAGGAAACGCAGATAGCGGAAATCGTGCTGCAGTTTTCGCGCCTCGAGGCGATCGCGCAAACGGTATTTGCTTTCCCGCTGCCCTTTGCATCCGAGGCCGCACCGATGTTTCGCCCATGATCGGAACTGCCGCCGAGATCGTGCGGCAAATCGGTAGCGGCGATCGCAGCGCCGCATCCGTGCTGGCGGAAGCCAAAGCCCTGATTCAGTCCAAGGACCCCGATCTAAATTGCTTTACCGCAAAGACCTTCGAGCGTGCGGAGCGCGAGGCGGCTGCAATCGATGGCTTGCGGGCCGAAGGCAAGCTGCTGCCGCCGCTGGCGGGCGTGCCCTATGCCGTGAAGAATCTTTTCGACGTCGAAGGCATGACGACCTTGGCAGGCGCCAAGATCAACGCGACGAATGCACCTGCAGCCGTGGACGCTACGATCGTCGCGCGAATGAGCCGTGCCGGCGCAATTTTGCTGGGCGCGCTCAACATGGAGGAGCTGGCCTACGGCTTCTTAACCGAAAATCATTATTACGGAACCACGCGCAATCCGCGCGATCGCACGCGCGGCGCGGGCGGCTCGTCCGGCGGTTCAGCGGCCGCAGTGGGCGCGGGAATATTGCCGATCACCTTAGGCTCAGACACCAGCGGATCGATCCGCGTGCCGGCCTCGCTTTGCGGTGTATTCGGTTTGAAGCCCACGTACGGACGTCTGCCTCGCACCGGCACATATCCCTTCGTTAATAGCTTCGATCACGTCGGCCCCTTCGCCAACGATGTTTTGGGATTGGCGCGCGCCTACGATGCCATGCAAGGGCCGGATCGGCGCGATCCCGCCTGCGCGCAGCGCGCCGTTGAGCCGACTACTGCTTCCTTGGCGTTTTCGCGCGGAATTCGCATCGGCATCTTGAGCGGCTGGTTTCACGAATGGGCAGATCCCGCGGCACGCCGCGCCGTGCAAGCCGTGGCTGCGGCGCTCGGAGCGACGCAAAGCACCGAGCTTAAATCTGCGGAGGTCGCGCGCGCGGCGGCTTACGTCATCACCGCTGCGGAAGGCGGCGCATTGCATCGCCCGCGCTTGGCGCAGCAGTACGAGGATTTCGGACCTTCGTCGCGGGCGCGCTTGGTTGCGGGCAGCTTGGTCCCGGCCTCTTGGGTGGTGCAGGCGCAGCGGGTGCGGCAATACGCCTACCGCGAGGCAATGGATCTGTTCGGACACTTTGACCTGCTGATCGCCGCCGCGGCGCCCGCTGTGGCGCCGCGCATCGGCCAGCAGACCCTGCTGATCAATGGCCGCAGCATTCCCACCAAGGCCGGCTTAGGGGTGCTCACGCAGCCGATCTCGTGCATCGGCCTGCCTGTGTGCACCGTGCCCGTGTGGCCCGGCGTGGGCGAATCGCCCGAGGAGCGTGGCTTGCCCGTGGGCGTGCAGCTCATCGGCGCACCCTGGCGCGAGGATATTTGCCTCGCCGCCGCTCGAACGCTCGAACAGGCGGGCGTCGCCGACATTCGGCTGCCATAACCTCAAAGCGGCCGGCGATGGCGGGTCAGTGTCGCGGCGATCGAAGCCAGGACGGCCATTCGCACCGCAACGCCATTGTTGACCTGTTCTCGAATGACCGAGCGCGGACCATCGGCCACTTCGGAGGAGATTTCAACGCCGCGGTTCATGGGCCCAGGATGCATGACGAGCACGCTGGGCGCGGCCAATTTCAAGCGTTGCGCCGTCAGGCCGAAATCCCGGAAATAGGCGGCATCATCGAGCGATGCAGCTTGCGCCATCCGCTCTTTTTGGATTCGCAACATCATCACCACATCTGCGCCGGCGATGCCGTCCTCGATACGCGTAAAGCGCTGGGCGCCGCGAAATTCGGCCTCCTCCGGCAGCAGCGCCTGCGGCGCGACCAAGCGCAGGTCCGTGGTTCCCAACGTGCCGAGCGCCGTCGCCGCGGACCGGGCCACGCGCGAATGCTTGATGTCGCCGACGATGGCCACTTTCAGTCCCGTGAAGCGGCGCTTGTGCGTGCGAATCGTCAGCACGTCGAGCAGCCCTTGCGTCGGATGCGACAGGTGCGCCTCGCCTGCACTGATGACCGACACGTGCGGGGCTACATGGTCGATCAGGAATTCCGGCATGCCTGCTTCGGAATCGCGAATCACGAACACATCGGTGTTCATCGCCTCGAGCGTGTAAATGGTGTCCAGCATGCTCTCACCTTTGGCGCGCGAGCTGGAATGCAGGTCCAAATTGAGCACATGCGCTCCTAAGCGTCGGCTGGCAAGGTCGAAGGAGGCGCGTGTACGCGTACTGGGCTCGAAAAACAGATTTGCCAGCGTCACGCCTGCCAATTCGCGGCCCTCATATGCGGGTTGCCCGGGCAGGCGGCGGTAACGTTCTGCTCTGTCGAGAATCGCCGTCAACGCGTCGCGCGCCAGGCCTTCGAGGGTGATGAGGTGGCGCAAGCCCCCCGCGCTGTCTTGTTGTGATCGCATCTGCGCCTAGGAGCTCCCGGCCTTTTCGGTGAACCAACGTTCCAAGATGACGCAGGCTGCCGCTGCATCGACATCGGACTTGGCCACTCGTCGGCGTCGCAAGCCGGCTTCGCGCGCCGTTTGCAGCCGCGCCTCGGCTTCCAGCGAGGAGTAGCGTTCGTCCACCATGACAACTTCGAGCGCATAGCGGCGTGCCAGTTCGGCCGCGAATCTGCGGGCGGCGCCGGTCATGTCGCTATCGGAACCATCCACATTATACGGCAGCCCGACCACTGCCATGTCGGGTTGCCACTCTCGCATCATCGACGCGATGAGTTCCCAACGCGGCCCGTTGGGCCCTGCGGGCACGGTGTCTAGAGCTGAGGCGCTGCGGCTCACACTGTCGCCGCAGGCAACGCCGATTCGGCGCAGGCCGAAATCGAAAGCCAGAACGATCTTCGGTCGGGACGACTCAGGCATTTCCGCCGGTAGGACTAACTCGGGACAATTCCACGCCCAACAGACGCCCGGCGGCAAGCCAGCGAGATTCAAACGGCAGTTCGAAAATTAGCGCTAAGTCCACTGGCGCGCTCAGCCACGCGTTCGCCCGGATCTCTTCCTCGAGCTGGCCGCCGCCCCAGCCGGCGTACCCCAAAGCGACAATCGCCTGTTCGGGCCCCTGGTCGCGGGCCATCGCCGCCAAAATATCGCGCGACGTGGTGACGTGCAAGACATCGGACACCTTCAGCGTCGAATCCCATTCGCCGCAGGCACGATGCACGACGAAGCCGCGATCGGTCTGCATTGGTCCGCCCCGCAGCACTTGCCGCTCCGGCAAGGGTCCCTTGCCGAACGCGATTTCCAGCTGTTCAAATATCTCTCCCATGCACATAGGCAGGGGTTTATTGAGTATCAGCCCGAGCGCGCTTTGCGAGTTGTGATCGCAGACGAGAACTACGGCCTGCGCGAAATTAGGGTCACCCATATACGGCATGGCAATCAGCAGCTGGTTGGTCAGATAGCCGGAATCGCTCATGTACTCGCTGATCTTTTAGGGTTTGCCAGGCTCTGAATAGTACACCGCGCCTCCTTGCGTCGAGCCTTCCAAGAATTGCCACTCGTAGGCAATGCGAATCTGGTCGTGTTTCGCCGACAACTCGCTCGGGAATGGATCATACGGCGCCGCTAGCTTCAAGATGCGCATCGCGGCCTCATCGATCTCCGCATGCCCGCTGCTGCGCCTGACAACGGTTTGCAGCAGCTTGCCGTCGGCGCTGATGGTGACCTCGATGACTGGTGTACCCGAGTGTTTATCGCGCCGCGCGACATCCGGAAAGTTCATCGTGCCCACCCGCTCGATTTTTCGCCGCCAGCTGTCCAGGTACACCGCGACGTCGGATTCGCGGGTATCGGCGGCGATCCACAACTCGTGTTTCGCTGCGCCGCGCAGGCGCAGCTCGATCCCATCGTCATTGGGCGTGATCGCGAGGTCGGGGCGTTTCTCGAGCAACAGCGGCAGCTCCGAAGCCTCCTTGGTTGCGCTGGAAGCGGCGAAGTAAAAAATCTTTTGCGAAGGGCTATGCGTCGCAACGAGTTCTTCCGCACCCGTGTCCGAGCCGGCCTGCAATGCGTCCAATCCCTGGCCGCTCGGAACCCCTAAGCGGTCGACGGGCATCAGCGACGATTTGGGGATCAGGCTTCGTTCGCGCTTCGGGGTATTGCCTGAGCCCAATTGCGTGCGCTGCGACAGGTAGCGCGCATTCGGATTCTTGGCCGCGGCGGGCGCGCGCTCATTCACGAGGACGACCTCTAGGCCCGACGCTCCCTCATCTCCCGAGCTGCTGCTGGTTGAGCTGAAAGTCACGCCCAGAATGATGATTCCATGCAACAGGGCCGCAAGAAAGCACGTGGTCAGCATTCGATCGTTGGCGGGCGGCAGCCCGGTGCGCAGCACATCGCCGGCTTGCAGCGCGTCGTCTGATTGAAGCGTTTCTGAAGTCACGCGGCGCCCAAATTCCTCTCGATCGCGTCGATCAGCAAAGAACCGATGTCGATGCCATGCTTTTTGTTTAGTTCACGAATGCCGGTGGGACTCGTGACGTTGATTTCGGTGACGTAATCGCCGATGACGTCCAGTCCGACAAATATCATTCCCGCGTCGCGCAGCTTAGGTCCGATTTGCGCGCAGAGCCATCGGTCGCGATCGTTGAGCGGACGACTTTCGGCGCGGGCGCCTGCCGCCAGATTGCCGCGGTTGTCTTCAGGCAACGGAATGCGGCTCAGAGCGAAAGGCACGGGTTCTCCGTCGACGAGAATGATCCGGCAATCTCCTGACACGACGATCTCGGGCAGGTAGCGCTGCACGATGGCGTAGCGGCTGCCATAGCCGGTCAGAGTCTCGAACACGACATTGCGGTTCTTGTCGCCCTGCTCGAGAACAAATATGGACTTGCCGCCCATGCCGTCCAGCGGCTTGCACACCGCCTTGCCGTGCTCGCGCAAGAATTCGCCCATGGCGTGCATGTCGCGCGTGATCAGCGTAGGCGCGCAGCATTGCGGAAACCAGGCTGTGTAGACTTTTTCGTTGATGTCCCGAAGCCCTTGAGGCCGATTGTAGACATGCGCGCCCTGTAGCTGCGCGCGATCGAGGATGTAGGTGCTGTAAATGTACTCGGTGTCGAAAGGCGGATCCTTGCGCATCAGGATCACATCGAATTCGCCGAGCTTGACGGCTTTTGCTGCACCGAGCGAAAACCAGCTCGCCAGATCGCTCTTGACCTTGAGGGGCGCGAGCCGGCCCCAAGCGACGCCATCGCGCAGCCAAAGGTCTTTCTGCTCGGCGTAGTGCAGTTCCCAGCCTCGTGCCTGCGCGGCAAGCAACAGCCCCAGGGTGGTGTCCTTCGCCGGCTTGATCGCTCCGATAGGGTCCATGACCACGACGAGACGCACTCGAGACGACATGCTCATTGCTCCAGTCTAGCGCAAGCAGCTTAAGCGCCCGCTGTCTTGGGAAAACTGTGAACCACGCCACCGTTGTTTGCGGGCACATGCATCGAAATGTCGACCCCATACCGTGGCTTGCGCGGCCCGGATATGTTAAAAAGCCACAAGATTCCAGCACCTACGCAAGTCATGGAGAGCATGATCACCAGCGGCAAGCCTAAACTCACGGGCCTCAAAGTTCTCGTGATCGATGACAGCAAGACCATTCGCCGGACCGCTGAAACACTCCTCACCAAGGAGGGTTGCGAAGTGTTCACGGCCGTCGATGGTTTCGACGCCCTGTCCAAGATCGCCGACCATCAGCCGGATATCGTGTTCGTGGACATCATGATGCCTCGTCTCGACGGATACCAGACCTGCTCGTTGATCAAGCACAACAAGGTATTCAAGCAAATTCCGGTGATCATGCTATCGAGTAAGGATGGTCTATTCGATCGAGCCCGCGGCCGCATCGTAGGCTCGGAGCATTATTTGACCAAGCCGTTTACTAAAGATGAATTGTTGGGAGCGATCGAAGCTCACGTCGGAAAATGACGGAGAACACGAGATGGCACTGATTCTAATTGTTGACGATTCACCGACCGAGGTATTCGTCATGCAAAAAGCGCTGGAGAAGCACGGTTTCAAGACCGCCGCCGCCGAGAACGGCGAAGAGGGCGTGCGCAAGGCGAAGGAAATGAAGCCGGATCTCATTTTCATGGATATTGTGATGCCGGGCGTTAACGGCTATCAGGCCACTCGAATGCTGATCAACGATCCTGAAACCAGCTTGATCCCCATTATTATGGTGACCACCAAGGGCCAGGAGACCGATCGTGTTTGGGGCTTGCGGCAAGGCGCCGTGGATTATTTGGTAAAGCCTGTGTCGGCGCAGGCGTTGGTCGAGAAGGCGCAGGCCGCACTGGCCACATGACGAGTACGACTAGCGGGGCAGATACGAGCCTGCGCGGCTTGCGCGACCGCCCATTCGAATTGCTCAAGGAATTAGAGAAGCGCAGCCGCACGGTGGCCGCGAACAGCGTTGCCGAAGCGGACGCGGGGCAGGAGTGGGTCGGCGTCGCGTTCCGTATGGGCGGTGAGACTTTCTTGGTTGCCCGCGAGGAGACACGAGAGGTTTTAGGGTATCCGGCGGTGGTCACCAGAATTCCCGGTGCCAAGAGCTGGGTCAAGGGGTTGGCCAATGTGCGCGGAGCGCTGATGCCGATGTTGGACTTACGACAATTCCTGGGCAGCGGCGCGACCACCTCGGGACGCAACACACGGATCGTGGTGGTCAATCACCGGGATATTCCCGCAGGTTTGATGGTGGATGAGGTGCTGGGTTTTCGGCGTTTTGCGGAATCAGAATTCAGTGCGGAAGCCCCGCCGACGGTGATCCGCTGCGATAGCTATCTTGCCGGCGCCTTTCGTCGCGGGGGCGAAGTTTGGCCGGTCTTGAGCTTGAAGACCCTGGTGGAGAGCCAGAGCTTCTTGCAGGCGGCAAGTTAGGTTGTGGAACGAAAGATGACGACTAGGCGAATCGAACAATCACCCAATCTCAATCTGCTGCCGATCTTGGCCGGGTTGGTGGTGCTGTGCATGATCATCGCCGCGGTCTTGACAGGACTGACCCGCAGTTCCGCCCCAGTCGCCGCGCCCGCCGAGCAACTGTCGCTCGTGGTCCAGCGCATCCCGTTCGAAGCGCAAAACGCATTGCGCGGTGAATCAAGCGCTTTCGATGCGCTCGCCAAGAGCGCCGCGCGCCTAAAATCTCTGCGTAGCGGCATGCCGAGTGCCGGCGATGCGGCCGCCTGGGGCAAATTAAATGATGGCGTGGCGGCGGTCGCGGAGGCTCGACCAGCCGTCGAAACGATCCAATCATCAAATCAAGAAGTGCGCGAACTTGCACCCAAATTGCTGTCCGAGCTGGGCGATCTCGGCAGTTCAGTGGGCGTTCAGAAGCTCGAGGGCATGAGCCGTTATCTAGAGCGCTTCGAGCTTACGGTGCAGCGCATTCAGCAGGATTTGAATGGGCTGAGTTCCGGCGTCACGGACGCCGGTCCGAGCGCGCAGCGACTCGCCGACAGCTTGGAATTCCTCAATCAAGTAATGCGGGGCTTGTCCGGAGAAGAGTCCGGCATTGCCATCCAGAAAGTCACGGGGGTTGATCCTGAACAGCGCTTAAGGACCGTAGTACAGCGCAATCAGCAGTACACCAACAGCGTGCGCAAGGCGATCGGAGCGGCCGATGCGCTGGCGAAGGCGCAGGCCGCGGCCCGCGGCTTGCCGGCGCTCGCCAACACCCTCGCGACCCAGCTGGGAGTCGCGGTGCCGCGGACTGAAACCGGCGGCGGCTACAAGGTTTGGATATTGGTATTCCTGACGCTGGCGGCGCTGCTCTTCGCCGCGCTGGCTGGGGTCTATTCGAAGACCGCCGATAAGCGCCGCACCAACGAATTGCGCGTGCGCGAGAACGAACGCAACCAAGAAGCCATCATGCGCCTGCTGGATGAGTTGTCGAGCTTGGCGGATGGCGATCTAACCGTGCAGGCGACTGTCACTGAGGACATCACCGGCGCGATCGCCGATTCGATCAACTACGCCATCGAGGCGCTGCGCGAACTCGTCACTACCATCAACGACAGCGCCATTCAGCTTGGTAGTGCCGCCAAGCAGACTCAAGGGGCTGCGGCACACATGGCGAAGGCCAGCAGCGCCCAGTCGCGACAGATCTCCGCGGCCAGCGAGTCCATGGCCGACATGGCGGCCTCGATCGAAGAGGTGTCCGGTAATTCCGAGCGCTGCTCGGATGTCGCGCGGCATTCGGTTGATGTGGCACACAAAGGCGGCGATGCGGTCCGGCGCACCATCGACGGCATGAATGCCATACGCGAGACCATCCAAGAGACCAGCAAACGCATCAAACGCCTGGGCGAGAGCTCTCAGGAGATCGGCAACATCGTCGAATTGATCAACGACATTGCAGAACAGACCAATATTCTGGCCTTGAACGCCTCTATCCAGGCATCCATGGCGGGCGAGGCAGGGCGAGGTTTTGCCGTTGTCGCGGATGAAGTACAGAGACTGGCAGAGCGTGCTGCGAACGCTACCAAGCAGATCGAAGTGCTGGTGCGCACCATTCAAACTGATACCAACGAAGCCGTGGTGTCGATGGAACGTAGCACGACGGATGTGGTCGGCGGCGCTCTGTTGGCCGAGAACGCCGGCGCCGCGCTCGAGGAGATCGAACAGGTTTCCAATCAGATTGCGAGCTTGGTGCAAAACATCTCTGCCAGTGCGCGTCAGCAAGCCGCTGTATCGGGCAACATTTCGAAAAACATGCAAGTGGTGCGCGAGATTTCATCGCAGACGGCGGAAGGTTCGACGGCAACCTCCACTTCCATTGCCAAGCTGGCAGCACTTTCGGCGCAGCTGCGCAAGTCGGTGGCCGGATTCCGGCTTCCCGACTATGGTACCGGCACGACCTCCGGCAAGTTACCCGCGTTGAGCCAACCTGCCCCCGCAGCTGCTCCTGCGCCCAATCCCGGAAAAATGCGCAAGGCGAGCGGCATCGGAGCTTAGGCTCTCGGCGGTTCCGGCATGACCGATATCAGCTCCCAAACTCTGCACCTAGTCGCCAAGGAACTGGCGACGACATTAAACGATGCGCGTGCCTCGCTCGAGGCCTACGCGGAGCGCCCCGATCAACGCATCTTGCTTGAGAAGTGCGCTGATCAGCTGCATTCCGCCCATGGCGTGCTGCGCTTGGTTGAGGTGTACGGCGCGGCGTTGCTTGCCGAGGAGATGGAACACGTCACGCGCTACTTGCTGAGTTCCGGCAACGACCAGAAACGCCAAGTCGACGGACTGGACGCCCTGATGCGCGCCATGGTGCAGCTGCCCACCTATTTGGAACGCGTTTTGTCGGGCGGCCGAGACCTCGCGCTGGTACTGCTGCCATTGCTCAATGACCTGCGCTCCGTGCGCGGCAGCCCGTTGCTGTCCGAGGGCACGCTACTGCTGCTCAACCTGAAATCCGACCAGAACGCCGCGCCGCAGTCTCTGACTCAGGGCGAGCAATCGATTTCGGTGGCGCAATGGGCAAGACGGCTGCGACCTCGATTCCAAATCGGCTTGCTGGGTTACATCCGCGGCGAGCGCACGGTGCAGAACCTGGAGATTCTCGCCAAGGTCACCGAAAAGCTGGAGCAGGTCGCAACGACCCAACCGGTGTTCCAGCTGTGGTGGGTCAGCGGCGCAATTCTGGAAGCGGTACGGGCCAACGGGTTGGAAGGCAGCGCGACATTGAAGCGCTTGCTTGGCCAGGCGGATCGGCAAATCAAGGCATTGTACGAGCTCGGCGAGGCCCGCTACTGTGAAGATCCGCCGATCGACCTGCTGAACAATCTCCTATATTACGTCGCGCGCGCAACCACCAGCGGCGGCCGGATTTCGGCCGTGCGTGCTTCCTTCAAGCTCGCCGAGTTGCTTCCCGTGGATGACACCATTGAGCAGGAGCGGGAAAGCCTTTCGGCGCCCAGCGTCAAATTGATGCGCACGGTCGCGGCGGCGATCAAGGAGGATTTGTCGAAGGTCAAGGATGTCCTCGATATCTTCGTGCGCCGCGGCGGCGGCCAAAGCGCGGAGCTTCTACCGCAGCTCGAGCTGTTAAAAAAGATCAGCGATACGCTCGGCGTGCTCGGCTTGGGAGAGCTTCGCCAGCGCGTGCAGGATGAAATCCAGGCGCTGGCGCAAATCATTCAAGACGGCAAACCGCCATCCGAGGATTCGCTGGTGAGAGTGGCCGGCGTTCTGCTGTCGGTCGAGGATAGTCTCGACGATCAGCTGGTACGATTGATTCTGCCGCAGAGCGATGCGTCCGCCGCGGACGTTCCGCTTCATCAAGACCACGAATTCAGGCAAGTCAGCGAGGCGGTGCTGCGCGAGTGCATCGTCAATTTGGCCCGCATAAAGGAAGCTGTATCGACCGCGGTGCAGAAACCCAACGAATTCTCGCCGCAGGGCCTCGACAATGTGCCGCAGCTGTTGCGCGGCATTACCGCCGGGCTGCTCATGTTGGGCAAAGGCCGGGCGGTGGAATTGATGGACGCCATCGGCAAGCAAGTTCGCAGGCTCATCGAGCCTGGCGCAGCGCCGCCCGATGCAATCCGTTTGGAGCGCGTGGCGGATGCCATAGTGAGCATCGAGTACTACATGGAGACCCTGCAGAACGGGCGCACCGATCCCTGGTACATGCTGGACAACGCTGAGATCTGCCTCAAGACGCTGGCGGACGATGAAACGTTGTCGCGCATGCCGAACTTGAGCCTCACGAGCAGCGAAGCCGCCAAGACGATGAAGCTCGATCCCGCGGAAACTATAGCCATGGAGCGCACCAAGCGCGCGCATGCAGCCACCAATCCGCTGATCGCCGTGCCAGAGCCCGAAGCGGTCGATCCGCAATTCGTCGAGCTGTTCATAGAGGAAGCCAAAGAGGAAATCGCTTCAATACAGAAAACGTTCCCGTTGTGGGATCAAAATCCCATGGATCTGGAAGCGTTGTCTTCGATACGCCGCAGCTTTCATACGTTGAAGGGCAGCGGACGCATGGTGGGAGCACGTGCGCTAGCAGAGTTCGGATGGTCGATAGAGAATTTATTGAATCGAATCATCGACAAGACTTTGTCGCGCACACCGGGAATGATGGCGTTGCTGCGCAACTCCGTGGCAGCCCTGCCGCAATTGGTGGAACAGCTTGAGACTGGGCGCGCGGGTTCCACGCCAACTGAAACGCTTATGACCCGCGCTTTCGCGTACGCGGATGGCCGCGATCCCGAACAGGCGAGGATCAATGTCGCGCCGGAGGACCGTGCCGGATCCGATGCAAACAGCGCCACGGCGAGCTGGGGCGGTGCAGCCGTCGCTGCCCCAAAGCCGTCCATGGACGCCGCGTTGCACGATATTTATGCGAAGGAAACGTCGAGCCATTTGACGGAGATCCGCGATTACCTGCGCAAGCGCGCTGACCAGCTCGCGCCTCACGATCTTCCGGAATCGGTGTACCGAGCCATCCATACCTTGAGCGGCAGTTCAAAGATGGCGGAAGCGCGCCACGGCATTCGCATCACCGAACCGCTTAACCATGTCATGCGCAAGGTCTTCGACAGCGGACAAGGCCTGTCGGATATGGGTCTTGCGACGCTCGAGCAGTCGGTGCGCGCGATCGATAATGTGCTGTCGCACATTAATGAGTCGACGGGGTTTTTCTCCGATCAGCCGGCCCTGCTGGCGCGATTCCGCGAGCTGGACGCCGAAGTCGATGCAATGATCGCCAGCGCCGCGCGCGGGACGAGCGCCTCGGCCATGGTGCCGGCGCTTGCGCCGAGTCCGCTTCCCGAAACCGTGCAGCAGCCCGCAGCGGCCGAGCAGATAGTGAGCGAGGCGACGCCCGCGGTAGAGGCGGCGCCCACAGAAGAGTTCGATCACGAAATTGCGAACATTTACAGCGAGGAAGCAACTGAGCTGCTCGAGGCGGCTCAAGGCTCGCTGAGCGTCTGGAACAAGGATCGCAAGGACAAGCAGCCGGTCGCAGAGCTGCAGCGCCAGCTGCACACGCTGAAGGGCGGGGCGCGGATGGCTGGCGTCGCGGCGATGGGTGACTTGAGCCACGAACTTGAGACCCTCGTGCTGCAGATCGATAGCGGCGCGGTTGCGGGCGATGACCACGCGCACGCCGTGATGCAGACCAGCTTGGATGAACTCTCACGCATGCGTGATCTGGTCAGCGTCGGAAGGCTGCCGGCAGACGCGCGCGATTTGATCGCACAGATCCGTGGTCTTGCGAATCAACCTTCCGTGCCGCAAGCCGCGGCGACCCCTGCGAGCGCGGCAACCGCGCCTGCGGCAGCTCCATCCGCGGTCGCTCCAGCCGCCGCCCCCGGTGTCGCGACTCGCGCGTCGGTGATCCAGCCCGTGTACGCGGCTCCGCTGGAAATTTCGTCTGAGCCGGCGGCGGCGGATGAGGACGCATCAAGCCTCGAATTAAGCAGCGCGCCGGTATTGCCGGGCCGCGAGACGGCGCAGGTGGAACGGGTGGAGATGGCGCGCGTGGACGCGGACCTGCTCGACACCATGCTCAACAATGCCGGCGAAGTAAGCATCTTTCGCGCCCGCCTCGATCAGCAAGTCAATTCGATCGATTTCAATCTGGCGGAGTTGGCGCGAACCGTGACGCGCCTTAAGGAGCAATTGCGCGGCCTGGAAATCGAAACCGAAGCGCAAGTTTTGCATCGACACCAGGATATCGAGCCGCGGCGCGACGATTTTGATCCGCTCGAATTGGACCGATACTCTGCTTTGCAGCAGTTCTCGCGCGCGCTTGCCGAAACCTCGAGCGACGTTGCCAGCATTCAGGGACTGCTCGAGACCTTGACGCGCGAGGCGCAAAGTCTCTTGACTCAGCAAGCGCGGGTCATCACCGAGTTGCAAAACAGCTTGATGCGCACACGCATGGTGCCGTTCCAGCGCCATGTGCAGCGCTTGACGCGATTGGTGCGGCAGGCGGCGAACGATACCGGCAAACGTGCCGAACTCGCCGTGCAGGGCGCTGCAGCGGAACTCGATCGGCAGATGCTGGAGCGCATGGTTGCGCCGCTGGAGCACATGCTGCGCAATTCCGTCGTACACGGCATTGAGCCGCCGGATCGGCGAGCCGTGCTCGGCAAGCCCGACGTCGGCCGAATTTCAATCAGCTTGGAGCGCGATGGCGCGGAAATTGTCATCGTCGTTGCGGATGATGGCGCCGGCATCAACGTCAAGCTGATCCGCGAAAAGGCCATTGCGCTCGGGTTGATCGATGCGCATGCGAAACTCACCGACGAGGAAGCCGTGCAGCTCATATTGGAGCCGGGCTTCAGCACCGCCGGCCACGTCACGCAGGCAGCGGGGCGCGGAGTAGGCATGGATGTAGTCGCGACCGAGGTCAAAAAGTTGGGCGGCGGTCTATTTATCGACTCGACCTACGGCAAGGGCTCGCGATTCACGATTCGTCTACCTTTCACCCTGGCTATCAGCCAGGCATTGATTGTGCGCGTCGCGGAAGAGACCTATGCCTTGCCGCTGGCGACGGTGGAAGGAGTCGTGCGCCTGCCGCGGAATATCGTGGCGCGGCATCTGGGAAAGGATGCGCCGCTGTTCGAATATGGCGGCCAGAAATACCGCTTCCAGCACTTAGGATCATTCGTCGGCGTGGGCGTCACGCGCCTGCCAGATTCGGACGTATCCATGTCTGTCGTGCTGATCCGCGCGGGTGAACACTCGACCGCCCTGGTGACGGACGAGTTGGTCGGCAGCCGGGAAATCGTCGTGAAGTCCCTTGGGCCGCAGATATCTGCGATTCGCGGCATCGCCGGCGCAACGATCTTGGGGGACGGGCGCATCGTCCTGATTCTCGACATGGGTTCGTTGGTGCGATCGGAATGGCGCGCACGGCCCGCCGAAACGGTCGTGCTTGAGCAACGCGATCGACGCACCTTTGCGTTGGTCGTCGACGATTCGATTACGGTGCGCCGCGTGACGCAGCGCCTACTTGAACGCAACGGCATGCGCGTGTTGACGGCGAAGGATGGCGTCGACGCGGTGTCGCTGCTGCAGGAGAATTTGCCAGACATCATTCTGTTGGACATCGAAATGCCGCGCATGGACGGCTACGAAGTAGCCGCACACGTGCGCAATGATCCGCGCCTCAAGGACATTCCGATCGTGATGATCACCTCGCGAGTGAGCGAAAAGCACCGCGCACGAGCCATCGAGCTGGGCGTCGATGACTATCTCGGCAAGCCTTACCAGGAAAGCCAGCTGCTCGATGCGATCGAGCCGCTCGTGAATCGCCGCAGCGCGGCCGCTCGGTAGAGACCCTATGTCAGAATTGCGCGACGAGCTGTACAGCTTGCTGGTGCCTCTGGCCGGGGAGCGGTTGATCGTGCCGCGCGCCTGTGTGGCCGAAGTGATCGGCTATCAGGCGCCGGCTGAAATGACCAACGCGCCGCCCTGGTACGTCGGCGTCGTAAGCTGGAGCGGGCGAAATGTGCCGGTGGTGTCCTTTGAAGGCGCGTTCGGGCAGCCGCTGCCCAGCATTTCCACCCGGACTCGAATTGTGATTTTTCATGCCGCCGGCGGCCAGGTGAAAGCCGGTTATTTCGGAATGCTGACGCAAGGATTTCCACAGCTCGTGCGTGTCAATGCGGAGGTCGTGCGGCCCGATCCGTCGCGCAGCTTTCCGGAGCGCTCGCCGGTGATTTGCCAGGTTCGCATGGTCAACGAGACGCCGCTGATCCCTGACTTGCAGCGCCTGGAGCAAATGATTGCCGAGGAAACGTCGGTAATGCAGTGAAGTTCTGAAGGTTCACTCGCAACTGCCGCGATGAGCGGCTTTGGCTCCCAAGTCAGTGCAGCACCCCAAATACCGCGACCGCATTGATCGGTCCCACAAATACCTTGCCATCGGCGATCGTCGGCGTGATGTACTTATTGCCGGCGTCGACCAGATGCCGCCGGGCAGAACGCCAGTAAGCGTCTGATAATTCTTATTGCCGCTCGCGTTGAACTTCCCATACCTGAAAGGTAGAGCCATCATCAGCCAGAGTCGTGACCGGCGTCGTGGAGCAGGGCCATCAAGAGTTTGTGGTTGGCGACCAGTCGTCGGAAACGGCCGACATATCGCCGAATCGAGCCTGCAAAACCGCGATCGCTGCAATCGCCGCTGTTTCGGTGCGCAGTACGCGTGGACCGAGCGCCACGCGGGAGAATGTCGATAAGTCAAACGCTTCGAGCTCTTCCGGTGTGAACCCTCCTTCAGGACCGATGGCGATCGCGGCGCGAGTCGCCGACGGCGATGATTCAATGCCAATCGCATGACTGCCGAGCTGTGTTCGGCTCGCTCGCTCGGGCTCCAGCACTAGGCGCAGGACTCCGTCCGCCGTTGCCGGCGCCGCAGCGCCAAGGTAGTTGAGCAAGGCCTGAGGCGCTTCCACGCTCGGCAGTCGATTCCGGCCGCATTGCTCGCAAGCGCTTACGGCGACGGCGCGCCAATGCGCCTGTTTCGCTGCGGCGTGCTCTGAGTCGAGCCGCACCACACTGCGTTGGCTAAGCACCGGCACGATGCGCGAGACGCCAAGTTCCGTGGCCTTTTGCACGATGAAGTCCATGCGATCGCCGCGCGGTACGCATTGCACGAGCGTCAGCTGCAAAGGCGATTCCCTGTCTATCGAGCGGGCGGCGCCGATCGATGCCGAGACGCGAGAGCCACGCACGGTCTCAATGAGGCCGCTGAATTCGCGTCCGTCGCCATTGAAAAGAACGACTTCATCGCCGCTGCGCGCACGCAGCACCTTCGCCAAATGAGCACCGGTAGCTTTCGCCAGTTCCACTATGCTGCCAGGATCGAGCGCGTTCTCGACGAACACGCGGGTCAGACGCACCTGACTCGTCCGCGATTGAATGTGGCATTCATATGCTTGAGATTGTCGCATATGCTACCTAGGCCATCGGCAAGGGAAGGGACAACAATTGCAGGTCGACATTGAAAGCGGACTGATGCTAGGCGCTCGGCAAGTGGTGTCGCCCAACTATGATGCACGGCCGTCCGGCGTCGAAGTGGATTTGATCGTCGTGCACGGTATCAGCATGCCGCCGGGGGAATTCGGCGGCCCTTGGATAGAGCGGCTGTTCCTAAATTCGCTGCCGCTCGATATGCACCCTTATTTTGCCGAAATCGGCGAATTGCGGGTATCCTCGCACCTGCTCGTGGCGCGCGACGGCGGACTCACCCAGTTCGTCAAATTCACCGATCGCGCCTGGCATGCAGGCGTGTCCAGTTACGACGGCCGCGAGGCGTGCAATGACTTTTCCATAGGCATAGAGCTCGAGGGAGTCGATACGCTGGCCTATGAAGCTGCTCAGTACGACACCCTGGCTGAGGTCGTGACCGCGCTCTGTGATGCATATCCTCGACTCACTGCCGATCGACTGGTAGCGCACAGTGCTATTTCGCCCGGACGCAAGACCGATCCGGGTCCGGCGTTCGATTGGGAACGCGCCCGACGTTGTATTACCTCAGGCCGGGCGCCCGCGCGCCGCTAAGCAAAACCCCTGCTCTGGGCGCAACGTGAAGCGGATCACGTTCCAATTCAGCAGATTTCCGCCTCCCTGCCGACGTTTAGGTGAGGTCGTAATCCATACCAGTTCGGCGAGGGAGAGGGCTATTGTTTCGTTGGTTCGCGGACCTCCCGATCGAACGCAAATTGCGTGTGGTGATAACGGTTCCCGCAATGGCTGTTTTCGCAACAGCGACAATCATGCACGTTGCGACAGACCTGCTGCATCTGCGGGCTGATATGCAACAGCGTGCCGCCGGCATTGCACGCACCGCCGGCCTCAGCGCGATCGAGGCGCTTGGCCGCGGCGATACCGCGGCCGCCATGCGTGCTCTGCTTGACCTGCGCGATGAGCCGATCGTGGACTTCGCGGAAGTTTACCTGCCCGACGGTCGGAAAATCGCTGCCTACGATCGGGCCGCGAACGCTGTGCTCTTGGGTCCCAGCAGCACGCCGCTGCGCGTGCACCGCAATCAATTTCAGATCACCGTGCCCGCCTCGCACGAGGGCGCCGTGCTCGGGTACGTCCACATTCTCGTGCCCGTTGCCGCGCTGTTTTCGGATTGGCGTGGTTATGTCCTGATCGGCTTGGCAGCGATTACCGCCGCCATCGTGATCTCCTACTGGCTGGCAGCCCGGCTGCAGAAGCACATCTCCGGTCCAATCGTAAACTTGGCGAACACAATGCAGCGCGTCTCCACCGAACAGGACTACAGCTTGCGTGTCGAGCGCAGCTCCGAGGACGAGATTGGATCGCTCATCGACGGCTTCAACCAGATGCTTGGGCAGATCCGGCATCGCGATTCGCGCCTGGAAAAATATCGTCAATTCCTCGAGCAGCAAGTTGCCGAACGCACCGAGAATTTGGGCAATGCCAATCGTGAGCTGCAACTTGTCATTGATGACGCCACGCGCGCCAAAGAGGCGGCGGAACGCGCCAGCAGCGCCAAAAGCGAATTCTTGGCGCGCATGAGCCATGAAATCCGCACACCGATGAACGGCGTGATGGGCATGTCGGAGTTGCTGCAGGCAACCGAACTGACTCCGCGTCAACGGCACTTATCGCAAACCATCTATCATTCCGCCGGCGCGCTGCTGCAGATCATCAACGACATCCTGGATTTCTCCAAAGTCGAAGCCGGCAAGCTCGAACTCGAATGCATCGAATTCGGACTGCGCGAAACCGTGGAGCAGGCGATCGAGATCTGCGCGGCCCGTGCCCACGCCAAGGGCCTCGAGCTCGCCTGCGATGTCGGGCTCGACGTACCTGCAAAGGTGCGCAGTGATCCGATGCGCCTGCGACAAATTCTCATCAATTTGGTCGGCAATGCCATCAAGTTCACGGACGCGGGCGAAGTGATCGTGCGTGCCAAACTCATCGGCGACAATGATCTTTTGCGCTTCGAGGTGATCGATACGGGCATCGGCATCTCGCAGGAGGCTCAGGCCGACATATTCAATGCTTTCAGTCAGGCCGACTCATTTACCACGCGCAAGTACGGCGGCAGTGGCTTGGGACTCGCCATCTGCCGCGAACTCGCCACCTTGATGGGCGGCGAAATCGGCGTCGACAGTGTGGTGGGGCGGGGCTCGGTGTTTTGGTTCGAGGTGCGGCTGGTGCCGATAATCGAGGCCTCGCCAACTTTCACGCGCTTGCCGAGAATGAGACTGGCTGGGCTGCATGCGCTGATTGTGGACGACAACACCAGCAATCGCGACATCCTCGCGCAGCACCTGAATTCGTGGGGCGTCGAAGTTGTGGCCACGGAATCGAGCGCGGACGCGATCGTGGTGCTCAACAACGACGAAAGCCCGCAATTCGATTTTGCGCTGCTGGATGATCAAATGCCGGGCATGGAAGGCATCGGACTCGCGAAACGCATTCGCGAGGATGCGCGGTTCGCCGCCGTGCGGCTCATCATGCTGACTACGCGCGACCACCACCAAAGTAACTCCGACACGGTGCAACTGTTCGCCGCAATTCTCACCAAGCCCTTGCGCCGTTCGCAGCTCTTGAATTGCGTGACACGCGCGATGGCCGCAGCGCCGGAGGCTGGCCTGGAAGAGACCGCAATACGCTCGGTGCTGCCGACCGCGGCGGCGCGCGCATTCGTGCCGAAAATTCTGCTGGTCGAGGACAATCCCGTGAACCGCGAAGTGGCCGTGGGCATGCTGGAAAGCTTGGGCTGCGTCGCGCACGCGGCGGAGAATGGCTGGCTGGCTCTCGAGGCGATGAACAACGATGCCTATGATGCCGTGCTCATGGACTGCCAGATGCCGGTGATGGATGGATTGACGGCGACGACGGAACTGCGCCGGCGCGAACAGAACGCGGGAGGCGCGCGTTTGCCCATCATTGCGCTGACTGCCAATGCCATGGAAGGGGATCGCGAGCGCTGTCTTGCCGCTGGGATGGACGATTTCCTGAGCAAGCCTTTTTCTCAACAGCAACTGGCCGCATTGTTGAAGCGCTGGCTCGCGCTGCACGTGCTGCCGGAGTCGGAGCGGCGCGACGGCGCGCGCTTGCCGCTCATCGATTCTGTCGTATTGCGCAACATCGCGGCGCTCGCACGGCCGGCGCTGCTCGATTCCATGATCGAGCTGTACCTGCAGCATTCGCCGCCGCTGATCGTGGCGATCGAGCAGGCAGCGGCGAGCGGCAAAGTCGAAGCACTTCAAGTGGCGCTTCACACCTTCAAATCCAGCACGGCCAATCTCGGCGGGTTGCGGTTGGCCACGCTCACCAAGGAATGCGAGAGCTTGGTGCGCGAAGGCGGGATTGCCAAGGCGTCGCCGGCGGTGCAAAGAATCCGCAGGGAATATCAAGACTTCTGCAGCGCGCTCATGCAAGAGCGATCGTCGAGCGCGGCGTAAGGACTCGAGGAATCGATGAACCAATCCGATAATCAGACCCATACTCCGGCTACGGTGCTCGTCGTCGACGACGATCCCGGGGCCAGATTGCTGGTGGCCAGTGCGCTGGAGGTTGCGGGCTTTCGAGTGATCGCGGCCGCGGATGGCAAGAGCGCGATCGCCGAGTTCCAGGCCGACCCGGCCGATTGCGTGGTTCTAGACGTAGTCATGCCCGGAATGAGCGGCTACGACGTCTGCCGCGCGCTGCGGGCATCGTCGAGTTCGCGCCATGTGCCGATTTTGATGCAGACCAGCCTGGACGACATGCAGTCTGTGCAGCGCGCCTACAATGCGGGCGCCACGGATTTCTCTTCGAAGGGGATCAATCCGATGTTGCTGGCAGAGCGCGTCAAGTTTCTGGTGCGCGCCAAGGAGACTCAAGACCAGCTGCGCGAGAGCGAAGCGCGGGTGCGCTACCTCGCATACTACGATCCCCTCACGGGACTGCCCAACAGGCAGCGATTGCAGCAGATCTTGGAGCAACAGGTGCAGTGGGCCAACCCACGACAGCGCGGACTCGCCGTGCTGATGCTCGACGTCGACAACTTCTCGCGCATCAACGATACCCAAGGCCAAGTTGTTGGGGATAGCCTGCTCAAGGAGATAGCCCATCGACTGCAAATGTGCTTGCGTGACACCGAACGCGCGCTGCACGATGACTCGCTGAACGATATCACCGACTGGGTGGCGCGCACCGGCGGTGACGAATTTGCACTCGCGTTGCCCGGCATTGCCGCGACCGACAGTGTCCAAGTCGTGGCGCAGCGCGTGCAGCTCGCCCTAGCGAGGCCTTTTGTGTTCGCGCAGCAGGAGATACCGCTGTCGGCGACAATCGGCGTCAGCATGTATCCCGGCGACGCATCGACCGCCGAAGCGCTGATCAAAAATGCCCATGCCGCCATGCACCACGGCAAGAAGGCCGGCCACGGCCGATTGGAATTTTTCAAGAAGTCGATCAGCACGCGCGCCGCCAAGCACCTGTCCATGGAGGCTGACTTGCGCAAAGCCTTGGAGCGCAGCGAGTTCACACTGAACTATCAGCCGCGCTTGGCGGTCGAGGGCATGCGCGTGGAGGCAGTGGAGGCACTGTTGCGCTGGTCGCATCCACAACGCGGATTTGTACCACCCGATGAATTCATTCCCATCGCGGAGCAAAGCGGCTTGATCGTGGAGATCGGCGATTGGGTGTTGCGTGAGGCGTGCGCGCAGGCGCGCCGCTGGCGCGACGCCGGCGGACCTGGCTGGCAGGTCGCGGTGAACGTGTCAGGTGTTCAGTTTCGCGACGGCAGCTTGCCGGAGCGCGTCGCGCGCGCCATCGACGCCGCCGGGATAGAGCCGCGCATGATCGAGCTGGAATTCACGGAAGGGGCGCTCATTGAATATTCCGCCGTGGTGAGCAAGGCGGTCAAATCACTGAAGGAATTGGGTGTCGCCACCGCATTGGATGACTTCGGCACCGGCTACAGCTCGCTGTCTTACCTCAGGCATTTTCCGATCGATACTCTGAAAATCGATCGGGTGTTCGTGCGCGACATCGTCTCAAAGAGCGGCGGCAACGCGCCCTTGGTTGATGCCATCATTGCGATGGCCAAAAGTCTAGGGTTGGACACCGTCGCAGAGGGTGTGGAAACCGAAGCGCAATGGCATTACCTGAAATCCCGGCACGCCAATCAGGTTCAAGGGTTTCTGTTCTGCCGGCCGCTGGCGCTCCCGGATTTAGACCGTTGGCATGCCGAATGGCTGCATTCTCACCAGCCATCAGCGAGCGTCGGTTAAAGATCAGCTTTTCGGCAACGCGCTGCGACGCCAAACTACTTCGCCATCGCCGGCGCGCGCCAGCACGCGTGCCATCACGAATAACAGATCCGATAGCCGATTCAAATATTTGAGTGCGTCGGGAGAGATGCTTTCCACGCGCGCCAGCGACCAACAGCGGCGCTCGGCTCGGCGGCAGATAGCGCGCGCAAGATGACACGCGGCCGCAGCTGGGCCGCCGCCGGGAAGGATGAACTCTTTCAGCGCAGGCAGGTCTTCATTGAGTCCGTCCAATTCCGTTTCGAGTCGATCGACATGCGCCGGCTTGATCATTACGTGGCCGGGGATGCACAACTCGCCGCCGAGATCGAAAAGGTCGTGCTGAATTTCAGTCAACACTCGCCGGATTCCCTCCGGCAGCTGCAGGTTGCCGAGTAGGACTCCCACAGCGCTATTGGTCTCATCGATCGTGCCGTAGGCTTCGACACGCAAGTTCTCTTTGGCCACGCGCGAGCCATCGCCGAGACCCGTGCTGCCGTTATCGCCGGTACGCGTATAAATTTTGCTAAGCCGATTGCCCATCGTTCAACAACGTTTCCAATGATGCGACGGTAGCACAAGGTTTGCTATCGTGGCGTTCATGATTCATTCCCCGGAACTGCAGGCGGCGCTGGATGCGGCTGAAAAAGCGGCCCTGATTGCGCGCTCATTGTACCAGCGCAACATCGAAATCCGCATCAAGGCAGACAAATCGCCGGTCACGCAAGCCGATGTGCGTTGCGAACTGGCCATTCGCGAAATAATTGAGGCGCGTTTTCCTGCTCACGGCTTTTATGGCGAAGAAACCGGATTGCATCGACAGGATGCAGAATATCTGTGGATGGTGGATCCCATCGATGGCACTAAAGCCTTTGTACGGGAGTATCCGATGTTTTCTACGCAAATTGCCTTGATGCACAAAGGTGAGATTGTGTTGGGGGTCTCGAGCGCGCCCATCTACGGCGAAATTGCCTATGCGGAGCGAGGACACGGCGCGTTCCTCAACGGCAAGCCGATTGCCGTTAGTAACATATCCACCATTGAGTCGGCGCATCTATCCTGCGGCAACATGAAGAGCCTCGCTACGGGTCCTCAATGGACGCGCTATGGCGCGATGATTGCGCGCCTGAGCCGCATTCGCGGCTATGGCGATTTTCTGCACTACCATCTGCTGGCGTCCGGAAAGATCGATGCGGTAATCGAAACCGACATCAATATTCTCGACATCGCCGCATGCGTGGTCATTGTGAGCGAAGCGGGAGGCCGATTCACGGACTTGAATGGTGCTCCCATCACGCTCAAGTCGACCACTGTGCTGGCAAGCAACGGTCGCATGCACGGCCCGGTGCAAGCGGCCCTGGGCTAACAGCCCGCGGCTAACGCCAGCGTATCTCCAACGCGGTGGCGGGACCGATGAGCACCTCGTCCAAGTTTGCCGCTTGCTGCCAGCGATCGGCACTCAGCATCCGCCGCCCCGCCATGATTTCCGCGGCGTGCTGCGGATAGAGAGGCACTTGGTAAGGATCGCCATATCCATCGGGAAATCGCGGCGCATCGGTGCTCGGCAGATATTTATCGCTGGCACCCACCGTGTGCAGCAATTCATGCACGATCACCACGTTATTCTCGCCGTCCATTTCGGCCGCCGCGAACGCATAAACCACGCCGATGAGTCCCTGCATGAGTCCCAATGAATGAGGTACTTCTGGGGTCAGCGCAGGATCGTGATACAGCACAAACATGCGAATGTCCTCGGGCTCATTCACATGTCCGCTGACCTTCCATGCCCAATAGCGAAGCTGCAAACTCCACCATGCAGTCGCAAGCATGCCGGCGGCCGGCGCGCGCTGCGGCGGCTGGTCGTGCAGTTCGATTCTGAGCCGGGTCTTGACGGGCTCGCGCGCGCGGAGCTGATAGCGCGGCGCCTCACGCATGAAAAATCGATCGATCGACTTGAAGCGATCTGCATCGAGGCCTGCGACGTAACGCGCGGTGACCGGACTGTCGTCGGCCGCGATGGGATAGATGGCAACGTCTAGCGGTTCCCGCCAGCGGGTGCTGCGATAGCGGTCCAGCCATGTGCTGAGCGCGACAAACAACAACACCAGCAGCAGGATGAGAATGCGCAACATCTTGAATCCGCCGCGGCAGGGCGAATCCGGTTGCGGATTCAATCGGAGGCCTCGACGTTAAATTCGACGACTTCGCCGTTGCTGGCGTTGTACGAGACGACCACGGGCTTGCAGCACACCGGACAGTCTTCGATATAGGACTGTTCAGAGACCGACAGATCCAACGTCAGAGTGATCCGCTCCCAGCAATGCGGACAGGTCGTGTCGTGGCCTTGAACGAGGATCATATTGCGGCCCACTTCTTGAAATATTGATCGATTTCAATAACTTATAAAAAACTATCAATCCGTCGCAGTCTATCGGCCGCTACTACGGTGCGCAAGGCACCGAGCAGCCAAGCACGCAACTTTGCGCTCGCTCAGAGGCGCCGATCCAGTCTAGTTCGCTGAATTTGAAAGAGAGATTCGGTCCGCATCACACCTGAAGTCCTACCTGACCGTTATACTTCGTCATTGGCCTTTGGGGATAGAATTACGAGGAAACATGGAGCCGACCGATACTTCAAGACCCGATTACTTCCATCGGGTTGTAGATTGCCAGTGGGCCTGTCCAGCGCACACAGACGTTCCCGAGTACATCCGACTGATCGCTCAAGGCGAATTCACCGCAGCCTACATGGTGAATCGCGAATCGAACGTGTTCCCGGGTATCTTGGGTCGCGTATGCGACCGACCCTGTGAACCCGCCTGCCGACGCGGCCGCATCGAAGAGAAGCCCGTCGCCATCTGCAGGCTGAAACGTGTCGCCGCCGACAACCGCGACGACATCACCGCGCAATTGCCCAAAGCGCCCCGAAAAAAAAACGGCAAGCGAATTGCATGCATCGGCGCGGGGCCTGCATCGCTGACGGTGGCCAATGACTTATTGCCGTTAGGCTATGAAGTCACTATTTTTGAGCAGTTCGGCGTGCCGGGCGGGCTGATGCGTACCAACATTCCGGCATTCAGGCTGCCGGCGAATGTGCTCGATGAAGAAATCGGCTACATCGTCGATATGGGCGCCGACCTGCGCCTGAATTCGCCGGTCAAGAGCATGAAACAGCTGCTCGATGCCGAAGCATACGATGCAGTGTTCGTCGGTTCGGGTGCGCCCAAGGGCAAGGAACTCGAATTGCCCGGCCGCTACGATACGGACCGTATTCATATTGGCATCACTTGGCTCGAATCGATCGCGTTCGGCCATATCGATAAGGTGGGAGAGCGGGTTTTGATCATAGGCGTCGGCAACACCGCAATGGATTGCTGCCGCAGCTCGCTGCGGCTCGGCGCCAAAAACGTCAAAGTCATGGCGCGCAAACCGCGCCAATTCTTCAAGGCTTCCGAGTGGGAGCTCGAAGACGCCGAGGCTGAAAAAGTCGAAATCGTCATTAATCACGCGCCTAAGGCCTTCGTCATCGAGGGCGGCCACCTCACCGGCATGACGTTCGAGAAGTTGGAATACGACATCGAGAACGGCGACATCAAGGCGACCCGTTCGCTGGGCGATGTGTTCTTTCCGTGCGACGACGTTATTCTCGCCATCGGCCAGGAAAATGCCTTTCCTTGGATCGAGAAGGGCATCGGCATCGAGCTCGACAAATGGAACGTTCCTAAGGTCAACGCCAAAACCTTTCAGTCGACCCGGCCCGAAGTATTCTTCGGCGGCGATGCGGCCTTTGGTCCGAAGAACATCATTTGGTCGGTCGAGCACGGCCATCAGGCTGCCATTTCAATCCATAAGTTTTGCCACGACGAGCCGATCGATGAGCGGCTGGCGCGAGGCGTGACCTTGTCCAGCCGCAAAATGGGCATGCACGAGTGGGCCTACAAGAATGAATATAACGGCGTTGAACGTCGCTTAGTGCCGCATGTGGGATTAGTCGATCGCTTCAAGAAAATCAACATCGAAGTTGAATTGGGCTTTACGGCGGAAGAAGCGGCGCTCGAGGTACAACGCTGCCTGAATTGCGACATGCAGACGGTGTTTTCCGCGAAGTTGTGCATCGAATGCGATGCCTGCATCGATATTTGTCCGGTGGATTGCCTCACCATTACCCAGAATGGCTCAGAAGCCGATTTGCGCGCGCGCTTGACCGCGCCTGCCACGAATCCGAGTCAGGCGTTGTACGTGTCAGGGGTTCTGCCGCAAACAGCCCGAGTCATGGTGAAAGACGAAGATGTTTGCGTGCATTGCGGACTGTGCGCGGAGCGCTGTCCGACCGCCGCATGGGATATGCAGAAATCGACCATTCGAATTCCGTTGGCCGTCGATGAGGAGGTTCATGCATCATGCCCAGCCTGATTGCCGAGGCCAACCGTGTAAACGATTTCGTGGTGAAGTTCGCCAACGTCAACGGCACCGGCTCCGCGAGCGCCAATTCGCTGATCATGAAAGCTATCTTCCGCATGGGCGTGCCGGTCACCGGCAAGAATTATTTTCCCTCAAACATTCAAGGCTTGCCGACCTGGTATGAAATCCGGGTGACCCGCGACGGCTATGCCGCGCGCGCCAGCCACGTCGATATTATGGTCGCGATGAACGCCGAGACCTATTCGAAGGATATTCGCGAATTGCGCTCCGGTGGATATCTGATCTATGACTCGACTTGGCCGCGCAGCGCGCTTTTGCAGCGCGGCGACATCACCGTGATTCCGGTGCCGCTCGCCAAGTTAGTGAACGAAAATTTCGACGGCGTGCGCAATCGCATTCTCTTGAAGAATATCGCTTATGCCGGCGTCCTCGCCGCGCTGCTCGGCGTCGACCTCAACGTGATCAGCGGACTCTTGAGCGAGAGCTATGGCAAGAAGCCCAAGCTGCTCGACTCAAACACCAAAGCGCTGCGCTTGGGATACGACTACGTCAAAGGGAATTTGACATCGCCGTTGCCGCTGCGCGTCGAGCACATGGAGAAGACTCGCGGGCACATCATGATCGACGGCAATACCGCCGCCGGGCTGGGCTGCGTCTATGCGGGCGCAACGGTAGGCGCGTGGTATCCCATTACACCTTCGACCTCGTTGATGGATGCCTTCAAAGGATTTTGCGAGCGCTATCGCGTCGATGCGCAGACCGGCGAAAGAAACTTTGCGGTCCTGCAAGCCGAGGACGAATTGGCAGCTGTGGGCATGGTGCTGGGCGCCTCGTGGAACGGCGCCAGGGCCTTTACGCCCACCAGTGGGCCCGGCATTTCCCTGATGAATGAATTCATCGGGCTGGCGTATTACGCTGAAGTGCCCTGCGTTATTTTCGACGTGCAACGGGTTGGGCCATCGACCGGCATGCCGACGCGTACGCAGCAGGGAGACGTCATGCTTTGCGCCTATGCCTCGCATGGCGATACCCGGCATGTGCTGCTATTTCCAGCAAATCCCGAGGAATGCTTCTACATGGCCGTGCAAGCCTTCGATCTTGCCGAACGCCTGCAGACCCCGGTTTTCGTGTTATCGGACCTGGACATCGGTATGAACGATTGGATGTGTCCGGACTTGAAATGGGACGACGCCTACAAGCCCGACCGGGGCAAGGTGCTGTCGAAGCAAGAGATCGAGGGCTTGGAGAAATTTTATCGATACCTGGATCGCGACGATGATGCGATTCCGTACCGTACGTTGCCGGGGACCAGTCCCAAGGGCGCCTATTTCACCCGCGGCTCCGGCCACAACCAGTATGGCGGATACACCGAAGACTCCGCCGAATATCAAGTAGTGCTCGACCGGTTGAAGCGCAAATTCACCACGGCTGCCAAATACGTTGCGAAACCGGTCTTGATCGGCAAGGGCAACAGTGCCGTCGGTATCGTGAGCATCGGCAGCTGCGACGGCGCGATCCGCGAAGCGCTCGATGTGCTCAAACAGCAGAAGATTGAGGTGGATTATCTGCGGGTGAAGGCATTCCCGTTCAACAGCGAGGTGGAAGCGTTTCTAAAATCGCACTCCACCATATTCGTGGTGGAACAAAATCGCGACGCGCAACTAAAGTCGCTGCTGACCTTGGAAACGGCCGTCGAGAAAGCCAAACTATTCTCCATCTTAAGCTACAGCGGGTTGCCGATTTCAGCGCAGCCCATTGTCGATGAAATCCGCGCCAAGCTAGCCGAGGCGCCGCGATTGAGCGCGGTTCCGCGCTAAAACACTGAGCCCCTTTATGTCATACATCAACAAGCCCAAAGTCGCCCACCCCTCGCTGCCCACGAATGAAATGGGACTGACACGCCGCCAATACGAAGGCAGCATGTCGACCTTGTGTGCAGGATGCGGTCACGATTCCGTCACGGCCGCCCTGGTCGAGGCGTGCTGGGGACTGTCGCTGCAGCCCGAACAGTTGGTCAAGCTGTCCGGCATCGGCTGTTCATCGAAGACCACGGCCTATTTTGTCGGTGGCGCACATGGATTTAATTCCGTTCACGGCCGCATGCCGTCGATCGCGAGCGGGGCAAATGCCGCCAATCGCGGCCTCACCTACGTCGGCGTGTCGGGCGACGGCGATTCGCTGTCCATTGGCGTCGGCCAGTTGGTGCATGTCATTCGCCGCAACGTCAACATGCTTTACATCATCGAGAACAACGGCGTTTACGGTCTCACGAAGGGGCAGTTCTCCGCATCGGCAGACATCGGCAGCAAGGCGAAGCGCGGCGAAACAAATTCATTGCCGCCAATCGATCCGGTGTTGCTGGCGCTGTCTCTAGGCGCGACCTTCGTTGCGCGCAGCTTTTCCGGCGACAAGGCACAGCTCGTGCCGTTGATTCAAGCCGGCATGCGCCACCATGGCTTTGCGCTGATCGACGTGCTCTCACCTTGCGTGACCTTCAACGATCACGAGGGTTCGACCAAGAGCTATGGATTCACCCGCGAGCATTATCATGCGGCGATGGAAGCCGACTTCGTTCCGCAGGCCGAGGAAATTGCAGTGGAATATCCAGCAGGCGAGGCAATTCCCGTCAGCTTGCATGACGGCAGCCGCGTGGTGTTGCGCAAGCTCGATCCTTCCTACGACCCGAAGGATCGCACCGCCGCGTATGAGTACATCGAGAATAAGCTGAAGCAAAATGAGTACGTCACCGGACTCATTCACATCAATGAAGCCGACAACACCGAGTTTCACAACTTGAATCGGACGGCCAAGGTACCGCTCAACAGCATTCCATTCGACAAGCTTTCGCCCGGCAGCGCGGCGCTCGACAAATTAATGGGGCGTTACCGCTAGCGGATGTGGATCGGGCGCCTGCTGGCGCCGCAAATGAGTGGCAGAAAGAACGATTCGAGCGGCCTCGCCGATCAACTCATAGATTGCGGCTTGGGATCGCAACAGCGCGTCTACATTGGGTAAATAGCGTTGCATCTCAATATCCCGTGCCGCAAGGATTCCGACGGGTGCCGGGACGACATCGAAGCCGGCGTCGGTAAATTCATGCACGGAGCGCCTCATATGCGTGGCGCGCGTGACCAAAACGATGCGGTGCATGCCTGCCACCTTAAGTATCTGCGCTGAATTGGCCGCATTCTGAAATGTATCGTAGGTCCCGGCGTCGATCCACCGCGCCTCGGCGCCGAAATTTCGCTGCAGCGTAGCGTGCATGGCGTGGGCCTCGACTGAAAACCCGGTGACCAGGATGGGCAGCCCGGTTGCTTTGGCGATGTAAGCGCCGTAGCTCAGTCTTTCGAGCAGCAAGGGTTCGGCTGCGGGCCCGCCGTACTCGGGGGCGAGTGCGCGCTGGCCGCCGCCGCCCAAAATCACGATCGCCTGCGCGTTGGCGGCAAGACGCAGGTCCAGGGGAGGATACAGTTCCACAATACCCGACAGAGCGTCCGACACAATCGGTGTCGACAGCAGCCACAACGAGGCAACGCCAGTGACTAGAAATGCGCGCGCCAGCAGCGGTCGCGCTTTAAGCAGCGCCAATCCCAGCAGCGCGAGCAGAAGCGGCCCTGCGGGAGGGAGGATCAAGTCCTTCAGCAGCGTTTTGAGGTGTAACAACCAAATCACGGCGCGAGTCTAGCGCGCAACGTGAATCCCTGACGGGAAAGTGGCAATATCGACAACCCTCTGAAAATTTAACGCAACAAGCAGGGCCGACGATGCAAAAATCCATTTACATAATTACTCTGATTTTGGGCCTGCTGTTTGCGCGCGCATTCGCTCAAGCGCCGCAGTTGCACACGTGTGAGTCCACTCCACAACCCGCCTTCTGCAGCGCCGCTCGCGGCGTTCGCACCGAGGGCTGGCCCGGACAGAGCCGCTCCGAGGTGATGGCGCAACACGGAATGGTGGTGGCCAGTCAACCGCTGGCCGCTCAAGCTGGATTGCAAATTCTGCGGCACGGCGGAAACGCCATCGATGCAGCTGTGGCAACCGCTGCGATGCTCAATGTGACGGAGCCCATGATGGTGGGTGTGGGTGGAGATCTATTCGCCATTGTCTATATCGCCAAGGAACACAAAACCTATGTCCTAAACGCCAGCGGCATGGCGCCCACCGGAGCAACTGTCGAGAGATTCAATAAGCTGGGCTACGCCTGGAATCCCAAAAATTGGGGTCCGGGCTCGGGCATGCCGACTGGCGGGATATTGTCGGTGACGGTACCCGGAGCCGTGTGGGGCTGGCAGGCGGTGCTCAAACGATTCGGCAAGCTGACCTTTAAGGAAGTACTGGAACCGGCGGCGGAGTACGCGCAAGGCGGATTTCCGATTTCCGAGCGCATCGCACATGACTGGCGCCTGCCCAATGCACTGCCCTTGAGGGCGTGCTGTACTGCGCCAGATCCGGATTCGATCAAGACCTGGTATGTGAACGGCGTGCAGCCGCTGCCGGGACAAATCTTCAGAAATCCCGACCTTGCGCGAACATTGCGCCTTCTGCAGTCGAAGGGCGGCGAGGCGTTCTACAAAGGAGAGATCGCGCGAGCCATCGTCGCAAAGTCGCGGGCACTCGGCGGATCGATGACTCTCGATGATCTCGCCAACTACAAGGGCGAATGGGTCGAGCCCGCGCGCACTGAATATCATGGTTTCGATATTCTCGAATTGCCGCCGCCGTCCCAAGCATGGGCGACGCAAGAGATCCTGAATATCCTGCACGCCTGCGTGCCGCAATGGACCACTGGCAAGACCCTGGCTTCGCTGGGCCCGGCGAACCCGGAGTACTGGCACTTCCTGATCGAGGCGAAGAAACTCGCTTACACCGATTTGTATCAGTACAACGCAGATCCCAATTTCTCGGCCGTGCCGCTCGCCAAATTGCTGTCTGAAACTTATGCGGCTTCGCTTTGTGGAAAAGTGGACCCGCAGCATGCCTCGACACCGGGCCCGCAGGGCAATTTTCCTATGCCGGGCGACACCATCGTGCTGTCGACCGCAGATGGCGACGGCAACATGGTCTCCTGGGTGAACAGCAACTTTTCTGGCTTCGGTTCGGGCGTGACCGTGCCGGACTACGGTTTCATCCTGCACAATCGCGGCGCGCTATTCACTCTCAATCCCAAGAGCCCCAATGCCATCGAACCGCACAAACGGCCATTCAACACCTTGTCCGCAGGATTCGTGATGCACAACGATCAGCCGCTGATGACGGTAACCTTGATGGGCGGCGACATGCAGGCGCAGGGACATGCGCAGCTGTTGGTCGACATTTTCGATCTCGGCGCAAATTTGCAGGCCGGCGCGGATATGGCGCGATTTCGGCATTCGCAATTGTCTAACTCTCTTAGCTTAGAGACGCCTCTATATGACCTGGTGGGCGCAAAGCTCGCCACCATGGGTCACTCGGTCAAATCCGTCAGCGGTGAGGAAATGGGCGGCGTGCAAATCATCATGTTTGTCGCTGACCCGTCGGCGGCCCAAGCGGGGACAGATACCATCAAGCATGTCGCCGGCTATTACCGTTCTGGATCCGATTTTCGCAAGGACGGCGAAGCCGTAGGCTGGTGATTGCCGGGCCTTTGGCTGGCAATTGCCGCGCCTAGGGTGTTGCGGCCTTAGGAGGCGAGCAACCTGCGGTTGCCGTCCGCGCACAGCACGATCCTCGGCTCTTCTAAATTATTCCTATCGCACACCCGCGGCCACGGCGCTTCGAACGGCGCGTACTTGATGCGCTCAGGTGGATGCCAAGTGGCCAATGGCATCACCGTCCGGGATCACAGCCGTTGCTTCTATTTCAACCAGCGCGCGCCGTTCGACCAGTCCTCGCACTTCCACGACGGACATCGACGGAAAATGCTTGCCGAGTACTTCTCTGTAGGCAGCGCCGATCTCGCGCGCTTCGCGAAGGTAGGCGTCGCGGCTCAATACATACCAGGTCAAGCGGACCAAGTGACGCGGTTCAGCGCGGCCTTCCTGTAGCACGCGAACGATATTGCGCAGCGTCTGCTTTACTTGCTCGGCCAACTTGTCGCCGGCGAATTGCCCCTGTGCATCCCAGCCGATCTGGCCGGAAATAAATATCATTCGCCCGCGTGCGGCCACGCCGTTGGCATAGCCTTTCGGGCGCGCCCATTCCGCCGGTTGCAGCGTCTCGATGCTCATCTCTAGTTGCCTTTAAAAATTGGGCGTTGTTTTGCCGAAAATGCTTCATAGGCGCGGCGAAAGTCATCGGTCTGCATGCAAATCGCCTGCGCCTGGGCTTCGGATTCAAGTGCCTGTTCCAGCCCCATGTTCCACTCCTGATTGAGCATGGTTTTGGTCATGCCATGCGCAAAGGTTGGGCCCTGCGCAAGTTCTTCCGCGAGTTGCAGAGCGGCTGCGCGCAACTCCTCTACGGGCAGCAAGCGGCTGAAAAAGCCGCAGGCGAGCGCTTCATCGGCTCCCATGCTGCGGCCGGACAGCAGCAATTCCGCGGCGCGCCCGTGGCCGATGATGCGCGGTAAAATCGCGCACGCACCCATGTCGCAGCCCGCGAGCCCCACGCGCGTGAACAAGAATGCAGTTTTCGAGCGAGGCGTGCTCAGACGAATGTCGGAACACATGGCCAAAATGGCGCCGGCGCCCGCGCATATACCGTCGACGGCGGCAATAAGGGGCTGGGGACAAGTCCGCATTGCTCTGACGAGATCGCCCGCCATCCGAGTGAAATGGAGCAGCTCAGGCATGCTCATGCGCGTCAGAGGTCCGATGATTTCCTGCACATCCCCACCCGAACAGAAATTGCCGTCGGCGCCGCCAATCACAATCGCTTTCACTTCGGGCGCATAGGGCAACCGCCGCATAAGATCTCGCAGTTCCACGTAGCTATCGAATGTCAGCGGATTTTTCTTCTCGGGACGATTCAAGGTGATCGAGCCCACTTGATTTTGGATCGACCAGAGGAAATGCTGGGCTTGGTAATCGGTCAACGAGTTTTTCATGGGGTTTTCCGCGTCAGTTGCGCACGCAAACGCGACAAGGAGTCATTCAATGCGCGCTGCTCGCGTTTAGGCATGCCGGAAAGCAGATTCACGATCCACGACTCGTGCTCAACGGCCATCTGGCCGAAGAGCCGCCGGCCTTGCTTCGTGAGTTTGACCAGGTAGGCGCGCCGATCAGCCGGATCTTCCGTCCTGACAATCAGGCCTGCGCGTTCCAATTGATCAACAATGCCGGTAACGTTGCCGCCGGTGACCAGCATGCGTCGCGACAGCTCGCCCATCTGCAGGCCTTGCGGCACGCGCTCGAGCTGCGCCATCAGGTCAAATCGCGGCAGCGTGGTTTTGAATTGTGCGGCCAAGGCTTTGCGTACATGGTTTTCGATGAGGTGCGAGCAAGCCAGCAGTCGCAACCAGAGACGCAACGATTCATGCGTGTCGTCGGTCAATCGCGTATCGAGGCCGAGTGCCGCGCTCACATCAATTCTCCGCCGGCAACCACGATACTTTGCCCGGTGACTGATTCGCACCGAAGCCGCCTTGAAGCATGTCGGGCAGCGCTGCTTGAATGCCGAAGTAGACGCTAATTGCCTGGCCGGCGCGGTTGATCAGTATTTCGATTGGGCCGAACATCATGCGCGCAGCAGAGCTCTCCCTCGCGCCCTGACCGAGCAGCGAGCGTACGATGCTTGCGCCGATTCCGCGGCCTGCGCCGGTTACCAGGGCGTGCCGACCTTGCAGCGGCCTGTTGCCGTTCATACCGGACCTCCTGCCGGAGATAGCGCGCGTGAGGCAGCGCGCTCGAGCTGGTACTTGGCGGGCCGATAGGGCTCGGGCCACCATTGTTCGGTGTAGCCCTGCGCGGCCGCTTGCGCGAGCGTCCACGAAGGATGTGCCAGGTGCGGACGCGCAATGGCACACAAATCTGCGCGGCCTGCCGCGATGATCGAATTGACATGATCGGCCTCGAAAATATTTCCCACGGCAATGGTGGGAATCGCGCTCAAGTTTCGCACCATGTCAGCTAACGGCGTCTGCCACATGCGCCCATAGACGGGGCGTTGAGTTGCGACCGTCTGTCCGCTGGAGATGTCGAGAATATCGGCGCCCGTTGCCGCCAAGGCCTTGGCAATCGCGATCACGTCTGCTTCGCTCAAGCCGCCTTCCGACCAGTCGCAGGCCGATATGCGCACGCTCAACGGTTTTTCTGCCGGCCAAGCCGCGCGCACCACGCGCAATACCTGCAACGGAAATCGCAATCGATTCCCCACGGATCCACCGTACTCATCCGTCCGTATGTTGGTCAGGGGTGAGAGGAAGCTCGCCAGCAAATAGCCGTGCGCCATGTGCAATTCAAGCATGTCAAATCCGGCCGCGGCGCCCAGCGTCGCCGAGCGGACAAAGTCGTTCTTGACGGCTTCCATCTGTGACGCCAGCATTTCCCGCGGCACCTGACTAATGCCCGCCAAGTAGGGCAGAGGCGAGGGCGCCCACAGCGGCCAATTGCCGCTGTTCAACGGATGATCCGCTTCCTGCCACCCCAGCTGCGTCGAACCCTTACGGCCCGCATGGCCGAGCTGCAGGCAAATGCGCGCCGGCGACTCGTCGTGCACGAACTTCACAATTCGCTGCCACGCTGCACCTTGGGTCTCGTTCCACAAGCCGGTGCAGCCGGGCGAGATGCGCGCGTCTGCGGAGGTGCACGTCATCTCGGTGAATAGAAGTCCCGCGCCGCCGGTCGCCCGCGCGCCGTAGTGAACCAAATGCCAGTCGGTGGGAACGCCGTTCACCGCCCGATACTGCGCCATAGGCGACACCACTACTCTATTTACAAGCTGCATGCCGCGCAGACGAAACGGCAGAAACATAGGTGGGCGCGGCCGCGCCACGCCGCTGCATTTCGACGCCAGGTTGGTCTCGATCGTGTCGATGAAGCGTGCGTCGCGCAGCTTCAGGTTTGCGTGGCCGATGCGTTGGCTTCCGGACAACAGGCTGTACGCAAATTGCAGCGGCTCCAGATTTTCGTATCGAGCGACGTTTTCGAACCACTCCATTCGATTGCGCGCTGCGTTCTGCAGTTTTTGCGCCTCGATGCTGCGTTCGGTTTGGTAAAACTCCAGGCCAGCTCGCACGTCCTTTGCATCGCTGACATGCCGCACCAGCGAGATGGCATCCTCCATCGCCAGCTTAGTTCCCGAGCCGATCGAAAAATGTGCCGTATGCGCCGCATCGCCGATGAGCACGCGGGTACCATCGTGCCAGCGCGGACATACCACGCGATTGAAGTTGAGCCAGGGCGAACCGCGCAAATGCCGCGCGTTGAACAGCAGCGGCGCATTGCCAAGATAGGCCGCGAATAATTTCTCGCAGAATGCGATCGACTGGTCGACATCCGCTTTGTCCAGCCCGTGTGCTGTCCAGGTCTCCTCGCGCGTTTCCACGATGACGGTGGAAAGATCCGTGCTGAACTGGTACGCGTGAATCTGGAACCATCCGAATTCAGTCTTCTCGAACGCAAAGGTAAACGCCGAGAACCTTTGGGGGGTGCCCAGCCAAATGTATCGGCATTTGCGCGCCTCGATTTTGGGGCCGAACTTTTCGGCCTGCCGCGTCCTGGCTTTGCTATTGGCGCCCTCGGCGATCACCACAAGATCCGCGCCGTCAAATTCATCGGTATGGCCGAGTTCATGTTGGAAGGTTTGCTTCACGCCAAGCGATGCGGCGCGCTTTTGGAGAATATTGAGCAGCTTGCGGCGCGAGATGCCGGCAAAACCATGCCCCCCGGAGCGGATGGTATGTCCCTTGAAATGAACGTCGATGTCGTCCCAGTGATAGAACTGATCGACGATGCACGCATGCGAAAGCGCGTCCGCTTCCAAGAAGTTTCCCATGGTCTTGTCCGAAAACACCACGCCCCATCCGAAAGTGTCATCCGCGCGGTTGCGCTCGAATATTTCCACTGCCGCGCTCGGCAGCGCTTTCTTGAACAGGATCGCCGAGTACAGGCCGGCGGGTCCGCCGCCCATGCAGACAATTCGCTTCATGCTTCATTATAACATCTATAAATAGTTTACATCTAAAGTATATGCGCGGCCCGATGCTGCCCATCCTTGGTCACTCGCCATCCAGGCACCACGCGCCTCATCCGGGTCGTTTCGCTGGCGGGCGAAGTATGTTGGCGCCCAGGTACGCTTAGGCCGTCAGGTGCGAGATGGCTAGCTTGAGTTGCACGCCGCCATCGTCGGCCAACGCCGCCTCGCGCAACGCGCGCAGCCGAGCAGCACTGCGAGGGTCGCCCACCAGTTTCGGCGCGAGCGAGGAAATCTGACTGAACGAGGCCCAACCGCGCTCGTGAGTGTCGCCATATCCTTTTACCAAAGTTTGGCACTCGGCGAGTTCCACGGCCAGGTCATAGTCTCTCGGGGCAATTTCCGCAATCTGATGCAACCATGCTTCGATGCGTTGATTCTCGGCTCGAAAACGCAGGCTGCCACGCCGAAAGCGCCGCAGGATCGCGAGGAAGCGCAACAGCGCGAAGCCGCTGATTGTCGTTGTCGATATGCGCCGCCCATCCGTGAATCGAGCCAAAGCCCGGCGCGCGCGAGGTGATGCGAGCAGACGCCGGCCTACTCCCGCTGGCAGCGAGCCGCAGATTTCTTCAACCCGCGGCTTGACGAATTCGCGCACTTCCACCAGGTCCTTAAGGCCGGCTTTGACCTCGCGTCGAATGCGTTGTGTGCGGCCGCGTCGCGTCTTGATCTGCGCCACGCGCATTACGTCCTCGAAACTCATCCACAATCCCAAAACACGCGCCGTTGCGGCAGTCAGGGAATTATTTGAACTGGAATTGTCGATTGCGAAGATGGCCTCGATGCGATCTAAAAACAGGGCAACGTAGGCGACATCCTGGTAATCCGTCAATCGCGCCGCCACCATCCCGAGCAATTCGCGCAGTGGAGCGGGGAATCGATTGTCGATTCTCGCTCGCAGGGCCGCGGACACGGCCTCAAGGGTGTAGTCGGAAGAGTCGATGGAGGCGTGGTTGTCGGGCCAGGCCGCCGCAGTCAGCGGCTTCGCAGCCGCGGCGATGACGGCCAGGCGACCGGCTTCAAACGCAGCGAGGCTGGCCTCAACGCCGACGCCGGATTCCTTGATGGCGTGATGATATGCCTCGATTCCCCAGGGCAGCACGCCGGCGCCTGCGATGCTGCCGAGGATGACGGCGCTGATGCGCCCTCCCGCGGCATCCGCGACTTTGAGCATGTCAAAGCCGATCAGCTTCGCGGCCGTGGCTGAAGCGATTTCGAACAGCTCGCGGGAGCTGGCCCGTCCTTCGCCGAGCGCAATTTTTTCGCCGATCGTATAATCTCGATGCGTCGACGCGATGAGCGTGGTGCGATCCTTGGTGACCAAGCCGCGATTGATCGCTCGGCCGGCCTCCATCCACTCCGATGCGACCACGATGTCAACATCGCCTGGGTTTGGCATTAGCGCCATGATGGGTTGGCGGCCCTCGGGCGCATCGCTTCGCGGAAAGAACTCCAAGTAATAAATGGTGGCGCCGGTGCGCTGCGCAACGCCGGGGACCGATGTGGCTTGCACGAAATAGCCGGCTCGTCGCGCAGTCATGACGAGCCAGTCGGTGACGACGCCGCCGCCTTGGCCGCCCAAGGCCGCGATCGTCAAGCTGATGGGACGCAATCGCCTCAAGCCAGTAAGCGGATCACGGCTGAACGCACTCGAGCTTTCAGTCGATCCCAGCCGGTTGGGTTCACGATGACGTCGGCGCGGTAGAAAGAGGGGCAGAGCACCGCCGCGTGCGCAACCTGGCCACAAACCCCGCAGCCGACGCAGCTATTATCGACGTAGGCAACCGGATCCCGCCGCAGCGGATCGGGATTCGTTTTTATCGTTAGGGATGGGCAGCCGGACAGCCGAATGCAGGAATGATCGCCGGTGCAAACCTCCGCATCGATGCCGAAGCGTTCCTTCACCACCCGTTCTCCGTCAGCGACTAATTTCTTGATCACCGGCGCCACGCGCCGTTGGCGGTTCAATTGACACTCGCCTTCCGCGATGACGATTTTCGGCCCCGTGAACTTCGTGAGCAGCGCATCGCGCAGAACTGCCATCGTCTGCTTCATGTCATACGTGCGGATTGTGCGCACCCATTCGACGCCGACGCCGCGCACAGCCGTCTCGATGCGGTTCTTGGCGCAACGACCCTTGATCTCCGCAGATGACGAGGGAATGTACTGCCCACCGGTGGCGGCCGAGTAGCCGTTATCGACAATGATCGTCACGCCGTCATGGCGATTGAACACCGCATTGCCGATGCCGCTGGTCAGGCCGTTATGCCAAAAGCCTCCATCGCCCATCATCGACAACGCGCGCCGCGGATTCGGCACGTTGAAGGACGCGCCGCCCGCCGCGCCTAAGCCGTAGCCCATGATCGTGCCGCCGAGATCGAACGGCGGCAGCGTAGAAAAGGAATGACAGCCAATATCGGCGCTGACCTGCATAGGCCCCATCTGCCGCGCGAGCAGCTTCATAGATGCAAACAGCGGACGCTCGGGACAGCCGGTGCACAAACCCGACGGCCGCACGGGGACATTGCGCGCCAGCATGGCGGCCGGAAGCAACGGTACCTGTGCTGCCGGCAAACGGCCGAATTCAGACAAAAATTTCCGCAGGCCGGCGATGACCGCCGCACCGCTATATTCGCCGGCCATGGGCAGCGGCCCTTTGCCGACGATGCGGGTTTGCACGTCCGCCTGACGCAGAAACAAGCTGGCCGCCTGTTCTATGAACTCGGGCTGGCCTTCCTCGACGATGAGGATGGCTTTCTTGCCATGCGCGAAGCGGGTGAATTCTTCCGGCAACAAAGGATAAGTCACGTTCAAAACATATAGTGGAATCTTGGACTCGCCGAACGCATCAGCGAGCCCAAGGCGCTCCAGGGCGCGTAGCACGGTGTTGTACAGACCGCCTTGCAGCACGATGCCGACATCGCAAGCATCGTTCCCGCCCAAGAATTCATTGAGCTTGCGTTCCTTGATGAACTTAACCGCGGCGGGCCAGCGCTGCTCGATCTTTGCGCGCTCCTGCGCGTAGGTCGAGGGCGGCAAAATGATTCTGTCGAAAGTGCGGCTGGGGTTATTCATCGCTTGCTGCAAAGTGAATGGCGGCCGGCGATTCTCTTTCGCACGAAATTGGCCGACCACATGACAGGCGCGGATGCGCAACATCAACATGACCGGCGTGTTGCTGGCCTCGGACAGCTCAAAGCCTTGTTCGACCGCCTGCACGATGCACGGCAGATTCGGCCTCGGATCGAGCAGCCACATCTGCGATTTCATCGCAAAGGCGTGTGTCCGCTCCTGCATGATGCTGGCGCCTTCGCCGTAGTCCTCGCCGAGCACGATGAGTGCGCCGCCGATGACGCCCGCGGAGGCTAGATTGGACAATGCATCGGAGGCCACATTGGTGCCGACGGTGGATTTCCAGGTGACTGCGCCGCGGATCGGATAGTTGACCGACGCGGCAAGCATTGCTGCGGCCGTCGCCTCACTCGCCGAGGATTCGAACCGAACACCGAGTTCGCCGAGTATCACGCTCGCGTCGGCCAGTACATCCATCAAGTGAGATATGGGCGCGCCCTGGTAGCCGCCGACATAGCCAACGCCTGACTGCAGCAGAGCCTTGGTGACGGCCAGGATCCCTTCGCCTTCGAATTCGGCGCCTTCGGTCAGGCGCAGCGACTGCACTTCTTTGGCGAATGAACGCTCAGCCATGCAATAGGCTCAGAAGGAGGGTTGTCGCTGTTCGAGCTGAATCGGGACTCGAATAGGTTCGATCATTTGGAGCGAGTATACATGCGGTGCGCTAATGGTACGGTCTACGGCTGTAATCGCGTCGATTCCCAAGAGCTGCCGGGATTGTCGCCTTGCGTTAGTGGCCGCTTAAAGCGCGCGCGGTCATGAATGCGGTATTCCCCCTCGACCCACAGTTCAACGGCATCGACATACAGGCGGCAGCCGCCCCAGTTGGATGGTCGCGGCACTTCGACCGAAATGCTTTCGGGTTCCATGGAACCCGGGCCTGCGTACGGAATGCCAAAGCGGCGCGCCTCACGGGCAACCGCTGTGATTAATGCCTGCCGGGACTCCACGGGTTGGCTCTGTTGGCTGGCCCACGCACCCAACTGCTTCTGCCAGACCCGAGTTCGGAAATAAGCATCGTTCTCGGCGTCGGACAGCAATTCCACGTGGCCCTCGGCTCGGAATTGACGATGCAAGTGATCCCAGTGAAAGACGACGGCGGCACGCGGGTTGGCGGCAAGCTCCATCCCCTTGCGGGACCGGTAGTTGGTATAGAAGAGTATATATCCCTGTTGTGCTGCGATTTCCTTGCAGAGCACGACCCTGGCAGACGGGTAGCCGCGGCTGTCGACGGTTGCCAGGATCATCGAGTTTGGATTGGGTTGGGCGGCATCGCGCTGCGCTTGGGCGAGCCATTGCGCCGCCAATTCGAGCGGATTCGTGGGCAGGGGCTCAGGGAGGGTTTCGGTCCAAAATGTCTTTTTGCTGCTGCTCATTAGAGAATGGTAGCCGTGCCATTAAAAACATGGGGGCTTTCTTTAATATGAATCTGGATGATCTACGAACGGCACTGACTGATCTCGACGGTCAGCTACTGGAGTTGGTGGCACGCCGGCAGGCCTTGAGCGAGCAAGTTGCGGCCGTCAAACGGGCCACGAGCCGGCCAACCCGGGACTTTGGCCGCGAAAGAGAGGTCATTTTGCGGGGCCGCACCACGGCTGAACGACTGAAGATCTCGCCCGATCTGGCCGAATCCTTGTTAAGGCAGCTCATTCAGTCCTCGCTCGCGACCCAAGAGCAGGCCCGCGTCGCAGCACAGGCGCATGGCAGCGGGAAACGCGCCTTGGTCATCGGCGGCCACGGCAAGATGGGAGGGTGGTTTGCCGAATTTTTGGCGTCACAAGGATTCCGAGTCGCCATCGCGGACCCCAAAGGCGGGCTGCCAGGCTTCGATACCGTGGCCGATTGGCAGACCGATGCGTTGGATTTCGACCTGATCGTGCTGGCCACGCCCCTATCTGCGACTGCGAATTTGCTTCAAATCTTGGCGCGGCGAGCGCCGCGCGGACTGGTCTTTGACTTAGGCTCACTTAAAACTCCGCTGCGGGCGGGTCTCGATGCGCTGGTCAGAGCGGGCTGTCGCGTCACCTCGGTGCATCCCATGTTCGGGCCCGACACCGAGCTGCTCTCAGGCCGCCATGTGATTTTCATTGACCTAGGCAACAAGGACGCATTGGCGCAGGCGCAGGAATTGTTCGCGCCCACCATGGCAGAACGGGTCGTCATGGATCTCGATGAGCACGATCGCTTGATCGCCTATGTACTGGGGCTATCGCACGCGTTGAACATCGCCTTCTTCACGGCCTTGGCGGACAGCGGTGAGGCGGCGCCGCGTTTGGCGAAGTTGTCGAGCACCACGTTCGATTCGCAGCTGGAAGTGGCGAGCGGAGTCGCGGCCGAGAGCCCAGACCTCTATTTCGAGATTCAGAGTTCGAATGACTACGGCAGCGAGTCGCTGCTCGCGCTGCAAAGAGCAGTGGAGCACTTGGTCGCGACGGTTAGAGCGAAGGACTCGCAGGAGTTCACCGCGATCATGAACCGCGGCAGGGCCTACTTGGACGTGCGCGCGGCCGCACGCGCCGGTTGAGTGATTGGAAATGCCTGAGCTGCACGACATGGATTGGGAGATCGAAGATCTGAAGAAGCGTCTTGCGGAGATGACGGCCGAGGCTTCCAACAACGAGACCATCATGAAGCGCACCCAGGCCCGCGAATTGACGTTGCTGCGGGCCGACAGCTTGTCGCAACTGCTGCATGCCTTGGTGGGCGGCTTGCGCGAGTCGTACGCTCTCGACGTGGTGAGCGTGGTGTTGCTCGATCCACAGCATGAAGTACGGCATTTGCTGGTGGCGGGCGGCGAGCGCCCCGAAGAATTCAAGCAAATTTTCTTCGTCGATTCCTTGGTCGGACTGGCTCCGCAGCTCGCGGTCTTGCACAAACCGTGGCTTGGGCCTTACGTGGGCGCCGACCATCACCTGCTGTTTCCCGGGGTATCGAGTCTGAAAAGCGCCGCCCTGGTGCCACTGCCGCGCAAAGACCGCGCAACCGGCGCGTTGTGCTTCGGCAGCCGTGATGCAACGCGCTTCACGCGGCATCACGGCACGGATTTTCTCGCACATCTCGGCGCGGTCGCGGCAGTATGCATTGAAAACGCGGTGAACAGGACACGGCTGCTGCGTGCAGGTATCACGGATTTTCTCACCGGTTGGCACAATCGGCGCTATTTGCAGCAGCGCTTGAAAGAAGAGCTGGCGCGCGCGCAGCGGCGCGGCGGGACCATTGCATGCCTGATGATCGACATCGATAGGTTCAAAGGCATCAACGACGCCTATGGGCACTTGGCGGGCGACAGCGCGCTCAAAGAGGTCGCGCAGCGCATCGAAGCGCAAATTCGCAGCATGGATACCGCCGCGCGCTTTGGCGGCGATGAGCTGGCGATCCTGTTGCCGGAGGCCGCCGCAATCGAAGCGGCGACACTGGCGGAACGTATTCGCGAGGTGATTGCAGCGATGCCCTTCGCGCTCAACTCGCAAATCTCGCGAAGCTTGACGGTATCGGTAGGCGTTGCAGCGGTCTCGCCTGGCCGAGATGAGGCGGATCTGAAGGCGGTGGCGGACCGTTTGATCGCCGACGCGGATGCGGCGCTGTACCGTGCCAAGGCGTTGGGCAGAAATCGCGTGCAAGTGGGGGCTGGCTAAACATGTCGCTGCAGCCCGCTACCGATTACATCGACAAGGATGGGTTTCGCGCCAATGTCGGCATCGTACTGACGCGCGGTACGGGAGAAATATTCTTGGGCGGGCGCGTCGGGGGCCGTGGCTGGCAGTTTCCGCAAGGCGGCGTCAATCGCGGCGAGTTGCTGGAGGACGCGCTGTATCGCGAGCTCAAGGAAGAAATAGGCCTGGAACGCCAAGACGTCGAGATGCTGGGATCAACTCAGGGCTGGTTGCGTTATCGCCTACCTCGCCAGTACGTGCGCGATCGCTGCATCGGGCAGAAGCAGCGCTGGTACCTCCTGAAGCTCATCGGCGATGAATCGAGACTGCGCTTCGACCTGACCAATCAGCCCGAATTCGATCGCTGGCGCTGGACCGACTATTGGACGCCGGTGCGCGAGGTGGTTTATTTCAAGCGGCGCGTCTACCTGCGCGCGCTGCATGATTTGGGCAAGGTGATGTTCCCTGAGGGATTGCCCCCGTACCCGGAGTGGTGGCCTGAAATCGAAGCCTCAAGGGCCTAAACGGAAGATCCCGGCGCCTAGAAAGGCTTGACGATGGCTAGAATCACGATGGCGAGCAGCAACACCGAGGGCACCTCGTTGAAGCCGCGGAACCACCTGGAAGTGCGAGTATTGCGCTGCGCGGCAAAATCCCGCGTCAATTTGAAGCAATAAACATGATAGGCGATGACCAATGCGACGAACAGCAGCTTGACCTTGAGCCACATCATCTGCAGGTATCCGGGAGATTCGATCAGCATCAGGCCGCCGAATAAAACGCTCGCCGTGGCGCCGATGGTCATGATGGCGAACAGGCGCCGCTCCATGATTTCGAAGCGCCGCGTGCTGACCAGATCTGTCGCTTCCGCATGATAGACGAACAGCCGCGGCAGATAGAACAGGCCGGCGAACCAGGTCACAACCGCGACCACGTGCAGTGCTTTGAGCCAGAGCATGGCTGTTGAGAATAGATGATAACTGGAGCGCTGTCTTAGGGGTCGTGGCTTCGTATAATGACCTTTAAACCTTCATCAGGAGCGTGGGAGCAGCAAAATGGCTGACTCGTTCAGCAAATTGGTAGTCCGACCGCATGCGCCGAAGCGCCTTGCGCTGCTGTGGACGTTCGGCGTGCTGCTCGCCGGGACCATCCTTTACTCGGCGTTCGAATGGGGACGCTACGACGCGGGTTTCCGAGTGGTCGATTCAGTGCGCGGCGCATTGTCGGCGAGCCGGCGCATTCGCTCGCTCGAATCGGAAAACGAAAATCAACGCCGCCAGCTCGAGGCGGCCGAAACAGCGAGGCGTGTGGATCGCGAGGGCTATGCGCAAGTCGAGCGCAGTCTCGGCGACATGCAGAGTCAGATTGCGCGGCTCAACCAAGACTTGTCCTTTTACCGCGGCCTTGTGCAACCTGAGTCGCTCATCCACGTAAAAGTTCAGCAGATGCAAATCATTCCGGACGGACCTGCGGGCCAGTATCACTTGAAGTTCGTGCTGATGCAGACCGGCAAGCCGGACAAAGAGGTGGTGGGAAATGCGGCCGTCGCGCTCGATGGCCTGATGGGCGGCAAGCCGCTGAGCTTGAGCTATGCGCAAGTCTCGCCTAACCATCGCGTCAGCCTGGCATACTCTTTCAAGTACTTTCAGGAATACAACGAGCCCATAGAATTGCCAGCAGGGTTTGAGCCGACGCGGTTGGGTGTCGAGATTCATAGCGGCAAGGATGCCAATCATAGTTTCCATCAGGCTTTCGTATGGAAGGCGCAAGGAATGTCGGTGGAAACGGAAGCGAACGGCGATATTCCGAGCAAAGGTGAAGCTGATGTTCAAACCGAAACCGAGTAAGAAAGCAGAAATCGACACGTTGATCGGTGCGAAGACTCGGATCAACGGCGACGTTGAATTCGTCGGCGGACTGCATCTCGATGGCTATATCAACGGCAATGTGAAGAGCGAAGTTGGCAGCGGCACCACGCTGTCGGTAAGTGAGCAAGGATGCATCGAGGGCTCGGTGATTGTAACCAATATCGTGCTAAACGGCATCGTGAAAGGCGATATCGAGGCCGGCGATCGGGTTGAGATGGGGCCAAAAGCGCGCGTTCTCGGCAGTGTCCACTACGCGACCATTGAAACCGCCGTGGGTGCCCAAATTAATGGGAAATTGATCCATCGAGTGAAGGCGGGGGCCGGGGCGGGCGATTCGACCGACGCCGAGGCGAACGCAAGTCCCAAAGAGGCTTCATAACTTTGATTGGCGAGTCGCCGCCGAGTAGAATGTCCGCATGAGCACAACCTTCGAATCGACGATGTCCGATGATCTCGCGCCGCAGGCGCCGGAGGTGCTGATCTTTACCGACGCCGCGGCCGGAAAGGTCGGCGAACTGATCCGTGAAGAGGCGAACCCAAACCTGAAATTGCGCGTCTTCGTCTCGGGCGGCGGTTGTTCGGGTTTTCAATACGGATTCACTTTCGACGAGAAAATCGAAGACGGCGACTTTTGCATCGAGAGGCACGGTGTGCAGCTGCTGGTTGATCCGATGAGTGCCCAATATTTGATGGGTGCGGAGATCGACTATAAAGAGGATCTGCAGGGTGCCCAGTTCGTGATTCGCAACCCCAACGCGAAAACCACCTGCGGCTGCGGGTCTTCATTCGCGGCATAAGAATGTTGAACGTGTAGATGAGCGGCGGTAGGGTCGTGCCCGACGTGCTCGCCGCCGTCGATTTGGGCTCCAACAGTTTCCACATGGTTGTCGCGCGCTACTCGCACGGCCAGCTCGTCATCCTCGATCGATTGCGCGAAATGGTTCGCTTGGCCGCCGGCCTGGGCGACAGCGGCCGCCTCGATGATACCGCGACGGAGCGCGCATTACGCTGCCTCGAACGCTTCGGCCAGCGTTTGCGCGCCATGCGCGCGGACAGCGTGCGTGTGGTGGGCACCAACGCATTGCGACATGCCAAGCGCAAACGCTGGTTTTTGGAACGCGCCCGCGCAGCACTCGGTCACCCCATCGAAATTATTTCCGGGCTGGAAGAGGCACGGCTGATTTACTCCGGCGTCGCGCATACGAGCCCGATGAGTCCGGACAAGCGTTTGGTGATTGATATCGGCGGCGGATCGACCGAAATCGTCATCGGCGAGGGCTTTGATCCGCTGTTGCTCGAGAGCCTGTCGGTGGGCTGCGTCGGTTTGAGTGCTAGCTTTTTCGACGATGGCCGAATCTCCGCGAAGCGCCTGGAACGAGCGCGCACCGCCGTCAGGCTGGAACTCGAGCCCGTGCAGGAAGCCTATCGAAAAATGGGCTGGCTGCAGGTATTCGGCAGTTCCGGCACCGTGCGCGTCATCAGTGATGTGCTGCACCGCGTGAATCCCGATTCTCCGCATGTCACCCTCGATAACTTGAATCGCTTGGCCGAGCGTGTAGTTGCTGCGGGGCATGTGGACGAACTCGATTTGGCCGACGTCGACGCCGAGCGGGCGCCGGTTTTTCCGGCCGGATTGGCCATTCTGCTGGAAGTGGTGGAGAGCTTCGGTATCGATCGTGTCCGCGTCGCCGAAGGCGCGATGCGCGAAGGATTGCTCTATGATCTCATGGGCCGCTTTACGGACGAAGATGCGCGCGTGCGCAGCGTGCGCGCGATGGAAAAGCGCTATCACATCGACGAGCTGCAGGCGGACCGAGTGGAGACCACCGCCGTGGGCTTGCTCGAGCAGGTCGAATCCGATTGGGGTTTGGAGGATCCGCTTGCCGAATCCGTGCTGCGCTGGGCGGCGCGGCTGCACGAAACGGGCCTCGATATCGCGCATTCCAAGTATCACCGTCACAGCGCGTACCTGCTCGAGCACGCGGACATGCCGGGATTTCCGCGCGAAGAACAGTTGCTGCTCTCGGCGCTGGTCGGCGGTCACCGCCGTCAATTCGCCTTCGAGTCGCTGGAAGACCTGCTGCCGCCCTGGGACCGGCTTGCCGAGTTTTTGATCGTGATTCTACGTCTTGCGGTTTTGCTACATCGCGGGCGCAGCCCGCAACCGCTGCCTGAAGTCCATTTGACAGTCAAAGGCCGCAACATCACGCTGGAATTGCCGCAGCGATGGATCAAGGAACACCCGCTCACTCTCGAAGATCTGGAGCAGGAACGCGCGTACCTGAAAGATGCGGGCTTTCGCCTAGCGATCGTTTAGTCTAGCGATCGTTTGCCCGGTTCCTAGCCCTCGGTCAGGGCCACCCGTTCGTCGTACAGGTGCATCAATCGGGCCTGCGCGGAGATTTTTTTCTCAGCGGCAGCACGCGAATAATGTCCGTCGGTATCCAAGGTCCAGGCCTGCATGTCGTCTTCCAGGTAAAGCTTCAAATCATCAGCGACTCGCGACCGCAGTTCCGTGGCTTCGATCGGAAATGCGATTTCGATGCGGCGAAATAAATTTCGATCCATCCAGTCGGCGCTGCCGCAATAGACCTCCTGAGCCCCTGCGTTCTCGAAATAGTAAACACGCGAATGTTCGAGGAAGCGGCCCACGATAGAGCGCACGTTGATGCGATCGGAAACGCCGCGAATGCCAGGGCGAAGACAGCACACGCCGCGAACGATGAGGTCGATGTTCACGCCCGCGCGCGAGGCGCGATACAGCGATTGAATGATCGTCGGTTCAGTCAGCGCGTTGAGCTTGGCAATGATGCGCGCCGGCTTGCCCGCCAGCGCGTGCTCTCTTTCGCGGTCGATTTTCGCCAGCAGCGCCTGGTGCAGGCTGAAGGGCGCATGCAGCAGCTTGCGCAGCTTCGGCACTTGAGTGAGCCCGGTGAGCTGCAAAAAGATTTCGTGGATGTCCTCGCCGATGGATTCGTCCGCCGTCAGAAGACCGTAGTCGGTGTACAGGCGCGCGGTCTTGGTATGGTAGTTGCCCGTGCCCAAGTGGCAGTAGCGGCGCAGACCCTTCTCCTCGCGCCTGACGACCATGACCAGCTTTGCGTGCGTCTTAAAGCCGAACACGCCGTACATAACGTGCGCACCAGCTTCCTGCAGCTTGGTCGCCAATTCGATGTTCGCTTCTTCGTCGAAGCGCGCCCGCAGCTCGATGATCACCGTGACGTCCTTGCCGGCAGCAGCGGCCTCGACCAGCGCGGCGACAATGGCGGAGTCGTTGCCCACTCGATAAAGCGTTTGCTTAATGGCCAGCACCTGCGGATCGTTCGCCGCCTGCTTGATGAAATCGGTGACCGGTCCAAATCCCTGGAAGGGGTGATGTAGCAGCACGTCGCCGGCGCGCAAGATGGAGAATACGTCGCCACCCGCCTTGAGGCGCTCGGGGATGCTCGGCGTGAACGGCGAGTATTTTAGTTCAGCGCGATCTACCAGGTCGTACACCGCCATCAAGCGATTCACATTCACCGGTCCGGACACTTTATAGAGGTCATCGGGCGTGAGTGCGAATTGTTCCAGCAAGTAGGCCAGAATCTCGTCCGGACAGTCATGCGCGGTTTCCAAGCGCACGGCGTCGCCGTAGCGCCGAGATGCCAATTCGCCCTCGACGGCGCGCAGCAAGTCGTCGACTTCTTCCTGCTCGACGAATAGGTCGCTGTTGCGCGTGACGCGAAATTGGTAGCAGCCGCGCATTTGCATGCCCGCAAAAAGGGTCGATACAAAGGCCTCGACGATCGTGCCGAGAAATACGAAATTGCGGCTGCCGAGTTCATCGGGGAGCCGGATGACGCGCGGCAATGAGCGTGGCGCCTGCACGACGGCCAGGCCGCTGTTGCGCCCAAAGCCATCTTCACCTTCCACCACGATCGCGAAATTCAAGCTCTTATTGAGGATTTTCGGGAAGGGGCGCGCGGGATCGAGTGCCAGGGGACTCAATACCGGCTCGACCTCGCGCGTGAAATAATCCTTGATCCAGGCAGCCTGGGCCGGAGTCCAGGTCTCTGGCTCGACGAAGATGACACCGTTCTTCGCGAGTTCCGGCATGAGAACATCGTTCAGGACCTCGTATTGCTCGTCGACCAGGCGCACAGCATGCACGCGAATGGCCTTCAATTGTTCCGGCACTGACAATCCATCCGGGCCTGCTTGGACTGCGCCGGCTTCCAGCAGCTCTTTGAGGCTGGCGACCCGGATCTCGAAGAACTCGTCGAGAATGGCGCAGGAGATACACAAGAATCGCACCCGCTCGAGAAGTGGAATGCTGGCATCCTTGGCTTGATCCAGCACGCGATGATTGAATTCCAGAAACGACAGCTCGCGGTTGAAATACAGCTGCGGAACTTGCAATTCGGTGTCGTTCATAGTCTCAAGCGTAACGATACACGCCGCCCAAGATACGTGCGCCCTTGGCTCCGGTGACGCTGCCGGCGCTCGAAGTCAATCCTTCGAGCGTGCGCTTGGCAAACCACGCGAAGGCCACAGCCTCGACGTAATCCGGATCCAAGCCGAGCGCTGCCGTGCTGGCAACGCGATTCGGCGCAATCAACGCCTCGAGGGCATTTAGCAAACCAAAATTGTGCGCTCCGCCTCCGCATACATAAAGTGCCGCTCCCGGCGCATATTGGCGCACCGCCGCGGCGACCGTGGCCGCAGTGAACTGCTGCAAGGTCGCCTGAACATCGCGCGGGTTGCGCGAATACAATCCAAGCTTGTTCTGCAGCCACGGCAGATTGAAAAGTTCACGTCCCGTGCTTTTGGGCGGCGTCAGCCGTAGGTAAGGCTCGTCCAGCAACTCGCGCAGCAAAGTCTCATCGACCTGGCCGCTTGCCGCCCAGGCGCCACCAGTATCGAATTCCTTGCCCAGATGCTGCGAAATCCAGGCATCGAGCAGGCGGTTGGCCGGGCCCGTATCGAAGCCGGTGACGCTGCTGTCGCGCGTCAGAATGGTGACGTTCGCGATTCCCCCTAAATTGGCGATAACGCGCTCTTCGTCGTCGCTGCGAAACACCTGATCATGAAACACAGGCAAGAGCGGTGCGCCCTGGCCTCCCGCTGCCACGTCGCGCCTGCGAAAATCAGCCACCACCGAGACGCCGGTCATCTCGGCAAGCGTATTCGGATCGCCGATCTGCCAAGTGAACGGCGCGGCCAGGTCCGGGCGATGGCGCAGCGTTTGTCCGTGACTGCCGATGGCGGTTACTCGGTCGGCACTGACGCCGGCGCTTTGCATCAGCGCCTTTGCTGCCTGCGCAAAAGCGCGTCCGAGCTCAACGTCGATCTGCCCGATCTCATCCAGAGCAACGCGCTCCGCTTGATCGATGAGCGCCGAGACTCGGCGCTTGAGGTTAGGCTCAAACGCGGAGGCGCTGGTCGCGATGATGCGCAACGGTGCGACCTCGAAATCGACGAGCGCCGCATCGATGGCGTCCATGCTGGTTCCGGAAATCAAACCAAGGTAAATGCCCATAGCGCGGTCTATTTCAATTGACGCTGGCTTTGGCGCGCGGCTCGGGCGTGCCCGCGGGGTTGGGCGTCGCGCTGGGGGCGGTGGCTACGGCCGCCACTGCGTTTTGCGGCTGCGGCGGCGATAGTTCGGCAAGCAGAGGCGCAGCCAATTCACGGAAGTGTTGCAAATCCTGTGCACGCAGCGGCTCGGCTCCCGGCAGCTGCACAGTCTGCGGATTTCGATGCACGCCGCTGATCAGGTACTCGTAGTGCAAATGAGGACCCGTTGCCAGTCCGGTCATTCCCACATAACCGATAACCTCGCCTTGCTGCACACGCGTGCCCACGCGAATGTTTCGCGCGAAACGCGACATGTGGCCATAGAGCGTGGAGACATTAGCGCCGTGCGTGAGGATGATGGCGTTTCCGTAACCGCCGCGCTGCCCTGCGAAGCTGACGTGGCCGTCGCCTGCCGCATGCACCGGCGTACCGGTAGGCGCGGCGTAGTCGGTGCCCATGTGTCCTCGAATGAGATTCAAAATCGGGTGATGACGGTGCGGGTTGAATGCTGAGCTCACGCGCGTAAATTCGACCGGCGCCCGCAGGAAAGCTTTGCGCATAGCTAAACCGCTTGGTGTGTAGTAGCCGGTATTGCCGCTGTCCGAAACAAAACGCACTGCCCGATACACCTTGCCATTGTTCACGAACTCTGCCGCCAACACTTCGCCATCGCGAAGATATTTTCCGTCTTGAAAGATTTGCTCATACACGGCGGTGAATCGATCGCCCTCGCGAATGTCGAGCACGAAGTCGATATCCCAGCCGAAGACATTCGCAAGCTTTAGCGCGACCATATCCGAGATATCGGCTGCGCCAGCGGCCTGAAATAGCGATGAATTGATGGTGGCGCCGGCCGTGCGCACGCGGATCTTGACCGGATTGTTGATCATTTTCGCCTCGAACCCGCCATCCTGGCGCACGACGTCGAGAGTTTGCGTCTCGCTCACCTTGCGGGTGAGTTCCCTGATGTCACCGTCGGTGTGCGTGAGCTTGATCGAATCTCCTGGCTTCAAGAAGTCCAAGCTTTGCCGGATGCCCGGCAAATTGCGGATCGCAGCGAGGTCAGATTTGTTGAGCGACATACGCCGAAAGATGGCATCCAAGGTGTCGTTCCTGCCAACCACTACTTCGATAATGGAGCCGACACCGGCTTGCTGAACCGCGATGGGGGGCGGCGTTGCGACCATGGCGGCGTCCGTTGCCGCAGGCCCGTCAGCAGTGGTGCTGTTCTGCGCAACCTCGGCGACGGGAGCTGGGGATCGCGAGAACTGCCATCCTAGGAATGCCGCGCCGGCCAGGGCGCCACAAGCCACCCCGCACGCCGCTAATATTTTGATTCGCGAAGAATTTTCCCAGGTTTCGAAAATGTTGCGTGGCACCGGCAATTCCTAGCGAAAGAACCCATAGGCTATCTGTCGCCTCCGATGGGGTCAATCACGGCCAGCGGTGGCAAAGAATCTGTTTGATGTAGCGCATAGGCTTGGTGCTTTGCTAATAGACGGACACGGCATCGAGCTGAATGCGAATCGAAGGGACACGTGCTTAGCTGTCTGACGAGTCTTTAACGATTGTAAAAATCAAACGCCGCTGTCACGAAACGTGGTTCGAACATTGGGCCCGCCATCGCATGTGATGGCGGGCCCGCTCGAAGCATAGTCACCTAGAGATTACCTGGAGATCAGAACATCCGCATCTCGTGATGGCTCCCATCAACCACCAAACATGTCGTTCATGACTTGCGATGTCGAATCGCAAGCGTGATTGAGGCAGGGCAAGCGGAAACCGGCCTCAAGCTTCGCAGCAATGAGAAGTGATCGTAGGGCTGACTGCTGACCCTTCCATTCGGCGCATAGTTGGTTTCGACCAGCATCACCACGCGGTTGGGCTCGTTGGAAAAATCGTTCTCGTCCCATACCAGTACGAGCGCATTGCGGCCGTGCTCCCATGCGCGCGAGGCCTTGATACCGGTCACGAGCTTGGCGACCTCGGCATCACTCTGAACCATCAGCAAGCCTGCCTCGGCGGCCGTAGATGTCGAGCAGATCGGAGTGCCGCCCGATACAAAGCCATGCATGTCATGACACTGATTGGGAACCATGACAGAGAAATTCGGAGCGTCGGATTGCAGGTCAACCCACAGTCCATCAGGGCCGTCGAAATCCTTGACCTGCTCTAGGCTCAGCTCGTCCCGCTCGCCAAGCTCAATATTTTGGAAATAGACGAACAGGTCGTGTTTGACCGCGTAGAGTTTCTGAAGGGGACCGGGTCCGAACACTGAGACCGGGCTCAGATTGGCAAACGCTCCGTCGGAATAATTGATGCCAAGGACACCGGGCTCCACGATTGGCAAGCTTTCCTGATAGGCCTTCCAGTTCTTATGCCTGGCAACGAGCTGCTCGGCGATCGATTGAGGCGTAAAAAGGGTCGCCGGATAATCGTACAGCGCGCAATTGTTAGGGACAACGGTGCCGGTCAGTGAGATCTGGCCGTTGCATTGACTCGAAGTTCGTGGCGGTCGCGACCACTGCATTGTCGAGGCCGGCAACGGCGATCGGTGTCACCGCCGCGGTTACTGATGTAACCGCGGCGCATTCGGCGACTTGTCGCGCAATCTGCGAGATCAGCCGCGTCGAATCAAGCCGTGGCGTTTCTTGCCCACGGTGAGTCGCGCGGTGTCACTGCCATCCAGATCGGATTCCGTAATACTCGCACTAGCTGCCCGCACCGGCCGATCGTTCAGACGCACGCCGCCTTGATCAATCAATCGGCGCGCTTCGCTTTTCGAGCTCGCCATACCGAGCGCTATGGCCACATCGATCACCAACGCAGGCTCGCCGGTCTTTAAGAAAAATGTCGGCAATCCTTCGGCCGCAACCCCGCCAAAGGCACGCGCCGCAGTAGCGGCCGCTTCGTGGGCTTGGGTCTCGCCGTGACACAGCCGTGTGGCCGCTGTAGCTAGGATCTCCTTGGCGACATTAATCTCCGCATCCTTGAGCTCCTCGAGCCTGGTTATTTCCTCAAGCGGCAGATCGGTGAACATGCGCAGGAACCGCCCGACATCGGCGTCCTCGGTGTTGCGCCAGAACTGCCAGTAGTCATACGATGACAGTCGATTGGGATTCAACCAAACCGCGCCGCTGGCGGTCTTGCCCATCTTTGCACCTGAAGAGGTGGTGATCAGGTGCGAAGTGAGTCCGAACAACTGGGCTTCGCTCATGCGTCGTCCGAGTTCAACGCCCTGCACGATGTTGCCCCACTGGTCCGAGCCGCCCATCTGCAGGGTGCACTCATGGCGTTTGAACAGTTCGACGAAGTCGTAGCCCTGCATGATCATGTAGTTAAATTCTAGAAATGTCAGCGGTTGCTCGCGTTCCAGGCGCAGCTTTACGCTGTCCATGGTCAGCATGCGATTGATCGTGAAGTGGCGGCCGACATCGCGAAGAAAGTCTATGTATTGCAGATTTTTGAGCCAGTCATCGTTGTTGGCCATGATCGCGCCAGACGGGCCTGCGCTGAAATCTAGAAACCGCGCAAAGGTGGCGCGGATCCCGGTGATGTTGCGGTTGATCTGCTCCTCGGTCAGCAGTTGCCGGGTTTCGTCGCGCCCGGACGGATCGCCCACCTTGGTAGTACCGCCACCCATCAATACGATCGGACGATGGCCGGTCTGTTGCAGACGGCGCAGCAACATGATCTGCACCAGGCTGCCGATGTGCAGGCTGTCGGCCGTGGCATCAAAGCCGATATAGGCAGAAATCACGCCGGAGTGGGCGCGCGCGTCGAGTCCCTCCGCGTCTGTTATCTGATGGATGAAGCCGCGCTCGCTTAAAGAGCGCAGGAAGTCCGACTTGAATAAACCCATTTCTTAAAGAACCCTCACTACCGTCGCCCGATCAAAGCCGGCATTTTGCACTGGATCACTGCAGGCGAGACAGTAACGGATGTGGCCGACGGTTGACAGACTCAAGCGCACGGCTATACTGCGCGCCCTCCCACCTAAAACGCGTTTTTCGAGACTTTCCGGCGATTGACGGGGTCCAAAAACGCGCTATACTTGGAAGTTCGCTCGTGACCTTTGTCGTCCCGGGTTATTCTTTAAAAATTCGAATAGGTAACTTGTGCAGGGACTCGCGTCGATGCGCCTTTGGTGCAATTCGATGATTCGAGTTCCAAACGACCAGTGTTCATTCGTGCCCCTGGTTTATCCTTCGGGGCATTGATGAATAGTGAGAGTTTGGGATCGAGATTGCTTCAGTGAAAAAGTGTTATTAACTGAAGAGTTTGATCCTGGCTCAGATTGAACGCTGGCGGCGTGCCTAACACATGCAAGTCGAGCGGTAACAGGTGTAGCAATACATGCTGACGAGCGGCGAACGGGTGAGTAATGCTTTGGAATCTTCCCAGTAGTGGGGAATAACCAGTCGAAAGATTGGCTAATACCGCATACGTCTGTAAAGGGAAAGCGGGGGCTCGTAAGACCTCGCGCTATTGGATGAGCCAAAGTCGGATTAGCTAGTTGGTGGGGTAATGGCCTACCAAGGCGACAATCCGTAGCTGGTCTGAGAGGACGACCAGCCACACCGGAACTGAGACACGGTCCGGACTCCTACGGGAGGCAGCAGTGGGGAATATTGGACAATGGGGGAAACCCTGATCCAGCGACGCCGCGTGTGTGAAGAAGGCCTGCGGGTTGTAAAGCACTTTTAGTGGGGACAAAAAGCTACGGACTAATATTCTGTGGTCTTGATTTAACCCAAAGAAAAAGCACCGGCTAACTCTGTGCCAGCAGCCGCGGTAATACAGAGGGTGCGAGCGTTAATCGGAATTACTGGGCGTAAAGCGCGCGTAGACGGTTTTGTAAGTCAGATGTGAAATCCCTGGGCTCAACCTGGGAACTGCATTTGAAACTGCATGGCTAGAGTATCGAAGAGGGAAGTGGAATTTCCGGTGTAGCGGTGAAATGCGTAGATATCGGAAGGAACACCAGTGGCGAAAGCGACTTCCTGGTCGAATACTGACGTTCATGTGCGAAAGCGTGGGGAGCAAACAGGATTAGATACCCTGGTAGTCCACGCCATAAACG
>JBEPVT010000011.1:0-91690 GCA_041690895.1 Gammaproteobacteria bacterium
AAGAAGGTTCGGGCCTCGAGAACGAGCTCGAAGTGGTCGAAGGCATGCAGTTCGATCGCGGCTATCTGTCGCCGTACTTCATCAATAATCAGCAGAGCCAGAGCGCCGAGCTCGACAAGCCGCTGATTCTTCTGGTCGACAAGAAGATCTCCAACATTCGCGAGTTGCTCCCGTTGCTGGAAGCCATTGCGAAGGGCGGCCGTCAGCTGTTGATCGTGGCGGAAGACGTGGAAGGCGAAGCGCTTGCCACGTTGGTCGTCAACACGATCCGCGGCATCGTCAAAGTTGCCGCCGTCAAGGCGCCGGGCTTCGGCGATCGCCGTAAGGCCATGTTGCAGGACATCGCGGTCCTTACGGGCGGCACGGTCATTTCCGATGAAGTCGGCCTGTCGCTCGAGAAGGCGACGTTGAACGACTTGGGTGAAGCGAAGAAGATCCTGGTGGAGAAAGAAAACACCACCATCATCGACGGCGCCGGCAAGGCCACTGACATCAAGGGCCGCGTCGAGAGCATTCGCCAGCAGATCGAGGAAGCGACCTCCGACTACGACAAGGAAAAGCTCCAGGAGCGCGTTGCCAAGCTCTCCGGCGGCGTTGCCGTCATCAAAGTCGGTGCTTCAACCGAAATCGAAATGAAGGAAAAGAAGGCCCGCGTCGAAGACGCGCTGCACGCGACCCGTGCGGCCGTGGAAGAAGGTGTGGTGCCGGGCGGCGGTGTCGCTCTGGTTCGGGCGCTGAAGGCCATCGAGAAGCTCACTGGTAAGAACGAAGATCAAACCACGGGCATCAAGATCCTGGCTCGAGCGATTGAAGAGCCGCTGCGTCAAATCGTCACCAACGCCGGTGAAGATGCCGCGGTCGTTCTGAACCGAGTCCGCGAGGGCAAGGGCACGTTTGGCTACAACGCCCAGACGGGTGAGTACGGCGATATGATCGATCTGGGCATTCTGGATCCGACCAAGGTGACGCGTCTGGCTCTGCAGAACGCTGCCTCGGTAGCGGGATTGCTGCTCACGACCGAAGTCATGATTGCTGAGTCGCCGAAGGAAGAAGAGCATGCACATGGCGGCCCGGGCGGCGGCATGGGTGGCATGGGCGGTATGGACATGTAATACCGGCCGCAAAGCTGGTAACAGTCAAAAAAGAGCGGGCTTCGGTCCGCTCTTTTTTTTGGGGAGATAGGAAGTAGAGCTGCGACAGATGCCCCCGAATGGGAATCCTTTAGGGGTGTGTGGAGAGTGCAAACAAGAATCCGCGAGAAGCGGCGCTGCTTTTTCGGTGCTGCAGGGAGAGCCGAAGGCCACCGGCGAATCGGGCACGCTTCTTGTCGTCAATGTTTCCGTCTATCGATTCATCAATGCGGGTATGCGCATGCCGTGGGCGTAATGACGGGAAATGCATATGTGAACGCTCGCGTAAGCTTTCTTGATCTTAAGACTGGCGATTCATGGGGGGATAAGTCCTGCGACACGTCGTCCACCGCGTGGCAGGGAATCTTTTCTGCCATGAAGGGAAAGCAAGTCCGCGCGATTTGCCACGAATTGGTGGAAGAATTGTCTCACTAGCTGCCGTCCACCGGGTTGGCGGGTTGCGCGGCCAATACGCGTGCCGCTGCATCTCGCGGTGATACGACGCGTTGCTGCGCAGGTCATTACCCACTAAGATTTCAATATAGTGGGAAATAACGCACAACTCTATCGTTTGCATGAAACAGCAGTGCGCGCTCTCTATGCTGAGTTAAAAGAGCGCACAAATGCCGCTGGCGAACTCCTTCCCGGAACGCCGGGCACCCTCGTTAAGCGCGCAGGCACGGGACATGAATATTGGTACCGTTCCTACTATCCGGCGCCGAGCAAGCGCTCGGAACAGTTTGTGGGCACGGTGAGCAACGCAGAGGCCTACGAAGTTATGCAAGGCCGAATCTCTCAGTCCGAATGGACCGCGCAGCAGGTAGCGGCTCTTTCGACGTTCGGCTATCTGGTGGCGGACAAGGTTGTTGCGAGCGTCCTCGTTGAGATGCGCAACCGAGGATTCTTCGATGCAGGCATGGTAGTGGTTGGCACGCTGGCCTACGTGAGCTGGCTCAATGAATACGGTGCCATCGCAACCGTCGCGAAAACGCACGAAGACCTCGAACTTGCTCGCCGGCAGAGCCTGAAGCTTGCGACCAAGACTTCGTTGCTTTCAACCATGCAGGCGACGCAATTGCCCTTTGAAGAGGTTCACAACGCGTCGAGCAAGGGCCGCGCGACAGCCGTCATGTTGCAGGGGGGTGGGCTGCGCGTGGAGATGTTCGCTCCCGGTCCCATATTGGGAGAGATCGTCGCTGTACCCGAACTCGACTGGCATGCCCGGGCGACGCCATTTTATGATTACCTGCTTGAAGGCAGCCGTCCTGCCGCGATACTTGCCGGCGGTCACTGCATCCCCACCACGCTGCCGAATGTCACGCGCCTGATGTGGTACAAGATTTACTCCAGCACCCGCAGCAAGAACCTCGCCGCCGACGAAAAGGATCTTGCGGCAGCTGCGACACTCGCTGCCATTACTATTGAACGCGACGGGATGGTGCTGCGTGAGTCCTATCGCGAGGCGCCGCGAATATTGCGCAACGCCGCGCATTCGCGGTTGCCGAGGCTCGAGCAACTTCTCGCGGAGCACCCGCAGGCGCGCGATGAGTTTCGCAAGTTAAGGTAGCCTGCCTCTTACCGCTACTCCTTGACATAAGCGATTTTTTCTTCTCCGAGCTTGTAGGCTTCCGCGATCAAGTCGGCGCGCTCATGAAACAGGTCGTCGCTTTCGAGCTTCGAATGGCCGAGCAGCAACTGCACCACGCGCAGGTTTTTCGTCCGCCGGTAAATCAATGCTGCCTTGGTACGCCGCATCGTGTGCGTCCCGTAGACAGTGTCGTCAGGGCCGATCTCCCTCACCCAGCCGTGAACGATCCGAGCGTACTGCCTGGTCGATATGTGGGGGAGATCCACGGAGCCGGTTTGGGAACAAGTAGTCATCTGATCGGCGGCCGGCGAGTCGAATCCATGCCGATAGTGAGTCGCGCGTTTGCTCCGTGATCTCGAACAGAGCCGGGCACTGCGTCTTCTGCTGCAAAATGATGGCGTGCCGGCGAGCCGATCGCCGTGGCACACATCGCGCACCCGCAGCTTTACGAGGTCACAGGACCTTAACTTGCTGTCGATCGCCAGATTGAACAGAGCGAGTTCCCGCGCTCGATGGGCGAGTTCTAGCCGAACGCGGATCGCCCAAATATGCTTTAGCTTCAGCGGCGCTTTCTGATCAACAAGTTTGCCCTTGTTCCATGGGCCTGGGTCAAGGCTGGAAACATTATCTTATAAACCTCAAATCGTGGTCGGCGGCCCATAATACAGGCGCTAACTAGAGTCTCTTTCAACGAAGTAGCATCACCCGCCTTCGGCGGAAAACATCAATGAGAAATGTCCTATTTTTGATTTGCCTCATGCCGCTAGTGGTGTCTCGTCACCATCACAGACGCTTGAGGTCCGAAGCATCATTGAGCACAGCAACGCAAACGCTGAGAAGTGGTACGCCTCCGGTGATGTAGATTCCCTGCTAACGCTGTTTGCAAAAGATGCCTGGCAAATGCCGCAGAACAGTGCGCCGCTTGAAGGCCGAGAGGCGATTGGACGGTTTTGGACTCAGGCGATGAAGTTTGGGAGTTCTCCTTTCAGACGCGAGTCGCCTGGTTCGTGGACCACGGAAATTACTTAACCCATTGGCGCAAAGAGTCGGATGGCACATGGCGCGCCGTTGACGACGCTCCAGTTAGCGATGTGCCGCTGTCCGCTCCGCCGCCGGCCCGTTAGCCACCAATACGGGGTCGCAATACCGGTGTCGCAATACGGGCGTCGCAATCGCAATTTGGGCCGCCGGTCGCGCACGTCATTGTCTGCAGTCTTGAGCCCGGCGCGGCGCCGCGCGCCATGCGTAACGAGCGAGCGCCGAACTCGGCATGCGACAACGGAGAGTCAGTCTGGCCGGTGCGCACGGCAGGGGTCTATGGGTCGCTAGCCATAATCTTATGCCTTCAGCTGCTTGGGCAAGTCGTCGTGTCAAAAGGTACATTAGCCACAGAAAAGACCCGATAACAAATCCGCAGGGCCGCATTCAATGTCAGCGCATTCCTAAGCGCTCGATCTATAATGTCGATGACAGTTGAATGTTCGATGAGAGTTAGGGCGCGCTTAGGAGTAACCAATGCGTTCGACGGTGTTCGGCTTGCTGATGCTTATCAGTTCTGCATCCGGCGTGTTCGCGCAGTCGGTTCCGTCCGCGATATTTGCCGACCCTCGCGCGGACCGGGCGCATCCCGCGGCTATGACCGTGCTGCATATTCCGAGTCATGACCTGCTCATCAACGGGCTGATGTACTCGCCGCCCGGAGCGGGCCCGCATCCCACATTGGTCATTTGTCACGGTTTGCCGGGCAATGAGAAAAATCTCGATTTGGCGCAGGCCGTGCGCCGCGCGGGCTGGAATGCGGTGACCTTCAACTATCGTGGGTCTTGGGGCAGCCCTGGCGCGTTTCGATTTGCGCAGAATCCGCAGGATGCCGATGCGGTGCTCGCGTATTTGCGAGATCCGTCAAACGCCGCCAAATTGGGGATCGACCCCAAGCGCATCGCCATTGCAGGCCACAGCATGGGCGGCTGGGTCGTCGCCCACACGGCCGCTCACGATCATGCCTTGCTTGGCGCCATTCTCATTTCGATGGCGGACTTAGGGTTGACTGCCGGCAGAACACACGCACAAATCGTGGCGGTGATGGCTGATGACATGGAAGCCCTAGCCGGTGTCACCGCAGAAAGCATGGCCGATGAAGTCGCCGCTCACTCGAAAGAATTTCTCGTCGCCAGCGCCGCCGCGGGGCTGGCGCAGATTCCGCTGTTGGCAATCACGGCAAACGACCAGCTGGCATCGCAGACCGATGGACTGGTGGCGGCGATCAAGGCCCAGGGCGGCACAAGAGTCACTTCGATCCATTGGGACACCGACCATAGCTACTCGGATCGCCGCATAGCCCTTGAGAGCACAGTGATCACTTGGCTGTCAGGATTGAATTGAGTTGGTCCGCTAAACAGTACGTCGCCTTCGAAGACGAGCGCACGCGCCCGGTGCGCGATCTGCTCGGCGCGCTGCCGGCGATCAACGCGCGCTCGGTAATCGATCTTGGGTGCGGCCCCGGCAATTCGACCGAGGCGTTGGCCGCAAGCTATCCGCAAGCGCAAGTCGCCGGTATCGATAGCTCGGCCGACATGGTTGCGGCGGCAAGGCTGCGGCTGCCGCACATCCGCTTTGCCGCAGAGGATGTGCAATCCTGGCCGGATCCCGGTCCGTTCGACGTGATCTTGGCAAACGCCATCCTGCAATGGGTTCCCAATCATGCGGCGCTGTTGCCGACGCTGATCGCAAGGCTTGCGCCGAGCGGCGCTCTAGCGCTGCAAATGCCGGATAACCTCGACGAGCCTGCTCATCGGCTCATGCGCGAAGTTGCCATCGGTGGACCGTGGGCGGCGAAACTCGCGGGCTCGACCGCCGCGCGCCCGCTGCTTGCGAGCGCAGCGTGGTACTACGAATTGTTGCGGCCGCTTTGCTCCAAGGTAGATTTGTGGCGGACCACTTACTATCATTTTCTGCACGGCGGCGCGCAGGCAGTGGTGGAGTGGTTCAAGGGCAGCGGTCTTCGGCCGTTTCTTGAACCTTTGAATGGCGCCGAGCGTGGCGCATTTCTCGAGCGTTACACCGCCGCAATCGCGCAAGCATACCCGCCTGTTGCAGATGGCAGCGTACTGTTGCCGTTGCCGCGATTGTTCATTGCAGCGATTCGCTAGCCGCCGCGACCCGCCCAGCATGCCGATGGCATTCATAAAATCGGTACCGGAGGAATTGCGCGATTCCGTTGAACGCTGGTGGGAACGCGCCTGCGGGCAGCCAGATTTTGCGGCTCGCTACGGCGCACTCTCGGATGCCCATCGCGCGCAGCTGCCGCGGATCGTAGCGGCGAGTGAGTTCGTTGCGCAGTCAACGATTCAAGACCCGCAGTCTCTCGCCTGCATCGACGCGGATTCTCACTACGAAAAACAGGTCGCATCCGCGAGTTCGGCCGAGCAGGCGTTGTTCCTGCTGCGCGAGTGGCGCAGGCGCGCGATGGTGCGTATCGCGTGGCGCGACATCGCGGGAACCGCGCCCGTCACCGCAACCCTGCAAGCAATGTCCGACTTGGCCGATGCAGCCATTCGTGCGGCCGCCGCGTCCGCAGAGCTGCACTTGCTGCCGATTTTCGGCAAGCCCTGCCGCTCAAACCCGACCCAGTCAGCATTCATCGTTTTAGGAATGGGGAAACTCGGCGGGCACGAGCTGAATTTTTCCTCCGATATCGACCTGGTGTTCCTGTTTACGGAGACAGGCGAGACCAGTGGACCGCGTGTGGTCGACAACGAGGAGTATTTCAATCGCTTGGGCCGTGAAATCATCCGCTTGCTCGATACCCGAAATTCGGATGGCTTTGTGTTTCGGGTGGATATGCGGCTGCGCCCCTTCGGCGAAAGCGGTCCGTTGGTCGTCAGTCTTGCTTCGCTCGAAGATTACTTGCAGCAGCACGGCCGCGATTGGGAGCGCTACGCCTGGGTCAAAGCACGCGCCATCGTCGGCGCCGATGCGTATGCCGCAGCTTACGAAGAGTTCGTGCGCCCGTTCGTCTATCGCAGGTACTTGGATTTCGGTGTGTTCGAATCCCTGCGAAACATGAAGGCATTGATCGTGCGCGAGGTGGCACGCCGGGATCTCGAGCATCACCTGAAACTCGGCAAGGGCGGCATCCGCGAGATCGAGTTCATCGTGCAATCCATGCAGTTGGTGCGCGGCGGAAGCGACCGGCGCCTGCAAAACGCGGCGTTGTTGCAAGTGTTGCCCCTGCTCGCCGGTTCCAAGCTCATGTCGAGCGATGACATCGCGGAACTAACCGAGGCCTACCTGGTGCTGCGCAAGGCCGAGAATGCACTGCAGATGATACGCGACCAGCAAAGTCACGCGCTGCCGCAAGATTCGCTCGATCGCGCGCGCTTGGCGTTGATGATGGGGTTTCAGGATTGGGGCGCAACTTATGATCGCCTCGAGTCGACGCTCGAGAAGGTTGCAGCGCAATTCGACGCATTGCTGTTCGGTACGCCGGAAGCGCAGCGGCGCAACGACGATATCGGCGTGCTGTGGCTCGACTCCGAGGATGCAAAAATCGAGGAGGAGCTGGCCAACAGCGGTTTTCCGCGCGCTGAAATTGGGCCGGTCGCCGCGATACTTGACTCCTATCGGCGGGCGGCTCCTTATCGACGCCTGGATGAGGTCGGGCACCGGCGCCTGTACGTGATCTTGGCACGACTGCTTAAATCCGCGGCGCTACGTGCCTCTCCGGCCGTGGTCGTGCAGCGCGTGCTGCGGGTGTTGGAAGCCATCGGCTCGCGCGCCTCCTACTTAGCATTGCTCAAAGAGCAGTCGGCGGCGTTCGACCGACTTATCGAGGTATGCGCCATCAGCGGTTTTCTCGCGCGCCAAATAGCCGACTTTCCGCTGCTGCTGGATGAGTTGATCGATGCCAAGGCCTTCGATGAACTGCCGACGCGCCAGGGATTTACCCTGGAATTGGCGGCACGCACCGAAAGATTATCGCCGGATGATCCGGAGCGGCAAGTCGAGGCGTTGCGGCAATTTCAAAAGGTGGCGGTTTTTACAGTGGCACTCGCAGACCTGACCGGCCGCCTGCCGTTGATGCGCGTCAGCGATCGGCTCACGGACATCGCTGAACTGATCGTCGAATGCTGCATGGACCTGGCCTGGCAGCAAATGACACATATGTACGGCACGCCTTATTGCGGCGAAGACCCCGCAAATCTCCGTCCTGTCGCGGTAGCAGTGGCCGGCTACGGCAAGCTCGGTGGCCTGGAGCTGGGCTACGCTTCGGATCTCGATCTGGTTTTTTTGCACGATTCGGCGGGTAGCATCCAGCTGACCGACGGCGGCAAGGCGCTCGATAACGGCATATTCTTTTTGCGCTTAGGGCAGCGCATCGTGCACTTGCTTACGATGCACTCGGCCGCCGGGCGCCTCTACGAGGTTGACATGCGCCTGCGGCCGAATGGCAAGGGCGGCTTTCTAATGACCGGCATTGACGCCTTTGAGCGCTATCAACAGAGCGATGCCTGGACCTGGGAGCACCAGGCGCTGTTGCGCGCCCGTGCGGTCGCCGGAGATGTCAAGCTGCGTGCGGCTTTTGAAGCCGTGCGCCGACGCACGCTATCCTCGGCCGTACGCCGTGGGACATTGCGCAGCGATGTACTGGAAATGCGGTTGCGTATGCGTAAGGAACTGTCCCGCTCGGCTGCGGGGGAATTTGACATCAAGCAGGACGCGGGCGGGATCGGCGATATTGAATTTCTGGTGCAGTACTGGGTGCTGGCCGGCGCCCAGGCTCACCCGGAGCTGTTGACCTACACCGATAACATTCGCCAGCTCGAGGGCCTGGTCGCTGTCGGCGTGATCGATGCGGCGACCGCGCTTTGGCTGAAAGAGGCGTACATCAGCTACCGCACGGTGCTGCATCATTTGTCGCTGGAGGCCGATGGCGAGCGCATCGTCGCTGCTGCGCCGTATCAAGAGACTCGCGACCGCTTGCGTGCGATATGGTATGCGACGCTTGAATCGGCGCAATGACTTAACGACAGTTAGTGAACAGTAAGTAATCCTTTGCTCGCGCCATGGACGGGACCGGCCGGCGGGGTACCGCCGTTCGATAGAGTTCGGGTCGCCGATCTAAAACCGGCGACGGGCAAGAACCCGCTGCAGCTGGGGTTTGCGTTTGCGCTGTGGACGCGCGCGATGATTGCTCGGTTGATTCAGAAGCGCTGCGCCGTACGATTGAGCCTGGTATCGGTCGGTCGGCTATTAGCGCAGCTCGGGCTGTCGTGCCAGAAGCCGCTGTGGCGTGCGTATCAGCAAGACGGTTCGCGAGTCGAGCAGTGGCTCAAGCGCGAGTATCCGCGCATCCGAGCCCAGGCGAAGAAGGAAAAAGCAGAGATTTTCTTTGAAGATGAGTCCGGGGTACGCTCGGACTTTCACTCAGGCAGCACCTGGGCAGTACGGGGCGAAACGCCGATCGTGCGGGTCACCGGGCAGCGCTTCAGCCTGAACATGATCTCGGCAGTCAGCCCACGAGGTACGCTGCGCTTCATGGTGGTCAAAGGCGGAGTCGGAGCGCGGGTGTTCATCCAGTTCCTCAAGCGTTTGCTGCACGGACAGCGTCGCCCCGTTTTCCTCATCGTCGATGGTCACCCGGCGCATCGCGCCAAGATGGTGAAGGGCTACGTCGAGAGCCTCGCAGGCAAACTGCGTCTGTTCTTCCTGCCCCCGTATTCCCCCGAACTCAATCCCGACGAACTCGTCTGGAACGATGTAAAGAACAATGCCGTCGGACGATCCAAGCTCGACGGGCTGAAAGATTTGCACCGTGCCGTCGTCAGCCGTTTGCGATTTCTACAAAAGAGCCCGGCCCGCGTCCGCAGTTTCTTCCAGGCGCCCGACACGCGCTACGCGGCCTGATATGTGTACATACTTACGAACTGCTTAGTAAAATCCGTCTCGTGTGGTGCGAGTACATTCCAGATTGGGGAGCCGTTCATCAGATTTGCTGCTTCACCCAGAAGCGTTGTTTAATGATGCACACTGATAAAATCACGGTACGAATTCCCATGAAATACACGATAGTCAGCATGCTCCTGGTTCTAACTGCGATTGTCCTTTACGCCGCGGGTTTAACGAGCGGCAGCGCCGGTACGGCGTTGGGTGCAAGCTTGTTCATCGCCGGCGTCCTGTGCGAGGGCTCCTTTTGGATCCGAGGACTACGGAAGAAATCTCGCCACTAAGGCTTCTCCGAGCTAAATCAAACACTCCCATTTTGGGCCTATGACGGCCAAGTAGCAGAGTCGAACTTTAAACCCAACCGCGATTAGGTTATCCACGAGTCAATCGCATAGCGCGGCTCTTGCTCGAGCGCGTCCAAGAGATCTGCTCCGCGTGGAGGACGATTTATGGCAATTACTAAAGAGCAATTTAAGGCAGCGAACAAACGCGGTGCGCAGGCCGTGCAGCGTGGACCGGTCGCATTGGCGGCACGCCATGATGCACGCCGAGGTCTCATCGTGGTCGGGTTGAGAAATGGCTGCGAGTTCTCGTTTTCCGTAGCGTTGGCTGAAGGCCTGGCGGGTGCGTCGCGCGTCAAGTTGGCAAAAATCGAGATTAGCCCGAGCGGGCTGGGGTTGCATTGGCCACTACGGGATGCGCACTTATACGTACCTGGCTTGATCTAGGGAACATTTGGTTCACGTCGCTGGATGCAGCGCATTGGTCAGCTCGGCGGTCGCCAGCACAGCGATGCTAAAGCACAGGCCGCGCGCGAGAATGGGAAACGCGGAGGTCGTCCCAGAGATCGGGTCGCAGCGTAGTCGAAGCCGGCGGCCCATACGATAAGGCATTGCAAAACGCCTGCGCGATGACATTATGGCCGTTGGCAATGGTGTGGATCCGAGTCGGGCGTATCGGAATTTTCGCGGTTCAAACGGAGTGTTACTTATGTCGGCAATGGTCCAAGACGATCCTAAACATCGGCTGATGGTGCCGAACGCCCTGCATCACTACACGGTAAACATGGCTGACGTGCCGCTTTCATGTCCGATGCCGGGCATGCTGCTGTGGAATTCGCATCCGAAAGTTTATCTGGCGATCGAAGCGACCGGATGGGCCAAGTGCGCTTACTGCGGCGCTGAATACACGCTCAATAGAATCGCACCGGGGCTCGCGGATATCGCGGCGGAAACCGACTAAGGCTTATATTCGGCGTAGGATTTTTCCTCGACGATGGTCGAACCGAGCTTTGAGTTGATGCGCCGCTTGATCGCCGCCCGTTCATCGTTTTCGAAATACACGGCCCGCGCAAGGCGGATGAATCCAGCATCGAATTCTTTGGCGCGCTCCTTGTCGCGGATGTCATCTTCGATCACCCACAGGCGCTCATTGACTTGAAGCAGAGCGGTCACGTCGACGGCAATGTCGGCCTTGGCATAGGCGGCGGCGTCCCAGGTGTCCTCGAGCACCTTGAGTTCAATGCGCACGTTCGCGAGCTTTTTGGAATCACTCATGCGGCGGGATTTGATCCGCAGAATGGTGATCTTATCCAGCAACTCGCCGGGCGAGACCGGAACGCTGATTTCGCTCATGACGCCATCTTAGCGAAAATTGCCTGCGAGGATGAGCGCGTCGAGTTTTGCGGTTACATCGCCGAGCTCGATCAAGTCCATGACGCCGGGCCGTTCGATTTTCGTGGTCCACGGAATTTGCGCGGCGGGTTTGCCCAAGAATCTGCGCGCCGCTGCGTCGTACTTATCGACGCACCACTGCCGGCTGTAGTAGGGGCCGGCGCGCTGCGGATTGGTGGCGGCGTAGAGACCGACAACGCGCAACCCAACCATGCTTGCCATGTGCGCCGGACCTGAATCCGGCGACAGCAGCACGGCGCTTTGCGACATCAGTCCCAGCAATTGCGGCAACGTGTCCTTGCCGATTTGATTGACAAGCGGCGTGCGCGCCGCAGCCGCAATCGCCGCGCCCATTCGCGCCTCCTCGGAGCTGCGGCCTCCCACCAACACGATGCTCATGCGATGCACTGAGGCGGCATGATCGGCGAGCGCGGCGTACTTCTCGGCTGACCAATTGCGCGCGGCATGGCTCGAGCAAGGGCTGATGAGCAGGGTCGGGCGCCCGGGCGTGATGACGCTTTGCGCATAAGCCAGCGCATCCGGCGGCGGGGAGACATCCCAGTGAGGCGCCTTGGGTTCGATGCCGCAAGCACGCGCGAAACCCATGAATGAGTCGAGCACATGTTCCGAAGCCGCGGGCGCGATCTGCGCGTTGCTGAACAGCCACTGCAGCTCGCGAGCGCGCTGCCGGTCAAAACCAAGCTTGATCGGAGCATCGATCAACCAGCTGATCAAGCTGGCGCGAAACGACAACTGCATATCGAGCAGCAGTTCGAAACGCCGTTTGCGCAGGAGCGCGCGCAAGCGCCACAATTCCCAAAGGGTTGCCGCCTTATCGAAGGTGATAAACTCGATTTCAGGAAGTATTGCGGTCATCAGCTTGGCTTCTATTTTGCCGATGATCCAAGTAAACCGCGTCTCGGGCCATGCCGCTTGGAAGGCTCGAAGCGCCGCCAGCGCATGGCAGGTATCGCCGATCGCCGAAAGACGCAGCAGGCACACGTGTTGCGGCGGCGGTTTGAAGCTTAAGGTAGTCATAAGAATGATAGAGGGCGGCCAACGCATTGCCACTGCAACGGGCGTCATGCTGGCTGATCCCAATGGCCTTGGCAATGCACAGCTCGGCGCTGCGGAATCATTGTTCGATCCTGATTTCTGGTCTGCGCGCGGCGAGTTTGCGGCTGTTTCCGGCGGCCGAGGCTCGGCTTGGTTCGTGGGATCCGCTGCGCACCCTTGGGTTCTGCGGCACTATCGGCGCGGAGGTTGCATCGCGCGAATATCTCAAGATCGATATTGGTGGTCAGGTGAAAATCGCGTGCGCGCGTTTGCCGAGTGGCGCTTGCTCCGCTACCTGGCGCAGCGCGGCCTGAACGTGCCGCAGCCGGTAGCGGCCTTTTACAGGCGTTCAGGGCTAACCTATCGCTGCGACCTGATCACGGAGCGCATCGTGCATGCGCAATCCTTGAGCGCGGCACTTGCAACGGGCATGCTTGCGGAAAACATCTGGCGCGCCGTTGGGACGGCCATCGCGCGCCTGCACGCCCAGGGCGCGGATCACGCGGATTTGAACGCGCACAATATTCTGTTCGATCCGCGCGGGACAGTCAGCGTGATCGATTTCGACCGGGGGCGCCTGCGCAAGCCAGGCACGTGGACTGCGAGCGCGTGGACAGCGAGTAACTTGGCGCGCTTGCGGCACTCGCTGCACAAAATCGCCGCGCCTTTGCCGCCGGATCACTTCACCTCGGCATCCTGGCAACACCTGTTGGCTGGATACCGGGCGGTCTAGCTTGAGCTTCATCTACTCGTGCTTGATCCGCTGCGCTGTGCCGTTCGCCTATGCGGCGATTCTGTGGCGCGGTGTGCGCGACCGAAGTTATTGGCAGGGCTTGGCGGAACGTCTCGGTTTTGGCCCGGCACTGCCCGCGCAGGGCATTTGGCTGCATGCGGTATCGCTTGGCGAAATGTCTGCGGCGGCGCCGCTGCTTAAAGCACTGCGCGTGCGATTCCCGGACATTCCGCTGCTGTTGACGACCGCGACGCCGGCCGGCAGGGCGCGCGCGCGAGCGCTCCTGGGCGACAATCAGGGGACTGTGCGTTTCTTGCCATACGACACACCGGGATCGGTCAGGCGCTTCTTGGCGCGCACGCGTCCGCGCGTTGCGATCATCATGGAAACGGAATTGTGGCCGAATCTGTTCGGCGCATGCGCGCGGGGCGCAATCCCCGTGTTGCTGGCGAGCGCCCGGCTTTCGGCCAAGTCAGTATCGCAGTATCGACGCTTCGGCAGATTGTTCAGTGACGTGTTCAGCAAGAACTTGCTCGTGGCGGCGCAAACTGCCGACGACGCGGCGCGATTCAAGTCGATCGGCGCTCCTGAGGAACAGACCCGCGTGATAGGCAATGTGAAATTTGATTTGCAACTGGATCTCGGCAGCGTCGAAGCCGGTAGAAATCTGCGGGCCGCATATGCGGGTACGCGGCCGGTATGGATCGCGGGCAGCACGCACGCGGGCGAAGACGAGCAGCTGCTCGATGCGCACGCCTCGCTGCTTAAGGCTCAGCCGAGCGCTGTGTTGCTATTGGCGCCAAGGCACAAAGATCGGTTCGCCGCGGTTGCTGAATTGCTCACGCGGCGCGAAATTAAATTTGCACGCCGCAGCCAAATGACGGGCAGCGAAATGACCGGCGGCGAGGGAAGGGTGGCGACGCGGCTGCAAAGCGATACGACGGTATTGTTGGTGGACACCATTGGAGAACTTTCAGCGCTGTACGCCTCGGCCGATGTGGCGTTTGTCGGCGGCAGCCTCGTTGCCATAGGCGGTCACAATCTGCTGGAGCCTGCGGCGCTGGGGTTGCCGGTGCTGACCGGGCCCTCATACTTCAATGCTGCGGAAATAGCGCGATTACTATTGGCGCGGGGAGCGGCACTGCAAGTGGCCAGTGCAGAAACCCTGGCGGCGGTCTTAAAGCGGCTGCTCGATGATCCCGCGATGCGCGAACGCATGGGGCTGATCGGCAAGGAGATCGTCGCGGCGAACCGCGGCAGTGTCGCGCGGCTGCTCGCGCTTATTGAAGCTTGGCTGCCGGCGGAACATCGCGCTGCGGCGTGGCAGGCGTATCGGTGAGCAATGCATTGATCTGCTGCAAGCTTTGCTCGGACAGCGTGCCGGCCGCTTGCTGCAGCTTGATGACATTCAACATATAGTCGTAACGGCTGTGCGCATAATCGGTTTGCGCCCGCACCCACTGCTGGCGCGATTGCAATACATCGACTGCGGTGCGGGTTCCCGCCTCGTAACCCGATTCGGTCGCGCGCAGCGCGGTGAGGTTGGACTCGACGGCTCGACGCAGCGCTTTGACCCGCGAAATCTCCGACAGCACCCCGAGGTAAGCGTCGCGCGCATCATGCTCGGTCTGTCGTGCCACCCGCTCGAGACGCTCCTTGGCTGCTCGATGCTGATAAACAGCCTGGCGGACCTGAGAAGAAACCAAGCCCCCTGAGTAAATCGGAAAGGTCAATTGAATACCGATGGAGCGCCGCCGCTGATCCAGCGTCGTGCCGCCCGCGGGACTGCCATCATCGAACACATCGACCCCATTGTTCGTGAGCTTGCCGGCGCTGCCAACCAGGTCCAATGAGGGGTAATGTCCGCCGCGCTGGATCGAGACATTTTCGCGCGCAATGTCGGCGGCCAGGCGGCTCGATACCAGCGATAAATTCTGTTGCAGAGCCATCTCGACCCAGCGATCCTCGCTGATCGGATCGGGATTCGCCATCTCAAAGGGCTCGATCGGTCGGGCCAGGAAATCGAACGGGTCGCCGATAATTTCGCGCAGCAGTTCCTGCGTCGAAGCCAGGGCGCGCTTGGCCGCGATGACCGCGGCGGCGGTGCTGTCGCGAGAGGCGCGCGCCTCCTCGACATCCGTGACGGCAATCAGGCCGATCTGATAGCGTGCCTCTGCCTGGTCGCGCTGGCGGGTGATGGAGATCAATGCGACCTGTTGCGCCTCCAGATCATCCTGCGCGCCCAGCACGTCGAAGTAGCGCTGCGCGACGCGCTCCATCAGGTCCTGTTGCGCGGCCTGATAGTCCGCCTCGGCCTGAGCGACTTGGGAGTCGGCGCGCTTGAGGGCTTGCCAGTTCTCCCAGCGAAACAGGCTTTGCTTCAGGTCAATGGTGTAGTGGTGAATGGTGGTATCCACTGCGCCGCTGAAAGGAAAGGACTCAAAAACAGTTGCGGGCGTGCCGGCCGAAGAACAGGGGGCACCGGCGGGTATCGCCGGACCGCAAGGAGGCAGTGATACCGCCTGCGTGGTGTTTTGCGTCCCCGTGTCGCGCTCGCGCGAGATCTGGCCGTTACCGGACAGCTGAGGCAGTAAGGCTGATACGGCCTGCGGTTTTGTTTCAAGAGCGGCCAGGCGGGTTGCCTCCGCTTCCCGCAGCTGCGGGTCGTTTTGCAGCGCGCGCTGATAGACGGCTACCAGATCGGCCGCGGCAGCCGTATTGGCGAGGCAGAAAGCCCAAAGAATCACAAATCGCTGCATGAATTACCCATTCTTTTGGCGTTCCCTGGCCGGTAGTATAGTGTTATACACTACTATATCACCTGCGCAACGCGAGTCAATACTGCGGAATCCTAGGGTCAATAACCCGCGACCAGGCCAAAATTCCGCCGGAGAGGTTAAAAACTTTGCCGAAACCTTGGCGCGCCAGGAATTCCGCCACTTGGGCACTCCGGCCGCCGGAGCGGCAGATCACGACCGTCTCCTTGTTAGGATTAAGCTCGGCGAGGCGGTCGGAGATCTCGCCCATCGGGATATGCACCGTGGGGGTGGGCACCGGTGCCAATTTGACCTCCCAATCCTCGCGCACGTCGAGAAGCGTCATCTCCTCACCGCTGTCGCGCCGATCGAGGAATTCTCGCGGAGTCAGTTCGCCGACCATGCCTATTCGCCGACCATGCCTAAAACACGAACCTTTGTGCTGCCGTGGCGTTGATCAGCGGTTCAACGACGGTTTCGAACAAGCTTTCCCGAGTCCACTCGGTGTCATCCACCCGCCGTACCAGAATGGCGTCCATCACCGGCGCCTCGCCCACAATAGCGAATAAGCGTCCGCCGACCCGCAGCGATCGCTCGAAGCGTGCATCGTAGACGGGCAGCGAGCCGGTCACGGCGATCGCGTCGAACTCGCCCAAGGGAGCAGAGTCGAACGCATCGCGGGTCTCAAAGTCGACGCTAGCCTGCGGCACAGCACGCAGCTTGGCCTTGGCCGACGCCGTAAATTGCGGGTGAATGTCGATAGATCGGGTCGACAAAGCCAGCAAACTCAGGCAAGCCGCGAGGTAACCATTGCCGCTGCCGACCTCGAGCACCGTGTCGCCTGCGGCTACGCTCAAGGCTTGTAAAATGCGGCCTTGAATTTTTGGGGCGAGCATCGATTGACCTAATCCGATTGGTATCGGCGTATCGGCAAATGCCAGCTCGCGATATTCCGGCGGCACGAATACTTCACGCGGCACGATGGAGAAGACATCGAGCACCCGCGGGTCAAGTACTTCCCAGGTGCGTATCTGCTGATCCACCATTTGCTGACGCGCTGCCAGGTTATCCATGATTTCTCGTGTGCGATTAAGGCCACTGATTATGGTCAATTTCCACAGGCTACGCGAGCCCCTTGCGCTATTCTCCACATGACGATGGTGCGCGACGTGTCCAGCTCGTGAAGGGCGCCCAAATATTAAGCGTCGCTAAGATTCGTCGTTATTGAGGTCAAGCGTTGATCCTGTCGTCCCTCGGGTTGTGGTTGGTGACCGCGGCTATTTTGGCAGTGGGCATAGTCGTGCTTTTTGTGTGGAAGCGGCGCCAAGAGAGCGCGGTCAACGATTTCTCCAAGCAAATTCAATATCTGATCGGCAAGGGCGGCGCGGCCGGCCGCAGCGCGTTGAGCGAGGAGCCCGGCGCATTGGGCAGGCTGGGCGGCGCAGTCAATCGATTGCTGGAGGATCTGCAGCAGCGCGGCGCGCTGCTGCAGGATCGCGAGCAACTGTTTCAACGCCTGGTTGAGACGGTGCACGACGCGGTGCTGGTGCACCGTAAAACGATTATGTTTGCCAACTCGCGTTTTCTCGCGCTTTTGGGACTGAAATCCGCGGACGTCGTCGGCCGCTCATTGAGCGAATTCGTGGCGCCGGAATATGTCGAGTTGGTGGAAAACAATCTGCGCCGCCGGCTGGCAGGCGAATCAGCGGCAGAGCGCTACGAGATCGAGCTGATGGATCGGCAAGGTCAAGTCACGCGCGTGGAGCTCTCGAGCACGACAATCGACAGCTCCGGAGAGCCGGCATTGCTGCTCACCGCCCTGGAAATGATGCCGGGCGTGATTCCGACGGAAGTCTCGCAAAAGCCGCGCGCGATGGCGACGCTCGATGCGATGGGCGAGAGCGTCATTACCGTCGATGCGGAAGGACACATCGATTACGTCAATCACTCCGCGGAACTGCTGCTCGGCCAGCAAGCGGATCAGGTCTTGGGTAGGAGCTTTGCGGACGTGGCCTCGTTGCTGGATGAGAACGACCGCCGATCGCTGGGCGATCCCGTGCAGAAAGCGCTTGCCAGCGGCGCGCGTGTGTCCGCCGCACGGCGTGCGGTGCTGGTGACCGCCAATGGCAGCACGGAACGATTCGTCGAAATCAGCGTGACACCACTGCAACTCGACGGCAAGGACGCCTACGGCTTGGTGCTGGTGCTGCACGACACCAGCGAGCTGCGCGGCTTGACTCGACAGATGACGTATCAGGCCAGCCACGATGCGCTCACGGGACTCGTGAACCGACGCGAGTTCGAGCGCCGGCTGCAAGAATCCTTGGACTCTGCGCAAACCGGCGACACCGGCCACGCATTGTGCTACCTGGATTTAGATCGCTTCAAAGTCGTCAACGATACCTGCGGCCACACTGCCGGCGACAATATGCTGCGCGAGATCGCCGCACTCATCAAAGATGCGGTGCGCGATTCGGATACCGCGGGGCGCATCGGCGGCGATGAGTTTGCGCTGTTGCTGGCCGGATGTCCTTTGGAGAAGGCGCGGCAAATTGCCGACAACGTGGTGCGCTCGGTCGACGACTACCGCTTCGTCTGGAAGGACAAGATATTCAACGTCGGCGTCAGCATCGGCTTGGTCGAAATCGGGCGCGACAGCGGCAGCATCGAAGACATCATGAATTCGGCGGACTCCGCCTGCTATGTCGCGAAGAAGCAGGGCGGCCTGCACGTGCACGTCTATTCTGCGCGCGAGGAAGCGAACGCGCGCCACAGCGGTGAAATTCATTGGCTGCTGAAACTGCAGGGCGCACTGCGCGACAACAAATTCGAGCTCTACTACCAGCCCATCGTGCATGCGCGTGCGGGCGGCACAAGCGGGCCGGCGCTCGAAGTCTTCGTGCGCCTCGCCGGCGAGAACGGGCAGCCGGCCGCGCCGCCGGGGGAATTCATCCGCGCGGCCGAGCGCTATCGCCTGATGCCGCACGTCGATCGTTGGGTGGTGCAGACTGTGCTCGCCGCACTCGGGCGCGGCGGCTTGAAGCTGCCGCCCGGCCGCAGCGTCGCGATCAACATTGCCGGGCAGACCTTGGGCGATGCAGAATTCCTGGAATTCGTGGTGGACTGCTTCGATCACACGGGCGCGAATCCCGGCGATATTTGCTTCGAGGTGACGGAAGCCTCGGTGGTCGCCAATTTGGACCACGCGCAACGTTTCATTGCCGTGCTGCACGGCATGGGTTGCGAGTTTGCGCTGGATAACTTCGGCCGCGGCTTGAGTTCCTTTTCGACTCTAAAGAACTTGCCGATGGACTATCTGAAAATCGACGGTTCCTTTATCAATAATCTTGCCGAGGATGCCGTCAATCAAGCCATGGTAGCGGCCATGATCGAACTGTCGCGCAGCTTGAATTTCCGCGTGGTCGCAGAGCACGTCGAGGATCAGTGGGCGTTGGATACCGTGACGGGCATGGGCATCGACTTCGTGCAGGGCTTCATGGTTGGCCGGCCGCAACCGCTGTCCATGATTCCGGACAGTGGTTAGGGCTTATAACGCATCGGCAGCCGCTCATAACAAACTTCTATGGCATTTCCTCCACGCTTAGGAGGAAAATCGATGCAACCAACATGCCCGAGGTTCCTATGCCTGTTTATGAGGACAACACCAAGTCCATCGGTCGCACGCCGCTGATACGGATCAACCGCCTCAACGCCGGCAATGGCGCAACCGTTCTCGCCAAGATCGAGGGCCGCAATCCAGCCTATTCGGTCAAGTGCCGTATCGGCGCTGCGATGGTGTGGGACGCCGAAGAGCGCGGCACATTGAAGCCCGGCATGTCGATCGTCGAGGCCACCAGCGGCAACACCGGCATTGCGTTGGCGTATGCAGCGGCAGCGCGCGGTTACGGCTGCGTGCTCACCATGCCGGATACCATGACCATGGAGCGGCGCAAGGTGGTGGCAGCGCTCGGCGCCAAGCTTATCTTGACGCCCGGCGCCAAGGGCATGAAGGGCGCGATGGCGAAAGCTGAGGAACTGGCTGCCTCCGATCCAAAGAAGTATCTATGGGTGAAGCAATTCGACAATCCCGCCAATCCGGGCATTCACGAGAAAACCACCGGTCCTGAAATTTGGGACGACACCGACGGCAAGGTCGATATCTTCGTCAGCGGCGTCGGCACCGGCGGCACCCTGACCGGCGTGGCGCGCTATATTAAAAAAACGCGGGGCAAGCCGATCACGACCGTGGCGGTAGAGCCGAGCAACTCGCCGGTCATATCGCAAACGCGCGCCGGCGAGCCGCTGACGCCGACGCCGCACAAGATCCAGGGCATCGGCGCTGGTTTCATTCCACATAACTTGGATATGTCGCTCGTCGATCGGGTGGAACAAGTCACCAATGAGGAAGCGATAGAAGTGGCGCGACGCTTGGCGCGGGAGGAGGGGATTTTGTCGGGCATTTCGTGCGGCGCGGCGCTGGCGGCGGCGCTGCGTATGTCGCGCGATCCTGCCAACAAGGGCAAGACCATCGTGGTGATTCTGCCGGATGCCGGCGAGCGCTATTTGTCGGGCGCACTGTTCGAAGGCATGTTCGAGGAAGTCGAGAAGATGCAGGCTGTTGCTTAATAAATGAGTGCCAAGCCCGGAGTGGCGTCTGCAACGGCGCTCGAGGAGCTCACGGCAGAGTTGCTCGACAGCTATTTGGACGATGAACGCGGGCGCCGCATCTCGCATGGCTATCTGCCCTCGCGCGAGGCAATCGTCGAGATCCTGACCTCGGTTCTGGATCTTATGTACCCCGGCTACTTTGGGCGCCAGGATCTGAATGCCGACAACTTGAGCTCGCATGTCGAGCACCTGCTGGCTGCGCTGGTGCCGAGACTCGAACACGAAATAGAACAATGCTTGTGCTACGGGCGCGAGCGCGACGCGGTTGCACCGCAACTCGGCGAATGCGCGCCGCGGGCGCATGAGCTGGCGCAAATCTTTTTGCGTCGATTGCCGCAGATCAGGGCTTTGTTGATCCGCGATGTGCAGGCGGCGTTCGACGGCGATCCCGCGGCGTTGAATCTGGACGAGATCATTCTTGCCTATCCGGGCGTGCTCGCAGTCAGCGTCTATCGCATTGCGCATGCGCTGTATGATTTGGGCGTGCCCATGATGGCGCGCATCATGACCGAATGGGCGCATTCCAAGACCGGGTGCGACATTCATCCCGGCGCGAGCATCGGCGCTGCGTTTTTCATCGATCACGCCACAGGCGTCGTGATCGGCGAGACCACGCACATCGGCGAGGCTGTGAAGATTTACCAGGGCGTAACGCTCGGCGCATTGTCCTTGGCGCGAGATGCCAGCGGACACATCATCCGCGGCAAGAAGCGCCATCCCACCGTGGAGGACGGCTCGACGCTTTATGCCAACGCCACCGTACTCGGCGGCCAGACGGTCGTCGGCGCCGGCAGCGTGATCGGCGGCTCGGTGTTTCTGACGCGCAGCGTGCCGCCGCGCTCGCGCGTTTCCCTGAAAGAACCGGAATTGCGCGTGGCCACGCGCGACGGTGCGGCGGAACCGGACGCGATCTACTTCGACATTTAGCAACAACAAGCTGCATAAGACGGTCCAGGGACCAATGCGACGCAAAGTCGCGCCCACTTGTCTCCTCTGATATAAGGTATATAAAGGTAGAAAGGTATGTGAAGTTGGCAATCTGCTATCCGGGAGATATCTTGAGATGAATACAACAATAGAAACTCACGACCCCATGAAAAATACGGGGCTGAAGAACCGCTGGGCACAGCTCGTCATGGGAATCATCTGCATGGCGATGGTCGCCAACCTGCAATACGGTTGGACGCTGTTCGTCAATCCCATGTCGGACAAGTTCCACTGGTCGAAAGCCGCGATCCAGGTCGCCTTCTCGATCTTCGTGCTGTGCGAAACGTGGCTGGTCCCGGTGGAAGGGTGGCTGATGGACAAGTTCGGACCGCGGCCGGTGGTGCTAGTGGGCGGCATCCTGGCGGGGACTTCCTGGATCCTGAATTCCTATGCGACTTCTCTCGGCTTTTTATACTTTTCTGCGGTGATCGGCGGAATCGGAGCCGGCGCCGTGTACGGTACCTGCGTCGCCAATGCGCTGAAGTGGTTTCCCGACAAGCGGGGACTCGCGGCGGGGTTGACGGCTGCGGGGTTCGGCGCCGGTGCAGCGCTGACGGTGATTCCCATTGCCAACATGGTGAAATCGGGAGGCTACGACAAGGCCTTCTTCGACTTCGGGCTGCTGCAAGGCATCGTGGTGTTTGTGGTGGCCTTGTTCCTGATCCGCCCGCCGACGACCACCATCGTCGCGGCACTGAAGGGCGCGGTAAATCCGTTGAGCCGACGCAACTTCGCGCCCGGCGAAATGCTCAGGACGCCGGTGTTCTGGATGATGTATGTGTGCATGGTGCTGGTGGCGTCCGGCGGATTGTTGGCTGCTGCGCAGGTTGCCCCTATCGCAAAGGATTACGGCGTCGCGACGACTCCGGTCAATTTCCTTTGGGCCACGCTGCCGCTGCTGACGCTCGCGCTGTCGATCGATAGCCTGGTCAACGGCTTTACGCGGCCGCTGACCGGTTGGTTATCCGACCACCTGGGCCGCGAGAACACGATGGTGCTGGTCTTCGCGGTCGAGGGGCTCGCCATCTGGGGCCTGATGTCATTCGGTCACTCGACGACGGGCTTCCTGATCTTCGCGCCACTGATTTTCTTAGGTTACGGCGAGATATTCTCGCTGTTCCCGGCGGTCTGCGGCGACACGTTTGGCCCGAAGTATGCGGGGGCCAACAACGGCTTTCTGTACACCGCCAAAGGCACCTCGTCGCTGCTCATTCCGCTGGCGAATGTGCTCAAGGCTTCTGCCGGTAGCTGGGTGCCGGTGCTGTGGATTGCCGGCGCACTACCGATTCTTGCCGGGGTGCTGGCGATTTTCGTGCTGTCGCCAATGCGGCGGCGTATGCTCGAGAAAGTGGCTGCCGAGGAGCCGGGGAAGGTCGGGCAGACGGTTTAGGGGCCTGAAACTTGGAGCGTTCGAAGATAGTGGCGGCGTCGACCGCCACTATCTTTATCTTGATTACATCATTTTCCCGAGCACCGGCACGAGCAGCAGCGCCACGATGTTGATGATCTTGATCAACGGGTTGATCGCGGGTCCGGCAGTGTCCTTGTAGGGATCACCGACCGTATCGCCGGTCACCGCTGCCTTGTGCGCGTCGGATCCCTTGCCGCCGAAGTGACCTTCCTCGATGTATTTCTTGGCGTTGTCCCACGCGCCGCCGCCGGTGGTCATCGAAATGGCGACGAACAGGCCGGTGACGATGGTGCCGATCAACAGACCGCCGAGCGCTTGAACGCCGGCGCCTGGCCCCATCAGGAAGTTCATGATGAACACCAGCACGATGGGCACGAGAATGGGCAGCAGCGAGGGCACGATCATTTCCTTGATCGCCGCCTTGGTCAACATGTCCACTGCACGGGAGTAGTCGGGTTTGGCGGTACCCTCCATGATCCCAGGGATCTCCCTGAATTGACGGCGTACCTCATTGACCACGGCGCCTGCGGCGCGGCCCACGGCCTCCATCGCCATGGCGGCAAACAGGTAGGGCACTAAACCGCCTATGAATAACCCGATGATTACTGCGGGGTTGGACAGATCGAAGGTGGTGGGATGGCCCAGCACTTCGCCTAGCTTGTGGGTGTAATCGGCGAACAACACCAGCGCGGCCAAGCCTGCCGAGCCGATGGCGTAACCTTTGGTAACAGCCTTGGTGGTGTTGCCCACCGCATCGAGAGGGTCGGTGACGTCGCGTACTTTCTTGTCCAGGTGCGCCATTTCGGCGATGCCGCCGGCGTTATCGGTGATCGGGCCGTAGGCATCGAGCGCGACAATCATGCCGGTCATAGAGAGCATGGCGGTGGCGGCGATGGCAATGCCATACAAGCCCTCCAGCTGGTAGGAAGCCCAGATACTTAAGGCCACGGCGATGACGGGCAGGGCGCAGGCTTTCATCGACACGCCGAGTCCGGCAATGATGTTGGTGGCATGGCCGGTTTGCGAGGCTGCGGCCACATGCTGCACGGGCTTGTATTCGGTTGCCGTGTAGTACTCGGTGATCACGATCATGGCCGCCGTCAGCACCAATCCCACCAGCGTGCAGAGCCACATTCTCATGCCGTGCTCGCCCATGATGTTCTGGGCCACGAAGTAAAATGCGATCGCAGAAATCACTGCTGAGACGATCACGCCCTTATACAGCGCGTTCATGATCTTGCCGCCCTCGCGGGTCGAGACGAAGAAAGTGCCGATAATGGAAGAGGCGATGGAAATGGCGCCGAGCACCAGCGGAAACAAAATCGCGCGCGCGCCCAAGTCCGTCATCACCAGGCCGCCCAGCAGCATGGTCGCAACCAGCGTCACGGCATAGGTTTCAAACAGGTCGGCCGCCATGCCGGCGCAATCGCCTACATTGTCGCCGACGTTATCGGCAATCACTGCCGGGTTGCGCGGATCGTCCTCTGGAATACCGGCTTCCACTTTACCCACCAGATCCGCGCCCACGTCGGCGCCCTTGGTGAAAATGCCGCCGCCCAAGCGCGCGAAAATCGAAATGAGTGAACCGCCGAAGGCTAGGCCCACCAGCGAGCGCAATGCCGCATCGGAATCGCCGAGCACGCGCAGCATGACGAAGTAATAACCGGCCACGCCGAGCAATCCTAAGCCGACGACCAGCATGCCGGTGATGGCGCCGCCGCGGAACGCCACTTGCAACGCAGCATTAATGCCGTGGTGTGCGGCCTGCGCGGTGCGCACGTTGGCGCGCACGGAAATGAACATCCCTATATATCCCGCCAATCCGGAGAGGATCGCGCCTACCGCGAAGCCGCCGGCGGTCTCCCAGTCGAGTGCCAGCCCGATGGCGACGAAGAGAATGACGCCGACAATCGCGATGGTTGAGTACTGTCGGTTCAAGTAGGCCCGGGCGCCTGCCTGAATGGCGGCGGCGATTTCCAGCATGCGGGCATTGCCGGCAGGTTGCTTCAAAATCCAGCGCACCGAGATGAGGCCGTAGAGGATTGCAACAACCCCGGCTGCAATCGCAAGCCATAGCGCATTGTCAAGAGTCATGTAACGTCCCTTCTGACTTATGTTATTGAAATATAAGAGGTTAGTGTCGAAAAAAGCGACGCGACTATATCACAAATGGGGTGCGCAAGCGCTTTGGAACGCTGACACCTTTTAATGTGACATAAGCCGGTAAGCCGTGGCGGTAAGGAGGGTAGCTCTCGCCGCCTATGAGGGGCAATAGATAGCGCCGGCAGGCGGCGCTGATTCCAAAGCCATCGGGCGTAATGAAGTCGCGCGGCAGCTTCTTTTCCCGGTTGGCGACGGCCGACAACGGCGCCTCGCCGATGCTCCAGCGATAGGGTTTCGAGGACTTTCGGACGATCACCGGCATGACGGCGTTGTTTCCTTTGAGCGCGAATTCCACTGCGGCCTTGCCGACCGCATAGGCCTGATCGACATCCACCTTGGACGCAATGTGGCGCGCCGATCGTTGCAGGTAATCGGCCACCGCCCAATGGAACTTGTAGCCGAAGGCCTGTTGCGTCATCTGCGCAACCACCGGCCCTACGCCGCCCAACTGGGCGTGGCCGAATGCGTCCTTGGTGCCGGCCTCGGCGAGGAATTTGCCGTCCGAGTCCTGCACCCCTTCCGAGACCACAACGACGCAGTAGCCACGCTTCTCGACCGTGGCCTTCACCTTCTGCAAAAAGGCCTCCCGGTCAAAGGCGATTTCGGGGAAGAGAATGATGTGAGGCGCGTCGCCGGCCTTTTCTCCTGCCAAACCACCGGCAGCCGCGATCCAGCCTGCATGCCGTCCCATCACCTCGAGCACGAAAACCTTGGTCGAGGTTCGAGCCATGGATGCGACATCGAGCGCCGCTTCCCGCGTCGAGACTGCGATGTACTTGGCAACGGAACCGAATCCGGGGCAGCAATCGGTAATCGGCAGGTCATTGTCGACCGTCTTGGGGATGCCGACGCAAGTTAGGGGAAAGTCCATTTGCACCGCGATCTCGGACACTTTTTGCGCAGTGTCCATGGAATCGTTGCCGCCGTTGTAAAAGAAATAGCCGATGTCGTGGGCGCGGAAGATGTCGATCAGCCGGGCATATTGAGCTCGATTCTTGTCGATCCCGGCGAGTTTGTAGCGCGCCGATCCGAATGCGCCGCCGGGGGTGTAGCGCAGGCCGCTAATGGTGGCCCGGCTTTCCTTGCTGACATCGATCATATCCTCGGTCAGCGCGCCGATGATGCCGTGCCTGCCGGCATACACTTTGCCTATTTTGTCGGGGTGGCGGCGGGCCGTCTCGATCAACCCACAGGCTGACGCATTGATGACCGCTGTGACGCCGCCGGATTGTGCATAAAACGCGTTCTTCTTGGCCAACACAATGCCCTCTCGAGGATGGGCCGCGCAGAATAGCCGATCGCCGCGTCCTCTGGTACGGTAGCGCGCTTTTACTACCAAAGGAAAGCATGAGAATAGTCCTACTGGGTGCCCCGGGTTCGGGCAAAGGCACGCAGTCTCAACTGCTGGTCAAGGCTTATGGGGTGCCCCAAATATCCACCGGCGATTTGCTGCGCGAAGCACGCGCCAAGGGCACGGAGTTGGGGCGGCGCGCGAAGGCGGCAATGGACGCGGGCAAGCTGGTGGACGATGACACAGTCCTTGGCATGATGCGCGAGCGCTTGAGCCGGCCGGATGCCGTCAACGGCTTCATCCTGGATGGCTTTCCGCGGAACATCGCCCAGGCCGAGGCGCTGGAAAAAATGCTGGCCGACATCGGCACACCGCTCGAGGCGGTGGTGCTGCTGAATCTCGATTTGAAGATTCTGTTCAAGCGTCTCAGCGGACGCAGGATTTGCGAAACCTGCAACCAGGTATTCAACATCTACACCTCAGCTGCGGCGATGTTGACCGAGAAGTGCGGCGACAGCGCGCATCGCTTGATTCAGCGCGACGATGACAAGGAAGAGGTCATCGGCAAGCGGCTCGATGTTTACGAGGCGCAGACCAAGCCGTTGATCAACTATTACCAGGCGGCAGGACTGCTGCGCTCGGTGGATGCCGACGCCGACATGAACACCGTGTTCAAGAACATCCAGGCGGCCATCGGCAGCGCGACACCGCGCGTTTAGCCGAGCGTCGCGAGCAGACGAGTGCCGATCTCTGGCAATCGCCAGCCCGTGAGGGCGCGGCTGGAGCGCGCTGATCCGGCGGGCGTGCTCATCGCGAGTGCCTTTAGCTCGCCGCGCGGTGCGAGCACCTCGGCGCTGACCTGAAGCTCTGCGGCGCGCGCATCCACGGTTTTGCTGAGCCGATCGAGCAGCGCTTTCTGCTCGGGCGTCGGGCGCGAGTCCTGAACAGGTTGCCTGTCTTGCAATGCCTTGCCGGAGGAAACCACCAGCGCATCGAGCAGCGTGGCCGCGAATTTCTCGTTCATGGGCTGCACGGCATCGAGCGCCGCAGGCGTGGCGGGGTTGGCCTGCGCAATGGAAAAAATGGCCGCATCCGCGAGAATCCACGCGCGCGGCAGATCACGCTCGCGCGCCAACTTCTCGCGCCACACGGCGATGGCTTTGGCTTGCGCGCGAGGCTCAGGCGCCAATTGGCCGATACCCTTGAGCCGCTCCCACGCCTGTGCAGGATCCGGTTCGTAGAGCCGACGCTCCTGAAGTTCCAAACAATCCTCAAGCACCCAGTGCTCACGTCCGAGGCTCTGCAAGCGCGCCTGAAGTTTCTCGGCGATGTCGCCGAGGTACAGCACATCGTCCGCCGCATATTCCAACTGCGCAGTCGTCAGCGGGCGTTTCGACCAGTCGGTGCGAGTCTGTCCCTTCGGGATGGTGACATCGAGCAGTGTCTTTACCAGTTCCGCATAGCCGACATGGGGCTTCATGCCGATGCACGCCGCCGCAATCTGAGTATCGAATACCGGCGACACCACTTGTTTGGCCGTCAGATACAGGGCTTCAAGGTCCTGGCGCGCGGCATGGATGAGCTTGCGCACGCGCGGCGCGGTCAATACCGGCATCAGCGCATCGAGGCCGCCGATCCGCAGGGTGTCGAGGCACCAGATCTGTCCCGCGGCGCACAGCTGCAGCAGGCACAATTTCGGAAAAAACGTGCGTTCGCGCAAGAATTCCGTGTCGAGACCGATCCATGCTTGCGACTCCAAGGTACGCGCAAGCGAATCAAGCTCATCGCTTCGATCGATCCAAATCGCGTCAGTCATTAGTCCTACCACGTGTACAATTTAGAATGAATTATGACTGAATCGGTATGCTGCGACTCGTAAAAGCATTCTTGGACATAGCACTTCGGCGCCAGTCGCCGGCGCATCTACCCGCGTCGATGTTCCTGTTGCTGCTGGTGGCCGGAGTTGCGGCGCTGTCAGAGGTGCTGGGGGCGCTGCTGCCGCCGCCGCCCAACGATGGAATCTTCATGCGCATCGTTCTGGGCGTGGCATTGCCGCTGGCGTTTACCTGGGTATTGCTGGCGCTGACGCGCCGTCGCGCGCGATATTTGCAGACCGCCGCCGCGCTGCTCGGTGTCGGCTCGCTCGCAGGATTCATTCTCTATCCGTTGGATTCGCTGGCGCGAATGATAGGCGTGGATAAGCTGGCGGCGCTGCCGATCGCGGTGCTGTGGACGGCCGTATTTATCGGCTATTTGCTGGCATGCGCGCATATCTGGCGCGCCGCGTTCGACTCCGGCTTGCTGTTGGGCGGAGCCATCAGCATTGGATATTTCATTTTGGCCGTGCTGATCGGACAACAACTTTTGCCGCAATCATGACAACGCATATCCATATTTTAGGCATCGCAGGCACTTTCATGGGTGGCGTGGCGGCCATCGCGAAGGCAGCGGGATTTCGCGTCAGCGGATCGGATCTCAACGTCTATCCGCCCATGAGCACGCAGCTCGAGGCGCTCGGCATCGAGCTAGTGCAGGGCTATGGCGCGGACCAGCTGGATCTTGGTCCCGATGTAGTCGTGGTCGGCAACGCGTTGAGCCGCGGCAGTCCGGTGATCGAGGCCATGCTCGACCGCGGCATCCCCTATACCTCGGGGCCGTTGTGGCTCGCCGAACAGGTGCTGCAGGCACGGCATGTGATCGCGGTCAGCGGCACGCACGGCAAAACCACCACCACCGCCATGCTCGCGTGGATGCTGGAGCACGCAGGTCTTGCGCCTGGATACTTGGTCGGCGGTGTGCCGAGCAACTTCGAATCCAGCGCTCGTTTAGGTCAGGCGCCGTTCTTCGTCATTGAAGCCGATGAATACGATACCGCGTTCTTCGACAAGCGTGCCAAATTTGTGCATTACCGGCCGCGCACCGCCATCCTCAATAATTTGGAATATGACCACGCCGATATTTATCCCGACGTAGCTTCGATCCGCCGACAGTTCAATCAGTTGCTGCGTACGATCCCAGGGACAGGGCGGTTGATCGTGAACGGGCACGACGCGGAGCTAGCAACGACCTTGAGCGCGGGTTGCTGGACGCCGCGCGAATCCTTCGGTTTGGCAGAAGCTGCGCCGCCGTGCGACTGGACAGCACGGATTGCCAAGGATTCCGCCGCAAGTCGGTTCACGGTGCATTTTAAGGGCGCGGCTGTGGCCGAAGTCGAGTGGGGCCTGATCGGTGAGCACAATGTGCTGAATGCCCTGGCGGCGATTGGCGCTGCCCACCATCTCGGCATAGCACCGGAGCGTGCCGCGCAGGCTCTGAATTTATTTCGCGGCGTCAAGCGGCGCATGGAAGTGCGCGGCGTCATCGCCGGCATCACGGTGTACGATGACTTCGCGCATCATCCAACCGCCATCGAGACCACGCTCAAGGGTCTGCGCGCGCGCGTCGGCGCGCACCGCATCCTCGCCGTGCTGGAGCCGCGTTCCAACACCATGAAATTGGGCGTGCACAGTGCCCAACTGGCGCCTGCGCTTGAGCTTGCCGACAAGAGCTGGTTCCTCGCTGCAAAGGATTTGGGCTGGGACCTGCAGGGCGCGATTTCGAGCATGGGCGATCGCGTGAGCCTGGTGGCAAGTGTCGATGAGCTGGTGCGAGCGCTGGCGGCGGAGGCACGGTCGGGCGACCATGTTCTCATCATGAGCAACGGCGGCTTCGGCGGTCTGCACGATAAACTATTGGCCGCGTTGCGGGCGCGCTGATGCCGGCGCCGCAATCGATTGCGCTGTTTCCGCTCAGCATCGTGCTATTTCCCGAAGGTCCCTTGCCGCTGCGAATCTTTGAAACCCGCTATGTGGACATGGTGCGGCGGTGCATGCGCGAAGATCAGCGCTTCGGCGTGGTGTTGATCCGCGAGGGCAGCGAAGTGGGGCCCGCCGCGACCTTCGATATCGGCACGATGGCGAAGATCGTCGACTTTCATCAATTGTCCGATGGCTTTTTGGGCCTGTCCTGCGTCGGTGAGCAGCGATTTCGCATCATCAGCCGCAGCCGTCAGGGCGATGGCCTGAACTTGGCCGACATCGAAAGCCTGGAGCGGGAACCTAAGCTCGGTGTGCCCGAACGCCACACGCGCCTGGCGGAGCTTCTGCAGACCGTGCTGCCGCAATTGGACGAAGTCTATGCCGGCATCGAGATGCACTTGGACGATGCGGCCTGGGTGGGGTATCGGCTGGCGGAAATTCTGCCGATCCAGGCTTGCGAAAAACAGTTTTGCCTGGAGCTCAGCGATCCGCTCCGGCGTCTCGATTTTTTAAGTCCGCTGACGCAGCGCGACAGCGTGCCGCAGGAGCCCACAGGGCGCGGGTAAGCCAGAGCGCAATGCCGATGCAGATTCCCCACGGCACCAGCCAATAACCCAGCAATCCGTCGAATCGGCCGACCCAAAAGGAATAGCGTGGCGCCGCAGCGCTCGTTGTTGCCTCCTGCAGCATGCGCAGCACCACGACCCAGCCGGCGTGCAGGCCGATCGCCACCGCGATATTGCCGGTGAGCACCCGCGTCAGACTCAAGATCAGTCCGACGATGAGCCACGAAAGAAAGGAATCGAACACCAACGCTGGTTGCGCCAGCGGCGCGAACGAGCGTTGCAACAAGTCGAAGCCGCTCCACCAACCGACATCCTGCGGCGCAATTCGCGCTTTCGCAAAAAAGTGCACGACTGCGAATATGAGCGCGGTCAGCAAGGCGGCGGCCCATGGCCCTGATTGCCGTTCGATGGCGGAGTGCATCGCGCCGCGCATCACGGTTTCTTCGATCAGCGCGACGGCGACACCGGAACTTAGGCCGATGAGAAAAATGCGCGCGAAGCTGAAGGTTGGAATGGGCATGCGCAGATGCGTCGATAATAGAAATCCGGCACCCACGCTCGCGGTGGCCATGCCGACGGTTCCCCACACGAGGCTCACCTTTAAGAATCTGCGCCACGGCAGGCAGTAGCCAAAATCGCGCTTGGCGGTTAGCTTGAGGTGGCGGCACAGCCATATGAGTTCTGCGATCAGCACCAGCATTGCTATTCGGCTTGCGACGCGGTGAAAGGCCCAACTTGCGAAGCTCGCCGTCAGTTCGTAGGCGGGGTAGGCGAGCAGTGCGCCAATCACTCCTGCGAGCACTATGGCGCCGACGAACCACGCGAAGGCGCGCATCAGAGGGAGTTAAAGACTCGCGCGGCGGCCGCGGCGGTTGCCTGGATGTCCGCCGCCGAATGCGCCGCCGACAGGAATCCTGCCTCGAATGCGGACGGCGCGAAATACACCCCTTCGGCGAGCATGCCATGAAAGAATCGCTTGAAGCGCTCGACATCACAGGCCATGACCTTTTCGTAGCGATCGACATTGCGCTCGGTGGTGAAGAAGAAGCCGAACATGCCGCAGACGTGATTGGTGCTGAGTGCAATGCCGGCGCCCGCCGCAGCCGTTGCCAATTGTTGCACCAATATGTCGGTCATCGCGCCCAAGTGTTGATGAAAGCCCGGCGCGCTGATGAGCTCAAGCGTGGTCAGGCCGGCGATCATCGCCACGGGGTTTCCGGACAGGGTTCCTGCTTGGTACACAGGACCTAACGGCGCGAGCTGCTCCATGACGTCGCGCCGGCCGCCGAAGGCGCCGACCGGCATGCCGCCGCCGATGATTTTGCCGAGCGTGGTCAAGTCCGGGCGTACGCCGTACAGCGCTTGCGCACCGCCTAGGGCTACGCGAAATCCCGTCATGACCTCGTCGAACAACAGCAGCGCACCCGTTCGATCGCACTCGTTTCTTAACGTCTGCAAGAAATCCGGCGCCGGCGGGACGCAGTTCATGTTGCCGGCCACCGGCTCGACGATGACGCAGGCGACTTGCGCGCCGATCTGCCGGAACACCCGCTGGACTTGATCCACATCGTTGTAGTTGAGCGTCACCGTATGGCTGGCGAGCGACTTGGGCACGCCCGGGGAAGTGGGAACGCCGAGCGTTAAGGCACCGGAGCCGGCCTTGATCAACAAGGAATCGGAATGGCCGTGATAGCAACCCTCGAACTTCACGATGGTGTCGCGGCCGGTAAAGCCGCGGGCCAGGCGAATTGCGCTCATGGTCGCTTCGGTGCCGGAACTGACGAAGCGCACCAATTCGATCGAAGGCATGAGCTCGATGACACGCCGCGCCAGCCGCGTTTCCAATTCGGTGGGGGCGCCGAAGCTCAAGCCGTCCGCGGCAACTTCCTGCACAGCCTCGATAACCCGCGGGTGAGCGTGGCCTAGGATCATGGGGCCCCAGGAACCGACGTAATCGAGGTAGCGGCGATCATCCGTGTCAACCACGTAAGCGCCCTTGGCCTGCTTGAAGAAAATGGGCTCTCCGCCCACGCCTCGAAAGGCTCGTACCGGCGAGTTGACGCCGCCCGGAATGTATTTGCAGGCTTCTTGATACAGGCTCATAGCCGGCAATCTAAACAGCGATGACGGCCTCGGGCAAGCTAAGTCGCACTTCCAAGCCGCCGTTGTCGGCATTGACGGCCCGGGCGGTGCCACCGTGAGCCTTCATTACTTGAGAGGTAATCGCGAGGCCGATGCCCTCGCCGCCGCTGTCGCGGTCGCGCGCTTCGGCGACGCGATAAAAGGGCTCGAAGATGCGCTCCAAAGCCGCCGCCGGCACCCCCGGTCCGTGATCGCGAATGAGCAGTTCCAAACCGCTGCTGCGCTTGGCGACTTGCATCTCGACCGGGCTGTCGCTCGGGCTGTAGCGTACGGCATTGCGCAACACGTTTTCGATCGCGCTGCGCAGCAGTTCGCGGCTGCCGAGCACGGTGCTGTTGGTCGCGCCGCTTAAGTTGACCTTGCAATTCTTTACGGCACCTTCGAAATTGGCGTCGCGCACGACTTCCTCGATGACATCGTCGAGCTCGAAGCGCTCGCGCTCCAGCAAGGCGTCGGTGCCATGCAGCCGCGCCAGCTTCAGCACCTGACTGATCATCGAATCGAGGCGTTCAATCTCTTTTTCCAGCCGATCCAATTGCCGCGAGAAGTCCGCCGGCGGCTGGCGCGCCAGTCCCAACGCCACCCGCATCCGGGCCAGAGGCGAGCGCAGCTCGTGCGATATGTCGCGCAGCAGCTGCGTCGTTGCGCTGCGGTTCGCCCGCAGCTGATCCGCCATCGCGTCGAAATCGCGCGCCAACACCGCGAGCTCGTCCTTGCGGCCCTCGAGTCCCGCGCTGACGCGCACATCGAGATTTTCCGAGGCAAGCGCGCGGGCGCCCGCTTGAATGCGGCGAATGGGTGCGGTGAGGTGCTCCGCCAGCCACCAACTGGTAAGCGCGCTCACAACCAGCGCAATGCCGAGAATGGTCAGTGATATGGTCGGCAAGCTGAGCGCGCCGAAGATGCTGTGACGCCGAGGCGTAGTCACCACTGTGTATGTCGATCCGTCCGCGTCAATGATTTGCGGCGCCGCGCGGCTGGGGCGGAAATTGCCTGGGACCGGATCGCGATTGATTGCATTTAAGCGGCGCGAGACGCTCTCGGGCAAACGCCGTCCGAGAATGTCCCGGCCGTCGGGGCCGATGATGAACAATTCGCGGTCGCCCAGGGCATTCTTGTTTCCTGCCAGCCAGCTCTTCAGCGCGCTGACGCCGCCGCGCGCCAGAAATTCCGCTGCCTGGATGGCCACCGAAGGTCGGCGCTGATATTCGAACGGCTCGTTTGCGCGCGACGCGATGGTGTAGGTGGTTGCGATGCTGCTGCCGACGATGAGCGTCATCGCCAGCAGGAACAGCAGAAAGATTCTCAGGAAGAGGCTATGCATGCGCCCAGGTAAGGGTATAGCCGGAGCCGCGAACGTTTTTTATTTGCGGATTCTTGCCCGTTTCGAACTCGAGCTTGCGGCGCAGGTTACTGATATGAGTATCGATGCTGCGATCGTAGGCCGCGAGCTTGCGCCCCAGGGCCTGTTCCGTCATGGAGTCGCGCGAGATCACCTGGCCCGCCGAGCGCATCAGTAGTTCGAGCACGCGAAACTCCGCGCCGGTGAGCGCCACGAGTTTTTCGGCCACGTGTACTTGACGAGTTCCCGCGTTCAAGGTTATCGGCCCCACCTTCAGTTCATCGGCAGCGCTGCGCGGCGAACGGCTGCTGGCACGGCGTAAGATCGCACGGATGCGCGCCACCAGTTCGCGCGGATTGAAAGGCTTGCTCAAGTAATCGTCCGCTCCGAGTTCCAGTCCGACGATTCGGTCCACATCATCGCCGCGCGCGGTGAGCATCAGGATGGGGGTGGAATAGGACGCGCCGAGCTTGCGCAGTACATCGAGACCGCTGACGCTCGGCAGCATTACGTCAAGGATGACGATTTCAAATTCGCCGGCCTGAAGTTCCGTGAGCGCCTCGCCGCCGTCGTGCACGCTTTTCACATCGAAGTGTTCAGCGGCCAAGTATTCCGACAGCATCTGACATAGCTCGCGATCGTCATCGACCAGGAGCACGCGTGCCGCGCGCGTTGGCGTGGAATCAGTTGTCATACCTCTACTTTGGCACAGACGACGCTGCGACGCGGCCCAAGCCATTGAATTTACAATTCTTAACAGAACCCTGCGGCGCCTCTGACACATGTTTGCACGGCGCCAGCCTAGGATAAGAGCCGTACACTTTTACTGTATTGGAGCAATGAATATGAAATCGAATCGCAATTTGCTGGCCGGAACTCTGCTGGCGGCCGGAGCGCTGGTAACGGCCGCCGCGGGCATTTCGATGGCGACTGCGGCCGATGAAACAACGACCACGCCGCCTGCCGCGGCCGGTGCGCATGGCGGCTGGCATCATCACCATCCTGGCGCCGCATTCCTGTTGTCCAAGCTCAACTTGACTGCAGAGCAGCGGGCTTCCGTCAAGACCATCATGGCGAGCGCCGCTCCGCAGATGAAGAGCATTCACCAGGAAATGCGCGCCAATTCGTTGAAGCTTAGTCAAACGCAGCCGACGGATGCGAATTACCCCGGCGTCGTGTCGCAAGTCACGCAAGCGAACGGCTCGCTACACGCGCAGATGATCACGCAACGCGAAGCGGTGCGCGCGCAAATCTTCAAGGTATTGACGCCGGCACAGCAAACGCAGCTCGCCAGCCTAAAGGCGCAGCTGCAAACGCAGATGCAATCGCGCGCGCCGGGCGGCAGCGCAGCGCAATAGAACTATCCGTTGGTCAGTCTTTGAGATCGTCGTCGTTCTGCACGCTCAACGTTGGGCGGCCGCGATCCCATCTTTTTCCAGCAGCTGTATCACGCTGCCCTGACCCACCAGATGTCCGGTGCCGACGATTACCAAGTAATTCTTGTCGGCGTTGAGCAATGCTTCGATTTTTGGCAGCCACTTGCGGTTGCGCGCTACGAGTATGGACTCGTACAGCGCCGGATCGCGGCCGAACTCAGATTTCAATTGGTCTGCGAACCATTGCGTGTCGCCGCTCGCCCAGGCATGCACCATGGCATCCACTTGCTTGGGAAGGTCATGCGCTTCTTCGAGACTCGAGACCAGGTAATCGGCTTGCTCGTCCATTGACAGCGCGTCGAACAGAGCAATCTGGTCGTGCACGGTTTCCAGTCCCGCTACGGCCTTGCCGTCGACGCGGGCACGCTCCAAGAAAAACATTTCGACGCCGGACTTGGGCTGAAATCCGAGTTGCTGCAGCTGCAGCTGCGAAATTGCTTCAGCGGCGAACCACGGCGCGAACGCGTCGAAAATACCGAGATCTACGCCGACCTCGTGGGCCAATGCCTGCGCGCGCATATAGCGTTGCTCGCCCATGATGTCAGGCAGGTTCTTGCCCTCGGGCAGGCGCGCGCTGGCGAGCAGCTCGGTCTGCATGCCCTGCGAATCGATATTCGCCAAATCGATTTCCATGAGAATCGATTTCGCTTTGTCGTAGGCGTTCAGCACCGCGGGGCTAAGCGGATAGTCGGTTTGGCGCAATACATGGATGGAGCCCAAGATGTACACGGTGTTGTGCTTGCCGTGCAATTCCCAGAGCGCATGCAGCGGACCGTCGGCGCGCACTGTGGCCGAAAGAGCGGCGCACGACAGTGCCAGTCCCAGCAAACGCCAGCAACGGATCAAGGGAGGCTCCTAGCTTGCGGTCTGCCGCAATTGTCCCGATTCTACCCAGTGCACTTGAGAGTCGATACGCCCATCTGCGTGCAATTCGAAACTACGGTAGGCCGGCGGAGCGGAGTCGAGCGCGTAGCGATCGCTGTTCGGCAGAAACTGCGCGCCGGTGGAGGGTGTCGCAAACAAGCGTACAGCGCCGCGCTTGCCGTCGAAAGCTTGGTGAACATGGCCCCAGACAACCGCGCGCACATTCGCGTGCACATCGATGACACTCCAAAAATCCTGCGCATCGGCAAGACCCACGCTATCCAGCCAACGGCTGCCCAACGCGATCGGATGATGATGCAGGCACACCATGGCGTGCTTGGGTGCTTGAGACAGCGCCGTGTCGAGCCGTGCAAGCTCGTTCTTCGTCAGGCGCCCGCCGACATGGCCCGCATCGTAGCTATCGAGCATGACGAAGGTCCAATCGCCGATGGTGTGCGAGCCGCAAATCCTGAAGGGCTCGCCGGTCAGTTCGCCGCGCATGGTCTCGGGTTCATCGTGGTTGCCGGGAATGCACAGCACGGGTTTTGCTAGGTTGCCGAAAATGCTGCGAAACCGCAGATACCCGGACTTATCGTCTTGCACTAAATCACCGGTAACCAGCACAGCCGCATAATTCGGCACGCGCGCGAACGCATCCTCGAGCGTGGCGTGCAAGCTCGGGTCGGTTTCGACGCCGCGCAATTTTCCGCTTGGGCTGCCGTAAAGATGTGTGTCGGTGACTTGTAGAATTTGCATCATTTAAATGGTAGCAAAGCACTGCTTTTGCGACGGTGAACTGGGTCATGGCAATGCTTCAATGGCGTTATACACAAACAGACTTCGGTTATGTGACAGCGTTCCGTCGCAAATCGACAACTCTCGCGAGTTATGCGACCGAAATCACGCGGCATTGCTGGCGGGGGGCGCATCGGAGACAATAGATGGCTTGTCTTGTTAAATAAGAAGCCGCCTCATGCCCACCCGCCGTGATCTTGCAAACGCTATTCGAGCGCTCACCATGGATGCGGTCCAAAGGGCGAATTCCGGGCATCCGGGCGCGCCCATGGGCATGGCGGACATCGCGGAAGTGCTGTGGCGCGACGTGCTTAAGTTCAATCCGGGCAATCCGACCTGGCTGGACCGTGACCGATTCGTACTCTCCAACGGCCACGCCTCGATGCTGCTCTATTCGGTGCTGAATCTCACCGGCTATCCCTTGTCGATGGACGAAATCAAGAATTTTCGGCAGTGGGGTTCGAAAACCCCCGGCCACCCAGAGCGCGAACTGCATCTCGGGATCGAGACCACCACCGGCCCATTGGGCCAGGGATTTGCCAACGCCGTGGGAATGGCGTTGGCGGAACGCTCCCTGGCCGCCACATTTAACCGTCCGGGCCACAACATCATCGATCACCACACCTACGTGTTCGTCGGCGATGGCTGCATGATGGAGGGAGTCTCCCACGAGGCGGCTTCCTTGGCCGGGATGCAGCAGCTCGGCAAGCTGATTGCGGTCTATGACGACAACGGCATCTCCATCGACGGCAAAGTTGTCGGCTGGTTCGATGATGACACGGCGCACCGCTTCGAAGCGTACGGCTGGCACGTCATACCGCACGTCGACGGCCAAAGCAGCGAGGCCGTCGACGCGGCGCTGGCGGCCGCGCGTGCAGTCACCGACAAGCCTTCGTTCATTTGCGCCAAGACCCTCATCGGCTTTGGTGCGCCAAAGCAAGGCACCCAAACCATGCACGGCGAAGCGATGGGCGAAGCCGACATCGCCGTCGCACGCAGGACGTTGGCTTGGAACTCGCCGCCTTTCGAGATACCAGCGGATATTCGCGCCGAGTGGGATCGGCGTGAGAAGGGCGCCGCAGCGGAGCGCGAGTGGCGCGGCAGGTTTGCCGCCTACAAACAGGAGTTCCCTGCGCTCGCGGCCGAATTGGAGCGGCGCATGGCAGGTGATTTGCCGGCCGGCTTCGACGCTTTGGTGCGGGCGCTGGTCGGCGGCGCGCAGTCCGAGGGCAAATCCCTGGCCACGCGCCAGTCCTCGCAGGCGGCCCTGAACGCCATCGGGCCTTCCATGCCCGAGCTATTGGGCGGATCTGCGGACCTGACGCCCTCAAACGGCACTTGGCGCAAGGACTCGGTGACCTTGACTCCCAACGCACCGGCCGGGAACTACGTTCACTACGGCGTGCGCGAGTTCGGCATGTCGGCGATCATGAATGGCATCACGGCGCATGGCGGCCTAATTCCGTATGGCGGCACCTTCCTGACGTTTTCCGACTATGCACGCAATGCAGTACGCATGGCGTGCCTGATGCGCATCCGCGTGATATTCGTCTATACGCACGATTCAATCGGGCTGGGCGAGGATGGGCCCACGCATCAACCCATCGAGCAGCTTGCAAGTCTGCGGGTCATCCCCCACATCGATCTGTGGCGTCCCTGCGATGCGGTCGAAACGGCCGCGGCGTGGGGTGTCGCGGCTGACAATCGCGACGGACCGACGCTGCTGGTCTTGACGCGCCAGGCCTGCACGCATCAGGCCCGCGAAGCCGGCCAGGTCGCGAATATCATCCGTGGCGGCTACGTGCTCATCCAGGTGCCGGGAGTTCCCGAAGCCATCGTGATCGCCACCGGATCCGAGGTTGGGATTGCCGCCGAGGCGGTGCGCGCCATGAATGCCAAGGGACGTAAGATACGGCTGGTCTCCATGCCGAGCACGAACCGGTTCGACGCCCAGGACGAGGCGTACAAGGAGAGTGTGCTGCCCGCGGTTGTTACGCGGCGCGTGGCGGTGGAGGCCGGCGTGCGCTCCGATTGGTGGCGCTACGTGGGGCTTAAGGGGCAGGTCGTGGGCATCGATCACTTTGGCGCCTCGGCGCCCGCGAAAGTGCTATTTCCGCAATTCGGATTCAGCGCTGAGAAGGTGATCGAGGCGGTCGAGAAGACAGCAGTTAACTAAAAGTAAGGGGTCTGAAGACGATGGCGATCAAAGTTGGCATCAATGGTTACGGGCGAATCGGCCGCAATATCTTGCGTGCGCTGTACGAGGGCAAGCATGGCGGCGCAGTCAAAATTGTTGCCATCAACGATTTGGGCGATGCCAATACCAATGTTCACCTGACGCGTTTCGATACCGTGCACGGCCGATTTCGCGGCGACGTGCATGTCGACGGCGATTCTATGGTGGTCAACGGCGATCGCATCCGCGTCGTTGCGCAGCGCGATCCTGCAAGGCTTCCCTGGGCAGAGCTCGGCGTCGACTATGTGCTCGAGTGTACGGGATTGTTCACCAGCAAGGCCAAGGCGGCCGCGCACCTCGCGGCAGGCGCCAAGAAAGTCGTCATTTCCGCGCCGGGCGGCGATGATGTGGACGCCACCATCGTCTACGGCGTGAATCACGATATTTTGAAATCCGGCATGACGGTGATTTCGAATGCCTCCTGTACCACGAATTGCCTCGCGCCGCTGGTGAAAGTGTTGCACGAGAAGGTCGGCGTTCTCGCCGGCGTGATGAACACCATCCATTCCTACACCAACGATCAGGTGCTGACGGACGTCTATCACTCCGACCTGCGCCGCGCGCGCTCGGCCACCATGTCCATGATCCCAACCAAGACCGGCGCCGCAGCGGCCGTCGGCCTGGTGCTGCCGGAGCTCAAAGGCAAGATCGACGGTTTCGCGATACGCGTGCCGACGATCAACGTGTCCTTGGTGGACTTGAGCTTCACCGCAGCGCGCAAAACCACGGTGCAAGAGATTCACGACGCCGTCAAAGCGGCGGCGGACGGCCCGCTCAAGGGCATCTTGGCTTACAACGATCAACCGCTGGTGTCGGTGGACTTTAACCATGATCCGGCCTCATCGACGTATGACGCGACGCTAACCAAGGTTATCGAGGGAACGCTGGTGAAGGCCTGTTCCTGGTACGACAACGAGTGGGGATTTTCCAACCGCATGCTCGATACGACGCTGGCCTGGTCAAAGGCCAAGTAAGAGCGTCCAATTGAAGATCACCAAAATGTCCAGCCTGGATCTGCGCGACAAGCGAGTGCTGATTCGCGAAGATTTGAACGTACCGATCCAAGGCGGCTCGGTGAGCAGCGATGCGCGCATCCGCGCAGCGTTGCCCACCATTCAGGCGGCCCTGACTGCGAAGGCGCGCGTGATCGTCATGTCGCATCTCGGACGTCCCGAAGAGGGCAAGTATTCGGAAGAGTTCTCCTTGGCGCCGGTGGCCAAGCGCCTGGCGCAGCTGCTGGGAATTCCGGTGGCCTTCAAGAAGGACTGGCTGGACGGCGTGGAGGTCGGACCCGGCGAAGTGGTGCTGCTGGAGAACGTGCGCTTCAATAAGGGTGAAAAAAAGGATACCGATGAACTGTCGCGGCGCATGGCCGCGCTGTGCGACATCTACGTGATGGATGCATTCGGCACGGCGCATCGGGCCGAGGCCAGCACGCACGGTGTCGCCAAGTACGCGCCCATCGTTTGCGCGGGACCGTTGCTCGTCAGCGAGTTGTCGGCGTTGGAGACCGCCCTGGAGAAGCCCGCACGGCCGCTGTTAGCCATCGTGGCCGGCTCAAAGGTCTCGACCAAGCTCACGGTGCTCGAATCCTTGTTGAGCAAGGTGGATCAGCTCATCGTCGGCGGCGGCATCACGAACACCTTTCTTGCGGCTTTGGGCTTCAACGTGGGCAAATCGCTGTACGAACCGAACATGCTGGACATCTGTAGGCGCCTGCTCGATCAATCCAAAAAGCGCGGCATCGTCATTCCCATGCCGACGGATGTGGTGGTGGCGACGGAGATTTCCGCGAAGGCGGAAGCCGACGTCAAGGATGTGCGCCACGTGTCGGCGAACGACATGATTCTCGACATCGGCCCGGATTCCTCCGAAGCGATGGCCGCGCTGGTGGCATCGGCCGGCACAATTCTTTGGAATGGCCCTGTGGGGGTATTCGAATTCCCTCAGTTCGGCGAGGGCACGCGCACGCTGGCCACCGCAATTGCGCGCAGCAAGGCGTTTTCCCTGGCAGGCGGCGGCGACACCCTGGCCGCAATCGAGAAGTACGGCATCGAGGACAGCATTTCCTACATCTCGACCGGCGGCGGCGCTTTTCTGGAATTCGTCGAGGGCAAGAAGCTCCCCGCGGTTGAGATTCTCGAGCAGCGCGCCGCATGAGCTCAGGCCTGCGGCGCACAAAAATTGTCGCGACCTTGGGTCCGGCCACCGACGACCCTGCCGTGCTGGCGGACATGGTGCGCGCCGGGGTGGACGTGGTGCGTTTGAATTTCTCGCATGGCGCAGTTGCCGATCATGCACGCCGAGTCGAACTGGTGCGCGAGGCCGCACGACAAGCCGGCCGCTATGTGGGCGTGCTCGGCGACCTGCAAGGTCCGAAGATACGCATTGATCGTTTCGCGGCCGGCAAGATCGAACTCAAGGATGGCGCTGAGTTTATCTTGGACGCCTCCCTGGCCGTCGATGCCGGCACCGAATATTCGGTAGGCATTGCCTACAAGAAATTGCCCGCGGACGTGTTTGCCGGCGACGTGCTGCTATTGAACGATGGGCAAATCAGCTTAAGGGTCGTAGAGATTGACGGTCCGCGCATCAAGACTCGCGTGCTGGTCGGCGGCGAACTCGGCAACAACAAAGGCATCAACCGGCAGGGTGGTGGGTTGTCCGCCGGCGCATTGACCGACAAGGACCGGGAAGACATCGTCACCGCGGCGCGGCTGAAAGTGGATTATCTCGGCATCTCCTTTCCGCGCGATGCGGCGGATATGGACGAAGCTCGCGGCTTGCTGCGCCAAGCCGGAGGTCACGGCCTGCTGGTCGCTAAAATTGAGCGGGCGGAGGCGATCAAGAATCTGGCCGCCGTCGTCAAGGCCAGCGACGGCGTGATGGTGGCGCGCGGCGATCTGGGCGTGGAAATGGGCTTTGCCGAACTCGCGGGCTTACAGAAACTGATCATTCAGGAAACGCGCCTGCAGAACAAAGTCGTGATCATGGCGACGCAGATGATGGAATCCATGATCACGGCGACGATTCCGACGCGCGCGGAGGTGTCGGATGTCGCCAATGCCGTCATGGACGGCACCGACGCCGTCATGCTGTCGGCCGAGACCGCCTCCGGCCGGCATCCCGCCAAGGTGGTGGAGGCCATGGCGCAAATCGTCGTCGGCGCGGAAAAATACGAAGTGGAACACGTGCGCGCGCGGCAACGGCAGAGCGGATTCTTCGCGCACACGGACGAGGCCATCGCGGCCGCGGTCATGTACACCTCGAATCATCTGCATGTGAAAGCCATCGTCGCGTTGACCGAGTCCGGTTCCACCGCGCTGTGGATGTCGCGCGTACGTTCGGATATTCCGATCTACGCCTTTACGCGGCATGAAAGCACGCGCCGCCGCGTGACCTTGTACCGCGGTGTCTATCCGGTTGCGTACGATGTCGAAGATCGCGGCGAAGCGGTGTATTTTTCGATTTTCCGCCTGCTGCTGGGGCAGAATTTGGTGCTCGAGAACGATCACATCATTCTCACCAAGGGCGAGCTCAGCGGTATCTCCGGCGGCACCAACTCCATGCAAATCCTGCGCGTCACACGCAAGTAACTGCAAATGGCCAATGCATTTCGCGGCACCGATCGATACATCGCCACCGAGGAATTGATGGCCGCGGTCAACGCCGCCGTGGTCCTATCGCGGCCGCTGCTCATCAAGGGCGAGCCGGGTACGGGCAAGACCCTGCTGGCAAATGAGATCGCGCGCTCATTGGATAAGCCTTTCTTCGAGTGGCACATCAAGTCCACCACCAAGGCGCAGCAGGGACTATATGAATATGACGCCGTGTCGCGGCTGCGCGATTCGCAGCTGGGCGATGCGCGCGTCAAGGACATCCGCAACTACATCCTCAAGGGCAATTTGTGGGAGGCTTTCGATTGCGAGGTGCAGCCGGTGCTGCTCATCGATGAGATCGACAAAGCGGACATAGAGTTTCCGAACGATTTGCTGCGCGAGCTGGACCGCATGGAATTCTATGTGTACGAGACGCGCGAAACGGTGCGCGCCAAGCATCGGCCGATCATCGTCATCACCAGCAACAACGAAAAAGAGTTGCCCGACGCATTTCTGCGACGCTGCTTTTTTCACTACATCCGTTTTCCGGATACGGCCACGATGACGCAAATTGTCGATGTGCATTTTCCGGACCTGAAACGCGAGCTGCTGCACGAGGCATTGACGACGTTCTTCAAGATCCGCGAAACGCCCGGCCTCAAGAAAAAGCCGACCACCTCGGAGTTGCTCGATTGGATCAAGCTGCTGGTGACCGAGGACATCTCTCCGGAGGCGCTGCGCAGCGACGATGCGAAGAAGCTCATTCCGCCGCTGTACGGGGCGCTGCTGAAGAACGAGCAGGATGTGCACCTATTCGAGCAATTGGTCTTCCTGCACCGCCGGAATGCTCGTTAAGTTCTTTTTTCTGCTACGCAAGACCGGCGTGCCGGTCTCAATCACCGAATTGTTGACTCTGCTCGAGGCTCTGAAAGCAGGTTTGGGCGACTTAAGTGCCGAGCGCTTTTACTACTTGGCGCGCACTTGTCTGGTGAAGGACGAGAAGTACTACGATCGCTACGATCGCGCCTTCGCGGCGCACTTCAAGGGCGTTGAGGACGTGTTCGCGCTGCTGCAGCGGCAGCTGCCGGCCGATTGGCTGGAAAAGCTAACGGTGCGCGATTTCAGCGACGAAGAAAAGGCCGAGATCGAAGCGATGGGCGGTTGGGATAAATTGCTGCAGACGCTCAGGAAACGCCTCGAGGAACAGCAGCAGCGGCATCAGGGCGGCAACAAGTGGATCGGCACGGCGGGAACCTCGCCCTACGGCGCCTATGGCTTCAATCCGCAGGGCGTGCGCATCGGCCAGGACGGCGGGCGTCACCGCAGCGCCGTCAAGGTCTGGGATAAGCGCGAATTCGCCAACCTCGACGACAAGGTCGAATTGGGCACCCGCAACATCAAGATCGCGCTGCGGCGCCTGCGCCGGTTTGCGCGCCGCGGCGTGCCTGACGAATTGGCGCTGGCCGATACCATCGATGCCACCGCGCGCTCGGGCGGCTGGCTCGATATCAAAATGCAGGCCGAGCGCCACAACGTCATCAAGATATTGCTGCTCTTGGATATCGGCGGATCGATGGACGATCATGTCAAGACCTGCGAAGAGCTGTTCTCTGCGGCGCGCAGCGAGTTCAAGCATCTCGAACATTATTATTTTCACAACTTCGTGTACGAGGCGTTGTGGAAGGACAATCGGCGGCGCTTCAACGAGCACGTCGGCACCACGGAAATCATTCGCACCTACGGGCCCGATTACAAGCTGATTCTGGTCGGCGATGCAACCATGAGCCCCTATGAAATCACGCATGCCGGCGGCAGTGTTGAGCACTGGAATCCCGAACCGGGCAGCGTCTGGCTCGAGCGCTTGATGCAGCAATATCCGAAATTCGCCTGGATCAATCCGCAGCCGCAGTCGCGCTGGCGTCAAACCGCCTCGATCGACATGACTCGCGACATGCTTGAGGGCCGCATGTATCCGCTGACGCTGACCGGCCTCGACGAGCTGATTGACGCGTTGACATGATCCCGGAGCCCCGACAGCTCGGCTTGGTGTTGACGGGCGGCGGCGCCCGCTCGGCCTATCAGGTCGGGGCGCTCAAGGGTATTGCCGACCTGTTGCGACGCGGATCGGCGTGTCCATTCCCAATCATCACCGGTACCTCGGCGGGCGCCGTGAGCGCCATTGCGCTAGCCTCGGATGCGGCGCATTTCCGGCGTTCGATCGACGCGATCGAACGGGTTTGGCGAGATTTTAGGGTGCACCAAGTGTTCAAGGCGGACCCGGCGAGCATGCTGAAGTCGGGCCTGCATTGGTTCTTGGCATTTCTCACCGGAGGCTGGCTGGTGCAGCCGCCGCATTCACTGTTCGATAATTCCCCGCTTTGGGAGCTGCTGCGCACGCATTTGCACTTCGACGGCATTCCGCGCAGCTTGTACAAGACGCACCTGCATGCCATCGGCATCAGCGCGACCTGCTACGGCAATGCGAACTCGGTAACGTTTTTTGCCGCCGAACCGACGGCGGAGCCATGGACTCGCGTCTATCGCAAAGGCGTGCGCGCCACGTTGACGTTGGATCACCTGATGGCCAGTCTCGCCATCCCCTTTCTGTTCCGTCCCGTGCTGCTCAACGATGCTTACTACGGCGACGGCGCGATGCGCCAAACATCGCCGCTGAGCCCTGCAATCCTGCTTGGCGCCACGCGCCTATTGATCATCGGAGTCAATGATCCGGGCCCCACGGGTCAAGCAGCGCCGCCGCCGCCGATCGAGCCGACATTCAGCCAAATGTTCGGTTTCATGCTGGACTCATTGTTCATGGATACGCTCAATGCCGGTCTTGAGCGCATCAATCGCTACAACGAGAGCGCCGGCATGCAGCCGATCGATACGCTGGTGCTTACGCCGTCGCGAGACGTCAACGAGGTCGCACGACGCCATGTGGACGAATTGCCGCGCACCTTGAGAACCTTGCTGCGCGCCTTGGGCGCGCACAATGCGCCCAATTCGCTGCTGTTGAGCTATTTGCTGTTCGAACGCGGCTTCACGCGGGAAATGATCGACATGGGCTACGAGGATGCGAAAGCGCGGGCGGGAGAGATTCGCGAGTTTCTGCAGCTGGAGCACGCCCGCAAGTTTCGAGCCGCGCGCTAGGAGCCGACTTTTTTTCGCAACGAGTCATGCCGCGTCAGCACCTGCGGGTGCGATTTGCGGAAATGTTGCGCGAGCTGCTCGGCGATGTACACCGAGCGATGCTGGCCGCCGGTGCAGCCGATCGCAATGGTCAAATAGCTGCGATTCGCCTGCGAGAATTCGCTCACGCGCTGCTGCAGAAACGCCGTCAGATCCGCGATCATGCTGCGCACGCTGGCGAATCCTGCGAGGTACTCGATCACGCTCGGGTCACGGCCGGTCAATTTGCGCAGCGCATCTTCCCAATAGGGATTCGGCAAGCTGCGCACATCGAACACGAAATCCGCGTCGCCCGGAATGCCGAACTTGTAGCCGAAGGATTCGAACATCAGCGACAGCCGCCCTGCGCTGCCGCGGTCGACGCGCTCGCGGATGAGCTCGCGCAGCGCGTGCACTCCCATGTTCGAGGTGTCGATGACCCAGTCAGCCGCGTTGATAACGGGATCGAGCAACTTGCGCTCCGCGGCGATGGCTTCGCGCAAGCCGACTTCACCGGTGATCAGAGGATGCTTGCGGCGAGTTTCTGCATAGCGCTTCAGCAGCACTTCTTCCGCGGCGTGCAGGTACAGAACTTCGCAATCAATGCCGCTGCGGCGCAGTTCGCCCACCAGCGCGGGGATGGTCTCGATTTCATTGGCTCGATTGCGCGCATCCAAGCCCACGGCGATCCGCGGGTAGGTGTCTCCCATGCCGCGGACCGTGTGGGAAATGAAGGGCTTCAACAACGCGGCGGGTATGTTGTCGACACAGTAAAAGTCAATGTCTTCCAACATGTGCAAGGCAACGCTTTTGCCGGACCCGGACAGCCCGCTCACGATGATCAGCCGCATCAGCAGCCAGGCTCGCTAGCGCGCTTTGAGGACATCCTCGGCGTGGTGATCGCAGTGCTTTTCTTTGTGCTTCTTGACGCAGCGGTCGAGCTTGTCGGCGAGCGCGTCAATGGAGGCATACATGTTCTCTTCGGTTGCATCGGCGTAGATCTTGTTGCCGCGCACCATTAGCGTGGCTTCGGCCTTGTGAGACATTTTTTCGACCGTGAGCACGCAGTGGACGTCAATCAGCTGCTCGAAATGCCGGGAGATTCGCTCGAATTTCTTAAGAACATAGCCGCGCAGCGCGGCGGTGACTTCCACATGATGACCGCTGAGATCCAATTGCATGTTTTCCTCCTTTCACTTTAAGATGCGCGGGCAGCCGCTCGCTTCCGTTCGTTAGACGGGGCGATCTGCATGCCCTCGCGGTACTTGGCAACCGTGCGTCTGGCCACCGGTATGCCTTCTTGCGAGAGAATTTCCGCGAGCTTGGCATCGCTCAACGGATAATCCAGATTCTCTTGAGAAATCAGTTTCTTGATCTTGGCGCGAATGGCGATCGACGACATTTCGGTGCCGTCGGCCGCCTCCACATGGCTTGAAAAGAAATAGCGGAATTCGAACACGCCGCGCGGCGTGTGCATGTATTTCGCGGTGGTGACGCGTGAAATGGTCGACTCGTGCATCTCCACGGCCTCGGCCACATCTTTCAAGATCAGCGGCTCCATGGCTTCCTCGCCGATCTCGAAGAAGCTCGTTTGGCGCTGCACGATGCAGCGCGCCACCTTCACCAGCGTTTCGTTGCGAATCTCCAGGCTGCGCATCAGCCAGCGTGCCTCCTGCAGCTGAGTGCGCAGCATGGCATGATCCGGCGCGCGCGATATCAAATTGGCGTAGCTCTGATTGACGCGCACCTTGGGCACGGTCGCTTGGTTGATTTCGACCGTCCAGCCGTGATCGGTGCGGCGCACGAACACATCCGGGATCACGTATTGCGCCTGAGTCGGATTGACCGCAGCGCCGGGCCGAGGATGGCAGGAGCGCACCAGCGCCAACGCCATTTCCAAATCGCTCTCGCTGCAGCGCAGCTGCCTGCGCAGCAGCGCCAGTTGCTGGCTGGCGACCAAATCCAAGTGCTCGAGCGCGACCCGAATCGCGACATCCCGCGCCGGGGTTTGCGGATCGAGTTGTCTGAGCTGCAGCGCAATACACTCCGCCAGACTGCGCGCGCCGACGCCGGCCGGCTCCAGAGACTGCACGATGCTGAGCACACGCTCGACATCGGCGGCGTCGGCTTCGATCTCCGGCAGCAAGCTCAAGCGCACGTCCTCGAGCGAGTCCTTCAGGTAGCCGTCATCGGTTATCGCATCGGAGATGACGCGGGCGATCGCCATGTCGATCGGGGTCAGCTTGGCCAGTTCCAGCTGTTCGATCAGCTGCTCTTGCAGAGTCTGGCCGTGCTGATCGCTGAAATCGCTGCTGCGATCATCATCGCCGGAATAATTTCGCTCGGAGGGCCCGCTGGTCTGTTCGCCCCAGGCTTCATCCGCGATTTCCACCTCCGGGATTTCGCGCTGATCCACAGGCGTGCTGATGCCGTCCAATTCTGCGTACTTCTCATCGAGGCGAACCGGCAATTCTTCGCGCTCGCGCGCCGCATCCGGCGCCTCCAGGGTTTCGTCCTCCCCCTCGAGCATGACATTGGTTTCGAGAGTCTGGCGGACGTGCGCCTGCAAGTCGAGCGACGGCAGCTGCAGCAGTCGAATCGCTTGCTGCAGCTGCGGCGTCATGGTCAGCTGTTGACCGATGCGAAGCTGCAGGCTTGGCTTCAACATATTTCTTTCAGAACCTAAACCTTATAGTTTGAAATCCTGTCCCAAGTACACCTCACGAACCTGCGGGTTGGCAAGAATCTGATCCGCAGATCCAGAGGCGAGGACGCTTCCTTGACTGACGATATAGGCTCTGCCGCAAATACCCAAGGTCTCCCGCACATTATGATCCGTAATCAGTACTCCTATGCCCTTGTCGGACAAGTGCTTGATTATTCGTTGTATATCAGCAACGGAGAGCGGATCGACACCTGCAAATGGTTCATCCAGCAGCATAAATCGGGGGTCGGCGGCCAGCGCCCGGGCAATTTCGACGCGCCGGCGCTCCCCGCCCGAGAGGCTCATCCCCAAGCTGTCGCGTACATGGCCGATATGCAACTCGCCCAACAGCTCCTTCAGGCGGGCGGCGCGGCCGGCATCATCGAGTCCTGGGCGGGTCTCCAAAATCGCCATGATGTTGTCGGCCACAGACAGCTTGCGGAATACCGACGGTTCCTGAGGTAGGTAGCCCAAGCCCAGCTGGGCGCGGCGATGCATGGGTAGGCGGCTGATATCCTTATTGTCCAAATAAATTTCGCCGTGCTCGCATCGGGCCAGCCCCACGATCATGTAGAACGCCGTGGTCTTGCCGGCGCCATTGGGACCCAACAGGCCAACCACTTCACCGCTTTCGACCTCCAAGGACAAATTTCGCAGCACCTGCCGTGACTTGTAGCTTTTGGCAAGATCCAAAGCCCGCAATACGCTCATGGATCAGGCTTAGGCGGCGCGGGCGCGGTTTTGGGGGGCGGCGGCGTGATCGTAATGCGGACGCGCTGCGAATTCTGTTCAGCTTCCTCGGCAACCACCTTTTGTCCGATGACATCGTATTTCAGCGCTTGTCCGCGGATTTCATTGTCGCCATTGCTCAGGTAGGCGTTCTTCGAGAACCGCACCACGTGCTTTGCTGCATCGTAGTCGATGCTCTGCGCGCTGCCTTTGGCGAGCTTGCCGCTCTTTGCCAGCGTTTGCTCGAATGAGGCTGGTTTACCATTGACGAGTGCCTTGCTCAGCAAGCTGTTGACGAAGGTGATCTGTGCATCGTCGGAGAACAGCTGACCTTGATCGATCGTGACTTTGACGTTGCCGTGAAAATTCCAAACGTTGTTTTCGAAATACAAATCCGCCGAGCGCTGCTGGCTGGCCTGGCCCTGATCGGCGGTAATTGACATAGTCCCTTGAGAGATTCGAATCTTGCTGAAGACCGCGCTGTTGGTCTTAAGATCGATTGAGGTCGATTGCGCGTCGAGCAATATCGGCACTCGGGCGTCGCGCGCGGGCGCGGCGTTCGTCTGGCCGAGCGGCGCAAGCAGCGCGACCAAGGCAAGAGATTTACGGAGGCAGGAAGCGACCATTGACTTTCGATTCTAGGCGCATCGTGCGCTCTTTCAAATTCGCACTCAGGCCGCGCGCGGTGAGGACGTGGCCGCCGTAATCGATGCGCACATCGCTTTTGGTGCTGGCAATGCCTTCAGGAACGTTGTAGCTCAACAGGTCGGTGCGAATCACGGCGGTGCCCGGCGTGCCTGGATTCTCGCCTTGCAGGCGCACGTTGCCCGAGACATCGATGATCTTGCCGCCGGGCTGAACGTGAGCGCTGTCGCCGAACAGCACCCAAGCCTGCCCGCCGGGGGCATCATAGTTGACGCGAACGTTGTACAGCGAGACTTCGTTGCCGTGGTCAATTTGATCGATGCGTTCGGCCTCGATGCGAAGGCTGGGCGCGCCCGCGGCGTCGTAGTCGGTGAGAATGGCGTTTTTTAGATAGTAGCCTGGCAAGTCCGGCTGCCTGCCGCCGACCTGCACGGATGGGCGATGGCTCGGTGAGCTCGAATACCAGGTGATGATCACCAGTGCCGCGACCGCGAGCACGGTGAATACGCGAAAAAACATTAAGCGCTCCCGGCGCGGGCGCGCAGAATGGCATCGCACAGCTCGCGTACGGCGCCCAAACCTCCCGGCGCGCGCGCAACCCAATGCGCAGCGGACAGCACCACGGGATGCGCATCCGCAACCGCCGCCGCCATCCCGACCGCGGCCATCAACGGCAGATCGGGCGTGTCGTCCACGATGCAAGCGCAATGCAACGGATTTACCTTTAGGCGCTTCGCAAGGCGTTGCAGCGCAAGCAACTTATCGCCGCAGCCTTGGACCACGCTCGGCACGCGCAGTTCGCGCAAGCGGGTCGCAGCAGCCGCAGAGCGCCGGCCGCTGAAGACCGCGACGTGCACGCCCGCAGCCATGAGCAGCTTGATGCCGTGTCCGTCGCGAACATGAAATACCTTGAGTGCTTCGCGCTTGGCGCCGAAATACAGCCGCCCATCCGTCAGCACGCCGTCAACATCCAAAACCAGCAGCTGGATCATTGCAAGCGGCGTGGCTGCGCGTGCTTTCAAAATACGCCCGCGCGCAATAAGTCATGCACATTGAGCGCGCCGACCAGCTTGCGCTCATCGTCGAGCACAATCAGTGAAGTAATGCGGTGAGTCTCCATCAAGTGCACGGCCTCCGCGGCGAGCGTCGTCGGACGCACGGACTTCGGTCCCACCGTCATCACTTCGTCCATGCGCGTGGCACGCAAATCCGCGGCGCGATCCAGGGCGCGGCGCAAATCGCCGTCAGTGAACACCCCGAGCACCTGCATGGAGTCATCGACAATGGCCGTCATGCCAAGCCCTTTGGAGGTCACTTCCATCAAGCCCTCGGCGAGAGTCGTGTCCACTCCGACCGTCCGCAGCAGTGCGCCCCAGCGCATGACGTCCGTCACGTTCAGCAGGCGGCGTCCCCACCTGCCCGCCCGCTGCGAGCGCGGCAAGTCCGCCACGGGGAAGCCCCCCCCGTTCAGCAGCGCGACCGCCATGGCATCGCCTACGCCCAACGCCGCGGTCGTGCTGGCCGTGGGCGCCAAATTCAAGGGGCAGGCCTCGGCCGGCACGCTGATGTCCAAATGAACGGTGGCGATGCGCGCCAGCGTCGATCTTAAGTTTCCCGTGAAGGCAATCAAGGGCACGCCGAGCCGTTTGATCACGGGCAGGATGGTAAGTATTTCAGCGGTTTCCCCTGAGTTCGACAGGGCCAGCACAGCATCGTCGCGTGTGATCATGCCGATGTCGCCATGACTGGCCTCGCCGGGATGCACGAAGAACGACGGGGTACCGGTGCTCGCGAGCGTCGCGGCGATCTTTCCGCTGATGTGGCCGGACTTGCCCATGCCCGTTACCACGATTCGGCCCCGGCAGTTAAGACAAATCCGGCAGGCGCGTGCAAAATCCGTCCCGAGACGCGGCAACTGCGCGCGCAGACCGTCGATCTCGATGCTGAGCGCCTGGCGGCCGAGCTCGACCAGGGCCTCGTCGGTGTAGTCGCAATTCATCTGTGAATAATACAGGTAAGCTTGCGTAAATTTTTAGGAGACGGCATGAATCCACAACAGATAGCGCAATTGATCGAGGACGGTTTGGGCGGCAGCCATGCGATGGTGACGAGCGAGGACAATGTGCATTTCGAGGCCGTGGTGATTGCGCCTGCTTTCATCGGCAAGAAACCGATACAGCGGCATCAAATGGTGTATTCCACGCTCGGCGCGGCGGTGGGCACTGAAATTCACGCCCTCGCACTGCAGGTATTCACGCCGGATGAGTACGCAAGGCAGGGCCGTGGATAAATTACAGATCCACGGCGGCATCGCGCTCGAGGGCGAGATCCGCATTTCGGGCGCCAAGAATGCAACGCTGCCGATCCTTGCCGGCTGCCTGCTGGCCGACGGGCCGGTGACCGTGTCGAATGTGCCGCATCTGCAAGATGTCACCACCATGATCGAATTGCTCGGGCGCATGGGCGTCTCGGTGACCATCGATGAAAAGATGCGCATCGAAGTCGATGCCTCGACCATCAAGGAATATTTTGCGCCCTACCAGCTGGTGAAAACCATGCGCGCGTCGATATTGGTGCTCGGGCCTTTGTTGGCGCGTTTTGGCGCGGCGGACGTGTCCTTGCCCGGCGGCTGCGCGATCGGCGCGCGGCCGGTCAATATTCACGTCGCCGGCCTGCAGGCGATGGGCGCGGACATCCATATTGAGAACGGCTATATCAAAGCGCGTGCCGCGAGGCTCAAGGGAGCGCGCCTGGTGCTGGAGACCGTTACTGTCACCGGCACGGAAAACCTGATGATGGCCGCGACGCTCGCCGATGGCGAAACAGTGCTCGAGAATGCTGCGCGCGAACCCGAGGTGGTCGATCTTGCCAATTTCTTGGTTGCCATGGGCGCCAAGATCAAGGGCGCGGGCACCGATCGGATTGTCATCGAGGGCGTGAAGCGTTTGAACGGAACGGCCTACGAAGTGCTGCCCGACAGAATTGAAACGGGTACCTATCTGGTTGCCGGTGCCATCACCGGCGGCCACATTCGCGTGAAGAATACCCGACCGGACCACCTGGATGCCGTCATCGACAAGCTCAAGGAGGCTGGCGCCGGCGTGCAGGTGGGCGACACGTGGATCGAAGTCGATATGCGCGGCAAAAGACCCACGGCCATCGACATTCGAACCGCACCCTATCCCGCTTTCCCCACCGATATGCAGGCGCAGTTTGCGGCGCTCAACACGGTGGCGAACGGGGTCGGCACCATCATCGAAACGGTTTTCGAGAATCGCTTCATGCACATGCTGGAAATGCGGCGCATGGGCGCGGAAATCCGCTTGGAGGGAAACACCGCCATCATCAAGGGAGTCGAACGCCTGACGGCAGCGCCCGTCATGGCCACGGATTTGCGCGCATCCGCGAGCTTGGTGCTTGCCGCGCTCATCGCCGACGGGCGAACGGACATCGAGCGCATCTATCACATCGATCGCGGCTATGCGGCGATTGAGGAGAAACTCCAGCAGCTGGGGGCGAAAATCCGGCGCACGCCATGATACCTAGCGTTGTTGGACAGGCCGGGTGGGGCGCTCCAACACGGTCAATCTGATCTTGTAGGCTTGCCGCGCATGGCGGCCTTCGAGCTCCACGTCGGCGCCGGGCTTCAGCGAGGAGACGCGGGCCACCAGGTCTTGCGCGTTGTGCACAGCCTCGCCGCCCAAGCCGGTGACCAGATCGCCGGGCCGCATTCCGGCCTCGTAAGCCTGACTCTTGACCATGATGTTCACCACCGTGACGCCGCCGCCCGCGGTGCCGATCTGCGCGGACTGCTCCTCGCTCAAGTCCTGCGGCACGAAGCCTAGCCAACCGCGCACCACATGGCCGTTCAAGAGGATTTGTTCCATCACGCCGCGCACCATATTGACGGGGATCGCAAAGCCGATCCCCTCAGGTCCTCCGTAAGTGCGATTGAGCACGGCCGTGTTGATGCCGACCAAATCACCATGCGCATCGATGAGCGCGCCGCCGGAGTTGCCGAGATTGATGGCCGCGTCCGTTTGGATGAAATTCTCAAACGTCGCCAGACCAAGTTGACCGCGCCCGGTGGCGCTGACGATACCTTGCGTTACCGTCTGACCCACACCGTAGGGGTTGCCGATCGCGAGCACGATATCTCCGACCCGCAGAGTGTCGGACCGGCCTAGCGGCATGATGGGCAAGTTGCCGATCTCAAGCTCCAAGATGGCGATATCGGTGTCAGGATCTTGGCCAACGATGGTGGCATCGGCGACGCGCCCATCAGCGAGCTGCACCCGAATCGATTCGGCGCCGGCGATGACATGCTGATTCGTTACGATGGTGCCCTTCGCATCGACGATCACACCCGAGCCCAAGCTGCGTTCCAGACGTTGACGATAGCTGGGCCAGTAATCACCGAACAATTGATTCAAGGGCGCGGCTTGAGTGCGCTCACGCACCACCCGCGCAGTGTAAATATTGACCACTGCCGGTGCCGTGCGCGCAACGGCGTCCGCGAAGCTTTGCATGACCAGCGTCGGGACGGGCGAGGTGACGGTCGCAGCCGGGCTCGCCGGGGACGGGCTCGCCGCGGACGGAATCGAGGCGGTGGTGTGCGCGCCCAACAGCGTCGGGTTCCACCAAACCACGAGAAATGCTATGGCCAGGCCGACCACGACCGCTCTGGCCAAAAAACTCACGAGGATGCGAGTGTTCTGCAATTAATATAGCTCCTCGAGCCTTAAGGGGTGGCTGCGTAACTGTGTATAATGCGCTCGCAATATTCTTTGGGAAACACTGACGCCATAGGGGTTTGCGTGAAGATTTGTCAACTATTTCCGAGGCCGGACGCATGAGTGAAGACGTAGACCACAGCCGTCGCCGCTTACTGACCGCCGCTACAGTCGGCACAGGCGTGATCGGTGCCGCGTTCGCGGCAATACCCTTCATCGCGTCATGGAAGCCCAGCGCCCGCGCCAAGGCCTTGGGCGCTCCTGTCGAAGTCGATGCATCGAAACTCGAATCCGGCCAAATGCTGAAAGTCGTGTGGCGAGGACAAGCGGTTTTCGTGGTACGCCGTGCCAAGGCGGTGGTCGATCAATTGGGCGGTCACGACGACATGTTGGCGGACCCTAAGTCCGATGATTCCGTGCAACCCGACTACATCAAAGCGACCGGCGCCACACGCGCGCGAAATCCCGAATACTGGGTCGGCCTCGCCGTGTGCACGCACTTGGGTTGTTCGCCCTTGGGAGCGTTCTTGCCCAATGATTCGTTCCAAGTTGCGGGTGCCGACTTGGGGGCAAACTGGCCGGGAGGCTTTTATTGTCCCTGCCACGGTTCGAAATACGACCTGTCGGGCCGCGTCTTCAAGAGCATGCCGGCGCCGAAGAATCTGACTGTGCCGCCGTACGCAATTGCCGCGAACACGCGCATTGTCATCGGCGTCGATGACGCTTCCAAACCCGTTTCGTAAAGCAAGAGGTAAGCGATGGCCGCAGCACCCGAGACCGCCGGCACCGGCAAAGGATTGATTGGCTGGATCGATCAGCGATTTCCGCTGACGAAATTGTGGAAAGAACAGGCGGCCGAGTACTACGCACCGAAGAATTTTAATTTCTGGTATTACTTCGGCGTGCTCTCGCTGCTGGTGCTCGTCAACCAACTGGTGACGGGCATTTTCCTGACGATGAGCTATAAGCCGTCCGCCGCCGAAGCTTTCGCGTCGATTGAATACATCATGCGGGATGTGGAATGGGGCTGGCTGATCCGCTACATGCACACGACCGGCGCATCGGCGTTCTTCATCGTGATTTATCTGCACATGTTCCGCGCGCTCTTGTATGGCTCGGCTCGCAAGCCGCGCGAGCTCATTTGGATCTTCGGGTGCTTGATCTATGTGTTGCTGATGGCTGAAGCATTCATGGGCTATGTGCTGCCCTGGGGCAACATGAGCTATTGGGGCGCACAAGTCATCGTCTCGTTGTTCAGCAGCCTGCCGGTGATCGGCGGAACGCTGGTCGAATGGATTCGCGGCGACTACAACATTGCGGATCCCACCCTGAACCGGTTCTTTGCCTTGCACGTTGCGGCGCTGCCGCTCGCTTTGGTTTTTCTGGTCGTGGCGCATCTCATGGCGCTGCATGAGGTGGGATCGAACAACCCCGACGGCATCGAGATCAAGAAATACAAGGATTCCGATGGCCATCCGCTCGACGGCATTCCTTTCCACCCCTACTACACGGTGAAGGACCTGGCGGGTGTTGCGGTATTCCTGCTGTTGTTTGCGGGCGTGATTTTTTTCGCGCCGAATTTCTTCGGATTGTTTTTGGAAGGACCTAATTTCGAGCCGGCCAACCCCTTGCAAACCCCGCCCGACATCACGCCGGTATGGTATTTCACCCCCTTCTACGCCATGTTGCGCGCCATCCCTTCCGCTTTCGGCACGCAGGTGTGGGGGGTCATGGTGATGGGCGCGGCGGTCTTCGTGTTGTTTTTCGTACCGTGGCTGGATCGATCGCCGGTGCGTTCGATCCGCTACAAGGGTCCTATTTACAAAGTGATGCTGGCGCTGTTTTCGGTGGCGTTTGTCTCTTTGGCGGTCTGCGGCATGAAACCTCCATCCGGAATCTATCCGATTCTTTCGCGAATCTGCACCGCCATTTATTTTGCATTCTTTTTGTTAATGCCCTGGTACACAAAGATCGACCGGGTGAAGCCGGTGCCGGAAAGGGTTACGGGACATGCTTAAAGCCAGCGTTTTAGTCACCATTGGTCTTCTTTGCGCCGGCACTGCGCTGGCCGCGGAAGGGGAAATCCCGCTGCTCGAGGCGGGCACCGACATTAACAACACAGAGTCCCTGGAGCGCGGCGCACGTAATTTCATGAACGATTGTTCGGGCTGCCATTCGCTCAAGTATCTGCGTTACAACCGCATGGCAACGGACCTTAAGATCCCGGAAGCAGACCTTGCCGGCAACCTGATCTTTACGGCGGCCAAGAGTTTCGAGGAAATCAACACCGGGATGCCGGCGGATGCAACCGACTGGTTCGGCAAGCAGCCGCCTGACCTGACATTGATGGCCCGAGAGCGCGGCACCAACTACTTGTATTCGTATTTGCATGGCTTCTACGCCGACAAGACGCGGCCTTGGGGCGTCAATAATTTATACCTGCCCGGCACGGCGATGCCGCATATCCTGTACTACCGGCAGGGATTGCAGAAGCCCGCGTACAAAAATGAAAAGGACCCTCACGGCAACGCCAAAATGGTCCTGGCGGGAGTCGAGCCAATGATCCCGGGTTCCATGAAGCCGGAGGAGTATGATCAATACGTTCGCGACATCGTTAACTTCCTGGACTATGCCGCTGAACCCATCAAGGGAAAGCGCGAGTCGATGGGCATCTTTGTGATGCTGTTCCTACTGGTGTTCTTTGTGTTCGCGTATTTGCTGAAGAAAGAATATTGGAAGGACGTCCACTGACTTTAGCGGGGCCGTCCGCGTTGAGAATTTAGGAGCCCCGCGGCTCACGTGGAATACTCAGACAGGCTCCTAGGAGGTCCGGTTAGTGGCACGTCGTTCGGTGATGACGCTATTCTCAGCACCCGCGGACCCGTGGAGCCACCGGACGCGCTTGGTTCTGGCTGAGAAAGGCATCGCCATTGAATTGGTCAATGTCGATCCGCATGCGCTACCCGAGGACTTGATCGACCTCAATCCCTATCACAGCGTGCCGACGCTCGTGGATCGTGATTTGGTGCTGTATGACTCGCGGGTCATCATTGAATACTTGGACGAGCGCTTTCCGCATCCGCCCCTGATGCCCATCGACCCGGTGACCCGCGCACAGTTTCGGGTCGCGTTGTATCGGGTCGAGCGCGACTGGTATGCTCTGGCGCACGACATCGAGTTCGATCCGGCGAGCAAGACCGCGGAGCATAGCCGCAAGGTATTGGGCGAAGCGATTTGCGCCAGCGCGGAGGTATTCAAAGCCAAGCCGTTTTTCTTGAGTGATGAATTCTCCTTGGTAGACGCCAGCATCGCGCCGATTTTGTGGCGCCTGCGTGTCTACGGCATCGAGCTCCCGGCGCAGGCACAGCCGATCACGAAGTATATGAATGCGATCTTCGCGCGCTCTACCTTCCGCGCCTGTCTGAGCGCTGTGGAGAGGGAGATGCGTCATTGAAACCACGGCGTCCCTACCTGCTGCGCGCATTGCACGAGTGGATATCCGACAGCGGCGAAACGCCGCACATCGTGGTGGATGCGGCGGCTGAAGGCGTCACGGTGCCACGCCAGTACGTGAAGGACGGCAAGATCGTGCTCAATGTCAGCTTTTCCGCGACCCAGATGCTGAAGCTCGGCAATGATTTCGTGAGCTTCGAGGCGCGATTCGGCGGCGTGGGTTTTGCCGTGCAAGTTCCGCTGCGCGCAATTCTGGGGATCTATGCCCGCGAGACCGGACAGGGCATGATTTTCCCGGAGGGCGATGCGGACCCCGATCCAAGCGCCAGCCCGCCGGTCGGCCCGAGCACCGGAAAGTCGGGCACCGTCGCTGCGAAGCGGCCGAAATTGCAGGTGGTGAAGTAACTCGCGCGGCGATTCGCTCAAGAGGCGCGAAAAGCGTCCTTGAGCCATTCGACCCGATGCGTCCTGTCCGGCAAGCCTTCGATCGCCAGCACGTCGAAACGCATGCAGAAATTCCTCCAATGGCTCTCGCGGCGCAGAAAAAATTGCGTGGCGCGAATGATCTTGCGCTGCTTGGCCCAGGTGACCGAGGCCAAGGCGCCGCCGTACGCTGAGCTTTCACGCTGGCGCACTTCAACAATGGCCAGTACGGTGTCATCGAGACAGACCAAGTCGAGCTCGCCGGCCTTGCAGCGCAGATTGCGCGCAAGAATTTTAATGCCGCGCACCTGCAGGTATTGTGCCGCAAGCTGTTCGGCTGCCGCCCCGCGCTGCGCGCGTACATCGTTCATGCGCCATCATCGCGCAGACGGCGGCTGCTCCGCAGCCGCTAAATCTCGCGTATTCGTAGAAAATCAGAGCTTGACGAGCGTCAGGCCGCAGCGCGCCGCTTACGGCTGCGACAGCGACAAGTACCGCGGCTATTAATTTACAACACACTTGGTGTCCCGGATTTTATCTGCGCCCAGTCGAGGTCGCGGCGAATCTTATTCTGCTGATCGAGGTGTAATTTTCCGGTCACGCCGGCGATCTCGTTCGAGGCAGCGGGATTGCTCGACCGCAACCCTGGCACCAAACGATACGCGTCGAATCCGAAGGCGTAAAGACGTCCGCGGCGCGCCGTTTGTGCCGGCCACGCGGCACGCACGCCGTCGCGGATCGGCGCGGTGGCCGGGTCGTTGGAAATCATCCAGGGCATGTCCGGAAACAGCATGCCCTCAATATCCGAATTGGCGCTGGGATCGGGCTCGAAGCTGTCGGAGGTGGAATAGACGGGCACATCGCCAGAGTAGTTGTATTTCAGCTGCGGCAGGATGAGGCGCGCAGTGCCGGCGGTGCTCGCGGCCACGAAGATGAAGGCGGCATCGCTGCGATGGGTCGGCGGTTCGGGCTTCTCTCCCTTCTCGACCTTGGTGGCCTTTAATTGCATCACCGACTTGATGACGTCGGCGAAATCCACTTGCGCAGGATCATAGCGCCCGCTATCGAGCACACTCCCGCCGAGGCTTTTCAGTTCCTCGGCAAATGCCGCCAAGACGCGCGTGCCCCATTCTCCCGAGGGCACGATTGCCACGCCGTTGAGTCGCGCGTCGGCGACCGCACGGCGCGCCACCATGCGCGCTTCGTCTTCAGGCAGGAGCGCAAATTGATAGAAGTTCCTCGGCGCCGACACCGAGTCAGCCAGAAAATTCAACGCCAGCACCGGCGTGCGACCGCCGGTTAGCGGCGCAACGGCTGCGACCTCATCCTTGAATAACGGACCCACCACGAAGCCGGCGCCGTCGGCAACGGCGCGGTTATAGGCGCTGCTCACGGATTCGGCGGCCACGTCGTAAATCTTCAGGCGCGGCCGGCTCGCGGCATTCTGCTGCATGTATGCCGCGATAAAGCCGTCGCGTACCGCGATCCCATAGGGCTCGCTGCGCCCCGAGAGCGGCAGCAGCAGTGCGATCTGATTGGGATATTCGGTGGCCACGGCGATTTGCGTCTGCGCCGTTGCGAGCACACTCAAATTGGCGGGATGCTGTGGATACTGGCGTTTCCAGGCATCCAGCGCCGCCGCCGCGCGCGCCGGATTGCGTTCGACTTCCACGGCGACTGGCCCGAGTTCCAGCCAGCCCACGACGATGGGATCGCTCTTTGGGGGCGCCTTCATCGGCGCGCCACGCTCGGCGGCGGTGCGAACTCGGCTCAACAATTCGTCGCGATTTGCGCGCAGCGCAGCGGGATCGCTCAAATAACGCTCGCGTTCAACCAGCGCGCGTGTGCCCTCTACAGGATGACCGGTCAGAAATGCGCTGCGGCCGCGTATCCAATAGTAATTCTGCGCCTGATCGCCGGCGGTCGGCACCGCAACTTGATCGAGCTCGCGAATGGCGCGGGCAGGATCATTTTCCGCGTAGGCAATTTCGGCGGCAACCAGCGCGCGCGGCGTCGCGAGTTTGGTGCGCGCTTCAGGGGATACCTGGGCCAGAGCCTGTTTGGCTGCGGCAACATTTCCCGCCGCAACCCACTGCTCTGCGCTCAATAATTCATAGTTGTCGCCCCCGGCGGGCAACTGCAGCGCCAGATCCGCGTACACCTTCGCGGCCTCGGCGTGCTTGCCGTCATGTGCCAAGCGCGCGGCATGCTCTTGCTTGTCCACTACGGTTTCTGTGGTCTTGACCAGGCTGCAGGCAGCCGCAATCAGTGACGCTGCGATGAGCGCAAATTGCGTCAGCCGTGGACGCCGTGATATCGCTGCCATACCCTTCCACTCCTAATCTTCGAATACAGGCGCGATTATAGTGACAAACGGGGGAACAGGGCTGCCGGCGGCAGGAACGCTCTACGTAGTCGCCACGCCCATCGGCAATTTGAGCGATTTAAGTCCTCGTGCATGCGCCACTTTAAAATCTTGCGATCTGATTGCAGCAGAGGACACGCGCCACACGGGAATGCTGCTGAAGCATTTTCAAATCAGCACGCCGCAGCTCTCGTTGCATGATCACAATGAAGGCGTACGCGCGATTGAAATAATTGCACTATTGCGAGCGGGCAAGTCGGTTGCGCTGGTAAGCGATGCTGGCACGCCCGCTATCAGCGATCCGGGGTTTGAACTGGTGCGTGCAGTCGCGGACACGGGAATCAACATCGTGACGATTCCCGGGCCCTGCGCAGCGATCGCGGCGCTGTCGATCGGCGCATTGCCCACCGACCGATTTTGTTTCGAAGGATTTCTGCCGGCGCGCGCTGCGGCTCGCTTAAGAAGACTGAAGTCGCTCGAACAAGAGCCGCGCACACTGGTCATGTATGAATCGCCGCACCGTGTGCGCGAAACGCTGGAGGATTGCGTGACGGCGTTTGGCGAAGCGCGCCGCGGTACGGTGGTGCGTGAAGCGACCAAGCTGCACGAAACGACGTACCGTGGCTCGCTGCTCGAACTGTTAGATAGAGCCAGAACAGATACGGATTTCTCGCGCGGCGAGATTGTTTTGCTCATCGGCGGCACGCTGCCTCCTGATTCCGACGCGCAGGATTCCGAGGCGAAGGCCGAGTTGGACAAAGTGCTGATTGCGCTGCTGGCTGAATTGCCCCTGAAGCAAGCGGCTCGCCTTGCGGCACAGATCACCGGTGCCCGCGACAACGAGGCCTATAAGCGCGCGCTGCAGCTGAAATAGCGTATCGTGCACACCGAGTCGGCCAGACAGTCGCTGTGTGCTTTGGCACATGGAGGAAAGTCCGGGCTCCGCAGGACACGGTGCCAGGTAACGCCTGGGAGGCGCGAGCCTACGGAAAGTGCAACAGAAAGATACCGCCTAAGTGCCGCGCAAGCGGCGCCGGTAAGGGTGAAATGGTGCGGTAAGAGCGCACCGCGCGGGTGGCAACACCAACGGCACGGCAAACCCCACCAGGAGCAAGACCAAATAGGGAAGCGGGCGGCTTAATCGCCGCTACATGTGGTCCACATGGGCTTCCGGGTAGGTCGCTGGAGCTGCGCGGTGACGCGTATGCCAGAGGAATGACTGTCCAAGACAGAACCCGGCTTATCGGCCGACTCTTTTTTAGGCGCTTGCGCGCCACATTTCACGGGGCCGAAGCGGCCTCGCCCCAAGAGGATTGTTGGTAAAGGCAAAGGATACGGCCAACATCGGCGCTTGCACGCCACATTTCCCGGGGTCGAAGCGGCCCCTCCTCGGAAGACCGCTAGTTAAGAGCAAGGTCGGCGACGTTCGACGATTTTAACTTCAATCGAAACTTGTAGGACTTTGTAGGAAAATCTCATAAGAGGTTGATTCCTTTCGGCGCTGTAATCGCTACCTATCACATAATCCCAAAATGTGACCTAAGTCACTGTCGGCACGGGTTTTTTTTACCATAAGGCGTTGACAGTGCTCTCTCTCGCTCCCTATAGTGGAGCCCGGTGGGAAATTGTGGGAGAAAATGGGTTTCGCGACCCATAAAAGTATGTTCCGGGGTGCCAACAAACTAACGCTCGACGTCAAAGGCCGGCTGGTGATGCCCACTCGCTACCGGGAGCGGCTGCAGGAGCGCTGTGGAGGCAATTTGGTCATTACCGTGGATAAGGATCAGTGCCTGCTGATCTACCCCCTCCCGGACTGGGAGGACGTGGAGCGGAAGCTCAACAAATTGCCCACCTTGAACCCCCAGGTGAGGCGGTTGCAGCGCTTGATGATCGGCCATGCCACGGATCTGGAACTGGACTCGCACGGGCGGATCTTGCTGCCCCCGAATTTGCGCGAGTTCGGCGGTTTGACGCGCGATGCCATGTTGATCGGGCAGGGGATGCGATTCGAATTGTGGGATGAGGCGCGCTGGAACGAGCGGCGCGACGAATGGTTGGCGAGTCCGGAGAGCACCACCGACTTGCCGACTGAACTTGACACGTTGTCGTTCTAACCGGTCGGTGCGGTGCAAGAGATTGCGGGGGTTCACACGGCGGTCCTGTTACCCCAGGTACTGGCGGCGTTGAACATTCAGGTCGGTGGCACATACATGGACGCCACTTTTGGCCGTGGTGGACATGCAGGGGCGATTTTGCAGAAGCTCATCGCGAATGGCCGACTGATCTGTCTCGATCGGGATCCCGAAGCCGTCGCGGCGGCCCGTGTCCGCTTCTCAACGGATCCGCGCTTCTCGATTTTTCTCGCGCCATTCTCGTCGCTTGCCGCGATTGCCGATCAGGTGCAACCGGGACTCAAGCTCGACGGCATTCTTTTCGACCTCGGTGTCTCCTCCCCGCAGCTCGACGACGCTCGACGCGGCTTCAGCTTCATGCAGGATGGCCCGCTTGACATGCGCATGACAGCAGGCGAGGGGATGAGTGCTGCGGACGTGGTCAACGGCGCGCCGCTCGACGAGCTGATCCGCATATTTCGCGAGTTCGGCGAAGAACGCCAGGCGCCGCGCATCGCGCGCGCCATCGTCGCCGATCGTGAGACCAGGCCTTTCGAGCGCACGCTCGAGCTTGCCGAGATGATTGCACGCGTTGCCCGCAGCACCGAGGCGGCTGGCCGGCACAAACATCCCGCGACGCGCGTTTTCCAAGCGCTGCGTATTTATGTCAATGGTGAGCTCAAGCAGCTCGAGACCGCGCTCGACAGCGCGCTCAACAAGCTGGCGCCGAACGGCAGGCTTGCCGTGATCAGCTTTCACTCGCTCGAAGATCGCATGGTGAAGCAATTCATGCGCCGCCACTCGCTCGCTGATCCGATGTATGCCGGCCTGCCCGATATCCCGATGCACGCGCGGCCCAAGCTGCGCCTGGTCGGCAAGCGCATTGAAGCCGACGACAACGAAATCTCCCTCAATCCCCGCTCGCGCAGCGCTCGTCTGCGCGTCGCCGAACGCCTCGAGCAAGGAATTGCCGCTTGAAATATCGTCGTTTGTTGCCGCTCACTTTGCCGTTGCTGTGGCTGGCCGTGTTGGGATCTGCCGTGCAAGTGATATACGAGCGTCACCAAGCGCGCGCCATGTTCGTGCAGCTGGAGAAACTCAACTCCGAACGCGACTCGCTCGACATGGAGTGGGGACGCCTGCAGCTCGAGCAAAGTTATTGGTCATCGCACGCATTCGTCGAGCGTGTGGCCAACGCTAAGTTGCAAATGAACCTGCCGCAGACCCGCGATGTGCGGATCGTCCGACCGTGAAGTTGCGCTCCGGCGAAAACGACGCGCAGGCGAAATCCTATCGCTGGCGCTCCGCGGTGGTATTGGGCCTCATGGTGCTCGGCGCAATCGGCTTGGCAGCGCGAGCGGTCGAACTACAGCTGGTCGATCATGGATTTCTCTCCAAGCAGGGCGACGCTCGCTCGATGCGCGTGGTCAAAATTGCGGCGCATCGCGGCGCCATCACCGATCGCAATGGCGAGCCGCTGGCGGTCAGCACGCCGGTGGACAGCATCTGGGTCAATCCGCAGGAACTCGACGAAAACATCGATCAATTGCCGAAGCTCGCGCGCGCGCTCAAGGAAGACCAGCAGACCCTCGCGCGGCGCATCACCAGCAATCTCGACCGTGAGTTTTTGTACTTGGTGCGCCACATGCCTCCCGAGCAGGCCGCGCGCATCAAGGCGTTGGGCATTCCCGGCGTGTACCTGCTGCGCGAATACCGCCGCTACTACCCAGGCGGCGAAGTATCGGGGCATGTGCTCGGATTCACCACGGTTGATGACAAAGGCCAGGAGGGATTGGAACTTGGCTTCGACCAATTGTTGAACGGCGAGGACGGCGCAAAACGCGTCATCCAAGATTCATACGGACGCTACGTGGAAAATGTCGAGAGCATCCGCGCGCCGCGTCCGGGCCGCGATCTCATCACCAGCATCGATCTGCGCATTCAGTATCTGGCATATCGTGAGCTCAAAGCCGCGATGCAGGAATATCGCGCGCACGCCGGCTCAGTGATTGTCATCGATGTCGACACCGGCGAAGTGCTGGCGATGGTGAATCAACCCTCGTACAACCCGAACGATCGCGAGCAATTGAAAGCGGGGCTGTACCGCAATCGCGCCGCCACCGACATTTTCGAGCCCGGCTCCAGCATCAAGCCCTTCATCATGGCCGCGGCACTGGCCTCCGGCCAATACCGTCCCGACAGCGTGGTCGATACCTCGCCGGGTTTCTTGAAGGTCGGCAACAAGGTGTTCGAGGACGAGCACAACTTGGGCGCCATCGATCTGGCAACGATTCTCGCGAAGTCGAGCAACGTGGGCACGGCGAAAGTGGCGTTGTCGCTGCAGCCTGAGCAAATCTGGAGCACCTTGACCGGCTTAGGGCTAGGCCAGGTCACAGGCAGCAATTTCCCAGGCGAGTCCGCGGGCATGCTGAGCAACTACGCCCACTGGCGGCCCATCGGCATCGCCACCCTATCGCATGGCTATGGTCTGTCGGTGACGCCGTTGCAGCTGGCACATGCCTACGCGACCATCGGGGCGGGCGGCATCAAACGGCCCATCACGTTTGAAAAAATCTCCGGTCCGGTTGCCGGCGAGCGGGTCATGGACCCGAAGGTGGCGCGCGAGCTGATTCAATTGATGAGTCAGGTGGTGGAGAAGGGCGGCACCGCGACCCGCGCCTCGCTCATCGGCTATCGGGTATCGGGTAAAACCGGTACCGCGTTCAAATCGATAGCGGGCGGCTATTCCACCGACCGAATCATGGCGGTATTTGCCGGGTTGGTGCCCGCATCGCATCCCAAGCTTGCCACAGTTGTGGTGATAGATGAGCCAAGTCGGGATTTGCATGAGGTGGGTATTTTGGCTCAGGGCGGTACAGTGGCGGCGCCGGTATTCGCCAGCGTCATGTCGGGCGCTCTGCGCCTGATGGACATTGCGCCGGATGATTTGCAGAACGTGCCGGCGGCGACGCTGGTGCAGGCGAATGAGCCACAATGAGCGCCGCCCTCATGTGGCTGCTCGATGGCATCGCGAAAATTCCCGCCACCGAGGCGCGCGTCTCGGACCTGACGCTCGACAGCCGTCAGGTGTGCGCCGGGAGCTTGTTTTTCGCGCTGCCCGGAAACAAAGATCATGGCCTCAAGTTTGCGGCCGATGCCGCCGCGCGCGGCGCGAGTGCGGTGTTGTGGGACTCGAGCGGTGGGCTGAGCGCCGATTTGGCGCCGCCGATCTTGCCGCCCGAGGTGTTCGGCGCAGGGATTCCGAATTTGAAAGCGCTGGTGGGGCGCATTGCGGACCGTTTCTTCAACTGGCCTTCATCGCAACTGCGGATTGCCGGCATTACCGGCACCAACGGCAAGACGACGTGCGCTTACTTGCTGGCGCAATGTCTCGAGCGGTTGGGCAATACCGCGGCATACATGGGCACGATTGGATGGGGACGCCCGGCATCGCTGGCGGAAGCCACGCACACTACGCCCGATGCGGTGAGCGTGCACCGCACGCTCGCGCAGTTGCGCAGCTCCGGCGTACGCGATGTGGCGATGGAAGTGTCTTCGCATGCGTTGGATCAGAGCCGCGTGGATGGCGTGCGTTTCCACATAGCGGCATTCACCAATTTGACGCGCGATCACCTGGACTACCACGGCAGCATGCTTAAGTACGGCGCGGCAAAAGCCAAGCTGTTCGAAGCGTTCGACCTCAAGCACATCGTGCTCAACATCGGCGATGAGTTCGGCCGTGCGCTGGCCCGAGAGCATGCTGGCAGCGCGTCGCTGATCGCGGTCTGGGTGGGTGGCGGAGACCTAGGATGGTTGGCGGAACGCAGGTTGAATGCGACGCAGGTGCGGATCGAGGCGCGCGGTATCTCGATCGATATCGACGGCAGCTTCGGCAAGGCGACCGTGCAGACGCAACTCATGGGGCGCTTCAACGCGGAGAACTCGGTGCTGGTCATCGGCTGCCTGTTGTCGCTCGGCACTGCCCTGGCCGATGCGGCCGAGGCATTGGCCGAGTGCAAGCCGGCACCGGGCCGCATGGAAGTGGTCAAGACCGATGCGCGCAACAAGCCGACCGTGGTTGTCGACTACGCGCACACGCCCGACGCACTGGCGAAGGCGCTGAGCGCGGCCCGCGAGCATTGCGACGGCGCGCTGTGGTGCGTGTTCGGATGCGGCGGTGATCGCGATTCCGGCAAGCGCCCCGTTATGGGCGGTATTGCCGATGACTTGGCGGATCAAATCATCGTGACGGATGACAATCCGCGTTCCGAGGATCCGCAAGCCATCACCCGGGACATTCTCAAGGGCATCAAATCCCGCGCCGTGCGCGTGATACACGACCGCGGCGAAGCCATCGCCACCGCGTTGAAAGAAGCGCAGGCGATCGATCTGGTCTTGATCGCGGGCAAAGGCCATGAGGACTATCAAATCTACGGAGAAACGCGCCGCTCCTTCAGCGACCACGACGAAGCGCTGCGACTGTTGGGAGCGGCGGCATGAAGCGAACGCTGCGCGATGCTGCAAACGTGGTCGGCGGCGAGCTTATCGGCGAGGACCGTCCGTTTGGCTGCGTTTCCACCGATAGCCGCACGCTGCAGGCCGGCGCCTTGTTCGTGGCGTTGCGCGGCCCGAACTTTGACGGCGCGGCTTTTGTTGAGACCGCTGCCGCGCAGGGCGCCATCGGCGCGCTGGTCGAACGTGCCAGCCAAAGCTCGTTGCCGCAAGTGCTCGTTGCCGACGCCTTGCGCGCCCTGCAAGTCTTGGCCAAGAACTGGCGTGCCGATTTCACCTTGCCCGTGGTCGCAGTCGCCGGCAGCAACGGCAAAACCACCGCCAAGGAAATGACCGCCGCCATCCTATCGCGCATGGGGCCTTGCATGGCGACGCACGGCAATCTCAACAATCACATCGGCGTGCCGGTGACGCTCATGCGCTTGGAACCTTCGCATCGCAGCGCTGTGATCGAAATGGGCGCCAACGCCATCGGCGACGTTGCGGCGCTGATGCAAATTGCACAGCCCACGGTCGGCTTGATTACCAACGCCGGCGCGGAGCATCTGGAAGGGTTCGGCAATTTGGACGGCGTCGCGAAAGGCGAGGGCGAAACAATGTCTTGCCTGCCGGCCGAAGCAACTGCGGTCCTTAACGCGGATGACGCCTACGCGGGCTATTGGCGCGGCATTTCCGGCGCCAAGCGCATCGTCACCTTCGGCGTGCACACGCATGCGGACTTCATGGCGAAAAATATATTTCAAGGCATTGAGCGCGGCGAGTTCGCAACACGCTTCACGTTGAGTTCTGCCTTGGGCGAACGCGCGATCATGCTGCAGGCGGGAGGCGCGCACAATGTCGGCAATGCACTTGCTGCCGCCGCGGCCGCGAGCGCCGCCGGTGCCGCGCTCGAGGATATCGCGTTAGGGCTGGCTGATTTCCGCGCCGTCGCGGGACGCCTGCAGCTGAAAGCCAGCACGCGCGGCAGCTGGATTATCGACGATTCTTACAACGCGAATCCCAGCTCGGTGCGCGCCGCCATGGAGGTGCTGCGATCGCTCAGCGGCGTGACCTGGCTGGTGTTGGGCGACATGGCCGAACTCGGCGAAGTCAGTCATGACAGCCACGCGCATATCGGTTCGTACGCGCGCGATTGCGGTATCAAGCGCTTGTTCGCGATGGGTCCGTTGAGCTCCAGGGCGGTGGAGACCTTCGGTGCCGGCGGCGAGTGGTTTGCGGATGCCGATTCGCTCACTCGACGCCTGCAGGCAGAACTCGCGCCCGGCGTGACAGTGCTGATCAAGGGCTCGCGCATCAATCGTCTGGAACGCGTGGTGCAAGCACTCAGCGGCGGCGGCGCATCCGGTCCCATAATGAGAGCGAGCTAAGCCGTGCTGCTATTTCTGAGCGAATATCTGGCGAGGTTCTACAGCGGATTTCATGTCTTCCAGTACCTCACGCTGCGCGGAATCCTGGCCGCGGTCACGGCATTGCTGATGGCGCTGTTCATCGGTCCGCGCATGATTTCCTTGTTGAACCGTTATCAGATCGGTCAAGTGGTGCGCAGCGACGGGCCGCAATCCCACCTGCTCAAGAAGGGCACGCCCACCATGGGCGGCGGTTTGATCTTGGTCGCGATGGGTATCGGCACGCTGCTCTGGGCTGATCTGTCCAGCCGCTTCGTTTGGGTGCTGCTGGGAACCACGCTGGCGTTTGGTCTGATCGGTTTCTACGACGATTATTTGAAGCTGGTAGTGGGCAATTCCAAGGGGCTGGCAGCGCGCTACAAGTATTTGGCGCAATCGATTGCCGCGCTCATCATTGCGATCACGCTGCACAGCATGCATCAAACGCCGGCCGAGACGGCGCTGTACGTGCCATTTTTCAAGGCGGTTGCGGTGCCGATGTCGACGCTGGCATTCGTCGCACTTTCCTACTGCGTCATCGTCGGCTCCAGCAATGCCGTGAATTTGACGGACGGCCTCGATGGGCTCGCCATCATGCCGGCGGTGATGGTCGCCGCCGCCTTGGGCGTGTTCGCCTATGCCACCGGCAACATTAACTTCGCCCGATATTTGCAAATCCCCTTCATCAACGGTGTGGGCGAACTGCTCATTGTCAGTGCGACGCTGGTGGGCGCGGGCTTGGGATTCTTGTGGTTCAACTCCTATCCGGCGCAAGTTTTTATGGGCGATGTGGGCGCATTGGCGATCGGCGCTGCGCTCGGCACGATGGCCGTGATGGTGCGCCAGGAGCTCGTGCTGTTCGTGATGGGCGGTGTGTTCGTGCTCGAGACCGTCTCTGTGATGCTGCAGGTCGCCTCATTCAAGCTTACGGGCAAGCGGATATTTCGCATGGCGCCCATCCATCACCATTTTGAACTCAAAGGCTGGGCCGAACCGAAAGTCATCGTGCGCTTCTGGATCATCAGCTTCGTGCTGGTGTTGGCGGGCCTTGCAACCTTGAAGATCCGCTGATGAACAGCGTCGTTGTCGGCTTGGGCAAAACCGGTGCCTCCTGCGTGCGCTATCTCGCCAAGCGCGGCGACCGCGTGAGCGCCACCGACTCGCGCCGCGCGCCGCCCGGTCTCGCCGAGCTCGGCGAGCTTGCATCGTCGATCGACCTGCGGCTCGGCGGCTTTGATCTGTCGCTGCTCGAGGGTGCCTCGCAAGTGTTGATGTCGCCGGGCGTATCCCTCGAGGAACCCATCGCGCGCTTGGCGCGGGCGCAAGGAATCGATTTGCTGGGCGATGTGGAGTTATTCGCCCGCGAGGTGCAGGCGCCCGTGATCGGCATCACCGGTACCAACGGCAAGAGCACGGTCACCTCCTTGGTGGCGAGCATGGCAGCGGCCGCCGGCAGGCGTGTCTTGGCCGGCGGCAATCTAGGCGAGCCTGCGCTCGATCTGCTCGAGCAGCCCAGGCCGGATTTGTACGTGCTCGAGTTGTCGAGCTTTCAATTGGAAACCACCGCCTCCTTGGTGCTCCAGGCGGCTGTGGTGCTGAACGTCAGCGCCGATCATTTGGACCGCTACGCTTCCATCGAAGCGTACGCACGCGCCAAGTGGAGGATCTTTGCCCAGGCGGCGACGCTTGTCCTGAACGCCGACGATCCATGGGTGATGGCGATGCGTGAGCGGGACTATCAGAGGGGCGCGGCCCGCACGCTAACATTTTCCATCGAGCACGCGGATGCAGATTTCTCGCTCGCGCGCAGCGGCACACAAATATTCCTGGCGCGGCGCGGCGAGAGATTACTCGACATTGCGCGGATGAAAATCTCCGGAATGCACAATGCCGCCAATGCGCTCGCGGCATTGGCCTTGGGCGAAGCGGTGAACCTGCCGACCCCGGCGATGCTGAAGGCGCTCGAAACTTTTCCCGGGCTGTCGCATCGATCTTCCTGGGTGGCCGAGCTCGACGGCGTGCGCTATATCGACGACTCGAAGGGCACGAATGTTGGGGCCACGACGGCCGCCGTTGTCGGCATGTCGGGTCCGGTGGTGATCATCGCGGGGGGTGAGGGCAAGGGCCAGGATTTTAGGCCCTTGGCGGATGCGTTTCGCGACAAGGTGCGCGCGGCCGTGCTGATCGGCAAGGACGCGCCGGCAATCGCGGCGGCGCTTCAGGGCGTGTGCGAGACGCAAACCGTGGCTTCGATGGAAGCGGCGGTCGGCGCCGCGCAGCGCGCTGCGCGCGCCGGCGACACGGTGCTGTTATCGCCGGCCTGCGCGAGTTTAGACATGTTCCGCGACTACGGTCATCGCGGCGACGTCTTCGCGGCCGCGGTCAGGAAGCTTGCAGGCGCGGCGTCACCGCAAGGTGCATCGTCGCCGCAAGGTGCACCCCGGTGAGCACGGCTACCATGTCGTACGGCGTGCGCGCCCGCGAGCGGATGCCCTTTGCCTGGGACACGGTCACGTTGGGTCTGGTGGCCGCGCTGTTGCTGGTGGGTCTCGTCATGGTCACCTCGGCGTCGATGTCGATCGCCGCCCGCGACATGGGCGATCCCTTTTACTTTCTGGAACGGCAATTCATTTTTACCCTGGCGGGTCTGGTCTTTGCCTGGGGCATGACGCGCGTGCCCGCGCAGCTGTGGGACAAGTACAGCCTGGCGCTTCTGGTCCTGGCGCTGCTGCTGCTGGTGCTTGTGCTGATTCCCGGGTTGGGCGCGCGCGTCAACGGCGCGCGCCGCTGGCTGCGCATCGGCGTGCTCAACTTCCAAGTGTCCGAGCTCGCCAAAGTGTTGGTGCTGATATGGGTGTGCAGCTACAGCGTGCGCAAGCGCGCCGAGCTCGAGAGCACGCTGCCCGGCTTGCTGAAGCCCTTCGGCCTGCTGTCCGTCACGGCGGTGCTGCTGTTGATCGAGCCGGACTTTGGCGCGGCCACCGTGCTGTTCGCGACCGGCTTCGCCGTGCTGTTCATCGCGGGCGCGCGCCTGCGCTATGTGGCGATGTTGGTATCTGCCGCGGTGTTGGCCTTCGCGCTGTTGGCGCTGACCTCCCCGTACCGCCTGAAGCGCCTGTTGGTTTTTCTGCATCCCTTCGACGACCCTTTCAACGGCGGATTCCAGCTGACTCAATCGTTGATTGCGATCGGACGCGGATCGTGGTTCGGCGTGGGCTTGGGCAGCAGCGTGCAGAAATTGTTTTATCTGCCGGAAGCGCACACGGATTTCGTGTTCGCAGTGCTGGCTGAGGAATTGGGATTGGTCGGCGTGATCGGCGTGATCGCCTTGTTCGTCGCTCTGGTGTGGCGTGCATTTCACATCTCGCGCCTGGCGGCGAAAGCCGGCTTGCGTTTCCAGGCATACCTGGCGATGGCCTTCGGCATCTGGCTTGGGCTGCAGGCGACCGTGAACATCGGCGTCAACATGGGCGTGCTGCCGACCAAGGGGCTGACGCTGCCGCTCTTAAGTTATGGCCGCAGCAGCTTGCTGGTGAGCCTGGCCTGGCTCGGCGTGCTGCTGCGCATCTACCACGAGGTCAAGTGCAACTCGCGCTCCGCGGTGACGCGCGTGCCGGGAGTCAACCGATGACCGCGGCTGCGCAGCGTCCTGTGCTCATCATGGCCGGCGGCACCGGCGGCCATGTGTTCCCGGCGCTGGCGGTGGCGAAGGTGCTGCGCGAGCGCGGCATTGCCGTGGTGTGGCTGGGTGTTCCCGGCGGCATGGAATCGCGCCTGGTACCGGCGCAGGGATTTCCGATCGAGTGGATACGCGTCGCGGGCATCCGAGGCAAGGGTGTGTTGACCTGGCTGCTGGCGCCGCTGCGCATTGCCAACGGGGTGACGCAAGCGATGCGCGTGTTGCGCCGTGTTAAGCCGCGTTCGGTGCTCGGCGCCGGCGGCTATGTCAGCGGTCCCGGCGGTATTGCTGCGTGGCTGATGCGCATCCCCTTGCTCATCCACGAACAGAATGCCATTGCCGGCATGACCAACCGATGGCTGGCGCGCTTGGCGACGCAGGTGCTGGAAGCATTTCCGGGAAGTTTCGGATCTCGCGCGCATGTCCGCACCATCGGCAATCCGGTGCGCGAGGACATTGCTGCGATCGCGGCGCCCGCACAACGATTCGCCGGGCGCGAGTCGCGCGCGCGGTTATTGATCTGCGGCGGCAGCCAGGGCGCGCAGCGGCTAAACGCGGTGTTGCCGCAGGCGCTCGCTTTGCTTAAGCCGCAGGAACGACCGCAGGTGCTGCATCAAACCGGCGAGCGCGGATTCGAATCGACTCGTGCGGCCTATGTTACGGCCAAGGTGGAGGCGCAGGTGCTGCCCTTCATCGACGACATGGCCAAGAGCTATGCCTGGGCAGACCTGGCAGTGTGCCGCGCAGGCGCCATGACCGTCGCTGAGCTGCAAGCGGCAGGCCTCGGCGCGATCTTCATACCGCTGCCGATTGCGACCGACGATCACCAAACCAAAAATGCCGCTGTCATGGTCGGCGCGGGCGCGGCGCGCATCGTTCAGCAGGGCGATCTGACGCCGGAGCGCTTGAGCGGCATCATCGGTGAGCTCATCGCCGATCGGTCGAAGTTGCTCAACATGGCGGAAGCCGCGCGCGCGGCACGCATCACGGATGCCGCGGCAACGCTTGCGGACTTGTGCATGGCCGCCGGCGCGCACGCGGGAGTGCACGCATGACTGCGAGTGCATCCATGGCCGGCCGCACGCGTTTGGAAGATCGGATGCGTCGCATCCAGCACATTCACCTGGTGGGTATCGGCGGCAGCGGCATGGGCGGAATTGCCGAAGTGTTGCTGAACTTAGGCTATGAAGTGCAGGGTTCCGACCTCAAGGCCAATGCGGTGACCGAGCGCCTCGCGCGCTTGGGCGCAAAGATTTTTATCGGCCACGACGCCGAACACCTAGGCGGCGCGGACGTGGTGGTGGTGTCGAGCGCGGTGAATCGCGCGAATCCTGAAGTGGCCGCGGCACTCGCCAAACGCATTCCGGTGGTGGCACGCGCGGAAATGCTGGGCGAGCTGATGCGCTTTCGCTACTCGATTGCCGTGGCCGGCACGCACGGAAAGACCACGACCACCAGCTTGGTGGCGAGCGTGCTGGCGGAAGCGGGGCTCGATCCCACTTTTGTCATCGGCGGGCGCCTGAAGAGCGCCGACAGCAACGCGCGGTTGGGTGCGGGCCGATACCTGGTTGCCGAGGCGGACGAGAGCGATGCCTCGTTCATGCACCTGCAGCCGATGATCGCCATCGTCACCAATATCGACAATGATCATCTCGCGACGCACGACGGCGATTTTGCGCGTCTAAAACACAGCTTCGTCGATTTCCTGCACAACCTGCCCTTCTACGGTCTCGCCGTGCTGTGCACGGACGATGAGCAGGTGCTGAGCATCTTGGAATCCGTTGGACGGCCGTTCGTCACCTATGGTTTTGGCGAGACTGCGGACATCCGTGCGGTCAAGGTGCAGCGGCTGGGGTTGCAGTCCTGCTACGAAGCAGTGCGCGAAGGACGCGCCCCATTGAGCGTGACGCTGAATCTGCCGGGCAGACACAATGTCTTGAATTCCCTGGCGGCGTTGGCCGTTGCTACGGAATTGGAAATTGGCGACGAAGCCATTCAACGCGCACTGGCGAATTTCCAGGGTATCGATCGTCGCCTGCAGCAACTGGGCGAGATTCAATGGCCCGGCGGGCGCGCGCTCATCGTCGACGATTACGGCCATCACCCGACGGAAGTGGCCGCGACGCTCGAGGCGGCGCGCCAAGCGTGGCCGGATCGCCGCTTGGTGCTGGTGTTTCAGCCGCATCGCTATACCCGCACGCGGGACCTGCTGGATGACTTCGGCCGCAGCTTGAGCGAATGCGACGTGCTCCTGGTCACGGAGGTCTACGCCGCGGGCGAAGCGCCGATCGCCGGGGCCGACGGCCGCGCCATCTGCCGCGTGGTGCGCAGCCGCGGTGTCGTCGAGCCGGTGTTCGTCGAAAGCGTCGATGATCTGGCCGACTCATTGCGCGCCGTGCTGCACGACGGCGATGTGGTGCTCACCATGGGCGCGGGCAACCTTGGGATAGTCGCCCAGGAGCTCAAGAGCCGCTTCGCGGCGGGAGCAGCGGCATGAACGCGCAGCGCTCCTTGGAACTGGCACCGGAATTCAGCAGCCGCGTGCTGCTCGATGTCTCGATGGCGAAGCACACCTCGTGGCACGCCGGCGGGGCGGCGGATTTCTTTTTCACGCCCCGCGACATCATGGATCTTGCCTCCTTCGTGCGTCAGCTGCCTGAAGAGGTGCCAATGCTCTGGATCGGCTTGGGCAGCAACCTTTTGGTGCGCGACGGCGGCGTGCGCGGCGCGGTCGTGGCGACGCACGGCGCGTTGGGCGCGCTCGAGCGACACAGTGCGACGCGCATTCGCGCCGAGGCGGGTGTGCCCTGTGCGCGCATCGCGCGTCAATGCGTCAAGTGGGGCTTGGGACCCGCGGAATTCTTTGCCGGCATTCCGGGAACCCTCGGCGGTGCATTGGCGATGAACGCCGGCGCCTGGGGCGGGGAGACCTGGCGGCACGTGGTCGAAGTAGAAGTGCTCGATCGCAAGGGGGTGCGCCATACCCGTACGCCGGCCGAATACGAGATCGGCTATCGGCATGTAAAGGGACCGGACAACGAATGGTTCATCGGCGCGCGCTTGGAGTTCGAGCGTACGCCGGGAACCAACACCGAGGCCATCAAGCAACTGCTCGATAAACGGCGCGAGACGCAGCCGATCGGCGAGTGGAGTTGCGGGTCGGTGTTCACCAATCCGCCGGGCGATCATGCCGCGCGCCTGATCGAGGCGGCGGGCCTCAAGGGTTTTCGCAGCGGCGATGCGTCGGTGTCCGAAAAGCACGCCAATTTCATCATCAACCATGGGGCGGCGCGTGCCGCCGACATCGAAGCCTTGATCCTGCATGTGCAGCAGACCGTGGCCGGGGTTCATGGTGTGGAGTTGCGCACCGAAGTTCGCATCGTCGGAGAACCGGCATGAGTCTGCTTGAAGTCAGCACGGCTCGGCGCGCGGCAGCGCCGAAGGATTTCGGCAAGACGGCGGTGCTGCTCGGCGGGGATTCCAGCGAACGCGAAATTTCCTTGTTGAGCGGCAATGCGGTGCTCGCCGCACTGAAGCGCCGCGGCGTCGATGCGCATGCGTTCGATCCGAAGGATCAGCCGATTCAGGCATTGCGCAGCGAGGGTTTTGACCGGGCCTGGATTGCCCTGCACGGGCCGGGAGGCGAGGACGGGACCATGCAAGGTGCGCTGGAATGGATCGGCGTGCCGTATACCGGCAGCGGCGTGCTGGCCTCGGCCCTCACCATGGATAAGCTTAAGACCAAGCGCGTGGTGGTGGGAGCAGGCTACGTCGCGCCGGATTACGCGGTGTTGTCGAGTGCGGCGGATTTGGAGCCGGCACTGAAGCGCATCGGCCTGCCCATGATGGTCAAGCCCGCGAGTCAAGGTTCGAGCGTGGGCATGACCAAAGTCAAAGCCGCTGCGGAACTCGCGGGCGCCTTCGCCGCGGCACATGCGATCGACCCGGTGGTGTTCGCAGAGTCATTTGTCAGCGGCGATGAATACACCGTGTCGATATTGCAGGGCGCGGCGTTGCCCTCGATCCGCATCGTGCCGGCGACGGAATTCTATGACTATCAAGCGAAGTACTTCCGTGACGACACGCAGTACTTCTGCCCGAGCGGCCTTGATCGACAGGACGAGGCCGAGCTGCAGGCTGCGGCGCTCGCCGCGTTCAAGGTCACGGATTGCCTGGGATGGGGCCGCGTCGACTTCATGCGCGAGCGCTCCACCAACAAATTCTATTTCATTGAGATCAACACCACGCCCGGCATGACGGATCACAGCTTGGTGCCGATGGCGGCGCGTCAAGCCGGTCTTGATTTCGATGAGCTGGTGTGGCGCGTGCTGGAAAGCAGTTTTTCGAGGACGCGCAAATGATTCCGAGGACGCGCAAATGATGATGAGCCGTGTCATGCACCGCAATCGCTTCAAGAGCAAGCCTAAGGCGCAACAGCGGCGCTGGAAGTGGCCTGCCTTTGTTGTCGGCAACTGGCGGGTGTACGCACGGCGCGGCGCCTTGGGTTTGGTGCTGGTGGGGAGCTTGAGCGCATTGACCTGGGCGCTCGATCGCCCGGTGCGCACGATCTCCATCGACGGCAGCTTTCAGCGCGTAAGCGCCGGACAAATCGAGCAGGCGGTGGCGCCCTACGCGCATCAGGGCTTCATGTCGGCGGATCTGGCCGACATTCAGAGCGCAGTGGAAACGCTGCCCTGGGTGGATCATGCGCGCATCGCGCGTCGCTGGCCGAACGGCCTGCGTGTCACGGTGACTGAGCAAACCGCGGCGGCGCGTTGGGGCGAGTCGGGCCTGCTCAACACCCGCGGCGAGCTGTTCGTGAGATCGGCGCTGCATGTGCCCCCTGAGTTGCCGCACTTGAGCGGTCCCGAGGGCACGGAGTCGCAGGTGGCGCAGCGCTATCTGGCAGTCCAGGGCCGCATGCTGGAAGCGGGCATGCGCATCGTGGCGCTGCGTCTCGACGAGCGTGGTGCGTGGGAAATGGATTTAGGCAGCGGCGTTACCGTGCGGTTAGGCAGGCGCGATGTCGATGCACGCATCGACCGGTTCATTCACACCGCCTCGCAAGTCATTGCGCATCGCTTGACCGAAATCAATTACGTGGACATGCGCTACTCCAATGGCTTCGCCATCGGCTGGCGCAATCAAGGCACACCGGCTGCAGCGCCGGCCAAGCATCCTGACGATGCCGACGCTTAGAGGGAACTTTTAAAGTCATGGCAAAGCGCTCTGATCGCAATTTATTGGTGGGTCTGGACATCGGTACCAGCAAGGTGGTCGCCATCGTCGGCGAGATCAAGACCGACGGTGCACTGGAAATCATCGGCATCGGCAGCCATCCCTCGCGCGGCTTGAAAAAGGGCGTGGTGGTGAATATCGAATCCACGGTGCAGTCCATTCAGCGCGCGGTCGAAGAGGCCGAACTCATGGCCGGCTGCGAAATCCATTCGGTATACGCCGGCATCGCCGGCAGCCACGTGCGCAGCCTGAACTCGCATGGCATCGTCGCCATCAAGGACAAAGAGGTGGTGCAGGGCGATGTGGAGCGGGTGATCGACGCCGCCAAGGCCGTCGCCATTCCAGCGGATCAAAAAATCCTGCACGTGCTGCCGCAGGAATACATCATCGATTCGCAGGAAGGCATCCGCGATCCGATCGGCATGTCCGGCGTGCGCCTCGAGGCCAAAGTGCATATCGTCACCGGCGCCGACAGCGCCGCGCAAAACATCGTCAAGTGCGTTCAGCGCTGCGGCTTGGCGGTCGATGACATCGTGCTGGAACAGCTGGCCTCGAGCTACGCCGTACTCACCGAAGATGAAAAGGACCTTGGTGTGTGCGTGGTGGATATCGGCGGCGGCACCACCGACATCGCGGTGTTCGGCGGCGGCGCGATCCGCCACACTGCCGTGATACCGATCGCGGGCGATCAGATCACCAACGACATCGCGGTGTCCATGCGCACGCCGACGCAGTATGCCGAAGACATAAAGATCAAATACGCCTGCGCGCTATCGCAGCTCGCGAACCCCGACGAGACCATCGAGGTTCCGAGCGTCGGGGATCGTCCACCGCGCCGCCTGGCGCGCCAGACCCTCGCTGAGATCGTCGAACCCCGCTATGAGGAACTGTTCGGCCTGATTCGCGATGAATTGCGGCGCGCGGGACTGGAGGAGCAGGTGGCCACCGGCATCGTGCTCACCGGCGGCAGCGCCAAGATGGAAGGCGCCATCGAGCTCGCCGAAGAAGTCTTTCACATGCCGGTTCGATTGGGCGTGCCGCAGTACGTCACCGGTCTATCGGAAGTGGTGAGCAATCCGATCCACGCCACCGGCGTGGGTCTGTTGCTCTACGCCAAGAACAACATGGATACGCAACGCACGGAAGCGCCGCTGCTCGCGGGCGGCATGAAAAGTTTACTGGAGCGAATGAAGAGCTGGTTTCAGGGCAATTTTTGATCGAAAACTACGAAGGAGAACTGGAATGTTCGAACTGATGGATTCTTATAGCCAAAGTGCCGTCATCAAGGTGCTGGGCGTGGGCGGCGGCGGCGGCAACGCGGTCTCGCACATGGTCCAAGCTGGCCTCGAGGGCGTGGACTTCATATGCATCAACACCGACGCGCAAGCGCTGAAGCACTCAAAAGTGCGCACGGCACTGCAGATCGGCTGCAACATCACCAAGGGTTTGGGCGCGGGCGCCGATCCGGAAGTGGGCCGTCAAGCAGCAATGGAAGACCGTGACCGCATCATCGAGCTGATCGAGGGCTGCGACATGCTGTTCATCACCGCCGGCATGGGCGGCGGCACCGGCACGGGCGCCGCACCGGTGGTGGCGCAGGTGGCCAAGGAGCTCGGCATTCTGACCGTGGCGGTGGTGACCCGGCCTTTCGAAATGGAAGGCAACAAGCGCTCGCGCGTTGCGGATCAGGGCATGCTGGAATTATCCAAGTATGTGGATTCGCTCATCACGATTCCGAATCAGAAATTGCTGTCGGTGCTCGGCAGTTCTACTACGCTGCTCGATGCCTTCAAGGCGGCGAACACCGTACTGCAAGGCGCCGTGCAGGGCATTGCGGAACTGATCACGCGACCGGGTCTCATCAATGTGGACTTCGCCGATGTTCGCACCGTGATGTCGGAGACCGGCATGGCGATGATGGGATCGGGGACCGCATCGGGCGATGATCGTGCGCGCGAAGCGGCCGAGGCGGCGATTTCCTCACCCTTGCTCGAGGACATCAACCTGTCTGGAGCGCAGGGCATCCTGGTCAACGTCACCGCCGGCATGGACTTGTCGATCGGCGAGTTCCAAGAGGTCGGCAACGTCATCAAGCAGTTCGCGTCGGATGAGGCGACCGTGGTGGTAGGCACCGTCATCGATCCTGAGATGACAAGCCAGATCCGCGTGACGGTTGTGGCAACTGGCTTGGGCAAGCCCGTTGCGCGCGCGGCACCGCATGCCGCTGCTGTGACTCATGCACAGCCGCTCACCATGCGCGTCATTCGGCAGCGATCGCCGATGGCGCCGACCGACTACGCGATGCTCGACAAGCCGACGGTTCAGCGGCAACGCGCGGTGGGCGATGGCCTGCGCGCGCAAGTCGATTCGGAGGATTTGCTGGATATACCGGCGTTTTTGCGGCGGCAGGCAGATTAAGAAGACAGGCCTTCGACATTCCAACATGGCGCCCTGTAGGAGTAATTCCTATGGGCGCCGGTCTTGTGTAGAAGGTCAAGACCCGAACTTAAGGGTGGGTGGCGGGTCGACCCTGTGGTACCTTTGGCAGATAACATAGTCCGGTTTCACGTAATGTTGAATCAAAGAACCCTGAAGAACTCGATTCGTGCCACCGGCGTTGGGCTGCACACGGGAAAGAAGGTTCTGATGACCTTGCGTCCGGCTTTGCCGGACACCGGCATTGTATTTCGGCGCACCGATTTGGATCACCCGATCGACATCCGTGCCCACGCCGAAAATGTCGGCGACACGATGATGGGCACCACGCTGCATCGCGGCGAGGTCAAAGTCTCCACGGTCGAACACTTGCTGTCCGCGCTGGCAGGATTGGGCGTCGACAATGCATTGGTGGAAGTGAGCGCCGGCGAAGTCCCGATCATGGATGGCAGCGCGGGACCCTTTGTGTTCCTGCTGCAATCAGCGGGCATCGAGGAACAAAGAGCGCCGAAGCGTTTCATCCGCATTCTGGAAACGCTGCGGGTTGACGACGGCGACAAGTGGGCGCGCTTCGATCCCTACAACGGATTCAAGGTGAATTTCGAGATTGAATTCAATCACCCGATATTCAAGAAGCACTCGCAAGTGGCTTCGATGGATTTTTCGACGACCTCGTTTCTGCGCGAAATCAGCCGTGCACGCACCTTCGGATTCATGCGCGACTTGGAAAGCCTGCGCGCGCGCAATCTGGCGCTCGGCGGCAATATGGACAACGCCATCGTTCTCGATGACTACCGCGTGCTCAATGAAGACGGACTGCGCTACGAAGATGAGTTCGTGAAGCACAAGATTCTCGATGCCATCGGCGATCTGTACTTGCTGGGGCACAGCCTGATAGGGGAATTCAGCGGCTTCAAATCAGGGCATGCCCTAAATAACAAATTACTGCGCACCCTGATTGCGACACAGAGCGCTTCGCAGGAAGTCACTTTCGAAAGCCTGGCCGAGGCGCCGATTTCCTACGTCGCTGCAGCGGCGGCGCACGCTTAAAGCGCCAGTCTACGGCGCGATCTTCACGCCAGCGGCGGCACCACTCGGATCCGCACCGTCAGTATGTCTTTGCCGACGGCCTCACCGACGCGCTTGCGGATTGCTTCCTTGGAGTAACGAAGACGCGAAGCCCACACGGCGCCCACGACCCCGATGCTGAGGCGGCTGCCGTCTAAGCCGGCACTGACCACCGCTCGAGCGAGGCGCGCCGGGAGCGCCGAACGGACCTGCTCCACAATTTGCGAACGCTCAGCGGACTTGTCTTTTAACAGTGAAAGCCGCTTGCCACCTCTTGCCAGTAACTCGCTGAGACTCTTAGAGTTTTGCATTCAACAATAATCTTATCAGAAGGGCGGGCGCGCACAAACCGAACGGAAATCCTTGTTTTGAGTCAGGTTTCTGCATAATCTGGCGCCCTAAGCCTCGGAAGAATAATCCGTATGAATGTCATTTTTGTCGGCCGCAAGTCGGGCCGAGTGAAACAATTTGACCTGCGACATCCCGTGATTATGTCTGCTGCGGTGCTGTTGGTGGTCGCAATCGTCGGTACGGCCGTCTCTATTGGCGTCGGTTTGGGCGCTCGACATAGTAGCGGCGATACCATCGACAAGTTGGGCAACTGGTCGGCCGAACTACTGCGTCAAAAAGGCCAGATCGAAGACACGAAGCGAGTTTTGCAGGAAAAAGTGAACGCCTTGGCGATGCGGGTCGGGCAGATGAATGCCAACGTCATACGCTTGGACGCGCTGGGTAAGCGCCTGACGCGCATGGCGAATCTGGACGATGGCGAGTTCGACTTCGGCCATCCGCCGCCTCTGGGAGGCGCCGAGAACGGTGCAGACGGCCAACCCGCGCAAATCCCGAATCTGACGGCCATGGTGGATGATCTGCAGACGCAGCTCTCCAGCCGCGAGCAGCAATTGAGCGTCCTGGAAAACTTGATTCTGAGCCGCGAGCTCAATAAGCAGGTGTACCCCGAGGGCCGGCCGGTTCAAGAGGGCTGGATATCCTCGTACTTTGGACGCCGAGCGGACCCCTTCACCGGTTATTCCGCAGTGCACAAAGGATTGGATTTTGCAGGGCAGGAAGGCACCAAAGTCAGCTCTGTCGCTGCCGGTCTCGTGACCTACGCCGGAGATCGCGCGGGCTATGGGCAAATGGTGGAAATCAACCATGGCAATGGCTTGGCCACCCGCTACTGCCACAATGAGAAGCTGTTGGTGAAACAGGGCGACATGGTACGCAAGGGCCAGGACGTCGCACTGATGGGTTCGACCGGCCGATCGACCGGTCCGCACTTGCATTTTGAAGTATTAAAAAATGGCGCTCAGGTCGACCCCCTGCGCTTTATCGGAGAAGAACGCTAGGAGCCTTGTGGCCTTGAAAAGGCCGCTTTCGAAACGATTTCCTGCTCTTCGGGTCTATCCGTACAATACCCAGTTTTCCGAAAAGGTCCCCTAAGCGTGTGGAAGCTTCTGACGCAAGTATTTGGCAGCCGTAATCAGCGCCTCGTGAAGGAGCTGAGCCGTACCGTCGCGGCCATCAATGGCTTCGAAGCCAGCTTCAGCGCCTTGAAGGATGAGGAGTTTGCGGAGAAAACCCGCGAGCTGAAGGCGCGTTTCGCGTCGGGCACGCCGCTCAATGACCTGATTCCCGAAGCATTTGCCCTGGTGCGCGAGGCTTCGCAGCGCAAGTTGGGCATGCGTCATTTCGATGTGCAGTTGATCGGCGGCCTGGCGTTGAACGCGGGCAAGATTTCCGAAATGCGTACCGGCGAAGGCAAGACGCTGATGGCGACGCTGCCTGCGTATTTAAACGCGCTCAGCGGCGAGGGTGTGCATGTCGTGACCGTCAATGAATACTTGGCGCAACGCGACTCGGAATGGATGGGCCCGGTATACCGATTCCTAGGCATGGAAGTCGGCGTCATCAAGAATGCGCAGACGCCGGACGAGAAGCGCGCAGCCTATGCCTGCGATATCACCTACGGCACCAACAACGAATTCGGATTCGACTACCTGCGCGACAATCTGGCGTTCCGTCTCGAGGATCGCGTGCAGCGCAAGCTGTCCTTCGCCATCGTCGATGAAGTCGATTCGATCTTGATCGACGAGGCACGCACGCCGCTGATTATTTCAGGACCCGCCGAAGAGAGCACCGAGCTCTATATCAAGATCAATGCGCTGATTCCGCGCCTGATAAAGCAGAAAGCGGAAGACGGCCCCGGCGATTACGCGGTCGACGAGAAGACCAAACAGGCGACCTTGACCGAAGAGGGTCACGAAAAGGTCGAGCAACTGATGGCGGAACTCGGACTGCTGCGCGAAGGCGAGAGTCTGTACGACGCGACCAATATTCGCCTCATGCATCACTTGAACGCGGCGCTGCGCGCGCACGCGCTGTACAAGCGCGATGTCGAGTACATCGTCCGCCAGGGCGAGGTCATCATCGTCGATGAATTCACCGGTCGTACCATGCAGGGACGGCGCTGGTCCGATGGCCTGCACCAGGCGGTGGAGGCCAAGGAAGGCGTCAAGGTGCGCGAGGAGAATCAGACCGTCGCGTCCATCACCTTCCAGAATTATTTTAGGCTTTATTCGAAGCTGTCCGGCATGACCGGCACCGCGGATACGGAAGCGTTCGAATTCCAGCAGATTTATGGCTTGGAAGTGGTGGTCATCCCGACTCACAAGCCGATGATCCGCAAGGACAAGTCCGATCTGGTGTTTCTCTCCGAGCACGACAAATTCCACGCCATTCTCGAGGACATCCAGGACTGCGTGAAGCGCGGTCAACCGGTGCTGGTCGGCACCACCTCGATCGAGGCCTCGGAGCGGATTGCGAAGCTGTTGCAGACCGAAATGATTCCCCACGAGGTGCTGAATGCCAAGCAGCACGAGCGTGAGGCGCACATCGTCGCCGAGGCCGGACGCCCCGGTGCCATCACCATCGCCACCAACATGGCCGGCCGCGGCACCGACATCGTGCTCGGCGGCAGCACACAGACGCAGATCGATGCCATCCAAAATCCCAATGAGGCAGATCTCAAGGGTATACAGGCCGACTGGCAGCAGCGCCATGAGCAGGTGATTGGCGCGGGCGGTCTGCACATCATCGGCACGGAACGGCACGAATCGCGGCGCATCGACAACCAATTGCGCGGCCGATCCGGCCGTCAAGGCGATCCAGGATCGAGCCGTTTCTATCTGTCGCTGGAAGATAATTTGATGCGAATCTTCGGCGATCCGACGCGCATGAAGGCGCTGATGACCCGCGTGGGCATGAAGGCCGGCGAAGCGATCGAGAGCGGCATGTTGACGCGGCAGATCGAGCGCGCGCAGCGGCGGGTGGAGCAGCACAATTTCGACGCTCGCAAGCAATTGTTGGAATACGACGACGTGGCGAACGATCAGCGCCGCGTGATCTATCAGCAACGCACCGACCTGATGGGCGCGGAAGACGTTGCTGAGGCGATCAAGGGCATCCGCGAGGATGTGGTCGAGCAGTTGGTGAATCAGTACGTTGCGGCCGGCGCGCCCGAGGAGCAATGGGATGCGATTGGGTTGGAGAAGGCGATCGAACGGGACTTCGGCCCTGCTCTGCCCATCGTCGAGTGGCTGAAGGCCGAGGAACCCGGAGACGGCTTAGGGTTGCGCGGCAAGATCGTCGCCGCGCTGGAAGGGGCCTACAACCAGAAAGAGGCCAATGTCGGCGCACAGGTGATGCGCTACATCGAGAAGGAAATCACGCTGCGCACGCTGGATCAGCATTGGCGTGAACACCTGGCTGCGATGGATTACATGCGCCAGGGCATCTACCTGCGCAGCTATGCGCAGAAAAACCCGAAGCAGGAATACAAGCGCGAGGCGTTCGAGCTGTTCTCCGGGATGCTCGATCGCATCAAATTCGACACCGTGACGACGGTCTCGAAGATCCAGGTGCGCAGCGAGGAGGAGATCGAGCGCGAGAACCTGGAGCGGCAGCAGCGGCTGGCGCGGGCGCTGCAGATGCAACATGCCGATGCGATTTCGCCAATTCAAGCGCCGCCAGGCGTGGACGAGACGGGCGCACCTGCGACCTCAGGCGGCAACATCATGGAACTGGAGCCCCGTGCACCTGCTCCGGCAGCCATGCCCTTCGTCAGGGCGGTGCCTAAAGTGGGCCGTAACGAGCCCTGTCCCTGCGGCTCGGGGCGCAAGTACAAGCACTGCCACGGCACGCTGCAGCAAGCGAGCGGTTGACTCGCGCGAAGAACGCTTCTCTGACTCATGTGGTCGCCGCCGCGGTGATCGATCCGGCAGGGCGCGTACTGATCGCGCAGCGTCCGCCGGGCAAGCACTTGGCGGGTGGCTGGGAGTTTCCCGGCGGCAAGCTTTTGGCCGCAGAGGACCGACGGGACGGGCTCGCACGCGAGCTGCGCGAAGAGCTCGGCATTTCCATATCGACGCCGCGCCCCCTGATTCGGCTGCGGCACACTTATCCTTTTGGGGAAGTGCTGCTGGACATGTGGGTCGTGCGGCACTATGAGGGCACCCCGTTGGGGCTGGACGGCCAGGCATTGCGCTGGTGCTCGCAGCAAGAACTCGACTCAGTGGAGCTGTTGCCGGCGGATGCACCGATCGTTGCAGCGTTGCGGTTGCCGGAGCGGCTGACTGAGGTCGCGACTCGCGATTACACGCTCGGTGATTCGTCCGCGACAGCGGCCGACGGGCGTCTTCGCGGCGTGCTTTGCGCCGGGATGGCTGATGCCTTGGCGGGAAGCGATGCCGGCGCGGATTTTTTGGCGCTGCGGAATGAACTACCCCGTGACGAAATCAAGTCGATATGCGAGTTGGTTTCGATTCCCGTGTACGTGCCGGGGCTGGGGCTCAATGAGGTGTGGGCGCTGGGGGCTACAGGGGTGGTTGAGCACCGTATAGAACATAGAATTGACTAAAGATGCCATTTAGATAAACTCTTTGTTATGCCCAAGAGACCCAAGGCGCTGTTGACAATGCCGCCAGCCGCTGCGCAGGCGTTGCGGAACTTGGGCGAAAACTTGGCGATCGCCAGGACCCGGCGGCGCGAATCGCAGCGCGCATGGGCAAAACGCCTCGGTGTCTCGATACCCACGCTGATCCGCATGGAGCAAGGCGATCCCGGAGTCGGTGCGGGTATCTACGTCACGGCCTTGTGGTTGGTCGGCAGGTCGAGCGCGCTGGCTGAGCTTGCTGCGCCGGCGTCTGATCGGGGCGCGCTCGAAAGCGATGTCCGCGAGGCCATTGCCAGGCGTGCTGTCCGATCTGCCGCTTCAGCACCGGCTCGGCTTGCACGCAAGCGGCTCAAGCAGGCCTGACTTGAACGCCCCGCGTTACGAGCCTTCGAACCAGCTCCATCTCTGGTTGCTGACGCGGCCGGAGGAGCCGGTGCCCATCGCTCAACTCAATCTTGTTCGCTCCACCCAGGGCGTGTCGTTGCGCTACGTCGACGCTTGGTTGCGGCGCGGCTTTCCACTCAGTGAAGATTTGCCGCTCATCGACGAGGAATTTCTGCCCGCGGAAAAAGGTGCCGCGGCCGGCGCAGTCGACGATGCACGACCGGATCGGTGGGGCGAGCGAGTAATCCGCTTCATCGACAAACCGGCGCGGCTGTCGCTTCTCGAGTACCTTTATTTTGCCGGGGATGACCGCTTCGGAGCACTAGGCGTATCGACTTCGCCGGATCAGTACTTGCCGCGGCGCTTGGGTCCACTGCCCACGCTGGAGGACGCGGATGAGCTTCACGAGTTGATCCGCAAAGTGCTAAACAACGAACCGGTACCGCCGGCGCAGCGGCGCTTGATTTCGCCTGGTGCGACCATGGGCGGCGCTCGACCCAAGGCGCTGATCGACATTGCGGGTGATCAGTGGGTGATCAAATTCTCGGACGGAGACCCCGCGGACACACCACTGATCGAGCACGCGGCCATGACACTGGCGCAGAAGGCCGGCATCAGGACCGCGCAGACGCTGCCCGTACGCTTGACGCACGGGCATGCCATCGCCATCAAACGCTTTGATCGCAATCGGGGAAGACGACTGCACAGCCTCTCTGCCTACGTGGCGCTGCGCGCCGCGGGGGAACGGTTCGGATACCCAGAACTGGCGCAGTTGCTGCGTCGTCGAGGGGTGACCGATGGTGATGCCTACGTCGCGCAGATGCGCGAAGTGTTTCGCAGAATGGTGTTCAACATTCTGATCGACAACACGGATGATCATGAAAAGAACCATGCGCTGCTGATGACCGATGCGCAGCAATATGAGCTTTCGCCTGCCTACGACATTCTGCCATCGGGTCAGGCTCTCGGCTTCCAGCAGATGAGAGTCGGCGAACAAGAAGCCGACTCGACCGTCGCCAATGCGCTTTCGCTGTCGCAGAGTTACGCGCTGGAAAAGAAAGAGGCCGTCAAAGAGGCACGAGCAGTTGCGCAGGCCGTAGATGGATGGAGACAGCACTTTGCGGCATGCGGTGTAACACCCAGAGACATCGATCTCTATGCGGAGCAAATCGATCGACCTTTTCTGCGCGATCAGCGCAGCGAACTGAAGCTTCGACGTTAAGGTTGTAGATTTTCGTCGAAGAACCTTTTGATCATCTTATAGCCGTGCCGTCCATCGTTTTGGCGCATGAGCCCATGCTTTGCTCCCGGATACACCATCACGTCAAACGGCTTGCCTAAGTCCTGCAGCTTGCGAAACAGCTTGGTGCTGTTCAAGAACAGCACGTTGTCATCGGACATGCCGTGCATCACCAGAAGCCTTCCCTTGAGGTCTTTCGCATAGGGAAGCACGGAACTGGCCTCGTAGCCGGCCGCGTTGTCTTGAGGGCGATCCAAGTAGCGCTCCGTGTAATGCGTGTCGTAGAGCGCGAAATCCGTGACGGGAGCGCCGGCAACCCCGGCACGAAACACCTCAGGTGCCTTGAACATCAAGTTGAGCGTCATGTAGCCGCCGTAGCTCCAGCCCCACACACCGATGCGGGCGGGATCCACGAAACTCTGAGAACCCAGCCAGCGCGCGCCCTGCACTTGATCCGCGACTTCGACTTCGCCCATGCGGCGGTGAATCGGATTTTGGAATGCAGTGCCGCGGAATGCGCTGCCGCGGTTGTCGAGTGTGAACACCACGTAGCCTGCGCGCGTGAGGATCTGAGTGAAAGTGCTGCCTTGCCAATTGTTGAGGACTCGCTGCACACCGGGTCCGCCGTATACATCGACGATGGCGGGATAGCGCTTGGCCGGATCGAAATGCAGCGGCTTGAACATTTGGTAGTACAGCGTCTGACCATCGGCCGCCGTGAGCGTGCCGATTTCCGCAACGGAATTGTCGGCGAGATACGGCGCATCGGGGTGCTGCGCGTCCAATCGATTTTCCAGCAACCAGGATAGGAGCTTGCCGTCCACGGAATGCAAACTGACTTGCGGCGGCTGACTGTTGCTGGTGAAGTTATCAATATAAAAGCGCGCGTCGGGCGACATGGAAACGGCATGCACGCCCGGTTCTTGCGTGATCCTTCGAACTTGGTGCGGGTCTTGAGTGTCGAGCGATGCGCTGTATAGGTGCCGCTCGGTCGGTGTTTTTTCGGTGGCCGTGAAATACACGGTGCGGGTTTTCTCGTCGATGCCCATCACCGCGCGCTTGCGAAAATCATCGACTCCCCATTTTCCGGCGGTCAATTGCCGGAGCAGGCGGCCATCGGTGTCGTATAAATATAAATGCGTGTAGCCATCGCGCGCCGAGCCCCAGATAAACTCATGGGAACTCTTCAGAAACGACAGCTCGTCATTCAAGTCAATCCAGGTATCGCTGGTTTCCGTGAGAATGGTTCGAGCCTTGCCGCTGTCGATGTCCGCAAATAAAAGGTCGAGTTTTCGCTGGTTGCGGCTCTCGCGCTGAATTGCCAGCGTTTTGCCGTCGGGCAGCCAATTTACCCTGGCAAGATAAATATCTTGATCGGCGCCCAAATCCATCCAGGTGAGCGCGCCGGTCTTGATGTCAACGACGCCCAAGCGCACCAGCACGTTAGGTCCGCCGGTGGTCGGATAGCGCTGCGGAAACGTCGCCACATTGTCGGCCGAGATCTCGAATCGCTCGGTCACTTTGATCGGGCTTTCATCGACGCGTGCGAAGGCAATGTGCCGCCCATCGGGTGCCCACCAATAACCGGTGCTGCGGTCCATCTCTTCTTGGGCAATGAACTCGGCCATGCCATTCTTGATGACGCCGCCGCCGTCGCTGGTCAGGGCCTTTTCCGTCTTCGCCGCGATGTCATAGGCATAGAGGTTTTGATCGCGCACATAGGCGACGAGTCCGCCGGCCGGCGAGACGGTACCGTCGGTCGCAAAGCCGTGGGTATCGATGAATTCAACCACGGGTTTGTGCGTGCGCGTTGCCAGCGGGTAGTAATACAGCTTGCCATTGAGAGGAAACAGCAGCGCATCGCCCGCGGGCGCGAAGGTGTATTCCAGAATGCCCGACAAGGCGGCGGTTCTTTGCCGTTCGCGGCGCCCGATCTCCTCGTCGGAGAGTTTTTCTTGTTTGGGCGCGAGTGCTTTTGAGTCGACCAGCACGCGTGCTTTGCCATCGTGAATGTTGTACTCCCACAGATCGAGGCGGTCCTTGTCGTCCGCCTTGCCCTTAAGATAGGTCACGCGCGCGCCGTCGGGAGAGATCTTCAGGCCCACAATAGTGGGGCCCGCCAATGGCGGTGTATCGAACAATCGATCGATGGTGAGTTCGCCGGCCGTGGCGCCGGTGGCGACCGCGCAGGCAACCAATGCCGGCGCCAAGTACCTGCCCGTGTTACGAGAGTCCGTCATGAATTTAAGCCCTGTTCGTTGTGTTAATTATATTACAGCCGCGTGATGCGATAACAAACCTCGCGCAACTGCGTCAGTCCGCGCGCGCGCAAGCGCGGTTCAAGCTCCAAGATTTCGTGCCGCCCCAGTTCCTCGATTGAATGATGATCCGCGTAAAGCGCGTCGAGCATATCGCGGCTCACCGGGAAGGGTGGGCCGCTCATTTCAGCTTGCGGGTACTCCACGGCAATCAACAGTGTTTGAACGCCGGGGCTCGTGAGTGCGGTGAGATGCTTTACGTATGCCTCGCGCAGCGCCGGCGTCCAGGAGATCAGGGCCGCGCGATCGTAAACCGCAGACACGCTGCCGAGCAGTGCCGGGCTGAGTTTGAAAAAATCGCCGCGGTAGAGGGTCAGCCCCTCAGCTTCGTATACATCAAAATCGGCGAGTATGCGGCGTCTGGCGGGAATCGCGTGCTGCATGCAAAAAGACTCCAGCGCGAGCGGCGAGAGTTCCACGCCTGATACCGTATGGCGCTGGTCTTTAAGCCACAGCATATCGAGGCTCTTGCCGCATAGCGGTACAAACACCCGGCTGTTGGCGGGCAACTTGAGCATCGGCCAATAGGCTCGAAGATGTCGATCGACCGCCGCTTGATGAAAGCCGATCTGCGCTGTGCGCCATCGATCGAGCCAGAAGTCAGGCTGCACGAGCGGCTCCTAGGATTCTTCGGCGGAGTCGGAATGCAATTGATCTTCGGCGCTGCCGGTCTCATCCGGAATCTTATGCTGCTCGGTGAGCCAGGCACCTAAGTCGATGAGCCGGCAGCGGTCGCTGCAAAACGGCCGGTACAAGGATTCTGGCGACCAGTCGACATTGCGCCGGCAGGTCGGGCATTTCACTTTCGCGGCCATCGAGCCCAAGAAGCCAAATTAAGCGCAGCAGGTCAAGAGAAACGACACGTCTAATTCGACATGCGCGGGGCGCGCGGTTGCATCCAGCCAACTTAAGAAGCGAATGGTGCAGCGGTGCTGGCTGGCGCTCATTTCCGGAAACAGGTCGGTAT
>JBEPVT010000012.1:0-89787 GCA_041690895.1 Gammaproteobacteria bacterium
AAACAACTGTGCCCGCTTACGCGGGCACAGTTGATTACTTTCGAAGGCTTACTTTTTCTTAGCGGCCTTTTTCTTTGCTACCTTCTTCTTCGCCTTCTTTGCTTTCGCTGCCATGATAGAAACTCCGTTATCGGGTTAGTCCGGGGTCCGAGTATATACACGAATAATTAATTTACAAGCAATAGGTCGCGCTCGCGCACCACAATGTGCTAGCGATGTGAGCCGCGTCACTCAAGGTTGCGGACGAAATCCCAATCCTTCTGCGTCACCGGCATGACCGACAATCGATTCCCACGGCGTAGCAGAACAAAATCCTTGAGCTTCTTTTCGGCGTGCGTTCGCAATTCGTCGAGCGTGATGATGCGCTTGAACTTGCGCTCCAACTTCACATCGACAACAAACCAAGAGGGCGCATCCTTTTTGGAGTCGGGATCGTAATGGTGATTCTTCGGATCGAAGGCGGTGACATCCGGATATCCTTCGCGGGCGATGCTGATGATTCCGGCGATGCCCGGCACGTCGCAGCTGGAATAGTAGAAAAATGCCAAATCACCCCTTTTTATAGAGTCGCGCAGCATGTTGCGCGCCTGATAGTTGCGCACCCCGTCCCATGCTGTCGTTTGTTTGGGAGCCTTGCCGAGATCATCAATGCTGAAGGTGGCAGGTTCCGATTTGAAGAGCCAATGATTCATAGGAAATGCTCCACTCCTGACTCTGTTGCCAGTGAATCCAAGCGTATATCCCAGGCGTCCGCGAACTTCACGCCTGTGCGCTGGCATTCAAACGCGAGTCCGACCAAGTACGGGCCCTTCCAGTAGCGGCGTCGCCGGCGGAACGCGAGGGCGCGATCATAGTACCCGCCCCCCATGCCGAGTCGCCTGCCATCGCTGTCGACGCCGACCAACGGGATGACGATGAGATCCAACCATTGAGCCGATATGGGAGCCAAGCGCAGGCGCGGAACCGAAATTCCAAACGCGCCTGGTCCGGTTTTGCCCGTCAGCGGGTAGAAGCGCAGGCGGCTATGACGCCGATCGCTGATGATCGGCACGAAAATTTGCACGCCGCGCGCTCGAGCGGCCGCGATCAACTCAGCCGTCTCAGTCTCGCCATCGAAGGGTAAATACAGCGCAACACGTTTGCCGGCTCTGAACATTCGAAGCCGCATGACCGCCCGCGCCGCCTCCATGGAACGATGCCAATGGTCTGACGCGCCCAAAGCGCGACGCTGAACGCGCAATTGTTTACGAAGGGCCGCTTTCAATGGAGATGGCGCCACCCGCATGTGCCGTTTTGGACCGTTGCTCCCGACCTGAGCAACAGGTGGGGCCGACTGCGGCACTTAAGGCTTTCCGCTCGGGGCGGACTTGCACAATGTTGCCAGCAAGCATTGGCCCCTGGGGTTTACAAAATTAGGGTCAGGAGGTAACCCGATCCGCATCGAACACCGCAGGCAGCGCCAAAATTAAATGTCGAGGAAGGTCACTCAGAGTTCTAGCTGTTGACCCTTCTCCAAGGCCGACTCTACGCGCTCGCGCAGGATACGCAAGCGTCCGCCGACGTCGGAATCGAGATTAGTGTCACGATTGCGAAATCGAATTAGCTCATTCGCCATATTGAGCGCGGCAATCACCGCGATGCGATCCAGGCCAACGACTTTGCCGCTATCGCGTATTTCTCGCATTTTCAGGTTCAAGAATTCGGCCGAGTCAAGCAGGTCGGAGCGCTCCTCGATCGGACAGGAAATGTGATACTCCTTTTCGAGTATCCGCACGCTTACTCGCGCTTGATTGTCGCTCATGCCTGTTCCATCGATTTCAGGCGCCCGATCATGGCCTCGACCCGTGCGCGAACTTGTTCATTTTTTTGCAAGAGCGTCGCACGCTCCGACGTCAACGTATCTTGACGTTGTCGCAACGCTCGATTCTCTTCCTTGATATGGCTGACGGTTACGATCAGATCCTCAAGGCGCTTTTCTAAGCGCTTCAGCTCGAGTTCGACCGCTGACTTCGGGTTGGCTTCATTCATAGGCTCATAATATAGAGCGGCCTATAGCGCAATGCAAAGGGCGGTGAATGCCTCCACTGCGCTATTATTCGCCTAACCATGATGTCTGATATTCGGTTCAAGGATTTCGAAGACGTACTAGCCACCGCCGGTGGTCTGGCGGACGCCGCCGAGGCGCATGGGTCCCTGTGCGGCGCCCTGTGCTCGGTCTGCCCTTACAGAATGCAGGATTGGATCAATGAAATCCTACCCGACGGCGCCTCCCTCAGTGAAGAGTCCTCCGCCATGCTCGAAAGAGTCTTTACGGCCACGGCGAGTTCCTTCGGCGAACAGGGCATGGAATTCGAGCCTCTGCTGCCCGACGATGAGCAGCCGCTGAACGGGCGCGCCAACGCGCTTGCATTATGGTGCACCGGGTTTCTCTATGGACTGGGTGCGGGATCCATCTCGGATCTCCAAGCCGTGGGCGGGGACGTAGGCGAAATCGTACGCGACTTCACCGAGATCTCCCGCGCCACAGGGGATGATGCAGAAGGGGATGAGTCCAACGAGCAGGCCTACACTGAACTGGTTGAGTTTATCCGGGTCGCGGCTCAGGTTGTCTTCGAAGAGCTGCTGCCGCTTCGCGGGCAGGTCTACCCAGCACAGCAGCGGCTGCACTAACGTTAATGGATCGCAAGGAGTTCGCACGCCGACGGCGCCAATTCATGCGCATGATCGGCAAGGACGCAATCGCGATTCTCCCTGCTGCCCCGGTACGTCATCGCAACGGCGATATCGAGTACGCCTATCGACAGGACAGTCATTTTTACTATTTGAGCGGCTTCCCGGAACCGGACGCGGTTGCTGTATTGGTGCCCGGGCGTCCACAGGCTGAATATCTTTTGTTCGTAAGGGAGCACGACGCGTTGCGGGAGTCTTGGGATGGCGCGCGCGCTGGAACCGAAGGGGCGGTTGAGCAGTATGGTGCGGACGACGCTTTTCCGATCGAGGATATTGATGAGATCCTGCCAGGGCTGATGGAACAGCGCTCGCAGATTTTTTATTCCATGGGGACGCATCTTGATTTCGATCCCCGCATCTTGAGCTGGGTTAATGGGCTGCGAGTGCACTCCCGCCAGGGTAGCGGCGGCTTGCAGGAGTTCGTTGCGCTCAGCCATGTGCTCGATGATATGCGCTTGTATAAGAGCCGGCCGGAGCAGGCCAATCTGCGGCGCGCGGCGCAAATCACGGTAGGTGCCCACCGGCGGGCCATGCGCTTCGTGCGCCCAGGCCGAATGGAATACGAGGTGATGGCCGAAGTGCTGCACGAATTCCGTTCGCACAACGCCGACATAGCATATCAACCCATCGTCGGCGGAGGCGCCAATGCTTGCGTCATGCATTATCGCGATAATAATCAGCCCTTGTGCGAGGGCGATCTGTTGCTGCTCGACGCTGGCTGTGAACTCGACTACTACGCCTCGGACATCACGCGCACATTCCCAGTTAGCGGCAAATTCACCGCAGTGCAACGTGCCGTCTACGAAGTCGTACTGGAGGCGCAATTGGCCGCGATTGATAAGGTGCGTTCCGGCAACCATTGGAATCAGCCGCATGAAGCTGCAGTGCGCGTCGTAACCCAGGGCCTTGCTAAGCTGGGGTTGCTGAATGGTTCGACGTCCAAGCTAATCAAGGATCAGGCCTACTTGTCGTTTTTCAATCACCGTACCGGACATTGGCTTGGGTTGGATGTGCACGACGTGGGCGACTACAAAGTCGGCGGCGAGTGGCGCGTGCTGGAACCCGGCATGGCGCTCACTGTCGAGCCTGGGATCTACATACGACCCTCGGCCAGGATACCCAAAGAGTTCTGGAACATTGGAATTCGGATCGAGGATGAAGTGCTGGTAACCCACGGCGCCGCGGAGGTACTTACGGGCACGCTTGAAAAAACGCCGGACGCCATTGAGTCGCTGCGGTGAACTTCGACGTTGCGATCGTCGGAGGCGGAATGGTGGGCGCGACTCTAGGGGTGGCTCTCGCGCCCCTGAATTTGCGCGTCGCACTGATCGAAGCTATTCCACATAACGCAGCAGCGCAACCCAGTTTTGACGAACGCACCACGGCGCTGTCGAATGGCAGCCGCAGAATATTGGACACCATCGGAGTGTGGCCTGCCTTGAGCGCGCTTGCGACGCCGATCCGCAAGATTCATGTGTCGGACCAGGGGCGATTCGGCTTTGCGCGCCTCGACGCGGGCGAGCAGGGCCTGGCTGCCATGGGCTATGTGGTTGCCAACCGGGCGCTCGGCAGTGCGCTCTGGTCGCGGCTTTCATCAATCGAGGCACTAAAGCTGTTTTGTCCGGCGGAGGTATCTTCGGTCATGGCGAATGAGCAGGCCGTGAAGATCGAGATCGCCGAGGCGGGCGCCAAGACCGCGATCGAAGCGAAACTCATTGTGGCTGCCGATGGGGCGCATTCCGCCGTGCGCAGTGCCTTCGGTGTTGCCGCGGAAGTGCGCGACTACGAGCAAACCGCGGTGATCACCACGGTGCTGCCGCAGCGCTTTCACGACAACGTGGCCTACGAACGATTCACACCTTCGGGACCGTTGGCGTTGCTGCCTCTAGATGGCGGACGTTGTACGCTGGTATTGACCCTGACGAAGGACGCCGCGAGATCCGCGTTGGAGTGGTCAGACCAAGAATTTCTCGCCGAAGTACAACGCCGCTTCGGATTCCGGCTTGGCCGATTCTTGAAAGTAGGACGCCGCGTGCCGTATCCGCTTTCCTTGACTCAATCGGCGCGCACCAGCGCGCCGCGTTGCGTCATCATCGGCAACGCGGCGCAGGGTCTGCATCCCGTTGCGGGCATGGGATTTAATCTAGGTTTGCGCGACATGGCCAGCCTCGCAGAACTCATAGCCGAGAACGCCCGCAAGGACGCCGATCCGGGCTGCGCTAAGCTGCTGGCGGAGTACGATGCCTGGCGTCTCGCGGATCGCAGAGGTGTCATTGCCTTTACCGACGGACTGGTGCGCGTGTTTTCCAACCCCTTAAGCGTGGTGCGCCGTCTTCGCAATTTAGGACTACTAGCCTTCGATTTGCTGCCCCCCGCAAAATCTGCGCTGTCACGCCTGAGCACGGGCGGTGCAGGACGGGTTCCAAAACTGGCCCGCGGCGTGGCGCTGACATGAGCCGCGGACGATCGCGGGATTTCGATGTGATCATCGTCGGTGCCGGTGTGATCGGTGTGGTGTGCGCTAGCCTGTTGTTGGCGCGAAAACTGAGTACGGCGGGAAGGGTCGCCGTGGTCGCCGATCATTTCGCGACCGCACCGCCCAGCGATGCTGATTGGGATTTGCGTGTTTTCGCCATGAGCCGCGCCTCCGAACGGCTGCTCAAGGTTTGCGGAATTTGGAACTTGCTGCCCGTGAGGCGGGTGTTTCCCTATGAGCGTATGTGCATCTGGGATGCCAGCGGCACGCCCACTGGGTCCGGCGCGCTCAGGTTTGATTGCGCAGAGCTCAGCGAGCCCAACCTCGGCTACATCGTCGACGGGCGAGCGCTCCAATGGCAGTGTCTGCAATCCGCCCGAGCTGCAGGTGTAGTACTGATCGAGGGCTCGGTCGAAGCGATCCTTGCAGGCGACGATGATGTGATGCTGCGCCTTCGCGACGGCCGAGAATTGCGGGGCACGCTATTGGCAGCGGCGGATGGAGCGCATTCAAAGACGCGCGAGCTGCTCGGCATCGATACTGCCGGGCATACCTATCATCAAGACGCATTGGTGGGGCAGGTGCAAACCGCTCGCGCCCACGCGAACACGGCGTGGCAGCGTTTCTTGAGCACAGGACCTGTTGCGTTTCTGCCGCTCAACGACGGCCGTTGCTCCATTGTATGGAGCGTCGCCAGGTCCAAGGCGGCCCGCTTGAGAGCCATGAATTCTCAAGATTTCGGCGAGGCCCTGACCGAGGCCAGCGGCGAAGTATTAGGGCAGTGCACGCTCACTACGAAACTCGCAGCGTTTCCACTGAAACTGCAATACGCCATGGACTACGCACGGCCGCGTGCGGTATTGCTGGGGGACGCGGCGCATGTGGTGCACCCGCTTGCCGGCCAGGGCTTGAACTTAGGTCTGTTGGACTGCGCGGCGCTATCCCAAGTGCTCAGCGAGGCGGGCGGCGTCGAGAATTATGGCGACCGCAAACACCTGCGGCGCTACGAGCGGTGGCGGCGCAGCGAGAACTCTATCGCGGCAACCGCGCTGGACGGACTGGAGCGGGTATTTTCAAATTCAGACCCGCTCAGCACCGGTTTGCGCACTGCGGGCCTGCGCGCCGTAGACAAGATGCCATTCATGAAACGCGTCTTTGCGCAGCGCGCCTTGGGGTTGTCGGGGGATGTACCGGAGTTTCTAAAGGCGGTCTAGTTTTGCGGCGCAAATAAAATCATTGACCGAAAGCCCGCCAATCGAATGCGTGGAGTAGACGACATGGCAATAGTCATAGCCCGCTTCCAGGTCCGGATGGTGATCCTCGGTATTCGCAATATACGCGAGCGCATTGATGAAGCTCATCGTCCGATAGAAATCTTTGAATTTCAGCGATCGCCTCAGGCTCTTGGAGTCCTTGCCGATCTTCCAATCCTTGTGCAGCTGCTTGCTGAGCAACTTAACCTTGGCGGGCGTCAAGGGCTTGACCCCGCCCTCGCAGGGCGCGCATTTTTTCTCCGATAATTCAGTCACGTCTGGATCCTCGTGTAAGTGCGCTCAATGTAGCGCTCGACCAGATCCTGGAACTCTTCTGCGATTCGATCACCTTTGAGGGTAACGGTCTTCGCGCCATCCTCGTACACTGGTGCCACCGGATGTTCGCCGGTGCCGGGAAGGCTGATGCCGATGTTCGCGTGCTTGCTCTCGCCGGGGCCGTTGACAACGCAACCCATGACGGCAACGGTCATGTCGGCAACGCCGTTGTGCTGCTTGCGCCATTCCGGCATGCGATGGCGGATGTGGCTTTGGATCTTTTGTGCCAATTCTTGGAAATAGGTGCTGGTGGTGCGGCCGCATCCGGGGCAAGCGATCACCATGGGTGTGAACGCGCGCAAGCCCATAGTCTGAAGGATTTCCTGCGCGACGATCACTTCCTGCGTGCGATCGCCATTGGGTTCGGGTGTCAAGGAGACGCGGATGGTATCGCCGATCCCCTCTTGCAGCAGCACGCTCAGGGCCGCGGTGGAGGCCACAATGCCCTTGCTGCCCATGCCGGCCTCGGTTAGGCCAAGGTGCAAGGGGTAGGCACAACGACCCGCCAGATTGCGGTATACGGCGATTAGATCCTGCACGCCGCTGACTTTGGCGCTGATGACGATCATGTTGGGCCCAAGCCCCAAGGATTCGGCGCGCTTCGCGCTGTCCAACGCCGAGACCACAATGGCCTCGCGCATGACATCGATCGCCGCCAGCGGTTGCGCGAGCTTCGAGTTCTCATCCATCATGCGGGTCAGCAGATCCTGATCAAGGCTGCCCCAGTTCACACCGATACGCACCGCTTTTTGAAATTTGACGGCCGTCTCGATCATTTCGGCGAATTGCGGATCGCGCTTGCTGCCGCGCCCCACGTTGCCCGGATTGATGCGCAGCTTGCCCAGCGCTTCGGCACAGGCGGGATGCGCCTTCAGCAGCTTGTGGCCGTTGAAATGAAAGTCGCCTACCAAGGGCGTGGTGATGCCATGCACGTCCAAGCGCTCACGGATATGCGGCACGGCCGCGGCGGATTCGTCATTATTGACCGTGACGCGGACCAACTCGGATCCGGCACGCGCCAACGCTTTGACTTGCGCCACCGTGCCGTCGATATCGGCGGTGTCGGTGTTGGTCATCGACTGCACCACGATGGGCGATGCGCCGCCGATGGAAACCGAGCCCACCTTGACGGTCAGGGAATGTCGACGAACTCTCATCTTGCCATTATACCTGGAGCGCCCCGAAGGGTCAGGCGGGTATAGTCTGGACAATGAATTCGCTCGAATCTGAGTGTTTGGCGTTCAATGCGGCCCAGGTGATCGACGACGCCACTGCGGCGCGGGCCGCAGCTTTGGAGCGCGGCACGCTCTTCTCGGTATTCGAAGAGCTTCGCTTCGCGCTCTATGCGGCTGTCGTGGCGATTACGACGGGCATAGGCCTGCTGGTCAAAGACAATCTAGATCGCATCGGACCCTCCTCGCTGATCGCCGCGTTGGCGCTGGCGTCGGTTTGCTGTTACGCGACGGCGCTCCGTGCTCGATGGCAGGTCAAGCCGCGATCGATCGGCGGCGATTACCTGCTGCTGCTCGGTGCCTTGATCGTCAGCGCAGATCTAGGTTACGCCGAATCGCAATATCATTGGTTGGGAACCGAGTGGCAGTGGTATCTGTTGATCCTGGCCGCATTTCACGCGATCACGGCGTATGCGTTCGACTCGCGTTTAGTCCTATGCGCATCGCTCGCTTCCTTGGCGGCCTGGTTTGGAATCGAAGGGAGAATCGCGACGCCATTGAGCCTCGATGTTTCCACGGTCAAGTTGGGGACCAACGCCATCATCTGTGCGGCGAGCATTCTCGTATGGCGCGCAGCGAATCGCCGCCTTGGCGGAGCGGAATCCTTTGAGTATGTGTTCGAAAATTTTGCCGCCAATGTCGGTTTTTGGGGCGCACTGGCGCTGTGCCTAACGCCGGGGGCGAGGCTCGCGGGCCTCGGGATCTTGATTGCGCTCGCGGGCGCGTCGATCACCAAGGCGCGGCGCAGCGGGCAGGAAATTTTCGCCGCTTACGGGACCGCCTATACCGCGTTTACGTTGTGTTGGCTGGAGTCGCAGGTCATCGAATACGGGCTCGCCGCGCTGCTGCTCGAACTGGCCACCGTAATTGCGGGAGCGCTGTTGCTGTGGAACCTCCACCGTAACGCAAACGTGGCGCAAGCATGATCGAACTGCGCCCATCGACGCAGCAGGAACGTTGGATGACGGCGGCGGCGCGTTTGCACGTGATAGCAGGTGATTGGCTTGCGCCGCGTGTTGGTCTATGGAATGCGCCGTCATTCATTGCGCGCTGCGCTTTCTTCGTGCTGGGTGTAGTCGCCGGCGGGCTCACCGCCGCCGTGTTTGAATTCATCTATCGACCCGCAGCCGAGCTGGCTGCCGGCGTGACCTTGCTGGCCGCCGCGGAGTGGTTAATTTTGCGCAAGCACTTATTCCATGCGGGTTTCGAAGAAGCACTGTGGACCGGGGGATTGCTGGCCATTAGCCTGCATTTCGCAACTGGAAACCTGGGCTGGTCGGTCGCCGTCGCGCTGGCATTTGCGCTTGCTGGAATTCGGCTGCTGAATCCCTTCTTATTGACGCTGGCTTTCGTAGCAGGCTCTGTTGCGATCGATTTTGCCGGGGGCCACCAACTGGCTGGCGAACCTAAGGTTGCCATTCCTGCCGGCATTTTTTGCTATGCGGTCGGTGGCATCGCATTGTTTCTCGGTAGCATGCAGTTCCGCAGACCGTCCCACGACAAGATGCTGGGCTGGCTGGCGGTAATCATGCCGCTGTGCGGATTTGTTTGGCTCGCGACCCAGCACCGAACGGGTATTCGCGTCGGTACCGGAGTCGCAAGCGCCGTATTCGCTGCAACAGCGCTGATGGCTGGGCTTCGGCGGCGAGCCCATGGGCCGCTGCTAGCATGCATGGTGGCCATGGGATGTGTTGCCTATCAGCTGCGAGTCTTGACCGACCTGCCTCTCGAACTGAAGTTGCTCCTGTGGGGAAGCGCGGCGCTAATTTTGGCCTTAGGATTGGATCGATACCTCCGCAGGCCGCGCGGCGGCATTACCTCGCTTCAAGTAAGCGAAAGCACCGGCGCCTTGGACCTTTTGCAATTGGCCGGTGCCAGTGCTCTATCTCCCAGCGCCGATGCGCAGACCGTCTCGCCCCTCAAAGGCGCGGGCGGTAACTTCAGCGGCGGCGGCGCGGGCGGAAGCTACTAGGACAGCTTCCGCCGAACCGCGCCGACTGTCACGGCTTTACCGCGCTAGCCGCCACGATTTTCGGCGGCGGCGTAAACGGTTGAATGCCGAATTTCGGATACACCTCACTCGGGTAATACACCGTGCCGTCCTTCACGACCATGCTGATGGTCTTGATCGCTTTCAGATTCTTGATCGGATCGCCGGGAATCAGAAAGAAATCCGCGAGCTTGCCTTTTTCGATTGAGCCCATGCGTTGGTCTTGGCTGACATAGCGCGCCGAATCGAAGGTCGCGCGCTTTAAGATTTCGGCGGGCGTCATTCCCGCCAGCTGGTACAACTCCAGTTCGCGATGATAGGTGAAAGAGCCGCCGGTGTCGGTGCCAAAGACGATGAACACACCGCGGTCGTGCAGCATCCGAGCAATGGCGACCAGCTTGTCGAAAGCCTGTCGGTAGGCTTGATCGTCGCCCGGCGCGGATGTGTCTGCCAACGCCTTCATGGCGTTGCGGCGCCAGCCAATCGGCATGTGATCAAAATAATCGACTGCGCCGGGCGGAATTTGCCCGTCGCGTCTCTGGGTCAATTGCTCATGAATCCCTAAGGTGGGATCGATAGCAATCTTGCGCTCCACCATCATATTGATGGTGTGCTGCACTTTGTCGCTTTGCAGATCAAGTTTCGGCAATCGCTTCAGCGCGATCAGACGGAACAGCGTGCGCGTGTCCTCGGTGGGCTGAATCACCCAGCCGAGCGCGAACTGATTGATATGGGTGATTTCATCGTAGCCCGCCTCGATCATGGCGTCGGCATTCGAGAAAGCGGGAATGTGGCCCGCAACACGCATGCCGAGAAGATGAGCTTCCTTGGTCATGGCCGGTACCCAGGCCGGATTCATGCTGTTGTAGATCTTGATCTGCCAATAGTTTCGCGCACCGTACCAACGCACGGCGTCGATCGCTTTCTCCTGGCTGTCGACTAGGATGCCGAGGTTTGCGCTGAACGGACTCTTGCCCTCGATGAAACCCGAGCGGATGACATGCGGACCGCCGATCGTGCCGCCGTCTATCTGGTGGATGATCTGCTCGAGCACCGCGTTGTCATTGCCCATGTCGCGCACCGTGGTGACACCCGCGGCGACGTCGAGCAGGGCGGAGCTTTGACCCAAATGGGCATGCATTTCGTACATGCCGGCGATTAATGTGCCGCCGGCACCATCGATGGTGGTCTCACCCGGTGTGGGCGGACTGTCATTCGGTTCGACGGCGGCTATGACCTTGCCCTGAACCAGCACTGACACGGCATCCGTCAGAGACGAGTTCTTGGGATCGAACAATCTGACATTGCGAATGCGAATGCGAATCGGACCGGCATAGTGATGCGCGACGTCGTGCTCAATCTTTACAAATCGCTCGCTCGACCAGGCTGCCGCCATACCGCGCAGACGCTTTTCTTCGCCTTCGTATCCCGAGCGCACGAGAATGGATCTGGCGTCGAGGTCGGCGAATAAATTGTTCGCCGGATCCAGCAACATGATCTGCGGGTCGAGATCGATGCCAATCAGGTCGTAGCGGGTCACCTCGAGCGGGCCGCCGCTTCCCTGCACCGTGAGTGTCTCACCCTTCTCCAGACGCAGCGTGCCGCCCGGCAATGCGGGCAATTGCTGGTCGGCAGCCTTTAATAGCGCGCGCGCATAGATTCCGTTCGCCCAGGGACTGGAGCTCTGTGCCAGATATATGCTCGGGGTATGAATGGTCGAATGGCCTTTGCCGGTGGAATCCACCCACGTACCGCGCGTGCCCTTGCGAATGAAATGTTCGGCGATCTTGCTGCCAAACGTCGTCGTGCCTTTGACGGTCCATTCGGTGGGCAAGCCGGCAGCATCCAGTGTGATCGACTCGGCAATGGTCGGGCCGCGGCCGTTGTTCTTGACGTCGTAGTCGATGGCCGTCAGATCGCCCTTGGTCTCGGCGGTCAGATGACCCAGCTTTTTCTCGCCGAAAATATAAGAGTAAGTAAAGGTGTCCGCCTGAGCCAACGAAGACAGGCTTAAGGTCATCGCGATAAGGAGAAGCTTGCGCACGGTCGAACTCGCTTGAGGTATTGAACGAGTATTGTTACATAGCAATCATGAGTTCAAGAGTTGTCTATTCGACTGGCATCGGCAGTCTCTGCCCGAATTGCCGGCGGCCGGTGCGCGAGTGTGTATGCCCAAAGAGTGTACCCGGCGCTGCCAAGCCCGCTGCAGTGAGAGTTGCGCGCGAAACTCAAGGACGGGCGGGGAAGGGCGTAACGATCATTACGGGTTTGCCGCTTTCGCTATCGGAAATTGAGGTTCTGGCTACGAAGCTGAAAAAGCGCTGCGGCTCGGGTGGGACGGTGCGCAGTGGCATCATCGAGATACAGGGCGATCACCGCGATTCAATCGTCGCGGAACTTATCAAAATGGGATGGCCGGCGAAAAAGTCAGGCGGCTAGCAGCTGGCCTAAGCATTGCAAGCGGCCTATAGGCTGCCTATAGGCCGCTTGCAACATATATTGAGGACTTGCCGCTTCAATCCCGAGACTGTCTTCTGTATCATGCCGCCTCACTCGCGATAAGAGCTGTCTGGAGAGAGTCCTTTCACTAGGACCGCCGAAGGCGCAACCGCCCGGAAACGCTCAGGCACATGAACGGCAGACTCTCGCGATCTCTGGAGAGCGATCGCACCAGGCGATCCACCGAAGGGGAGCAGCGCTTAAATGTAAGCGCGCAATCTCTCAGGTCTTAAGGACAGAGGGGCGAAGCACGACGGTGCTTGGCTACCTGTGTTCGTTTGCCATGAGGTTGCGATGGGCCTTAAGACTCCTCTACACGATAATCATGTTCAGCAAGGCGCCAAAATCGTCGACTTTGGCGGCTGGGATATGCCCTTACATTACGGCTCGCAAATCGAAGAGCACCACGCGGTGCGCCGTGACGCCGGCATGTTCGACGTGTCGCACATGTGCATCGTCGACTTGACCGGCGGACGGGTGCGCGAATTTCTACGATTTCTGCTCGCCAATGATGTGGGCCGCCTCAAGACCTTGGGCAAGGCACTGTATTCCTGCATGTTGCTGCCGAACGGCGGCGTGATTGACGACCTGATCGCCTATTACATGTCGGAAACCTGGTTTCGCCTGGTGGTCAATGCCGGCACGCGCGACAAGGATTTGGCTTGGATACGCCGGCACGCGCTCGATTTCGACGTGACGGTCGTGGAGCGCAAGGAATTGGCGATGATCGCCGTGCAAGGCCCCGGCGCGCGGCGTAAGGCCGCGATGCTGCTGTTGCCGGAGCAGCAGGCGGCGGTTCTTGAATTGAAACCTTTTTTCGGGGCGGCATTCGGCTCCTGGTTCGTAGCTCGAACCGGCTACACAGGTGAGGATGGATTCGAGATCATGATTCCCGCCGTCGATGCAGCGGACGCATGGAACAGGCTGCTCGAGCAAGGTATTGTGCCGGCGGGCCTCGGCGCGCGCGACACGCTGCGGCTCGAAGCAGGCATGAATCTATACGGCAATGACATGGACGAGAGTTTCCATCCGCTAGAGTCTGGGCTCGCATGGACCGTCGCCTTCGAACCGACGGATCGCGATTTTATCGGCCGCGAAGCTTTGGAGCGTGCGCAGCGTGAGGGCGGCCGTGAACTCGTGGGCCTGTTGCTCGAGGATCGCGGCGTGCTGCGCAGCCATCAGAAAGTGCTGGTCAGCGGCGGCACGACGGCCGGCATTTTGGGCGAGGTCACAAGCGGAACTTTTTCGCCGACCTTGAATCGTTCCATTGCGTTAGCGCGCGTGCCTAAAACATCGCAACCGACCGTGCAAGTGGACATTCGCGGCAAGCTACATTCGGCGCGCATCGTCAAGCCGCCGTTCGTGCGCCATGGCAAGCCATTGATCGATATCAGCTAGAGGGTCTTTACGTGAGCAACAACATACCAAGCGATCTGAAATACACCAAGAGCCACGAATGGGTACGTCAGGCGCAAAACGGCACCTTGGACATCGGCATTACTGATCACGCGCAAAGCGCGCTCGGCGATTTGGTCTTCGTCGAGGTGCCAGACGTCGGCCGCGCGTTGAGTGCAGGGGAGGCTTGTGCAGTCGTCGAATCGGTTAAGGCGGCATCCGATGTGTACAGTCCGATGGCTGGAAGAGTGATTGCAAACAACGGCGCGCTGTCCAGCAAGCCCGAACTGCTCAACCAGGACCCCTATGGAGCCGGATGGTTATTTCGTTTGGAAATCGGCGGCTCCCTCAATGCTGCTTCGCTCATGAGCGCGAGCGCCTATGAGAGTTTCCTGGCGGAAGAATCCAAGTAGGGGACCCAAGTGGCATTCATTCCTCACACGCCCGACGACATCGATCGCATGCTGAAAGTCATCGGCGCGCGCTCAATCGAAGAGCTGTTCGATGAAATTCCTGCGGACTTGCGCGCCGGCGTCCTCAACGTGCCCGCGCCGCTATCGGAAATGGAGATCGCGCGACTGATGACTGAACGCGCGGCGATCGATGGGCGCCCCTTGAATTTCATCGGCGCCGGCGCCTACGAACACCACATCCCGGCACCCGTATGGGCAATCGCCACGCGCGGAGAGTTTTATTCTGCCTACACGCCTTACCAGGCGGAGGCGAGTCAGGGCACGCTGCAACTCATCTATGAATATCAATCCATGATGTGCGCGCTCACCGGCATGGAGGTGTCGAACGCCTCTCTGTATGACGGCGCTTCGGCGCTGGCGGAGGCTTGTCTCATGGCGGTGCGATCCAATCGCAGCTCGAACTCGCGGCGCATATTGATGCCGCGCACGGTGAACCCTACTTATGCGCAAGTGGCGCAGGCAATTGCGGGCAATCAAGACATCGAGTTCGTGCCGGTGGATTTCGACCGGCCTTCGGGCCGCACGCTGCTCGAAGCGCTCAAACCTCATAGCCGCCAGGATTTCACTGCGCTCGTGGTTCAGCAGCCGAATTTCTTCGGCTGCCTTGAGGAGGTCGATGCGCTCACGGATTGGGCGCACGACAACAAGATCATGTTAATTGCGATTGTGAACCCGACTTCGCTGGCACTGCTCAGGCCCCCCGGCGAGTGGGGCGCTGCAGTCGAAGGCGCGCGCGGCGCCGACATTGTTTGCGGCGAAGGACAGCCGCTGGGCGTGCCGCTGTCCTCGGGCGGTCCTTATTTCGGCTTCATGGCGACGCGCATGCAATACGTGCGTCAGATGCCCGGACGAATCGTCGGACGCACCGTGGATGTGGAAGGGCGGCCGGGTTTCAGCTTGACACTTCAGGCACGCGAGCAGCACATCCGCCGCAGCAAGGCCACCTCGAACATTTGCACGAATCAGGGTTTGATGGTGACGGCCGCGACCATTTATATGAGTCTCCTAGGACCGCAAGGCCTGGAAGCTGTTGCGCAAGCCAGCATGCAACGCACCGCAGACCTGATCAACGCCTTGGGCAAAGTGCCCGGTGTGAAACGCGCCTTCACAGGGCCGCACTTTCATGAGGCGGTATTGATTCTGGATCGCCCGCCGGCCGCGATTCTTGCGGCGCTGTCGCGGCGGGGAATTCTAGGCGGATTGGATCTTACCGACCGTTATCCGGAATTGGGCCATGCATTGCTCGTATGTGCGACTGAAACCAAACTCGGCGCCGACATTGATGCGTATGCCGCGGCACTGGCCGAGGTGATGAACGAATCGCGAGCTGCGGCTTAGGAGAGAGACGATGCAACTCAGATCGCGCGAACCTTTGATATTTGAATTGAGCAAGCCCGGCCGAGGGGCGCCCACGCAATTTCCACCGTGGGTTGCCGGTGCGGCGGCCGTGCCCGCCAATCTGCGCCGCGAGATGCCTCCAGCGTTGCCCGAGGTCTCGGAGCTGCAGGCGGTACGTCATTTCACGCGTCTGTCGCAAATGAATTTCTCGATTGATACGCATTTCTATCCTTTGGGTTCTTGCACCATGAAGTACAACCCCAAGGCCTGCAACAGCTACGCGATGCTGCCAGAGTTCTTGGGCAGACATCCCTTGGGTCCGGAACCGCAGGGGTTTCTCGCCTGCATGTACGAGTTGCAGGAAATGCTGCAAGAGATCACCGGGATGCCGGCGGTCAGTCTCACACCGATGGCCGGCGCACAGGGCGAGTTTGCGGGCGTAGCGATGATCCGCGCGTACCACCGAGTGCGCAACGATACCGCGCGCACCGAAATCATCGTGCCGCAGGCAGCGCACGGCACCAATCCCGCCACCGCGACCATGTGCGGATATATCGTCAAGGAAATTCCTTGCGACGCCAATGGCGACGTAGACATTGAGGCGCTGAAGGCGAGCGTGAGTCCGGCAACGGCCGGTATCATGCTGACGAATCCCTCCACGCTCGGCGTATTCGAACGCAAGATTGTGCAGATAGCACGCATCGTCCACGATGCCGGCGGTCTGCTGTACTACGACGGCGCAAATCTGAACGCCATCTTGGGAAAGGTGCGTCCTGGCGACATGGGCTTCGACGTCATCCACATGAACTTGCACAAAACCTTCTCGACGCCGCATGGCGGCGGCGGACCGGGTTCTGGTGCGGTCGGCGTCAGCGCGCGTTTGAAGCCGTTCTTGCCGCTTCCCATTGTCGGCAAGGACGGTACGCGCTATCGCTGGCTGACTGAGCGCGATTTGCCGCAATCCATCGGCCGGCTATCCGGCTTCATGGGCAATGCCGGCGTGAATTTGCGCGCCTATATTTATATGCGGCTGCTAGGCCGTGAAGGCATGGTGCGCGTGGCGGAATTCGCCGCACTCAACGCCAATTATTTGATGAAGCGACTGCAGGCTCTCGGCTTCGAAGCCGCTTATCCCAAACGTCGCGCCAGCCACGAGTTCATCATCACACTCAAGCAGGAAAACAAGGCTTACCATATCTCGGCGATGGATGTTGCGAAGCGCTTGCTGGACTATGGGTTTCACGCTCCGACGACCTATTTCCCGCTGCTAGTGCCGGAGTGTCTGCTCATCGAACCCACGGAGACTGAGGCCAAGGAGGATCTGGACCGGTTTTGTGATGCGCTGGCATCGATCCGGGAAGAAATGCAACATGATCCAGAGAAACTCACCTCCGCGCCGCATACAATGCCTGTCCGACGATTGGATGATGTGCGTGCAGCAAAGCAGCTCGATCTGAGTTGGAAGGGAACTGCTGCTTGATAGGAACCGGCTGGCGCTTGACGATGTCCGATCCGAGGTACTAATCGACATTTAACCCTAGGATCGGCATGCCCCGTATTTCGCTGTTTCTGTCGTTGCTCGCATTTTCAGTCACCCCCGCGTTCACCGCCCCGACTTCTCCTCCGACCTCCGCTCCGAGCATACCCAACACGCCGGCGAATTGGGCGCAGACGCTGGAACGGATCGCGACGGGCGTTGTCACCATTCAAATCGATAGCACCCGCGCGTTTGACACGGAATGGAACACGACCGCGCAAGCCACCGGCTTCGTGATCGATGCCAAGCGAGGACTCATCCTGACGAATCGGCACGTAGTGACGCCCGGGCCTGTGACCGCGCAGGCAATTTTTCTGAACCGGGAAGAGGTACAGCTTTACCCGATCTATCGGGATCCCATCCATGACTTCGGTATCTATCACTACGATCCGGCGAAACTGCATTTCATTCAGCCGGCTGAGCTGCCGCTGTATCCGCAAGGCGCCGTCATCGGCCGCGAGATCCGGGTGGTCGGCAATGATGCCGGCGAACAACTGTCGATTCTTGCCGGGACTCTGGCGCGTCTGGACCGCGAAGCACCGGAATACGGCTATGGCAAATACAACGACTTCAACACGTTTTATTATCAAGCCGCTTCCAGCACCTCGGGTGGTTCGTCGGGGTCCCCGGTGATCGACATCGAGGGCCGGGTCGTGGCACTGAACGCCGGCGGCGCCACTGGCGCCGCCTCGAGTTTCTACTTGCCGTTGACGGCCGTGGTGCGCGCATTGAAGTATCTTGAAGTCGGCAAGCCGGTGCCGCGCGGGACGTTGGAAACCGTGTTCAAGTACACACCCTACGATGAGCTGAAGCGGCTCGGCCTCAATGCAAGCACCGAGGCGAGTATGCGCAAAGCCTATCCAAAGCTAACCGGAATGTTGGTGGTGGACGACGTGCAACCCGGATCGACCGCCGACGGGATCTTGGCGCCCGGCGACATTCTGGTGGCGATCGACGGTAAGCCCATTCCGGAATTTTTCTCGCTCGAAGAAGTGTTGGACAACCACGTAGGCCGGCAAGTAAAGGTCGAAGTGCAGCGCGGTAGCCAATCAGCGCAGCACGATCTCGATGTGCAATCCTTGAGCGCCATCACTCCGGATGAGTACCTCGAATTCGGCGAGACCGTCGTGCACACGCTGTCCTATCAGCAAGCGCGCCACTTCAATGTGCCCATCAAGGGCGTCTACATCGCCAATCCAGGCTATGTCTTTGGCGCCGCCGGCATCCCGCGTGCCGCGTTGATCTCGTCGTTCAATGGCAAGAAGGTTGAAAAAATCGCGGACTTCGCCGCAGCACTGGCTGAACTGGCTGATGGGGCAAGAGCGCCGGTGCGCTACGTGACGATCGAAGATCCTCGCGCGGTGCAGCTCAAGGTGATTCGCATGGATAGGCGCTGGTTCCCGGCGCGAGAGTGCAAGCGGGACGATACGCTCGGCACCTGGCCTTGTATCAGCATCAATCCCGGGCCAGCTCCATCCACGGTCAAACCCGCCTCGACACAGTTCGCCAAAACCGGCGATTCGCGCATCGATCGGCTGGCGCCGTCCTTGGTGCTGGTGAATTTCGACATGCCGTATTCCACTTCAGGCGTGACCGAGAAAAATTATCACGGCACCGGCATCATCGTGGACGCGCAGCGCGGTTTGGTGGCCATCGACCGCAATACCGTACCGGTCGCGATGGGCGATGTACGCATCACCTTTGCGGGCACCGTCGAAGTGCCGGGCAAGGTGGTGTTCATTCATCCCTTGCATAATCTTGCCGTCATTTCCTACGATCCGAAGTCGATCGGCAGCACTCCGGTGCGCGCGGCGACTTTGGTGAGGCGCAGCTTGAGTCCAGGGGATGATGTTTGGGTGGTGGGCCAGCGCGCCGATTCGAAAATTCAATCGCAGAAGACGCAGATTTCCAGCGTCGATGTCGTCTCGTTTCCGCTGTCTCGCACACTGCGTTTTCGCGACAGCAATTTGGAAGTCGTCAGCCTCATCAACCCGCCGACCGATTACGACGGCGTGCTGACGGATGAAAAGGGCGATGTGCTGGCGTTATGGTCGAGTTTCGCATTCGAGTCGCAGCGCGAATTGCAGCAGATCAATCGCGGCATACCCTCTGATCTAGTGAGCGAAATGATCAGCGTGGTTGCCGATGGCCGGCCGCTGTATTCCTTCGAAGCGGAGTTCGATGTGCAATCCTTGGCGGGCGCGCGCGAGTTGGGCCTGCCGGATGATTGGGTGCGGCGCTTCGAGGAGCACAATCCGCAGCGTCGGCAAGTACTCGGTATCAACCGGCTCGTTGCGGGCTCGCCCGCGGCAGCGCTGCTCGAACCTGGCGATTTGCTGCTCGCAATCGACGGCAAAGTCGTGAATCGATTTCGCGAGGTTGAGCGCGCGGTGCAGAGCTCCACGGTATCCGTGACGGTGTGGCGCGACGGTGCCGAAAAAACCCTGCAGATGAAAACCGTCGCATTGAACGGCCGCGACATCGACCGCGTGCTGATCTGGGCCGGCGCTACGCTCCAAGCGCCGCATCGCGCGATGGCGGCGCAACGCGGCATCGCTCCGTACGGCGTGTTCGTCTCGTTCTTCTTTTATGGCTCGCCGGCCACACACTTTGGACTGTACGCCGGCAGGCGCATCACGGAGGTAGATGGCCAGCCGACACCGGATCTCGATGCATTTATCAGGGCGGTGAGCGGCAAACCCGATCGTGCGTCATTGCGGCTGAAAACGATTAGCTGGAACGGCCAGACTGACGTGATTACCTTGAAGCTCGACAAGCACTACTGGCCTGCGTACGAGCTCAATCGGCAAGAGGACGGTACCTGGATCAGAACCTCGCTCGACCCGCCGGACGTGACGGCGGCGCTGCCGACTGCTAGGCCCGCAGGTTTTTGACCAGCGACTCGAGCGCCGACAGCCAATGTCGGTAGTACGTGTCGCCGAGATCCGCGTCTCCTGCCGCGTGCGCCAGGTCAATTTGGCGCGCTAGGGCTTCGGCCCATTGTGGCCAGGTGAACAGGCCCCGCTCGTGCAATGCGACAGTCATCGCGAATGCGCGGGCTTCCCAAGGCTCATTGAAAACGGGATTGCCCTCGTTCAGCGGAATTCCTGGAAGATTCCGCAATGCATCCTGCATCATGCTGCTTCCAAATAGGGCTCAAAAGCGTCGACCGAGACGGTGGAGCGCTGCAATTGCGCTTGGCCCCAGAGTTCCTGTTCCTCGAAAGCCACGGTGTATAGCCATTGCGGCCATTCACCCAACTCCTGCGCGTTCGTATCGGGAAAAACATGCGCGCCATGGACGCGCTCAATCACACCCACTTTGCCCCGGACATACGCCGGCAGACGCGTGTGGTGAGGAGGTTGCAGGGCGGCAGTGCGCACGCGATCACCGACTGAAAAGCGCGCGGGTCCCATCGCAGCTCGCGATGCCGGAAATCCCTTAACAATGGTGACGGCAACGGCTGCGGGGCGCAGCACCTCCGTTGGCGCCGGCGGCGAATCACTCAGCAGGCCCTTCTGTGCGGCGAGTTTTTCCAGTGCGGCCAGCCAGATCTCGTAATAACTCAGGTCGCGGTAGTTGGGCAGCGTTTCGCGCGCCGAGCGGTTCATGTCGATATTCGACATGCCGGTCGGCCCCATTGCAACCACCAGCGCCATGACTCGCGGTTCCCACGGCGCGTGAAATAATTCGCCCTCGACTTCGGCGACGATGGCGCCGCGCTCGTCCTGGCCGCCGAGGTCAGCGTAAGAGCGGTAGGTCACGTCGCCGAACTCGGCACGCCGGTGCCGATCATGGAGTCGCGGGTCACGAGATTTGCAAGTTCCTGCTCGCTCAAATGCTCCGCGCCTGCAGGCCGCTGCGGCAAGACCAGATAACGAACTTCGGCAGTCGAATCCCATATGCGGATTCGAGTGGCTTCCGGCAATTCAACGCCGAATTCCTTGAGGACGCCGCGGGGGTCTTTCACGGCGCGCGCGCGATACGGCGCACTCTTGTACCAGGTCGGCGGAAGACCCAGTACCGACCAGGGATAGCAGCTGCACAAAGTGCACACGACCATGTTGTGCACTTCCGGTGTATTTTCGACCGCCACCATGTGCTCGCCTTGACGCCCCGTGAATCCTAAGGAAGCGATGGCGGAAGTCGCATCTTCGAGCAACCAGCGGCGAAATTCGGGATCACACCAGGCGCGCGCCACGACTTGCGCACCATTGCGGGGCCCGATTTTTGTCTGGTACGCATCGATCAGTACGTCGAGTGCAGCCGGATCGATGTAGCCCTTTGCGGTCAGCAGGGCCTCTAAGGCGCGGACCCGCAATTCCAGCGCCGTGGGCGCGGGTTGCTTATGTTCCTCATGCTGATGGTGTTCGTGCTCGCTCATCGATGGTCTAGTATTATAGGACGCTCAGGAGGGCCCGTCTCATGAATGATCCGTATCTTAGATCTACGCTTCCTGCAATAGCACTTGTGTTTCTATGCCTGTGGACGGTAGCCCCTTGCCCGGCTCGTGCCGCTGATTTAAGGCTCTACATCCTCGACTGCGGGCACGCAACGTTCAAGGATATGGCGGGATTCTCGGATACCGGCGAATACGACGGCAAGCCGGGCGAAATCGCGGCGCCGTGTTTCTTGATACGCCATCCCAAGGGCGACTTATTGTGGGATGCCGGTTTGGGCGATCATTACAACAATCCCAAGGAGGGGAGCGATGCGGCGCCCGGCGTCCACGTCACGGTGCCTGTCACGCTGTTGGCGCAATTGGAGTCGCTGAAGTTGACGCCCAAGGACATCAATTTTATTGCCTTTTCGCACTTGCATTGGGACCACACTGGAAACGCCAATGAGTTTCCCGATTCTGTGTGGATCATGAACAAGGCCGAGCTTGCCTGGGCACTGGTTTTGCCGCCGCCGGGCGGCGTGCTGCCTGAAACCTGGAGCGTCTTCAAGAATGCAAAAAATGAGGCCATCGAGGGCGACTATGATGTGTTTGGGGATGGCGCAGTGATGATTTTGCGCGCTCCTGGACATACGCCGGGACACCAGGTATTGAAACTCAAATTGCAACGCAGCGGCACCGTCATTCTTTCCGGCGATCTTTACCACTTGCGAACCAGCCGACTGCTCAAACGTGTGCCGGTCTACAATACGGATCGCGCGGATACCTTAGCCTCGATGAGCCGCATCGAAACCATCCTTAGAAATACTCACGGACGCTTGATCGTGCAGCACGATCCCAAGGATTTTCAAAATCTGCCAAAACCGCCGGCGTATCTCGATTGATCGGCATAAATGGCCCTGCCTCGCAGCAAGATCTTCCTGAAATCCTAGGCATCTACAACGAAGTAATTCGCAATTCCACGGCCGTTTACTCCGAGGTCGAGTTGAACGCGGAACGCGGCGCCGCGTGGTTCGATGTCAAGCGCTCCGGGGGCTTCCCTTTCATTGTCGCGCGAGATGCATCGGGCATCACCGGGTTTGGGACTTTTGGCGAATTTCGCGCGCCGCCTTGTTATCAGCACAGTGTGGAACACAGCGTTCATGTCCGCTCCGACCGGCGCGGTCAGGGCATTGGCCGGCAGCTGGTGATCGAACTAATGGCCCAGGCTGCGGCCATGCGTAAGCATGTCATGATCGCGGGCATTGATGCCGACAACGCCGCGTCCATCAAGCTGCATGAAAGCCTGGGTTTCATCAACGTGGGGCATTTCCATCAGGTGGGATTCAAGTTCGGCCGCTGGCTCGATCTAGTGTTCCTGCAGTGTCGCCTTCCTGCTACAAGTCATTTAACAACTGTAAAACCGTCCTCATAAATCGGAAGCGGCGCTTGCTCGTATCGCAGTCTTGATATCATGAGCGAGTGGTAAGAGCTACACAGTCAGAGATTGAGACAGCGGTCGAAGCCCTGCGCGCCGGCGAATTGGTGGTGTTTCCGACCGAGACCGTTTACGGAGTCGGCGCCAATGCCGCCAACCCGGCGGCCGTGCACAAGATTTTCGAGGTCAAGGGACGCCCTCCCGATCATCCAGTGATCGTTCACCTGGACGACCCGCGCTACTTGCACCGCTGGGTCTCGCAGCTGCCGGCGGTGGCAGAGCGATTGGCGAACAAATTCTGGCCAGGTCCCTTAACACTCATTTTGCCGAAAGCCGACAACGTCAATGAGATCGTCACCGGAGGCCAGGACAGCATCGGCATTCGCGTACCCTCGCACCCTATGGCGCAGCAGCTGCTGAACGCGTTCGGCGGCGGCATCGCCGCGCCATCTGCCAATCGTTACGGTCGCTTGAGCCCCACCAAGCCCGAACATGTTCGGGATGAATTCGGCGATGCGGTTAAAGTGATTCTCGACGGCGGCGACTCGCCCATCGGCCTCGAATCCACCATCGTTTCCTGCCTCGACAATCAAGCTCGGCTGCTGCGTCCGGGGTTCATTACGCGCTCGCAACTCGAGCGGGTAGTCGGACCCATGGCGGTTGGCGGAGCGGTTCCGCGCGCGCCCGGCGATCGCGCGTTGCACTATGCACCATCGACGCCGCTTGAAATCGTGGATTCGGATGATCTCGAAGTTCGGGCCGGCGAGATCGCGGCGCGCGAAGAGAAAGTGGCGGTGCTGGCGATGCGCCCCCCGCTGCACACGCAGCGGCATATGACGTGGATCAACGCCGGCAAGAAGCCCGATACCTACGCGCACAATCTGTACAACCATTTACGCACGCTCGATCGGGTCGGCTGCGTGAAGATATTCGTTCAACGTTTGCCGCAGGACGAGAGGTGGGCTGCGATTCTCGATCGCTTGCAGCGCGCCAGCGGCTTGGGCGATGATTCCTTGGAGCTGAGCGTCGGCTAGCCGATGGAACTCGATCCCAAGCAAGATCCTTTCTCGCGAGAGGCGATCCAACATTTAGTGGCTCGCTATGGTTCGCCGCTGCTAGTGATCGATGCCGAGCGCGTGCGTCAGCAATATCGCCGGCTCGTCCGTGCCTTGCCGGGCGTCGATCTGCATTACGCGTTAAAGCCGCTGCCGCACTCATCGCTGATCACTACACTCATGGCGGAGGGCGCCTTTTTCGACCTCGCGACCAATGGTGAAGTCGAATTGGTGCGTCGCCTGGGGGTTGCGCCGGGGCGCTGTATTCACACCCACCCGATCAAGCGCGACGGCGATATTCGCACGGCGTTGAGCTTTGGCGTCACCCGCTTCGTCATCGACAATCCGGACGAGCTGCGCAAATTTACGCAATTCCGTTCCCGCTGCTCGTTGTTGACTCGTGTTTCCTTCCGCAGCCCCGATGCGCAAGTAGATCTATCCCGCAAGTTTGGCTGCGATCCGGAAACGGTGGCATCGCTGTTCCATTTGGCGGCGGAATTGCGCATCAAAATTGATGGATTGTCATTTCACACCGGTTCGCAGAATGCCGATTCGGCAATGATGGTCAGGGCCATCGAGGTGTGCCGCGAACTGCTGCAAGGCGCGGCTGCTGCCGGACATCCCGTGCATGTCCTCGACATCGGCGGCGGATTTCCCGTGCCATACTTGAAGCCCGCTCCGTCGATCGAAGAATTTTGTGCGCCGATCAATGCCTCACTCAAGAGGCTGCCGCCCGGTATACGCCTGATTGCCGAGCCGGGTCGCTTCATATCGGCGCCCGCCGCCATCGCCGTCGCCTCGGTCATGGGCCGCGCCCTGCGGGACGGCCGCTGGTGGTACTACCTTGACGATGGGCTGTACGGCAGCTATAGCGGACAAATGTATGACCATTCGGTATTTCCGGTCGAAGCCCTGCGGCAGGGCGCGCAGACCTTTCCGTCGGTGCTGGCCGGCCCAACTTGCGACAGCATCGATGTGATCCGGGAAAAGCTCGATCTGCCCCAGCTCGAGATCGGCGACTTGGTTATCGGCCGCATGATGGGCGCCTATACCTGGGCCTCAGCGTCCGAATTTAATTTTTTCCCCAAGGCAACGGTGCTGGCGCTCGATCATGGGCGGCTGCTTGAGAATCGAGGCTTATGATCACTCGTCGACGCATCCTCGCAGCGAGCGCCGCGCTGACTGGCGCGGCAGCGCTGTGGCCGCAATCTTTGATCGGCTCACCCAATTCCACTTCGAGGCGAATTGCGCTGACCAATCTGCATACCAGCGAGCAGCTGGATGTCGAGTACTTTCGAGACGGCGCCCTTGTGCCCGATGCGCTCGCTGCCCTCGAAGTCTTATTGCGAGATTTTCGCAACGGCGAGAAGCACGCTATTGATCCGAAGCTCATGGACTACTTGGTTGATGTTGCCGCCCAGGTTGGTGTGGCCCCGGCATATAACGTGATCTCCGGCTATCGCTCAGCCGAGACCAACGAACGATTGCACGAGCGCAGCAGCGGTGTATCGCAACACAGTCTGCACATGCAGGGCCGCGCGATCGATGTACGCATGAGCGGCGTTGATTGCCGAGATCTGGCAACGCGCGCCGAGCGCCTAAAGCGAGGAGGCGTAGGGTACTACCGTGCGTCGAATTTTGTGCATTTGGATACCGGTGCTTTTCGCACCTGGCGCGGCTAGGAACCCGATGGCAGCCAAGTTGCGTCGACTTGTGACGTTAGGATTGCTGCTGCTGGGAGGCTGCAGCCAATCGACGCCGAACGCTTCCTCTGGGGTCAGCGCGCCGCCGGGCAGCGCCGATCGCGGCGCTGCGCTGTATATGCAAAATTGCGTGCCCTGTCACCGTGATAACGGCGAGGGCTTGCCTAAAGTTTTTCCAAGCCTGTCCGGCTCGCCGGCGGTATTGGGCGATCCGATCGAGCTCGCGCAGTGGGTTTTGAGCCAGAAACGGCCGGCTAGCATTCCGGCAGGCCGATATCCAACCCAGATGCTATTGTTTGGCTGGATGAGCGATCCGGACGCGGGCGCTCTGTTGACCTATATCCGTTCACATTTCGGAAACTCGGCGTCGCCGGTGGATGCCGCCATGATTGCGAAGTCGCGCGAAAAATAAATGCCCGTAACGACTATTCATACGCTCGTTGAGCGTTGCCGCGCCGGCCAATTGCCGGCCGCTATCACCAAACTGCCTTCAGGCTGGGTGGTGATGGGTGAGCGCCAGGTGCTGCCCGGCTATTGTTTGCTGCTGCCGGATCCCGTGGTGACGCACCTGAATGAGCTTCGCTCCGTCGCGCGGGCTCAGTTCTTGTTCGATATGGTGCTCATTGGCGATGTATTGCTGGCAATCACTGCGGCGGCGCGCATCAACTACGCGATCTATGGCAATGTGGATCCGGCGCTGCATGCGCACATTTTTCCCCGCGATAGCGCGGAACCCGAAAACACGCGTACTGCCCAGCCGTGGGCGCTCGATTGGAATGCCGCACCGCTTTACTCCGATACGCTGCATGGCGATTTCAAGCGCCGCGTCGGCGCCGAGCTGCGCAAACACTACGCTAAGTGACCCTTAAGCGTTAGAGCGCGAGAGATCGCTTCTAAATTCGCCAGGGGCGCCGAGCAGGTCATGCCGCTGCACACATAAGCAATGGTTGTCGGACCTGCGCGTTTCGCCGCGAGCGCTGGCGGCAGCTCGGCATCAGTGGGAATCGCAAAAATCATGCGTGTCGGCGCATACACAGCGCCCAAGGCGCTCGCCCACTGAGCGGCGCTGGCCGTCTCGCCGCGAATCACCAAGATTTGCATCGAGGACAAAAAGTCTTCCAGCGCATTGAGCAGGCTCATGTGTGCTTGCGGATGGTCTTGAAGCCCCGTCCATGCGGCCCGCAAAGTGCGTTCGGCCGCATCAAGATAGCGTGTTTCGCCGAGCAGGTATCCCAATCTGCACAGCATCGAGGCCGCGACGCCGTTTCCTGAGGGCACGGATTCGTCGCCGAATGTCTTGCTGCGGTGAATGAGCTTTTCGTGCTCCTTGGCAGTGAAAAAAAATCCGCCGCTCTTCGCGTCTTCGAATTGATCCAGCAGCACATCGGCCAGCTGGCGCGCAAACGCAAGATCGCTGCTGCGCCAACGGGTCTGCAACAGCTCGAGCAGCGCCTCAGCCAAAAAGGCATAGTCATCGAGGTAGGCGGGCAGGTGTGCGCGGCCATCCTTATAGGCTGCCAGCAATCGACCGTCGCGCCATAGATGGTGCCGCACGAAATCCACGGCAGCGGTGGCCGCTTCAGCCAGGTCGGGCCGCCGCAGCACGCGCGCTGCGATCGCCAGACCCTTGGTCATGAGTGCATTCCACGCGGTGAGGATCTTTTCATCGCGGGCCGGCCAGATGCGCAAGTTGCGCGCCTTCAACAGCTTCGAGCGTGAGGACTCGATGAGTGCGCTCACCGTCTCCGGCGACTCGTTGACTGCACCGGCAATGGCTCCCAGAGCTGCATGGGTGTGCAGGTGCCATTCACCCTCGAAATTAGCGTCCCGATGCAAGCCGAATCTAGCTGAAAATGCCTCGTATTCAGCTGTCGTCAGCAATGATTGAACTTCGCTGCGCGTCCAAACATAGAACTTCCCTTCGTGGCCCTGAGAATCCGCGTCGAGGCTGGCGTAGCAGCTGCCTGCCGGCGAGCGCATGTCGCGCAGTACCCAGTCGGCCGTTTCATGCGCAACCTTGGCGAACAAGGGCTCGCCGGTTGCAAGATGTCCACGCGCATACTCGCAAAGCAATTGCCCATTGTCGTACAGCATTTTCTCGAAGTGCGGGATCATCCAGGCGCCGTCAACGGAATAGCGCGAGAAACCGCCGCCGAGCTGGTCGTAGAGCCCGCCTTCCGCCATTCGGGTCAGCGTCAGGCTCGCCATGGACAGGGCCTTCAAGTCCGGCGCGGCGCCTGCCGAAGTGGCGTGCCACTGACGCAAGCAGCGCTCGATGCTGGTTGAATGCGGGAATTTCGGTGCGCCGGTAAATCCGCCGAAGGTGCCATCGAAGGACTGTTCGAGCTTGGTGCGCGCGGCGGCCAAGACTGACTTATCGAGCACGGCGCCGGCAACCGGTTGCGGCACCATCGCGGCGAACGCGGTCTGAAGCTGCTCGTTTTGTGCGGTGATTTCCGCTCCCTGCTCGCGGTAATACTGGGAGGCGCGGCGCAGCAGATCGCGGAAGGCGGGCATGCCATAACGAGCTTCCTTGGGAAAATACGTGCCGCCGAAGAAAGGTTGTTCCTGTGGTGTGAGAAACATCGTCAGCGGCCAACCGCCTGACCCGTGCGTGAGCATTTGCTGCGCGAGTTGGTAAATCTTGTCCAGGTCGGGACGTTCTTCTCTATCGACTTTGATGTTGATGAACAGCTCGTTCATCAACGCCGCGGTGCTTGAGTCTTCGAAAGACTCGTGGGCCATGACGTGGCACCAGTGACATGCGGAATAGCCGATCGACAAGAGAATAGGCTTGTTTTCATGCTTGGCGCGCGTCAATGCCGCTTCGCCCCAGGGATACCACTCGACTGGATTATCCGCGTGCTGCAGCAAGTACGGACTGGTCTCCTCAGCGAGATGATTGCGCAGCATCCTCATGGCCCTTGTCGGTTAGAATGACGATTACTATAGCCGAGGATATGTCCATGACCGATCCCCGCGAAGTGGCGCAATTGCCCGTTCTGCGCCTCAAACGCAACGAAGATCGCCGCCTCCACGCCGGACATCTTTGGATCTTCAGTAACGAGGTCGACACCAGCCAAACGCCTTTACCTAAGTTCCAGGCTGGCGAACTGGTGCGCGTGCTGGCGCATAACGACCGGGCACTGGGCTTGGCCTACGTCAATCCGAAATCGCTCATTGCGGCGCGACTGCTCGAGACCTGGAAGATCCCGGACGCTGGGTGGCTGTCCGCTCGCATTCGCGTCGCGATGACATTGCGCGATCGACTGTACTCTAAACCTTATTATCGACTGGTGTACGGAGAATCAGACGGGCTGCCTGGGTTGGTCGTCGATCGTTATGGAACGAGTTGCGTCGCGCAAATCGGCACGGCCGGAATGGAAGTGCTCAAACCGCAAATTCAAGAGGCGTTACGCCAAGTTCTGCGATGCGATGCCCTGCTCTTCAAGAACGACAGTTCCGCGCGAGAGATGGAGGGCTTGCCCAGTTACGTGGAGGTCGCGGCGGGCAACTTCGACAAGCCTGCCATGGTGATCGAGGACGGCCTGGAATTCCAAGCACCCCTGCTGGAGGGACAAAAGACCGGGTGGTTTTTCGACCAAGCCGCCAATCGCGACGCCTTGTCGAAATATGTGCGGCGCGGTGCCCGCGTGCTGGACGTATTCAGTTACGCGGGCGCTTGGGGGGTGCGCGCGGCACGCAACGGGGCGCATGAAGTGACCTGCGTGGACAGCTCCGCGGCGGCGTTGGAGATGGCGGCCGCGAACGCACAGCGCAATGGCCTTAAGCTGACCACTCGCAAGGGCGATGCCTTCGATGTACTTGAAGCACTCAGCAGTGAGGGCGCGCGATTCGACGTCGTCATCATCGATCCGCCCGCGTTTGCGAAACGCAAGAAGGACCTGCCTAAGGCGCTGGCCGCGTACAAACGGCTCAACCAGCTTGCCATTCAAGTGATCGCGGACGAGGGCATTTTGGTGTCCTGTTCCTGCTCTTTTCACGTAAGCGCGGAGGACTTACAGGATGTTATTGCCAAAGCGGCACGCGGCGCTGACCGACATCTGCAAATCCTGGAAATGGGCAGCCAAGCGCCGGACCATCCAGTGCACCCCGCGATCCCAGAGACCCGATATCTCAATGCCTATTTCTGTCGCGTCAATGAGAGTTTAAAGTAGCGTCCATGCTCACCTATCCGCACATCAATCCGATCGCCGTGTCCTTGGGTCCCCTCCGCGTGCATTGGTACGGGATCATGTACCTGATCGGATTCGTCGGTGCCTGGTGGCTGGCGCGATACCGCGCGCGCCGGCCCGGTTCAACTTGGGTGGCGCTGGAAATCGACGACCTGATCTTTTACTGTGCGATCGGCGTCATCCTCGGCGGCCGCCTCGGGTGGTGCATCTTTTACGGACACGATGTGATCGCAGAGAGTTGGCTGAATGTCTTTCACATTTGGGACGGCGGCATGTCTTTTCACGGCGGCATGACCGGCGTCTTGGCCGCTGCCATCGTATTCGCCCGCGTCAAGCACAAGAAAATTGCCGACGTATTGGACTTCGTCGCGCCGCTGCCAGGCATTGGGCTGTTTTTCGGTCGCCTCGGCAATTTCATCAATGGTGAACTTTGGGGCAAACCCACGAGTCTGCCCTGGGGATTTGGCGTGCCGGACGCACAGGGAGTGTTGATTTCTCGGCACCCATCGCAGCTTTACGAGGCGACGCTCGAGGGTTTGCTGCTTTTTCTGGTTCTTCTGTGGTTTACGAGCACGCCTCGGCCGCGATTGGCGCCCACAGGATTGTTTCTGCTGCTGTACGGTTGCGGCCGCTTCTTGGTGGAATGGGTGCGCTTGCCGGATGCGAATATAGGCTATCTCGTGGGTGATTGGCTGACCATGGGCATGCTATTGACGATGCCGATGATCTTGGCCGGCGCCGCGATGATGATTTATGCCTACCGGCGCAATGCGCCCACCGGCAACGGGGTTCCTGCGACATAATGCAGCAGTACCTCGATTTCTTGCGCCACATCCGTGAGCAGGGCGCTGCAAAAGGCGATCGGACCGGCACCGGCACTCTAAGCGTGTTTGGCTCTCAAATGCGCTTCGATCTAAACGCCGGCTTGCCGCTGGTGACGACCAAAAAACTGCATCTGCGCTCGATTGTCTACGAGCTTCTCTGGTTCTTGCGCGGCGACACCAATGTTAAATATTTGCAGGAGCACGGCGTCAGTATCTGGGATGAATGGGCCGACTCGAACGGGGACTTAGGTCCGGTCTACGGCAAGCAGTGGCGCAGCTGGCCAACGCCCGACGGCAGGAATATCGACCAGCTATCCCAGGTTCTCGAGCAGCTGAAGAGCAATCCGAACTCGCGGCGTATCCTGGTTAGCGCATGGAATGTGGGGGAATTGGATCGCATGGCCTTACTGCCGTGCCACGCCTTGTTCCAATTCTACGTGGCCGGCGGCCGTCTATCCTGCCAGTTGTACCAGCGCAGCGCCGATGCGCTGTTGGGTGTTCCCTTCAATATCGCTTCCTACGCGCTGCTCACGCACATGATTGCGCAACAATGCAACCTTGATGTCGGCGAATTCGTGTGGACGGGCGGAGACTGCCATCTGTATATGAATCATCTGCAGCAGGCCGATCTGCAGCTGTCGCGCACGCCGTATCCTTTGCCGCGGTTGCAGATCCTGCGCAAGGCGCGCAGCTTGTTCGACTACGCTTACGAAGATTTTAAAATCATTGACTATCGATATCATGCGGCGATCAAAGCACCGATCGCCGTATGAAGGCCGTGCGTCGCCGCAAAACGCCTCTGTTTGAGGTTCGCCACTCGCGCATTCATGGCTACGGCGTATTCGCGCTGCGGCGCATCCGCAAAGGCACGAACATCATCGAATATCTCGGCGAGCGCGTAACCCACGAGTGCGCTGACACCCGATATGCAGACAAAGACCCCAAGGATGGCCACACATTCCTCTTCACCGTGGACGCCAAGACGGTGATCGATGCCAGCATAGACGGCAATGAGGCGCGCTTCGTGAATCATGGCTGCGATCCAAATTGCCAGACGGTTGATATCGGCAAGCGAATTTTCATCGAAGCAATTCGCACCATACGGCGCGGTGAGGAACTCGCGTACGACTATAGAATCCAGCGCGACGATGACGATCCCGCCGATGTCGATGTCATCTTCGCCTGTCACTGCGGCGCGGAAAACTGCCGCGGTAGCATGCTGCAAGGACGCGCGAAGCGGCGACTACGGAAGCGCGCGAACAGTCCAAAGCTTCGCAAGCGGCCGTGAGCGCAGGCACCGACTTGAGCTTGAACGGCATCTCGATTCAAGATCAGTTTGTCTCGGCCGCCGACGTCAACGCATTGCGCGAATGTGCGCACACCCGTGAGGCCCGCGGAGATTTTGCGGCAGCACGCATTGGCGGCCAGGGCGCGGAGCAACACCTCCCCAGCATCCGCGGCGACTTCACCTGTTGGTTGTGCGATCCGCTGCTGCCTCCCGAGCGCATGCTATTGCAGCGAATGGAGGAGTTGCGCCAGCAATTGAATCGCGAATCATTTTTAGGGTTGTTCGAACTCGAGCTGCACTACGCGAAATATCCGTCGGGGGCGGCCTATGCGCGCCATGTCGATCAACCGCTGGGCAACGCGCAGCGCATGCTGTCCGTGGTGCTGTACTTGAATCCGCAGTGGCAGCTCTCTGATGGCGGCGTACTACGAATCTTTGGCGCGGATGCGGGATTTATCGAGGTCGAGCCGCTGGGCGGCAGATTGGTTTGCTTTTTGACGTCCGGCCGTGAGCACGAGGTGTTGCAGGCGCGCTGCGATCGAATCAGCATCAGCGGGTGGTTTCGCGGGCGTGCACAGCACGCCGGCCCAAGGGCTTGAACAATCCTCACGGCTCGCGTCAATGGCGACTACCAGCACACGCCATTTTTTGAGGAACGCCACGAGCGAGCGGATTCGCCGCAAATTCGGGCACTTTAAGATCTCGCATGAATGTTGCTGCGGATTGATGATGTATCATAGACCTGGCATATGCGCTTACCGTCGCTCAAATTTTTAAAGACCTTTCAGGTCGCGGCGCGGTTGCAAAGCTTCAAGGCGGCGGCCGAAGAATTATTTGTTACGCCATCCGCCGTCAGCCACCAGATCAAGGCGTTGGAGGAACAGCTGGGCGTGAGCCTGTTTCAGCGGGGTGTGCGCACGCTGACGCTGACCGACGCCGGCAGAAATTATCTGGAGCACATCAACGACATTTTTTCCAAACTTGAATCGGTCACGGAGCAGCTGCAGGTGCGCTATGGCCGCACCATCATCCGGCTGAACGTGCCGTCGTTTTTTGCCAACGAATTGTTGTTGCCGAGGCTGGCTTCATTTTCTCAGGCGCGTGAAGAGACGGACATTCGCATTGAAACGACATTCTCAGCGCCCAAGACCCATCCGCCGGAAGCGGATCTGTCCATCGTCGTTGGCGCGGGCCCCTGGGACGGCTTGGTGGTCCATGAATTGTTCGCACAAAACTTTATCGCGGCCTGCTCTCCCGCTTTTTTGCTGGATAACCCCATCGATACTTACGCCGACTTGAACGGCAAGACGTTGCTGCTGCATGAAGAGCGTCGTGAGGCATGGGGGAAGTGGGCAACGGGGCTCGGGATCGAAGCGATCAAGCCCAATCGGCTGGTTCGCCTCGATACCATGTCGGCCGTGGTGCGCGCCGCCGAACAAGGCGTGGGCATTGCCTTGGTGCCGTCGCGATTGAGCGCGGATCGGTTCAGCGCGGGCGGTCTCGTGAAATTATTCGACGCGGAATTGACCACTAACGAGAGTTACTTCCTGCTGCACCGTCCGGAGGATCGTGCGCGCGAGGATTTGCAGGAACTGACGCGCTGGATCTTGAGCGAATGCCGCGTCGCTTAGCACCTCAGGCGTCCCGATAGGTGAGAGAAATCTCGCGCTGGCGAGTGCTGGCGAGTGCTGGCGAGTGCTGGCGGGATGGCGCGGGCGAGCGTATAAATCCGTTTTCGCTTTTTGAGAGAGACGGATGACGAGCGCGGCTGTGGAATTGGTGGTTGCGGTTTCGGAGAACGATGTGATCGGCCGAGCCAACCAGCTGCCCTGGCGCTTGTCGGCAGACCTGCAGCATTTCAAAAGACTGACGATGGGTCATCAGATCCTGATGGGCCGCAAGACCTACGAGTCGATCGGCAAGTCATTGCCCGGACGGATCAACTGGGTGTTGAGCCGCTCGAGTGATTTTGCGGCGGCCGATTGCAAGGTTGTGCGCACGCTCGAGTCGGCCCAAGCTGCCGTTGGCAGCGAATCGCCGCTCATGGTAATCGGCGGTGCGGAAATTTATCGACTGTGCCTGCCGCAAGCGCGACGCATTCATCTGACGTTGGTGCACGCCGAGATCAAAGATGGCGACACGTTTTTTGCGGCCTGGCGCGATCCAGAATGGACTGAATCCAGCCGCGAGCGTCACGAAGCTGACGAGAAGAACGCCTACGCCTGCACTTTTCTGACTCTCGATCGAGCGAGGCGTCCGCAGGCACTCACAGCGGCGGCAGCCGTCTGATGATCTCGTGCTGCGCGCGTTCGAAGTCGACCTCCCGCAGTGCGCGAATCGCACCGTGTGTCAGTTCCGACAAAATTTCAGTCTGCGTCGCTCCCCGCTGCTGAGCGGTTAGGTAAGGAATTTCATGGTGGAACATCACCATTGAATAGCGCGGAATGAAACGCCGTGGAAAGCGCCGCTCGAGTTCCAACGACAGTGCCTGCTGCAGCTGGAATTGTGGGTCCGCTACGCTTTCGCGCATTTCCATGTAGTTATCGAGCGCCATGGCTGCAATCGCATCCGTATTGGGTTTGCGGGCGGCGCCGAATTCTGCAAACGCCGCCTCCCAGCAGGGATGTCGCGCGACGCAGGCCTCGAATTCAATGCAGTCTTCGAAGCAGCAATTCATGCCTTGGCCGTGGAAGGGCACCATCGCATGCGCTGCGTCGCCGATCAGGCTTGCCTGCCCCTGAGTGTGCCACGGTTGCGCGGACACCGTTCCTAGGAAACCGACTGGATGCGCACCGAATTCCGCGAGCGCATTGGGCATCAGCTCACGCGCGTCCGGGAAATTTCGCACGAGAAACGCTTCGACGGCGCCCGCATCGCTGAGCGATGCGAAACTTGTCGGTCCATGTTTCGGCAGAAACAGCGTCGCGGTGAAACTGCCGTCGTCGTTGGGCAGCGCGATCAGCATGAAATTGCCGCGCGGCCAAATATGCAGCGCGTCGTTGGCCAGGCGAAAGCTGCCGTGCGGACCGGCGGGGATGGACAGTTCCTTGTAGCCATGCTCGAGATCGGTTTCACTGGCCTGAATCAGTTGTCGAGCCGCCATTTCGCGGCGCACGCCTGAGCCGGCACCGTCGGTGGCCAGCAGCGGCTGCATGGGTACGGCAATCATTCGATTCTGCACGAGGTCGCGAATCTGCGCAGTGTTGAGCGCGAAATCCGCCCCCTCGAGCCGATGCTGGAAATAGACCTGCACGCCGGATCGGCCGGCGGCGACTTCGATCAGCGCTTGGTTGAGCCGGTGCCGGGACACCGAATAAATCACTTCATTTGACCGCTGCCCGTAGGGCTGAAACGCCGTATCCCCATTCTCGTAGTGAATCAACCGGCCGCGCATGGGCAGCAGCGCCGAACTCAAGTCATCGAATACACCGGCCGCCTTGAGCGCATGGATGCCGCGATCGGCCAGCGCCAAATTGATCGAACGACCGGAGTCAGCGGGAAGCTTTCTAGGATCAGGCCGGGTTTCGTACAATTCAATCGGCTGTCCGTGACGCGCCAAGAGAATGGCCAGCAACGCGCCCGTTGGCCCCGCGCCGACAATGCGGATCACGAGAAGATCATGCGCGCAACGTCCGCGCCAGAATGTCGACCGCGGCGTACACATCCGCGAATGAGTTGTACAACGGTATCGGCGCGAGCCGCAGCACATCGGGCTCGCGCCAATCGCCGATCACGCCGGCGGCGGTGAGCTGCTCATGGCAGCGCTTCGCGTCGGCAGCGGACCCCGCGAGCGCAAAGCTCAATTGACAACCGCGCTGCTCAGGGGCGCTGGGAGTAATGAACTCTATCCGCTTGTGCAGCCGCTCTTCAATCAGCTTTTGCATGAAGCTGGTGAGAGCGATGGATTTTCTGCGCAAGGCAGGCATGCCGGCACGCTGGAAAATTTCCAATGAGGCGAGCAGCGCAGCCGTGGATAAAATTGGCGGATTGCTGATTTGCCAGCCTTGCGCCCCATCGATCGGATTGAAGTTCGGATCGTAGAGGAACCGTTCCGCTTTGTTGTGTCCCCACCAGCCGGCAAAGCGGGGCAACTTACAATTCCGGCCGTGGCGCTCATGCACGAAGCAGCCGCCCACTGCACCAGGGCCGGCATTGAGGTATTTGTAGCTGCACCAAACGGCGAAGTCGGAATCCCAATCATGCAATTGCAGTGGCGTGTTGCCGATGGCATGCGCGAGATCGACGCCGACGTTCGCTCCGACAGCGCGCGCCGCGGCGATCAAGGCTTTCATGTCCAACAATTGTCCGGTGAGATATTGCACGCCGGGCAGCAGCACCAACGCCAGGCGGGTCCCTTCCCGTTCGATGCGCTCGATCATGTCCTCCGTTCGCAAGCAGCGCTCGCCTGCACGCGGTTGCATTTCAATCAAATTGTGCGCCGCATTCAGGCCATGAAACTCGAGTTGAGAAACGACGGCATAACGGTCCGACGGAAATGCTGAACTTTCGATCAGCACCGTGTTGCGTGATGCATCTGGCCGAAAGAAACTCACCATCATCAGGTGCAAATTCACCGTCAATGAGTTCATGGCCACGACTTCGTCCTCGAGAGCTCCCGCGAGTTCAGCGAGCGCCGGTGCGGCGCGCTCGTGATAGGGGATCCAGGGCCGCGTAGCGTCGTGATGCCCCAACACACCTAGGCGCCGCCAGTCCGCAAGCTCCTGCTCGATCATGGCGGAGGCGGATTTGGGCTGCAGACCTAAGGAGTGGCCGCCAAAGTAGAGCAGCTTGCGTCCTTCTGGATCGTGAGGATGATGGAACTCCTGCGCGAAACCCGCGAGAGGATCCGCCGCATCCTGGGCCGCTGCTTGCGCGCGCTTGAGTTCCTGCGTGGTCAGGCGGGCGCCTGCATGACGGTGTCGCACACGCTGCAAGTGCGATGCTGAAGGTTCGAATAGAAGCGTGAAAAGATCTCCGGTAGCTGAGTTTCAATGTTGCCCACCGCGACTCGCTCCAGGTAGAGCTGATGACCGCAGTTCTCGCAGTACCAGGAGAAGCCGTCCAACTCCTGAGGGCTGCGCCGCCGTTCGACCACGATGCCCACACTGCCGCCGGGTCGTTGCGGCGAGTGCGGCACTTCAGCGGGCAACAGATACATCTCGCCTTCTCGGATGGGCACATCCACCAAGCGGCCGTCTTGCACGGTCTTTAGCACCATGTTGCCCTCGACCTGGAAGAAAAGCTCGGCGCTTGGATCGTGGTGATAATCTTTGCGCGAATTTGGGCCGCCGACCGCCATGATGATGAAGGCACTGTCTTCGAAAAGTAACTTATTGCCGACCGGCGGCTTGAGCAGCTCGCGGTGTTGGACTATCCATCGACGCAGGTTGAAAGGCGGAATTGCCGGCATGCGGTCATTATACCGGCGATGAACTTCATTGCGTTTAGCACGGTCCAACGAGTAGGAGGCAGTATGCGGGCTTTTTGGGTCATTGCGAGCATCGGACTGTTGTTTTCGTGTCCGCTTTCAGCGGCCGATCTGCTGGGCAGCCCGTTGCGGGCGGTCTGGAAAGAACAGCGCCTTGAGTTCTCCTATATGGGCCGCACGGCACGCTATTCCTGCCAAGGATTGCGCGACAAGATGCGTTCCCTGCTCCTGGACCTGGGTGCGCGGCGCGATTTGCAGGTTGCGCTGCTCGGCTGCGACGAATCCGCCCCCCTAGGTCGCGGATACCTAGGTCCTCGCTTAAGGCTGGTGTTCTCCTCGCCCGCGTTGCCGGACGCATCAGCCAAGCCATTGCACCCAGGCGATCTGATGGCCGTCGATGTACGCTACCAACCCTTTACGCTGACGAGTGACGCATTTCGAAATTACGGTATTGGCGACTGCGAACTGGTTGAGGAGTTTGTGCGCGAAATCCTGCCGCGCTTAAGCGCGAGAAATGTAAAGCAGGACATCACTTGCATCCCCTACCAGGCGAGCGGCAGCCGCTTCTTTGTTCGCGGCGAGATCTTGCGGGCGGCTAAGATTCCTTAGCCGGCAATTCCTTGGGCGCAGCGCAGGCAACCTGCACGGGTTTGGCATCATGCACGTCGAGCCGCAATGCCGTCAGACGTTCTCCCCAGACACAACCCGTATCGAGACCCGTGACATCGGCGTTGCTGAAGAAGCCCAGGGTTGACCAGTGTCCGAACACGATGCGAGAACCGCGCCAGCGCGCGCCACGCGCCTCGAACCAGGGGATGAGCGATTTGCTCTGCGCCTTTTTCGGCGATCCTTTGGCGCGAAGTACCAAGCGGCCTTCCGCATCGACATAGCGCAGACGCGTAAAACAGTTTGCGATAAAGCGCAGGCGCTCTTCGCCTTCGAGACCATCCTCCCAGCGATCCGGCTGGTCGCCGTACAGGCGATGCAACAGCTTTTCAGGATTGCGCCGCAACGCTTGCTCAAGTTCATGGGCGCAGCTTCGCGCCTGGTTCAGGTCCCATTGCGGCGCCAGTCCAGCGTGCACGATGCACACATTCAATTGTGCATCCTCGTGCATCATCGGGCGCTCCTGGAGCCATTCGAGCAGCGCGGTGCGATCCGGTGCTGCCAAAATTTCATCGAGGGTGTCGTCGCCGCGCAGCCGTGCGCTGCCATAAGCCACCGCCAAGAGGTGCAGGTCATGATTGCCGAGAATGACGGTGGCCGCATCGCCTAAAGCTCGAATTCGGCGCAGCACTTTGAGCGATTCGGGACCGCGATTGACCAAGTCGCCGACGAACCAGACTGAGTCGCGGTCGGCGCAGAAATTCAAGCTACCGAGCAGTGTGCCGAGCTCCGCGTCGCATCCTTGCACATCGCCGATTGCGTACAGCGCCATCAGACTCCTAGTGGAGTACGCCGGGCATCGCCAAGCGGAACGGTGCGATCGGCGCATCGAATTGCTCGCCATCATCCGCTACCATTTGATAGCTACCCTGCATCGTGCCGACAGGCGTCTCGATCACCGCGCCGGTCGAGTAGCGAAATCCCTGGCCGGGCTTCAAGTACGGCTGCTCGCCGACCACTCCATCGCCGCGTGTTTCCTTCACGTTGCCGTTCGCATCCGTGATGATCCAGTGGCGCGTGAGCAGGCGCGCCGGCACCTGTCCTTCATTGCGAATCGTGATGGTGCATGAGAATACAAAGCGCTTGTCGCGCGGATCGGACTGTTCCTCGATGTAGGAAGTCTCGACTTCGACCCGTATTCTGGGATTCACTGGCTCTGCCGCTGGGATCTGCATAGGTTAGCTTAAGCGTATGGCAAGCACGTCGCAGTGCGCGGCATGCAGGACCGTATCTTCGGTAAAATTTACCAAGATGCCGAGGCCGTGACGCACGCGGCTTCCCAAGATGATCAAATCGGCGCCTTCTTCTTTGGCAACACGCAGAATTTCGGTCTTTTTGTTACCGGCTTCCACCCGCGTAATCGCGCGCGACAGTCCCAAGCGCGCCGACAGCTCGTCCAGCATGACCCGCGCACGCTGCTCTAGATCCTCTTCAATTTGCACCGTCGGCATCAGCGTCTCACCCATCGGCTCGGCAGGCACGAATTCGACCACATGCAGCATCACCACAGCAGCATCCGAGTGCGCAGCCATGTCCCGGCTCGCGGCCGCGATCTGTTCGCTGGCGTCAGTCAGATCCAAGAGTACCAAGATTTTCTTGTAGCCGGCCATGCGGCTTCGAGTATAACCGAGAGTAGCGGGCGGCGAGCAGGCCGAATTGCGCGGGTGTCAACACTTCCGGTCGAAGCTGCGAGTCGATGCCGCAGGATTCAATTTCATCCGGTGTGAGCAATCCCTTGAGACCATTGCTCAATATTTTGCGACGATGAGAAAACGCCGCCGTGACCAGCATGCGGAGCACGCCGTCATCGCCGATATCAAAGCGCGGCTTGAGCGTCGGCCGCAAGCGCACGATGGCAGACCAGACCTTAGGCCGCGGCTGAAATGCGCCTGGCCCGACATCAAACAACTTTTCAACTTCCGCAACCGCGGCAAGCATGACGGTCAATCGACCATAAGTTTTGTTCGACGGCGGCGCGGTCATGCGCTCTACGACTTCCCTTTGCAGCATGAAATGCATATCCGCAATCGCCGCCCGCTGCGACAGCAGCCGAAACAGCAGCGGCGTCGAAATATTGTAGGGAAGATTGCCGACGATGCGCAGCGGCCCGCCATCCGCGCGTAAGCGGCCAAAGTCGGTCTCGAGCGCATTTTCAGTGTGTATGCGCAGGCCTGGGGTTGCACGCGAGTCTTCTTTCAACGATTGAGCCAAGTCGCGATCGATTTCAATGACATCCAAGGAGCGCACGCGCTGCAAAAGCCCCCAGGTCAAGGCGCCGCGACCAGGGCCGATTTCGACGATGCGCTCTTGGGGAACTGGCGCAATCGCCTCGAGAATTCGCCTTATGGTGCCCGCGTCACGCAGAAAGTGTTGCCCAAAACGTTTACGAACCCGCATGATCGCTGCGCGAACTCGCCAGGTCGATGGCAAGCGCTACTGCGGCGCTCAAGCTTCCGGTCTCGGCTTTTCCGGACCGCGCCAGGCTAAGCGCTGTGCCGTGATCCACGCTGGTGCGCAGAATCGGCAGGCCCAAGGTCATGTTCACCGCATTCCCGAACCCAACATGCTTGATTACAGGCAGTCCTTGGTCGTGATACATGGCGACGATCACATCGGCGGTTCTGAGGAAGCGGGGTGTAAAGGCGGTGTCGGCCGGAACCGGCCCTTGCAAGTTCATTCCCTCGGCTTGGAGTTCGGCAATCACGGGATTGATTATGTCCAATTCTTCCCGTCCCAAATGTCCGGCTTCGCCGGCGTGTGGATTGAGTCCCAAGACGGCGATCCGCGGCGCAGCCAAGGAAAAATGCCGTTCCAAATCCATGTTCACGATGCGCAAGGTTGAACGAAGGCGGTCGCGTGTAATGGCGCGCGGCACGTCGGCCAGCGCCAGATGGGTCGTTACCAGCGCCACTCGCAGCTGATCATTGAGCAGCAGCATCACGGGCATTGCCGCGCGGGTTCGCTGCGCAAGATATTCTGTGTGGCCGCTGAAGCGGTAACCTGCGTCCATCAGGGTGCTTTTCTGCACCGGCGCAGTCACCATGGCAGCAAACTCGCCGTTGCTGCAGCCATCACACGCACGATCCAGCATTTCAATCACATAGGCCGCATTGCGCACATCCGGATGCCCAGCCACCACGGGACAGCTGGTCGGAATATGCATCACCTGAAGCGTTCCGCTGCGATGCGGCCTGGCGGGACGGCTGACGTTGTAGCGTTCCAAGATTAGAGGCAATCCGAGCGCGCTTGCAGTGGCTGCCAATAGGTCCGCGTCGGCAGCCACCACCAGATCGGCTTCCCAATCTCTTTGCGCCACGCTGACACAGGCATCCGGTCCCACACCGGCGGGTTCCCCCGACGTAATGACGATGCGCGGTATGTACACTACATCTTGGTTTCGACGAAGGCGTCGTCGCGCAAATGGCGCAACCACAGTTCCGTTTCTTCGTCTGCCTTGCTCTCGCGGATCGCGGCAAATGCTTTCTGCCGCCGGACATCGTCGGTGCTGTCGTAAGTGCGGGTACCCAGCATTTGCACAACGTGCCAACCATAGCGAGTCTTGAAGGGCTCGCTGATCTCGTTGGGTTTCAGCTCCGCAATGGCCTTGTCGAACTCCGGCACGAAGGTGCCAGGTCCACTCCATCCCAGATCGCCGCCATCAGGTGCAGAGCCAGGATCTTCGGACGAAGTCGAGGCGATACCGGCGAAATCCTCTCCTTTGAGAATTCGCTCGCGCAGCTTGGTGAGCTTTTCACGCACCGTCGCGTCGTCGTCCAATTCGTTCGGCTTCATGAGGATATGCCGCACGTGGATCTGATTGATGATGACCGGGGTTTCGCCGCTGCGCCGCTCATTGAGCTTCACGATGTGGTAGCCGCTCGGCGTGCGAACCGGCGTACTCACCTCGCCCGGCTTCATCTTGACGACCAGATCCAGAATGAATTGCGGCAGCTGCGCACCCTTGCGCCATCCCAGTTGACCGCCGTCCAGAGCCGTTTGGCTGTTGGAATTCGCAATCGCGAGCTGGCCGAAATCTTCGCCCTTGCTCGCGCGCGAAGCGACATCCTGCGCCTTGCTCGAGATATCCTCGAGCTGCTGCGGAGTGGCGGCGGCCGGCAGCGACAGCAGAATGTGCGATACATTGAATTCATCATTTGCCGCGGCGTTCTGCTCGCGCGCGAGGTACTGTTCAAGTTCATGCGGCGAGACATTGATGTGCGTAATCACATCGCGCTGCCTAAGGGTGCTCAAGGTCAGTTCCTTGCGCATCGATTCGCGATATTGCTTATAATCCACGCCCTGTGCCGCCAGGGCCGTGGGCAACTGATCGAATGGAATTTTGTTGCGCACCGCGATTTCCTGAAGCGCGCCATTCAATTGTTCGTCCGTAATCGTCAGACCAACATGTTTTGCGCGCTGCAATTGAATTTCCTGCAGGACCAGCCGATCGAGCACCTGTTGCCGCAGCACGCTCTGTGAGGGGAGCTCGACTTTCTGGTCCACGAGGCGCTTCTCGACGGATGTCATTTGTTCGTCCAGTTCGCTCTTGAGAACCAAGCCGTCATTGACGATGGCGGCGATTCGGTCCAGCAATTCGCCGTGAACACCGATGTCGCGGGTCTGCGCATGGGACGGTGACAACAGCAGCATCTGCGCAATGACGATCGCACAAGATTGGAATACTTTACGCATGGGTCAAAATCCTAGGTACTCGCCTTCACTGGGTGTTCGGGTCGCGGGTCGAATACCCGCGGATCGACTGTTCGAGGAAGGAATCTTCACGCTTTCCGACCGAACTTAAGCCCGTCAGTTCCAATTGTAATGCATACGAGGTGTCGAGTGTGCCCCCGACCGTGGTGGTGCCGGGACGGATGCTCAGGTAGCGGCGCTGCACCAACTGGACCTTATAACAGCAACTTTTATACTCAAAACCGGCCACTTGCTCGATGGTTTGACGGTCTTGGAGCGAATACACCCAGCGTCCCACCGTGTTCCAATGCTCTGCGACCGGCCATGCGAAAGAGCCGTCCCATTGCTTGAGAATGCCCTCCTGGAACCGGTAGCCGATGTTAACAACGCGGGTCGGATCGGGCCGGTATTGGACCGAAATTTCCGATTTCTCGGTTTGCGAGGTGTAGGGGTTCCATTGATAGTCGAGATTGACCCCTAGGTGCTTGTAGCCTGTCAAAATCACCTCCGCGACGATATCGGAGGCCGGAAATGCGCCAGGCGCCTGCGGATTAACGCCCAATGGCTGCGCGAAGCGGTTGCGATTGAGTCCGTAGGCGTACTCGCCCGGGTAGTACGGGATAAAGGGCTGGCCGCGCGCCACCGACAGCGCATCGCCCGGCAACTCCAGCGGATTCACTATCGGTATGTTCTGGGCGATCTGCAGCCCTGGAATCAAGGGGTCGGTGGGCAGCACCACGCGCGGGATCGAGAAATATCGAATCTGGCCGATGGTCGCAGACAGGTACTGGGTTCCGGAGACGGTATTGAACAATCGCGTCGTCACTGCGAGCGCCACTTGGTTGGCATCCCCAATGCGATCCGATCCTACATATCGATTGGTGCGAAATAATTCAGTCAAGTTAAGATCGGGCAGGCCGCTGTCGAATATCGGCAATTCGTCCTGGCTACGATAGGGAACGAAGCTGTATACCAGCCGCGGTTCCAGGGTTTGAGTTCGCTGGCCTTGTGCGCCGGCTTCGCGTTCGAACACCAAGCCGGTGTCCAGTCGCGCATAGGGCAGCGATCGCGTCGGCCTGCTCGGACGGTCAAGCCCGGCGTCCTGCAAATCGTACTGCGTGAAATCGTAGCCGACCGCGGGCTCAAAGAAGGAACCCGGACCGCGGCTCGACCAGCGTATTTCGGGCGAGAGGTTCAAGCGCACACCGGTGGGGCCGACGCCGCGCAGGAAATTGACGGCTTCGCTGTCGAACACGAATTCAAAGTTGCTATTCTCGATCGGATACAGAGCACTGGCCTGGATACGCGGCACGCGCGAATAGGGCCGCTCTGAATCGGGAACCGAGATATCGATGGTTTGGAAGTTTTGGAACTGTCCGCGGATGCGCCACGCATCATCGTAATAAAGCAAATCCGCGCGGCGCTCCAGGTAAGTCACGCTGGTTTGCTCCGTTCCCACGGCAAAGCTTTGAAAGTAATTGCTGTCGCTGACGCTCGCAATGTCGGCATCGAAACGCAGACCGTGCTGGATGTCGGTTATATCCGTGTATCGGACATAGCTGCGATTGTCATGCTGCTGCTTGTCGTTGGGCAGAAATGTCGCATCCAATTGGCCATGCGAGTTTGAAGTCAAATAACGGAAATTCTCCGCCAATTGCGCGCCGCGGGCCGTCAGCAGGCCGGGCGTGACGGTGAGGTCATAGTTGGGTGCAAGGTTGAAATAATAGGGCACCTCAACATCGAAGCCATTGCTGCCGGAGTGACCCAAGCTCGGGAACAGCACGCCACTCTTACGCTCGTCTCCCAAGGGAAAGGAGATATAAGGTGTATAGAAAATCGGCATGTCCTTGAAGCGCATCGTCACATTGTGCGCGACCCCTTCCTGCAGCTTGGTATCGAGACTGATCTTCGATGCATTCAAGCTCCAGTCTTCTTTTCCGACCGGGCAACTCGTGTAGTGGACATGTTCCAACGCCACCTTGCCGTCAGGACTGAACGCCATGTCCTGGGCAAATCCGCGACCATTGCGGTCCATCAGCTGGAAAAATGCCTGGTCGAAATTGGCGCCTCCCGCGGTTTCATAGCTGCCGCTGTCGCTGCGCACGCGCAGCTTCGGGTCCAAGAAATCGACTTTGCCTTTGACCGTCAATTTGTCGGTGGCGTAATCGTAGGTGACCGAGTCGGCTGAGACGCTGCGTTCATCTTGGGTCACGGTGACGCGGCCGCTGAGCACCGCGTTGCCGTCGGCGCCGAGCTCGGCGTTGTTGGTTTCGACATGAATCAGATGGTCGTCCGCAGCGCTGTCGGGAGGACGTGTATACGTAAACTTCGGCGGGGCGGGGCAGACGTCTGCCGCGTAGCCAGCGGCGCTGGCAAAGCAGAAGAAAATAAATGCGCCTTGAAACTGAGAAGCCATGGACAAAATGCGTCGCCTTAGTCGGTATACTTAAATCGCCGCATTTGCGGTTTATGAATGGTCAAGCATGCATGTATTGGATGCAAGCGATTCCCGCCTGGCGAACTTGACGCAATGGTTGATCGTGGATTTGGGATTCGTCGGCGCATCGATCGCGCCCGCATCAGCGGACGCGAGCTTTCGCCGCTATTTTCGCGTGACTCGGGACGCGGACACCTACATCGTGATGGATGCACCGCCTGACAAGGAAGATTCACGTCCGTTCGTGCAGGTGGCAAGAATCCTCGGCGGTTTGGATCTGAATGTGCCCATCATTCTGGCGCGGGACATGGAGCGCGGCTTTCTCTTGCTGTCGGATTTAGGCTCGCATCAATACCTGGATGCGCTGCCGGAGGGCGGTGCTGCCGATCAGCTCTACGAGGACGCGCTGGCAGCGCTGCACACCATGCAAACAGCCGATGCGCGCCTGTCCGAGTCGCTGCCCCGATATGACCGCGCCATGCTGTTGCGCGAAATGGAACTTTTGCCGAATTGGTTTCTTGAGCGTCACCTAGGCATGAGGATCGACGCCCGCGAGCGCGAAATGCTGAGTCGACTATTCGACAGCCTGGCTCACGCCGCCATCTCGCAACCCGCCTGCTTCGTGCATCGCGACTATCATTCGCGCAACCTTCTGGTCACTTCCGAGAACAATCCGGGAATATTAGATTTTCAAGACGCAGTGTGGGGGCCCGTGACTTACGACTTGGCGTCGTTATTGAAGGACTGCTACATCGCCTGGCCGCGGCCGCGCGTGCGGCAGTGGGTGCTTCAGTACCGCGAAAATCTTCTTCAGGCGGGATTCACATTGAGCGCCGACACCGTCGAGTTCATGCGTTGGTTCGATCTGATAGGCCTGCAACGCCATATCAAAGTGTTGGGGATTTTCGCGCGCCTATTCTATCGGGACGGCAAGTCGCAATATCTGAAGGATTTGCCGCGCGTGCTCGACTACGCGCGCGCTACCGCCCTGAGCTACCCTGAGACCGCGGCTTTCGCCGAGTTCATCGTCACGCGCATCGACCTCGAGTTTCGGGGCGCGCAGCAGCGTGCGCTCGCGTGACGAGTGCTGAGCGACCGCGGGCGGCGATGATTCTGGCGGCGGGGCGCGGCGAGCGCATGCGGCCTCTGACCGACACGACGCCAAAGCCGCTGCTGCGCGTGCACGGACTACCTATGATCGAACGCCACGTGACGCGCTTGGCGCGTGCGGGAATCGAGCGCATTGTGATCAACCTGGCTTGGCTCGGCAGTCAGATCCGCGACTACTTAGGCGACGGGGCGCGCTACGGCGCGGCGCTCACCTACAGTGACGAAGCACCGCAGGCGCTCGACACCGGCGGCGGTATCTTTCGGGCGCTGCCGTATTTGTCTCCCGGGCCATTTGCCGTGGTAAACGCTGACATTTACACCAACTTTCCGTTCGATACGCTGGGGTTGGCTGCTGATCGCGACGCGCATCTGGTGTTGGTGCCCAACCCGAGCTATCTGCAAGGCGACTTTGGTTTCGAGCGCGGCCAGGCGTTGATCACTGCCGCAGAGCTATTTACGTTTGGCGGCATTGCCGTTTATCGTCCGGCGTTCTTCGCCGACTGCCTCGAAGGCGCATTTCCCATGATGCCGTTGTGGCGGCGTTCCATGGCCGCAGGGCGCTGTGCTGCGCAGCTTTATACAGGGCTGTGGGCGGACGTTGGCACGCCAGAGCGACTGGCAGCGTTAAACGCCGAGCGCCCTGGCTAGAGTATAATTGCGACCATGTCCGAGCAACGGCCGATCCGCAGCGGCGAAAAATACACCACACCGCAAGGTTTCACCGCCATCAAGGATGGCCTGAAGCAGTCGCATTCGAGCGACGCAGCTCCGCGCGGCGCAGATCCTCGCACCGCGACTCCACGCAAGCCTGCGTGGCTGCGTGCGCCGTTAGCTGCCGGCGCCGCGTTTGGCGCGGTCAAGCAGATCGTGCGCGAGCATCGCTTGAGCACAGTGTGCGAAGAGGCGAAATGTCCAAACATCGGCGAGTGCTGGAATGCCGGCACTGCCACCATCATGCTGATGGGCGCGGTGTGCACGCGTGCGTGCCGCTTCTGCGCCGTTGATACCGGCAATCCGCGCGGCTGGCTGGACGCGCAAGAGCCGCAAAACGTTGCCAAGTCGGTGCAGCTCATGCGCCTTAAGTACGTGGTGCTGACCTCGGTGAATAGAGACGACTTGGCCGACGGCGGCGCGGCGCACTATGCGGCAGCGATTCGCGCCATCAAGCAGCTCAATCCGGACACGGCCGTGGAGGCTTTGACCCCGGACTTCCAAGGCGTGTTGGCGGATGTGCACACCGTTCTTAACTCGGGGTTGGACGTGTTTGCACAAAACGTGGAGACCGTGCGGCGCTTGACCCATCCGGTGCGCGATCCGCGTGCAGGCTACGAGCAGACCATCGACGTACTGCGCTCGGCAAAGACGTATAAACCCGGTGTGCTTACCAAAACCAGCTTGATGTTGGGATTGGGCGAAACGGATGCCGAAATTCGCGAGACCCTGGCGGATCTGCGCGCGGCACAGGTCGATGTGTTGACATTGGGCCAGTATCTGCGGCCGACACCGAATCATTTGAGCGTGCAGAGATTCGTAACCCCGCAGCAATTCGACGATTACCGCCAGTGGGCGCTGGAATTAGGATTTCTCGAATGCGTCTCGGGTCCCTTGGTGCGATCAAGCTATCGTGCCGAGCAAGCGCTGGCGCGCAACAATGCGGGACTCGATAACGCCAAGCTCGGGGTCAGTGCCGGCGGTGCCTAAAGGTTCCATAACTCCGATGCCGCTGATTCGCCGGCTTGGGATGGCAACGTATGAGCCGACCTGGCGGGCGATGCAGAAGTTTACCGACGAGCGGCAGGAAACCACGACCGATGAAATCTGGTTCGTTGAACATCAGCCCGTGTTCACTCTGGGATTGAATGCCAGCCGTGAGCATTTGCTGGCGCCGGGCGACATTCCCGTCGTGCAAATCGACCGCGGCGGCCAAGTCACTTATCACGGTCCAGGCCAGTTGATGATTTATCCGCTGCTGAACTTGCGGCGCCTCAAATTGGGAGTGCGCGATTTGGTGGTGGCGCTGGAAAACGCCGTCATCGACTACGCGGCCGAACTCGGCATCGGGGCTGCAGGTTCCAGGAAAGCGCCGGGCGTCTATGTCGATGGCGCGAAGCTAGCGAGCGTCGGACTGCGCATTCGCCGCGGCGCGTGCTATCACGGCATGGCGCTGAATGTGTCGCTTGACCCGCAGCCCTTCGAACGCATCAATGTCTGCGGCTATAGGGATTTGCGCGTCACGCGGCTCGCCGATCACGGCGTCAAGGCCGGCCTCGATGCCGTGGCGCGCGACCTAACGCCGCATTTACTGCGGCGACTGGGCTACGAAGCGCCGCTCCTCGCGCCTGCCTATAGCGCCATCAACACCGACTTGCAGGTGGTTAACTCGCGATAGATCTTATCGAGCTGCTCACGACTCGTGGCGTGCACCACATAGGTCAGCGCTAAAAAATTGCCGTCCGCACTGGTGCGGGTTTTTATACTCGTATCCGCGATGGGCCCGGCATGGCGCTCAATGATGGCTTGCGTGAGCGCGCGCAGATCGCTGTCTTGACGCCCCATGACTTTGATCGGAAAATCACTGGGATATTCCTCGGCTGTAGCGCTCATAGCGCCGGCGCCTCGCCCAATTCGCAGATGTAGTTGGCGAGTGCCAAGTGGATTCGCTTGAACAAGGGACCGGGAGCGCCGCTGCCGACGGCCGCTCCATCGAGCTTGGTGACCGGCAATACGCCGCGGGTTGAGAACGCCAACCAGACCTCATCAGCGCCGCGCAAGGTCGATTCCGAAACCGATGCGCTGCTATTGGGTATCGCCAAGAGATCGGCAAGCTCCGTGATTACATCGCGTGTAGTGCCGGGAAGAATATGGTGGCCGTTCGGCGGCGTGTGAATGACACCGTCTTTTACGACATGCACTGTCGTTGAAGAACCTTCGGTGAGCTCGCCGTTCTCCAGCATGATGGTTTCGAATGCGCCGGCATCCGCGGCCAGCTTCTTCAGCAAGATGTTGGCCAGCAGAGCCGTCGCCTTGATGTCGCGGCGTGCCCACCGGGTATCGCTCGCGGTCACTGCCGCAACGCCGTTTTCGAGCAAACCGCTCGGCAGCGGATCGAGTTCAGTACAGTAGGCGAACAGGGTCGGCTTCAATCCTTCCGGCCACGCGTGGTTGCGGCCGAACTCCGCGCCTCGGCTCACCTGCATGTAAAGATGACCATCATATGCGGAATTCCGAGAAATCAATTCCTGGCACACATGCGCCCAGTCGCCATGCGACATCGCGGGTGACATGCGGATCCCGCTCAAACTGCGATTCAGCCTGTCCAAGTGCTGGCGCAGCCGGAACGGGCGCGATCCGTACACAGGCACGACCTCGTAGACCGCGTCGCCAAAAAGAAAGGCACGATCGAAGGGCGAAACGCTGGCTTCCTTAAGCTGCACGTAAGCACCGTTCAAGTAGCAGATGGGCAGCGGCCCGCTCATGCAAACCACAGTCGGATAGTATCGATGAGGCGCCGCCACCAACCGCCGGCCGCCACGGGTCTGAGCGGATGCAAGGGCAGGGTAGTCAGAGGTTGGGCGCCATTGAACACGCGCAGGGTGCCGACGTTCGCATCCAGCGTCAGCGGCGCGATCAGTTTCGGCTGAACCTCGACTGCTGTTTTCACATCGGACTGGCCGCGCGTCAGGGTCATATACAAATCATCCTTGATGCCCACTTCAGCGGTCGGCTGTGCCGCCTTCCAAACGTGCGTAGTGGCAAGCGCCGTGCCGCCTTTGACGATGAGTTTGGTGTCGTAAAAAGTAAAGCCGTAGCTTAACAACGCGGCGCTGGCGTTCTCGCGCGCCTTCATGCTGGTGGACCCCAGCACCACGGAAATCAAGCGCATGCCTTCGCGATGCGCCGAGGTGACCAGACAGAAGCCCGCGGAATCCGTGTGTCCGGTCTTCAGTCCATCGACACTCGGGTCTTTCTCGAGCAGGCCGTTGCGATTCTGCTGCTTGATGCCGTTATGTTCGAACTCGCGCACCGAATAATATTTGTAGTACTGCGGATAATCGCGAATCATGGCAGTCGCCAGCAAGGACATGTCGCGCGCGGTGGTGTAATGCTGCGGCGAGGGCAGTCCCGAACTGTTTTCGAAATGCGATCCCACCATGTTCAAACTCTTGGCGGTCGAATTCATCAGCTGGGCGAAGGTATCCTCGGTGCCGGCGATACGTTCCGCCAGCGCGATCGTGGCATCGTTACCCGACTGCACGATCATGCCGAGAATCAGGTCCTGCACCGAGACCGGCTTGCCCAGCTCGATGAAAGTGCGTGAACCCTCGGAACGCCAGGCGTGCTCGCTGACCGTGACCATATCTTCGAGCTTGAGTTTACCGGCCGCAAGCTCGTGAAAAACGATGTAGGCCGTCACCAATTTAGTCAGGCTGGCCGGTTCCATACGTTCCGTCGCGTTGCTCGCCGCGAGCACTTTGTCGGTCTGGTAGTCGACGAGGATATAGGCGCGTGCATCCACCTGCGGCGCGCCCGGTATCGGCATCCCCGCGAGCGCCGGCGCGGTGGCGGCTGGCGCAGACGCGGCGGGTGCAGAAGCGGTTACCTTAGCGTGCTTTGGGTGAGGTTTCGCTGCCCAGCAGGTTGTGGTGACGACTGCCGCAATGGAAAGGCTTACGAGAAAAGATCGAAGCATAGTTAGTGCATACCCCAATAGAGGCCGGCTAGTTTACGGAAGTATCGCCGCGCGGCAATAGCGATTAGTCGAGCGCAATATGCGCGTCGTTGATGCCATCGCGCTCGAGCGCCGCAACGATGCGATCGAATTCGACGACGTTAGGTACGGGACCGATGCGCACCCGATACATTCTGCGGCCCGCAATTTCATTATCGCGCACGAATACTTTGCCGTAACTGCCACCGCGCAATTTTTCCACCAAGCGCTGCGCATTCTTTGGATCGCTGAAGGCACCTGCTTGAATAAAAAGCGCACGGGGTACGGGAACCGTCAAGGTAGCGCCGACCGCTGAATCCGAGCTCGACGCGGGGGCCGGCGCGGCAGGCTCGATGGTGCGCACTTCGACCATGGCGGTGCCGTTGCGCAGCATGTCCAGCTTGGATGCCGCCGTGTAGGAAAGATCGATGATGCGATTGCCGACGAATGGGCCGCGATCGTTGATGCGCACCACGATGCTGCGTCCGTTTTGCAGGTTGGTCACGCGCGCATAGGCTGGCAAGGGCAGCGTCTTGTGCGCCGCCGTCATGGCATACATGTCGTAGGGCTCGCCGGTAGAGGTTCGCACCTTGTGGAAGCCCGGTCCATACCAGGAGGCGACGCCGCGCTCTACGTAGCCGACGCTCGAGGAAAGCACGAAGTAGCGCTTGCCCAGCACATCGTAGAACGGCGGATTGCCGTTGCGGGAACGAGGTTCGTTCCGGGGCACCATGTCGGGCACCGAATCTGGCGGTGGCGGCCGTTCCAGCGGCGCGGGCACCGGCGTCGCACCTGGCCTCTTGGATAGCCGGGGCGCGCTGAAACAGGCGGCCATTCCGACCGCGATTGCCACGCAGAACGGCAGGGCCAGCGCGCGCGAGAATCTCACGGCGCGGGCGCGGGCGCGGTCGCGGGCGTGGGCGAGGCGGCGGGCGCGGCGGCGGTGACGATCTGCGCGGTGTCGTTCAACAGCATGCGCTGCTTCACCGCCGTTGCAAGTTCGTAGACGGCCATCGCATAGAGTGCGCTGTGGTTGTATCGGGTGATCACGAAGAAATTGTTGTAGCCGACGCGCCAGTGAATGCCGTCCGCTTCGTCGGCGGCAATCAAGATGGCGGGCGCGTCCGGTGCAAGCCGGGCATCGAAGCTGACGCCTTTCGCCGTGAGCGAGCTTACGGTCTCCGACAGGACCAATTTGCGACCATCCAAATCGACAGCCTTTTCAGGCAGAACTGTGGCCTCGGTGAGGACCGGTTCGCCGGCATTCCAACCGTGTTCCTTCAAGTAGTTGCCCACGCTCGCGCAGACATCCGGCCAGTCGTTCCATAAATCGATGCGGCCGTTTGCATCCGCGTCGACCGCATAGCGACGATAGTTCGAGGGCATGAACTGCGGTGCGCCCATGGCGCCGGCGTACGAGCCTTTGAGCGTCTTGGGATCGAGATGCGCATCGCGCGTCAGCAACAAATATTGTTGCAACTCTTCGCGAAAGAATTTGCCGCGGGGCGGGTAGTCGAAAGACAGTGTGACCAATGCGTCCAGAACGCGGTAGGTGCCGGTAAGCCGCCCATAGTACGTTTCGACCCCGAGAATTGCCGCCAGATATTCCGGTGCGACGCCGCTCTTGATGCTGGCCTGATCGAGGGCCTGGCGATGCGCAATCCAAAATTCGGTGCCTTCGCGGATGCGCCGTTCGTTGATGAAGATCGGACGATACTCGTACCAGAGCTTGGCTTTCTCGGCCGGCTTGGACATGGCATCAATAATGGCGGGCTGGCTGTCCGCGGATTTCAGCAGCTTGCGCAGCGCCCGTTTCTTGAAGCCATAGCCATCGGCCATGTGCGCAATAAATTCCTTGACCTCGGTGCGCTTGATGTCGAGGCCAAGCGCAGGTTCGATGCCGAGCAGCAGAAGCGCGGCACACACCAGCAGGATCCGGGCGAATGAATTTGGCACGCGCTAAGAGCCGATCAGCTTGCGATGCGAATGCAGCGCCATGAGAATGCCGAAGCCGGCCAACAGAGTAACCATGGAGGTGCCGCCGTAGCTGATCATGGGTAAAGGCACGCCGACCACCGGCAAGATACCGCTGACCATCCCGGAATTGACGAAGACATACACGAAAAAACTCAAAGCGATAGCGCCGCCCGTCAAGCGCGCAAAGGTACCCTGAGCCTGCATCGCCAAGTAAAGCGCACGGCCGATCACCAGGCCATACAGCGTCAAGATGAACAGCTGCCCCATCAGCCCAAATTCCTCGCCGATCACGGCAAAGATGAAGTCGGTGGAGCGCTCGGGCAAGAACTCGAGCTGCGCCTGACTGCCGTTCATGTAGCCTTTGCCGAACAGACCGCCGGAGCCGATGGCGATCTGCGATTGGATAATGTGATAGCCGGCGCCGAGGCGGTCGGTCTCCGGATTGAGAAAGGTCAATATGCGTTGTCGCTGATAGTCGTGGATGAAATGCCAGGCGCCCCACGCGGCGGCGCCCAAAAGCGGTATAGCGATCAAAATCAGCCGAATCTGCAAACCCGCCAGCAGCATGACAATAAGGCCGGACGCCGCGATCAGCAACGCCGTGCCCAAGTCCGGTTGCGTTACGATCATTGCCGTCGGGATGGCGATCAAGACACCCATGACGATCAGGTCCCAAAAAGTCGGCGGCAACGGCCTTTCGTGCATGTACCAGGCGCACGCCATCGGCACCGCGAGTTTCATGATTTCCGAGGGCTGAAAGCGCATGAAGCCGATGTCGAGCCAGCGCTGCGCGCCCTTGCCGACGTGGCCCGTAACATCGACCACGACCAAAAGCAGCACGCCGATCACGTAGGCGATCGGCGCGAACATGCGCAGGTATTGGGGCGTCGCGAACTTGGCGAGCGCCAGCATGGCCGCCACCGCAATACCGATATTCACCAGATGGTGTTGCACCATCTTCCAGTTTTGACCCGATGCGCTGTACACCACCAAAATACCGATCACGACGATGATGGCCAGCACGCCGGTCAGCGGGCCATCCAATCCCAGCGCGCGCAACGTGCGGCCGCCGGCGGTCAGGGTGCGGCGCGTTCGCGACGGCGAGAATTCATCGTAGATCATGCTTCAACGCTCATTTACTTTGCCCATGACACTGGTGAGCACCGGCCACAGCAAGGCACCGATGAACGGCGCAAGCCAGCGGCTGAAGGTGGTTACGGGATTGCCAGTTGCGCCGTCGACCCAAAACAGAACGAATTGATAACCCGTGAGCAGCGCGAACACCACTAGACACTGCGACAGCGTCGAGAAAACCCGAATGCGCAGCCGCAGATTCGTGGCCCAAGCGCCCATGAGCGTGAGCGCGAGCGCATGCTGTCCTAAGACCACGCCGTGAATCACATCGAGGGCGAGGCCGGAGAAGAAGGCCAGTGAGAGGCCGCCGGCGCGCGGTGATTCGATGCACCAATAGAACACCACCAGCACCAGGAAGTCCGGACGAAACGCATCCAGCACCGCGGGCAGCGGCAGCACTGCCAGCGCGAGCGCCACCAACGCCGACAGCGCCATCGGCATTCGGCGAATTCGCGCTTCGCGCATCATTTCTTGGGCACCGGAGCTGATTTCGGAGGTGGCGGCAATTCCGCCTCTTGCGGCTTGAGCCACACGAATAACAGTTCCCTGGAACGATCGAGCGTCGCTGCGGGTTTGACATCGACGTCGGCGAGGGATTGTGCCGGATCGCGCTTGACCTCCGCGATTGTGCCGACGGGGTAGCCGGCCGGAAATCCGCCGCCGAGGCCCGAGGTAACCAATAAGTCGCCGGCGATCACATCGGCGCTGGTAGGCAGATAGGGCAGCTTGAGCCGATTCGTGTCCCCGGTGCCCACGGCCACGGTGCGCAAGCCGTTACGATTGATCTGCACCGGGATGGCGTGCGCCGCATCGCTGACCAGAATGACTTCGCTCGTCAGTTGCCCGACGCGCGCCACTTGGCCGAACACGCCGCCTGAATCAAGCACGGCCTGTCCGACATAAATGCCGTCGCTCGCGCCTTTGTCCACCAACACGCGCTCGCGGAAGGCGTCCAGATCCACGTTCATGACATTGCCGATGAGGAAGCGGTCGGTCACGCCGGCGGTGTTATCGCGCAATGCGCGTAGTCTCTGCGTCTCAGCTTCCAGCGCTTCGTAGCGCTGCAGCCGAAACTGTGCCACGCGCAGCTCGGCCTCGAGCTTGGTTTTATCGGCACGCAGCGCGTCGCGAGTGGTGACACTGTCGCGAAACCAGTGCCAGCCCTCGAAGGGCGAGGCAACTGCAATTTGCACCGGATACGCGACCACTGAGAGCAGCCTGCGAATCTTGCCCAAATGATCGTAACGCTTATCGACGATGATCAGCGCGAGGGCGAGCAAGGAGTACAGAACACAGCGGAACAGCAGTCCCGTGGTTCGACCGGAGGCGTCGGTGCTACGAAAGGCGACCATGGGCGGAAGGTTCCCTCGTCGCTTGCATTACTCCAGTCCGAAAATGCCGGGTCCGTGTTCCTCGGTGAGCTCGAGGATTCGCCCGCCGCCGCGTGCAACGCAGGTGAGAGGGTCGTCCGCAATCACCACCGGCAAGCCGGTTTCTTCCATGAGCAACTTATCGACGTCGCGCAGCAACGCCCCGCCGCCCGTCAGCACGATGCCGCGCTCTGCAACATCGGCGCCTAGCTCAGGCGGTGTTTGTTCCAACGCCTGCTTGACGGCGCCGACGATGCCTTGCAGCGGTTCCTGCAGCGCTTCGAGAATTTCGTTGGAGTTCAAGGTAAAGCTGCGCGGCACGCCCTCCGACAGATTGCGGCCCTTGACCGATATTTCGCGCACTGTTTGACCGGGATACGCAGAGCCGATTTCCAGCTTGATGCGTTCGGCCGTGGCCTCGCCGATCAAGATGCCGTAATTGCGGCGTACATAGTTGGTAATGGCCTCATCGAACTTGTCGCCGCCGATGCGAACACTGGCCGCGTACACGATGCCGTTCAGGGAGATGACTGCGACCTCGGAAGTTCCGCCGCCGATGTCCAGCACCATCGAGCCGCGCGCCTCTTGCACGGGCAGGCCGGCGCCGACGGCAGCCGCCATGGGCTCCGGAACGATGTCCACGCTGCGCGCGCCGGCACCCTCAGCCGATTCCTTGATGGCGCGCCGCTCAACCTGGGTGGACCCGAAGGGCACGCAGACCAACACCCGGGGACTGGGGCTCAAAAACCGGTTGCCATGCACCTTCTTGATGAAGTACTGCAGCATTTTCTCCGTATAGGTGAAATCGGCAATGACCCCGTCCTTCATGGGACGAACGGCAGTGATGTGGCCGGGGGTGCGGCCCAACATGTTCTTGGCCTCGACCCCGACGGCGACGATGATTTTGCCGCCCCGGGTGGGTTCATCCTGCACTGCGACCACCGAGGGTTCGTTCAGAACAATGCCTCTCTCACGGACATAAATGAGGGTGTTTGCGGTACCAAGATCGATTGAGAGGTCATTGGAGAAATAACCTCTAAGACGTTTGAACATGGGGTATTTTTCGCGACTAAATGAGGTTAAAAAAGATCGGCTAATGTAACAACCGACACGACATATCACAAGGCAACGTGTATCATCCCCTACGCTTAATTTGCGTGAGTTGCTGCGCATTTTGAGCACCAACCCTATGAGCCTAACCCGTCAAGACGTCGAAAAAATCGCGCACCTTGCGCGGCTCTCCATCACCGCGGACGAGATGCCGGCGTACGTGAGCAGCTTGTCGAGCATCGTCGATTTCGTCGATGAATTGTCGCGCGCGGACACCGAGGGCGTTTTGCCGATGGCGCATCCGCTCGATGGCCAACATCAGCGCCTGCGACCCGATGTGGTCTCGGAAAGCGACAACCATGAGAAATACCAGCGCAATGCGCCGGCCGTGACCGCAGGTCTGTATGTGGTGCCGCGGGTGCTCGAGTAAACCTTAAGCTATTCTTGACGGATGCTGCACAACCTTTTTATCGGCGAACTCGCCGACCGCCTTAGCAAGCGGCAGATCTCCAGCGTGGAGCTCACCCGGCACTTCTTGAGCCGGATCGAGCGACTGAACCCGGCGCTCAATGCGTTCATCACCGTTACGCCACAGCAGGCATTGGCCGATGCCGCGGCCGCTGACGCTCGGCTGGCGGCGGGCGAGCAGGGTCTCTTGCTCGGCATCCCCCTAATTCATAAGGACATTTTCTGCACTGACGGAGTCAAAACCAGCTGCGGTTCTCGCATGCTGGATAACTTTGTCGCGCCCTACGACGCCACGGTGGTGGCTCGCCTCAAGGCGGCGGGCACGGTCATGCTGGGTAAGTCCAATATGGACGAATTCGCCATGGGCTCTTCCAACGAAACTAGCTACTACGGCCCGGTGAAGAATCCCTGGGATGTCAGCAAGGTCCCGGGCGGCTCCTCGGGCGGATCGGCCGCCGCCACTGCCGCGCGCCTGACCGTCTTTGCCACCGGCACTGACACCGGTGGTTCGATTCGTCAACCGGCTGCCCTGACCGGCGTGACCGGGCTCAAACCAACCTACGGTCGCGTATCGCGCTACGGCTTGGTTGCCTTTGCTTCCAGCCTCGATCAGGCCGGCGTGTTCGCGCGCAGTGCCGCGGATGCGGCTGCGGCGTTGCAAGTGATGGCCGGATTCGATCCACGCGACTCGACCAGCGTCGATGTCCCGGTACCCGACTATTCGAACAACTTGAGTCAGCCGCTCAAGGGCATGAAGATTGGTCTTTTGCGGGAGTTCTTCGAAGGTTTGGAGCCGCGCAATGCTGCGCTTCTAGAAGACGCCCTGACCATCTATGCGGGCTTAGGCGCGGAAACACGCGAGGTCAGCCTGCCGCACCTACCCCTGTCCGTGCCTACGTACTATGTGGTCGCACCGGCCGAGTGCTCTTCCAATCTGTCGCGCTTCGATGGGGTGCGCTATGGCTATCGCTGCGATGGCCCAAAAGACCTCATGGATTTGTACAAGCGCTCGCGGGGCGAAGGCTTCGGGGCCGAAGTGAAGCGGCGAATCATGACCGGCACCTACGTGTTGTCCGCCGGCTATTTCGACGCGTACTATTTAAAGGCCCAAAAGGCACGCCGCCTGATCACGGATGATTTTCGTTCGGCGTTCGAGAAAGTGGATTTGGTGATCGGCCCCACCACGCCGACGCCGGCGTTCGCTATCGGCGCCAAGATGAATGATCCCGTGCTCATGTACCTAAATGATATCTACACCATTGGTGCGAATTTGGCGGGTCTTCCCGGCGTATCGGTGCCTTGCGGCTTCGTCGAAGGTTTGCCGATGGGTTTGCAGCTGATCGGACCGCATTTCGCGGAGGCGAAATTGTTGAACGCGGCGCATCAATACCAGCAAGCCACGCACTGGCACACGCACGCGCCGCGCGGGTACGAGTGATGAACGACTGGGAAGTTGTCATTGGCTTGGAGATCCACGCGCAGCTCGCAACGAAGTCGAAGATTTTCTCCGGGTCCGCCACTACGTACGGTGCACCACCGAATACTCAGGCTGACTTAGTCGACTTGGCCTACCCTGGAACGCTGCCGGTGTTGAACGCCCGCGCCGTGGAAATGGCCGTCAAATTCGGGCTTGCGATCGATGCCGCGGTTGCGCGCCGTTCGGTGTTCGCGCGCAAGAACTATTTCTATCCGGATCTGCCATCCGGCTATCAAATCAGCCAGTACGAGCTGCCAGTAGTGGCTCGCGGATCGCTGCAAGTGATGCTGGACGATGGCACGGTGAAGTCCGTCGGCATCACGCGCGCGCACTTGGAGCAGGATGCCGGCAAATCATTGCACGAAGGCTTGCCCAATGCTTCCGGCATCGATCTGAACCGAGCCGGCACGCCGCTCCTGGAGATTGTCTCTGAACCCGACATGCGATCCGCGAAGGAAGCGGTCGCCTATATGAAGAAGATCCATACTCTGGTGCGGTATTTGGAAATTTGCGACGGCAACATGCAAGAAGGTTCGTTCCGTTGCGATGCCAATGTATCGGTGCGGCCCAGAGGCCAGGAAAAATTCGGCACCCGCGCTGAAATCAAAAACTTGAATTCATTCCGCTTCGTCGAGAAAGCGATTCAGTATGAAGTAGCGCGGCAGGTCGAGCTCATCGAGAGCGGCGGCAAGGTAGTCCAGGAGACGCGCCTGTACGACTCTGACAAGGACGAGACTCGCTCGATGCGCTCGAAGGAAGAGGCCAACGACTATCGGTATTTTCCGGATCCGGATCTATTGCCAGTCGAAATCGACCAGGCGTTCATCGACGCGGTGCGCGCGACTTTGCCGGAGCTACCGGACCAGAAGGCGGCGCGATTCGCGCGAGACTTTGGACTGTCGGCATACGACGCCGGTGTCTTGAGCGCCAGCCGCGAGCTCGGCGCCTATTTCGAAGCGGTCGAGGCGAAATTAGGTGCGAGCCATGCAAAGCTGGCGGCGAATTGGGTCATGGGCGAATTGTCCAGTGCTCTGAATCGCGACAATGTCGATATTGGGAACTCGCGGATCGACCCAGCGCAGTTGACCGGTCTATTGAGACGAATATTGGATGAAACCATTTCAGGCAAGATTGCCAAGGAAGTCTTCGAGGCCATGTGGTCCGAGGGCAAGCCGGCGGATGCCATCATCGAGGCGCAGGGCCTGCGTCAAATTACTGATGCGGGCGCCATCGAAGGCGTCATCGACGCGGTCCTCGCGGCGAACCCAAAGCAGCTGGCGGACTTTCGGTCGGGCAAAGACAAATTGTTTGGATTTTTCGTCGGGCAGGTCATGAAGGCCACGGGCGGCAAGGCCAATCCCGCGCAGCTCAACGAGCTGCTGAAGCTTAAGTTGGACGGCGGAAATGCATGACCGCGATACCTTGCATCGCTTTCTGTTCGAACGCTATCCGATTCGCGGACACCTAGTTCACCTCGACGCCGCTTGGCAGGCGTTGATTGAGCATCGCCAATATTCGGATGCGATTCGCGAGATGTTAGGTGAGGCCGTCGTGGCCTCAGTGTTGCTGGCCGCGACGATCAAGTTCGAAGGTGTCTTGTCATTGCAATTGCGGGGCGACGGACCAATGCATCTGCTGCTGGCGCAATGCACCAGCGGCTTAGGCGTGCGGGGTCTGGCTCGCAATCGCGATTTGGGATTAGGCGGGGCGCAGAAAATCAACGAACTCATCGGCAACGGCAATCTCACCGTCACCCTGGAAACCGAAGAAGGTGCGCAACGATATCAAGGCATCGTGCCCATTGAGGGCGAGCGCCTAGCGGCCTCATTGCAGGCTTATTTCCAAAACTCAGAGCAATTGCCGACGCGCTTGTGGCTGGATGCGGACGCCCAAGGCGCATCGGGGATGCTCCTGCAGAAGCTTCCCGGCTCCGGCTCGCTGCCGGCCGCCGCGGCCGCCGAAATCGAGGACGCTTGGCGCCGCGTGCAACTCATCGCCGACACCCTCACGCCGGAAGAGCTGCGCACGCTGGCCGATACGGAGATTCTGCACCGCCTGTTCAACGAAGACGATCTGCGATTGTTCGAACCATCGCCGGTCTATTTTCGGTGCCGCTGTTCCCGCGAGCGGGTCGCCGGGATGCTGCTGGGGCTTGGCGAAGCCGAAACCCGCGGAGTCATCGCGGAACGCCGCAAGGTCGAAGTGCACTGCGATTTTTGCAATCGCGCCTATGTCTTTGACACTGTGGATGTGGAGCAGCTGTTCCAGACTCCGGTTGCAGCCGACAGCGGCAGTTCAGTCCACTAAAAATTACGGCAACACGGCACCGACATATTTCCGTAAGCGCAGCGCTGGCTTTAAGCGCAGCGCTAGGCGCGGCTGCGTCGTTCGGCGCAACACCGTTCTATTCCCGCATCTTTGAACCGATGCCGTCAGCGGCGGCGCTCACTGCGTTGGGGCGTCAATTGTTTGCGGATCCTGTTCTGTCCGCTTCCGGAAAAATCTCGTGCGCCACTTGCCACGATCCCAAGCACGATTTTGGACCCCCCAACAGCCAGCCTGTGCAGCGCGGCGGCGATGACGGGCAGAGTTTCGGTGTTCGTGCCGTGCCTTCGCTCAAGTACACTCAGAACGTGCCGCCGTTCACCGAGCATTTTATCGACGATGAAGAGGATGACAGCGTCGACCAAGGACCCGCCGGGGGACGGACGTGGGACGGGCGCTCCCAGTCGTTCCACGATCAGGCGCGCCTGCCGCTGTTCTCACCGTTCGAAATGGCCAACCCGGATGCCGGCGCCATGCTCGCCAGAGTACAGGTGGGCTATGCGGCGCAATTTCGCACCGTGTTTGGCGAGACGGTCTTCGACGATCAGGGGCTCGCGTTCAAGGCCGTGCTCATGGCACTGGAGGCGTATCAGCAAGACCCCGCTGAGTTTTATCCCTACAGCAGCAAGTACGATGCATTCTTGCGGCACGCAACTTCGTTGAGTGCGCAGGAAATGCGCGGGTTGGCCGCGTTCAATGATCCCGAAAAAGGCAACTGCGCCCGCTGCCATCCCAGCGCGATGAACAAAGGTGCGTTTCCGCAATTCACCGATTTCGGTTTTGCCGCGATCGGCGCACCCCGCAACCGGGCCATTCCCGCCAACGCCGATCGCCGTTATTTTGACCTTGGTTTGTGCGGACCGTTGCGCACGGACTTGCAGGGTCGTCTCGAATATTGCGGTCTATTTCGCACACCGTCGCTGCGCAACGTCGCGCGGCGGTCTGTGTTCTTGCATAACGGCGTGTTTCATTCCTTGAGCGACGTGGTGCGATTCTACGCCGAGCGCGATACGCAGCCGCAGAAGTGGTATCCGGTTGCGAGCAACGGCAGGACGCTGAAGTTCAATGATTTGCCCGCCGCCTATCGCGCCAATCTGGACACACAGGCTCCATTTGATCGGCACGCGGGCGAGGCGCCGGCGTTAAACGAGCAGGATATCCAGGATATCGTGGCATTCTTGCAGACGCTGACGGACCGCTATCGGCCTCCTTAGCACCGTATACTGGGAGCGCTCAGCGGGGGGCCTATGATCAAACGCAACAGCGCATTCCAATGCGTGACCTGTCGCAACTGTCCGGCGCCAGAGCGCACGCATTGACTAACTTTATCGACAGCTCGTACAGCAACAACCAAGGAACGCGACGCTACAAACTATTGATTCCGACCCTCCATAATGGCCAACCGTTGCCACTGCTGGTGATGTTGCACGGCTGCCTGCAAGATCCGGACGATTTCGCTCTCGGGACTCGAATGAATACGCTAGCCGACGAGCAACATTTCTTTGTTCTGTATGCCGCGCAATCGGAGTCGGCAAACCAGACTCGATGCTGGAATTGGTTCAATCCAGCTAATCAGCAGCGAGATCACGGCGAGCCGTCGATCATCGCCGGCATGACGCAGGAGGTGATCCGCTCTTACAACATCGATGCGCGGCGCGTTTACATCGCAGGAATGTCAGCCGGCGGCGCCATGGCTGCCATCATGGCGGCAAACTATTCGGCTCTGTACGCCGCGGTCGGCATCCACTCGGGCATGCCCTATGGTGCCGCCCAGAATTTTTTCGCCGCGATCGCCGCAATGAAGGATGGGGCGACGGCTGGCACGCGGTTGCCGGAGAGGACCATCCCACTCATTGTGTTCCACGGCGATCAGGACATCATGGTGAATCCGCGCAATGGCGATCAAATAATTTCCCAATGGCTGGGCGGCCATGCGCTTGAGCGCATGAAGAAAGCCTCATCTGCGCCGGCCAGCGAAGGCAATGGCCGGGCCGTCACCCGCACGATTTATCGCGATGGCTCGGGCCACGTCCTGGCGGAAAACTGGCTGGTACATGATGCCGGCCATGCTTGGTCCGGCGGCGGCTCCGCCGGCAGCTTTACTGATTCTGCCGGACCTGATGCAAGCCGCGAGATGCTGCGTTTTTTTCGTGGGATTTCTGCGGACACAATGCGCCGGGGCGGACTGCTCAAGCGCATCAAGGGGTGCGCGCGTTAGGGCATTCCGGCGGCGGCTAGCTCCTCGCGTTGTGCAGCCAGGTCATCACGGCCGCGGGAACGGTCTTGCGTGTCTTGCCGCCGACATACAGGCCGATATGGCCGGCATCAATTTCTAAAGATTTATAGTCCTTGCTGCCGATGTGCGCGCCGAGGGGAATAGTGGCACTCGGCGGCACCAAATGATCCTTCAAACCAAAAATGTTCAGCACCGGCATAGTGATGCTTTTGAGCCGCACCGGCTTGCCGGCCAGCGTCATTTCATTGCGAATGAGCCGATTTTCCTGAAAGAACCACTGTATGAATTCGCGAAATGCGGTAGCCGGCTGATCGGGGCTGTCAAATATCCATTTCTCCATCCGCATGAAATTCTCGAGCTGCACGCGATCCCCCTGCATCTGCAACAGGTTGACGTACTTCTGTTGAGTCAGACGGAAGGGCATCAAGGACAGATAGACCAGATTCAAGAAATCTCCCGACACATTTCCCGATTGCGTCAGCAGTCCGACATCGATGTGCTGCGCCCACTTCGACAGCAGGTTTTCCGGGGTTTTGAAATCGACCGGAGTGACCATGGTGATCAACTGTGCTATCTGTGCAGGTTCGAGCGCTGCATAGCACAGGCTCATGGTGCCGCCCTGACAGACGCCCAGTAAAGTAAGCGAATCGATCGCGTGTTGCGTCAGGACAAATTCCACGCAGCGGCGTAGGTACCCATTGACGTATTCGTCGAAGCTCGAGAACCGGTCCGCACCGTCCGGATAGCCCCAATCGAGAAGGTACACGTCGAGTCCCGCGTGCAGCAGTTCACGGATGAAGGAGCGATCTGGCTGCAGATCGAGCAGGTAGGGTCGATTGACCATTGCGTAACAAATGAGCACTGGCTTGAGGTTCGCTGATCGTGCCAGCGGCGAGTAGCGGTACAAGCGAATCTTGTCTTCACTGTACACACAGCTTTTCTCGGATGTCCCGACCTCGACGTCGCCCAGTTCCAGCATCGCGCGCAACAGCGATTTCCCGCTCGCTTGCATCGCCGCGGCACTTTGCAGCAAATGCGCGAATGATCCGGGCGCGGCGCTCATTTGTTGCTTTTCTTGCGCGGTTTTGGCGCCGCTTTGGACGCCTTTGCGGGCGCAGCGGCTGGTGCGGCGCGCATCGCATTTGTCAGCGCACGAACTTGATGATGCAGCGTGTCGACTTCGGCCCTGCTAGGCAAGTCCAGGTGACGAGCAATTTGCTCGGTTAACTTTCCGCGCTCCATTCTGAATGCGCTCGAAATATTGCACAGCTCCGCGAGCAGCCGCGCGAAACCGTCGGTGTGCGCGGCCTGCGCATAGGCGCCTTCGGCGCAGTCGATCCAAGCATCGTAGAGGTCTGCGGGTGATTCGGGCGGCGCTGCGGACGCATCGAGACGCTTTTTCATGACACTAAAAGCATCCTGCACGACGGTGGCGTTTTGCTGCGCGAATTCGGCATACCGCTGTTGAAATTGCTTAGCGAGATCGATGAGTCGGCCAGCGGTCTCTTGATATTCCCGCGACCACCCCAGCGCGGGGACGCCCGGAAACTTCTCCTCGGGTTGGAACGCCCCCATTCCCAAACCGTCCACGAAATTTTTCCAGGGCGCCATGTGCGGCGGCATCGACGGCGGCGCACCGGCGCTCGAGCGATCTACCAAACTTGTAAGCAGTTCTTGAAGTGCGCCGGCTTGGTCGATCCAAGCTTTCAAAAAGCCAGTGCTGAATGGGTGAGCGCTCGATGACCCGCTCGATGAGGGATCTTGAGCGCTCATCTCATGGCCCTGTGCAGCGCATTATTTCCATCAGTTCTATGGTTAAAATCCCAAAGATAGGCATTTGTGCATTGCATACTGAGAGCGCTATGCTAGATCCTAGGGCTGCGGGCAACTGCATGGCGATAGATAATATGTCAAATGAACGCCTCATCAAGAAGTATGCGAATCGGCGTCTTTACGATTCGACGGAAAGCCGTCACGTAACGCTCGAAGACATCCGCAAAATGATCGTCTCGGGAGCAAAAGTAAAGGTGGTCGACGACAAGTCCGGCGAGGATTTGACCCGTGCTGTGCTGCTGCAAGTCATCGCCGAGCAAGATCAATACGGCACGCCGGTGCTCAGTACCGAACTGTTGGAAGCCATTATTCGGTTCTATGGAAATCCAGTGCAGGAAATGCTGACTCGCTACATGGAGCAAAGCGTGGGCGCGCTGGTGCGCCAGCAACAGACCATGCGAGCTGAGATGACCAAGGCACTCGCCGGCCCGATGGCGCCCCTGGCCGAGTTCGCACGTCAAAACATGGATCAATGGTCAAAGATCCAAGCTTCCATGATGACTGCGTTTGCGGGTACAAAGCCCGAGTCACCGCCCCCCGGAAACGAGCAGCAGCCCAAGGATAAATGAGAGATAAAAATGAAGATCAAAGACAAAACCGTCGTCATCACCGGAGCCGGGCGCGGTATCGGGCGCGCACTCGCAATCCGCTTCGCCACTCAGGGAGCGAACATCGCGCTGCTGGATATGAACACTACGGATCTAGCGGCGGCGGCCCAGCAATGCGCCAAGCTCGGCGTACGCGCCATGTCGTATACGGTCGACGTTTCGCGTGAAGCTGAAGTCACGGCTGCGCTCGATGCGGTGGTGCGCGACTTCGGATCCTTGGATGTCATCATTAACAATGCAGGCATCGTCAAGGATGCGCTGCTGATCAAGGTGAAAGACGGCGATGTGGTCGGCAAAATGTCCTTGGAGCAATGGCGAGCGGTGATCGATGTAAATCTCACCGGCGTATTTCTCTGCGCGCGCGAAGCGGCTGAACGCATGATCAAGCTGGCGAAAGGCGGCGTCATCATCAACATCTCCAGCATCTCACGCCATGGGAATGCTGGCCAGTCGAATTACGCCGCGGCAAAATCCGGCGTCGCGTCCATGGCGGTCGTGTGGGCCAAGGAACTCGCGCGCTATGGGATTCGCGTGGGCAGCATCGCGCCCGGCTTTACGCACACCGACATTCTCGCGTCGATGAAGCCCGAAGTGCTGGAAAAAGTCATTGCGCCTGTCCCGCTCAAGCGCCTGGGCCAGCCCGATGAAATCGCGCACGCGGCCCAGTTCATCGTCGAAAACGATTTTTTCACGGGGCGCTGTCTAGATCTGGATGGCGGCCTGCGCCTCTAGTTGATCAGTGCAGCAATGCGCCACGGGCTTGACGCCTTGGACAGCATTTAAGAGAGTCGCGGCCGCCCAGCGCACGCGCGCGACCGAGCAAGCCAACAGGTCGTCCGTGACGGTAGCAAGGTCGATCGCTTCGCCCATCGAGTCTTTGATGCCGAGCTGCCCTGCGACCAGTTTTTCCACGGCTTCGGCTTCGTACTCGCATACGGTGCGATCGAGTTGTGCCTCGGTATGCGCGAGGAAATGCGTCAGCTCGTGGATCAGCGTCAGCAATTGTTTTTCCTTGCTCAAGCCGCTGCGCAACACGACTTGCCTGGCTTCCATGCGGCCCAAGACCCAGGGGCTCAAAGGCGTACGAAAAACTGTAATACCGCGCAAGGCAGAAAACCGTTCCAGGCGATCGATGAAGTGCTGCAGCCGCATGCGGCGATGCTCGCAGATCCTGAGGCTCCCGACAACGCGGCGCGCGGAACGTGAATTACCTGCCGCAACGCATTATTTATTTTGTTTTACATGATTATGTAAAACTTGAAATTTTCACAAAATCCCTTATTTATCAATAGAATATCTAATTAAACAGATCCGAAGCTCATTTTCGTATTGCGTTTTGCACTGCATACATTTTTCTGTATAATGACTCCATCAAGTTAATTGTCGCCAGTCTTCAAGGAGCCACCATGACCCAGCCTACTTTTGATTTCAGCACCCTGTTCGAGACCTACAAGACCGCCATGGCGCCCGTTTTTCGCGCGCAGCAGGAAGGCTTGAAGACACTTGAACGTCTCGCCCACTACCAATTCGCGGTGGCCGGCGACTACTTGGAATGGAGCATGGCACAAGCCAAAGCCAGCATCGGTCCGAAGTCGGCCGCCGAGTTGATCGGGCAGCAGACCACGCTGAATCTGTCGTTGAGCGACAAACTGCGCGCACGCGCGGATGAGTTCAACAAGATTGCCACGGACACCCAAGGGACCGTCAGCCAGTGGCTCGACGAAACCCGCGCAAAGGCCGCTGAGAAAGCGAAGAAAGCCGCTTAAATTTCAAGCATAGCGCGTTAAAGAGAAGGGCGACTCCGGTCGCCCTTTTTTTTACAGGCACTTTCGCACATGCCATCATGAATGCCCGGAGGAATCGATATATGGCTGAGTCTGCGCCAGGTTCGAGTGCTGAAGAACAATTGAGTCGCGAAATGCGCGCGCAATTGGCGGCGATCACGGGTGGTCTCGCACCCGACGACTATGCTCAGGCGTGGTGGGATTGGTATCTGAATATCGCCCAAGCGCCGCAAAAGCAAACCGATATCGCGCTAACTGCCTTCAAAGCCATGATGGACAATTTTTCCTTCGCCATGCAGGCCTCGACCGGCAAGCCGCTCGCGCCGGTGGTGGACGACGCGCGTTTTTCCTCGGATGCCTGGAAGCAGTGGCCTTTCAATATCATGGCGCGAGGCTATATTAATTGGGCCAAGGTCCTGCAGCAGTCGACCACCGCAGTACCGGGGCTTGCGCCGCGCAGCGCTGAACTCATCGGATTTTCCGCGCGACAAATGCTCGATGCGGCTTCTCCGGCCAATCACCTAATATCGAATCCGGAACTGCTGGAATTAACCCGTGCGCAATCGGGGCAAAACTTGGTGCACGGCTTTCAGAATTGGCTCGAGGACGTGAGCCGGACCCTCAAGCATGACCAGCCGGTCGGCACCGAGAATTTCAAAGTCGGCGTCAATGTGGCGGTCACGCCGGGCAAAGTTATTTTCCGCAATGAGCTCATCGAGCTCATTCAATATGCGCCGACCACTGACACAGTGCATCCCGAACCGGTGTTGATCGTGCCGGCGTGGATTATGAAGTACTACATTCTCGACCTATCGCCGCAAAATTCTTTCGTGCGCTATCTCGTTGAAAAAGGCCATACGGTATTCGTGATCTCGTGGAAAAACCCGAACGAGACCGATCGCAATCTGGGAATGGATGACTACCACGATAAGGGCATCCGCGCCGCGATCGATGCCGTCGCCTCCACCGTTCCTGATACAAAAATTCATTCGGTCGGCTATTGCATCGGCGGCACCCTGCTGTCGATCGCCGCTGCCGCCATGGCGCGCGACGGCGACCGGCGATTGGCGTCTATGACGTTGTTGGCAGCTCAAATGGATTTCAGCGAGCCGGGAGAATTGTCGTTTTTCATTAGTCCGAGCCAGTTGGCGATGCTAGAGGCCGTGATGCACAAAGCCGGTGTGCTGGGCAGCGACAAGATGGGTGCGGCGTTTGGCTTGCTGCGTTCCAACGATCTGCTCTGGACGCCGGCAATCAATACCTACGTCAAGGGCAAGCGCGAGAAGCTCAACGACTTGATGGCCTGGAACAGTGATGGCACGCGCATGCCCTGGCGTATGCATAGCGAATATTTGCAGCAGCTGTATCTTCAAAACGACTTGGCAAATGGACGATTTAAAGTCTCAGGCCAAGCGGTTGACCTGAAGGCGATTACGCTGCCCATGGTGGTCTTCGGCACCGAAACCGATCATGTGGCGCCTTGGAAATCGACCTATAAGGCGCGGGGTCTGACGCGATCCGTGGACTACACCTATGTATTGACCAATGGCGGTCACAACGCCGGCATTGTCTGCGGCCCGGTGCATCCACGGCGTCGTTTTCGCGAGCTGACTTGGAAGGATTCGGCCGCGACATGCGATTCGGCGGAATGGCTTGATAAGGCCACACTGCATCAAGGCTCGTGGTGGCCATGGTGGCAGGGATGGCTCGCTATGCATTCCGGACCGCAAAATGCGTCGCTGCCTCCTCTGGGCAATCCGGCAAAAGGTTACAAGGTTCTCGGCGATGCGCCGGGAGAGTATGTGTTGCAGCGATAGGCAATCGAGGGGCGACTATGGCGACCAAACAATCACGAATTGCATACGTAACCGGCGGGATGGGCGGCATCGGATCGGCGATCTGTAGCCGATTGTGTGCTGAGGGGTATATCGTCATTGCGGGCTGCGGCCCGAATTCTACGCGCAAGGGAACTTGGATCGACGACATGCGCGCCAAGGGACACAAAGTGCATTGTTCCGAGGGCAATGTGGCTGATTGGGATTCCACCGCGGCTGCATTCCAGAAGGTCAGATCCGAAGTCGGCGAAATCGATATCTTGGTAAACAACGCCGGCATCACGCGCGATGGCACGTTTCGCAAACTCACCAAGGAATCTTGGGATGCGGTAATTAACACCAACCTGAACTCATTGTTCAACGTCACGAAGCAAGTGATCGATGGCATGGTGGATCGAGGCTGGGGCCGGATCATCAACATCTCGTCCGTCAACGGTCAGAAAGGTCAATTCGGGCAGACGAATTACTCGACGGCGAAGGCGGGTATCCATGGATTTTCCATGGCACTCGCACTAGAAGTAGCCGCGCGAGGCGTCACTGTGAACTCCGTATCGCCAGGCTACATCGGCACGGATATGGTGAAAGCGGTTAAGCCCGAGGTCATGGAGAAAATTGTTTCGACGATTCCGGTAAGACGTCTTGGCGATCCGGGCGAAATTGCATCAATCGTTGCCTGGCTTGCCTCGGATGAATCTGCTTTCGCGACAGGCGCCGATTTTTCCGTGAACGGCGGCCTGCACATGGGTTAGCGCTCCAGTGCAGAGACGCCTGCGAGCGTCGTCAAACTCTGTGCTCGGGTCAATGCAATGAACTCTCTTATATAGGCTGCCTCTGCACCGGCACGGCTGGTGGCGGCATACAGTTCGCAGCGCAGTCCCGATTGCCCTATGGGCCGGGAAACCACATAGCCTCGCTCTATATAGTTACCCACCGTCCAAGACGGTAGCGCGGCGATGCCGCGCCCGCTCGCGACCAGCTGCAAGATGGCCACCGTCAATTCCGCGGTTCGGCGTTTCGGGCTGATGTTCGCGGGTGTCAGGCAGTGCTTCATGACATCCAGCATCTCGTCGGGCACAGGATAGGTGATGAGGGTTTCGGCGGCGAAATCCGCGGCATCCAACCAAGGCTTTGCGGCCAGGCGATGCCGTGGACTCATCAGCGCCACGCTTTCATAGCGAAATAGCGGACTGAATGTGATGGTGGCGTGGTACTCCTGCGCATCATGAATGATGGCCAACTCCGCCTCGCCCTGGTCGAGCAGCGGCAGGGGGTTCATCAAAAAGCCCGAAATAATGTCAAGTTCCACCTCGGGCCACAGGGTCCGATATGCATCCATCGCTGGCATCAGCCAATCGAAGCAATTGTGGCATTGGACGGCGACCCGAAGAGGCCCTGCGTGACCTTGGGCCAAACGCGCGACGTCCCGGCCCGCCTCGGCCACTTGGGGCAGCACTGCGCGGGCCAGGCCCAGTAGTCGTTGGCCGATGGCCGTAAATCGCAAGGGGCGAACATTCCTTTCGACCAGCGCAGCCCGATAGTGACTTTCCAGGGTCTTGAGCTGGTGCGACAGCGCGGATTGGGTCAGAAATAGCCGCGCAGCGGCCTTAGACAGACTGCCGCACTCGGCAAGGGCTAGTAGCGTTTCCAGATGACGGATTTCGAGGGTCGTAGAGGACATGAGCGTAATTCATTCCGAGTATTAGAATAATGAGATAGAGTCAAATCGTAGGCTCTAGCATGCTTAATGTCGAGGTAGTCCCTGAAGGGTGCTTATGACTGATCCGGCGGTGTCATTCGAGTTCTTTCCACCTGGCGACGAGGCCATGGCGCAGCAACTTTGGCAGTCCCTGCAACGGCTGGCGCCCTTGCGCCCGCGCTTTGTCTCGGTCACTTATGGCGCTGACGGATCAACTCGGACCCGCACGCACGAATTCGTGCGACGGGTGTTGCGCGAAACCGATCTACGGGTCGCGCCGCATCTGACGTGCGTGGCTGCCTCGCGCGCGGACGTCCTGCAGATCGCAACCTCGTATTGGAATCTTGGCGTGCGCCATCTCGTGGCACTGCGCGGCGATGCACCTGCGGCCAATCTGTCGGCCGATGGCCGCTATCTGCCTCATCCCGCGGGCTTTGCCTATGCCTCCGACCTGGTCAGCGGTCTTAAGGAAGTAGGGAATTTCGAAATGTCCGTCGCGGCTTACCCTGAAGGGCACCCGGAATCGGGCGACATCGAGGCGGAGTTGCTAAATCTCAAGCGTAAGATCGATGCCGGCGCCGGCCGAGCGATTACGCAATTTTTCTTCGAGACGGATCTGTTCTTGCGCTTTCGGGACCGATGCGCTGCGGCGGGTATCAAGGCCACCATCGTCCCCGGCATCTTGCCGATCACGCGTTTCCCGCAGTTGCTGCGTTTCGCCGCCCGCTGCGGCGCCACGGTGCCCGACTGGCTGCGCAACCGCTTCGATGGCTTGGACGATGATCCGGATACGCGCCGCATGATCGCGGCGAATGTAGCCATTGAGCAAGTGCAGCGATTGCGCCAGCACGGCGTCGAAGAATTTCACTTCTATACTTTGAACCGCGCCGAGTTGACGTACGCCATTTGCCATGCCTTGGGCATCAGGCCGCGCCTCATTGACGCGCGGGTGGCCTGATGCACAGGCCTCGCACCGCCGAAGCGCAAGCCTTCGCCGCGTTGCTCAAGCAGCGGCTGGTGATATTCGACGGCGCGATGGGTACGATGATTCAACGTCATCGCTTCAGCGAAGAACAATTTCGCGGCGTGCGATTCAAAGAATGGCGCAGCGACCTGCGCGGCAACAACGATTTGCTGAGCATCACGCAGCCGCAGATCATTGCGGATATTCATCGCGCTTATCTCGAAGCCGGCGCCGATGTGATTTCCACCAACACGTTCAATTCCACGGCCGTGTCGCAGGCGGATTACGGCATGCAGGAGCTGGTCGGCGAGTTGAACCTCGAAGCGGCACGCTTGGCGCGAGAAGTTGCGGATGAGATCAGCGCAGACAGTGGCGTGCAGCGCTTTGTTGCCGGGGCCTTGGGGCCCACCAACCGGACTGCGTCGCTGTCGCCGGACGTCAATGATCCCGGATTTCGCAATATCAGTTTCGATGAACTCGTGGCCGCTTATACCGACGTCACGCGTGCCCTCATGGCTGGCGGCGTCGACATGATCCTGATCGAGACCGTTTTCGATACCTTGAACGCGAAGGCCGCGCTGTTCGCGGTGCGCCAAGTTTTCGATGAAGCTCGGACTGAGCTGCCGATCATCGTCTCCGGCACGATCACAGATAACTCGGGACGGACCCTGTCGGGCCAGACCACGGAAGCGTTTTGGAATTCCATTCGCCATGCTAAGCCGCTGGTGGTGGGCTTGAATTGCGCCTTGGGCGGCAGCCAGCTAAGACCTTATGTCGAGGAACTCGCGCGGATTGCGGACACCTATGTTTGCGCCTATCCGAATGCAGGGTTGCCGAATGCGTTCGGCGAGTACGACGAGACCGCCGAGGAAACGGCCGAGACGTTGCGGGAGTTCGCCGCCAGCGGCTTCCTCAATATGCTGGGCGGCTGCTGCGGCACGACGCCCGAGCACATTCGAGCCATCGTGCGCGCCGTTTCGGGCCTCACGCCGCGCGTCATCCCGCGCATCGAGTCCGCCTGCCGTTTGAGCGGCTTGGAGCCGCTGACCATCGATGCGAATAGTTTGTTCGTCAATGTGGGCGAACGCACCAATGTCACGGGATCGGCGAAGTTTCGCAAGCTCATCGAGGCCGGCGACTACGCCGGGGCGGTCGATGTGGCGCGCCAGCAGGTTGCGAACGGTGCACAGATGATCGATGTGAACATGGACGAGGGCATGCTCGACTCGCAGGCAGCGATGGTGAAATTCTTAAGCCTGATCGCCGGAGAGCCGGACATCGCGCGCGTGCCCGTCATGATCGACTCGTCGAAATGGTCGGTGATCGAGGCGGGCTTAAAATGCGTGCAGGGCAAGAGTATCGTCAATTCCATCAGTCTCAAGGAAGGCGAGGAAGCCTTTCTTGTCCATGCCAGATTGTGCCTGCGGTATGGCGCTGCAGTGGTGGTGATGGCCTTCGATGAGCAGGGCCAGGCAGACACCATCGACCGCAAAGTGAACATTTGCGAACGTGCGTACCGCATCCTGAGGCAGCGGCTGCAGTTTCCGCCCGAGGACATCATTTTCGATCCGAACATCTTCGCTGTGGCCACCGGCATCGAGGAACACAATCGCTACAGCCTGGACTTCATCGAGGCGACCGCAGCGATCAAAGCGCGCATGCCGGCGGTACACATCAGCGGCGGCGTCAGCAACGTGTCGTTCTCGTTTCGCGGCAACGATCGCGTTCGCGAGGCCATGCACTCGGTATTTCTCTATCACGCGATTCGTGCCGGGCTCACCATGGGCATCGTCAATGCCGGACAGCTCGCGATCTACGAGAACATCGACGTGGAATTGCGCGAGCGCGTGGAGGATGTGATTTTGGCGCGCCGTGCGGACGCAACGGAGCGGCTGTTGGAGATTGCCGAGCGCTTTAAAGGCGGTGCTGCACAGAAGCGCGGCGATGACATGGAATGGCGCAAGCTGCCGGTCGAAGCGCGGCTGCAGCACGCGCTTATCAAGGGCTTGGACGAGTTCGTATTCGAGGACACGGAAGAGGCGCGATTGCAGGCGAAGCGACCGCTTGATGTCATCGAAGGGCCGTTGATGGATGGCATGAATGTAGTCGGGGATCTGTTCGGCGCCGGCAAGATGTTTCTGCCGCAAGTGGTCAAGTCGGCACGCGTCATGAAGAAAGCCGTGTCGGTGTTGATTCCCTATATTGAACAGGGAAAGTCCGGCGGCAGCCGCTCCAGTGGCAAGATCGTGATCGCCACGGTTAAGGGCGATGTGCATGACATTGGCAAAAATATTGTCGGTGTGGTGCTGCAATGTAACAACTTCGAGGTCGTGGACTTGGGCGTCATGGCCTCGTGCGAAAAGATCCTCGAGGCGGCCACGCGCGAAGGCGCCGATCTCATCGGCTTGTCGGGACTGATCACGCCGTCCCTTGACGAAATGGTGCACGTTGCCAAGGAAATGCAGCGCTTGGGCTACAAGCAGCCGCTGCTTATCGGCGGTGCGACCACTTCGCCTGCGCACACGGCGGTGAAGATCGATCCGCAGTATGCCGGCGCCGTGATCTATGTGAAGGATGCGTCGCGCTCGGTGGGCGTCTGCCAGCAATTAGTCACCAAAAGCACGCGCGACGCCTATGTGGCGACCATCAAGGCCGAGCATGAGCGTCGGCGCGAGCAGCATCGCAATAAAGGCGCAAAGGCGCCGCAGCTGTCGCTGGCGCAAGCACGCGCCAAGAAATTCAAGATCGACTGGGCGGCCTACGCTCCGCCGGCGCCCAGCTTCACGGGGCTCACGGTCTTCGATGACTATTCGTTGCGGGAACTGGTGCCCTACATCGACTGGATGCCGTTTTTCAATGCTTGGGAATTTACCGGCAAGTTCCCCGACATCCTGCAGGATAAGGTGGTGGGCGAGGCAGCGAGCAGTCTGTATGCCGATGCGACTCGCATGCTGAATCAGCTGATCGACGAGCAATGGCTCAAAGCACGCGCCGTGATCGGTTTCTTCCCAGCCAATAGCGTGGGAGACGATGACATCAACTTGTTTGTTGACGATGGCCGCCAAAGTGTTGCATTGCGTTTGCATAATTTGCGCCAGCAAAAATCCAAGCCCCAGGATCACGCTCAGCTATGCCTAAGCGACTTCATCGCTCCTGCGCATTCTGGCCGCGCTGACTACCTCGGCGCGTTCGCGGTCACCGCGGGGATCGGCATCGACGAGCATGTGGCGCGATTCGAGGCTCAACATGACGACTACAGCAGCATCATGCTCAAGGCACTGGCGGATCGCTTGGCGGAAGCGCTGGCGGAGCGCCTGCACGAACGCGTGCGCCGAGAGTTTTGGGGGTACGCGCCGCGCGAGCACCTCGATAACCTAGGACTGATCCGCGAGGAGTACCAAGGCATCCGGCCGGCGCCTGGATATCCGGCCTGCCCCGATCACAGCGAAAAGGCGCTGCTGTGGCGTCTGCTCGATGCCGACCGCACTGTGGGCATTCGCTTGACCGAATCCTTTGCGATGTTTCCAACAGCCGCCGTCAGTGGGTTTTATTTTTCCCACCCGAAGGCGCATTATTTCGGCGTCGGTAAAATCGACCGCGACCAAGTCATCAGCTACGCGCAACGCAAGGGATTTACGGTGAACGAGGCAGAACGTTGGCTGGCGCCTATCCTCGGCTATGACCCCGATGCCGGGGACACGGCTGATGCCGCCTAGCCCAGGGCGCGCGGCTTTCGTCACGGGCGGGACCGGTTTCGTCGGTCTCAACATGGTTAAGGAACTGATGATTCGCGGCTGGGATGTCACGGCGCTGCATCGGTCTTCCTCGGACATCAAACTGCTGAAACGCTTTCGGCCAAAACTTGCGGTGGGCGCATTGAGCGATCCCAATTCGTTGCTGGCTGCAATCCCGGAAGGTACCGACACGATTTTCCACGTGGCCGGCAATACCAATATGTGGCGCGGCGGGAACGTCGAGCAGACACGCGACAATGTCGATGGGACGCGCAACGTCGTCGATGCTGCCTTGGCGAAGCGCGTGCGTCGCCTGGTGGTGACCTCGTCGATCTCCGCGTATGGCCCCGTGGATGGCGAGATTACCGAAGAGACGCCGAGCCTTGCGGCGAATGCCAGCGGCAACTATCAAAAGACGAAGTGGCAGGCACAAGAGCTAGCGCGTGCGGCGGTTTCCAAGGGACTGGAGGTCGTCATCATGCAACCCGGCGCTATCATTGGACCGTACGATATTCGGACCTGGTCCCGCCTGTTCTTGATGGTTCGCGACGGCAAACTGCGGGGCGTGCCGCCCTCATTGCTGACCTTCACTCACGTGCGTGAAGTCGTCGGTGCGCATATTGTCGCCGCCGACAAGGGACAGAACGGCGGCTCCTATCTGCTCGGGGGCGAAAATAAGACCATGATGGAGCTGGTGCGGCAGATCTCGGCACTGGTTGGGAAGCCCGCGCCAGAAAAAGAAACGTCGATGGCTGTTCTGCGTGTCATTGCAATGGTGGGAGATGTTGCCAGCCGATTCACCGGCAAGGAGCCGACCATCACTCCGCAGATGGCCAGCTTGATGAGCCGCCAAATCAGCACCGCGTCGGTGAAGGCGCAACGCGACCTCGGCTATAAAATCCTGCCGCTGAAGGACATGGTGAAGGATTGCTACGACTGGATGGTCGCGGAAAAGCGCATCTGAGGGTTCAATTGGCCGGCGATGATCATTGCTCCCTGCAAAATAATACTTCCCGCTTTCATGCGTGCTCCTTGCGTCGCGATTCGTGTCCTTTAAGTCCCAGCTAGGGCTTCGCTGCCGATAGGATGTGATCCGCAAGGCCGGCGTAGTTGCCGTCGAAATGATGACCGCCTTTGACTTTCACGATGTTGAACTTTTTCGCATCCAGCTTCGGACAAAGCGAGTCGTGCTCGTCTTCGCCGTAAATGCATAGCACCGGCATGCCGCTAATGCGATTGACCTCAGGCAGCGTCTCGGGCCCGGTGTGGTCGTCCGAAATCCAGCTGCTGATATGAAATTCAAACAGCGCGTGTTCAGACATGCCCAATATAGCCAACAAGGCTACGTGGGCTTTGGTCGGTGCCGGCAAGCGATTGACGGCGAACGGCAGTACGTCCGCGCCCTGCGAATAGCCGATGAGCACCACGCGCTTTTTGCCGAAATGGGCGAGATAGTATCGAATCATCCGGTCAGTATCTGCGGCCAACCCCTGCGGTGTGCGAGCGGTCCAGTAGTAGCGCAAGGAATCCAAACCGACGACGGGAATTCCTTTCACACTCAAGGCTGCGGCGATGTCTTTATCGAGTCCCGCCCAGCCGCCATCGCCCGACATGATGATCGCGAAGGCATCCGAAGCGAGCGCATTCGGCTGCGCCGGCACCTCGACTACTGGAAGATCACCCAACGCTGCGGGCGGCGCGACCCCGCGATCTTGATTCGCCGCGGCAAGCTTGGCGAATGCCGCATTGAAAGACCGATCATTCACGTTTGGCAGCATCGCGAGGGCGCCGCCGTGCACGCCGGAGACAAAGTCGCGAGTTGCCGCGGCGGAGCAAAAGGAATCCTTGGAGGCCGACGAGTTCCTGAACGCTGACGCGTCGGTGGACGCTTGCAGTACCACCCAGGGATTGTCCAGGGACTTGATCGGCAATAGCTCAATGCCGGAAGTGCGAGCGCCGAGCGTCAACTCGAGTCCGGACCCTTTGCAGAGCGGCTTGTCCAAATTCAAGTGCGGACAGAAACCTAAGCTTAGTGCACCGGCAAAGGTGTTCTTCGGCGCCTGCGCCAGTACGCCATAGGCCATGCTGCCGCCGGAGTCGACGCCGACCAAGAGCGGAGCAAGGTAGGTGGAATTGTGAGAGTAGGCTTGAACGAAGTGACTCAAATTTTCCAGATCGCCGGCGGGATATACGCAGTCCGCACCGTCCGCTTCGAGCACGGTTTTGAGCTTCCGAAGATCGATACCCACGACCATGGCGCCTTGCTGGGCGAGTTGTTGCGCCAGAGCGTCTGCGCGGCGGTTCCAGCCTTCGTCTCCCGAAAAAAACAGCACAAAGCTCGTACCCGGAGCCGCCGGCGCGTAAACCGTCAAGTCGTTAAAACGACCATGGTCTAAATGAATTGGAGCGGCCGCCGCCGGCAGGCTGGAGAGTGTCAAAGACGTCGCGAGCAGGAGCGATTTCATCGGTTGTGCATACTTGCCGTTCAAAATAGTACTATTGAGAGATACCGGAAATCCTGCAGAGTATTTTAGCGGTGCCGGCTCGAGTGTGCGTCGATCTCATCCAGCATCTCCGGGCCGCCGAGCGCCTGCATCTGCCCTAGGATCCAATCGCGCCTCTGCTGAACATACGCCGAGGGAGTTGCGGCAGACAGCCGCTCTGGATTCGGCAACACCGCCGCCAGCACCGCCGAATCGCTACGGGTCAGTTGCTCGGCCGGCTTGTGGAAAAAGCGCTGTGCTGCCGCTTCGGCACCGTAGGTGCCATAGCCGAATTCGGCAATATTCAGATAGATCTCCAGGATTCGCCGCTTGGGCCAGAAGGCCTCGACCAGGATCGTAAAATAGGCTTCGAGCCCCTTGCGAAAATAGCTGCGCCCGGACCATAAGAAGAGATTCTTGGCGACTTGCTGACTGATGGTGCTCGCGCCGTGCACGCGCTGGCTATGCTGATTCATCTGGTAGGCTCTTTCGATAGCCTCCACGTCGAAGCCCCAGTGCTCGGGAAATTTCTGATCTTCCGATGCGACAACGGCGAGCGGCAAATTCGGCGAGATCTGATTCAAATCCACCCAGTGATGGCGAAACACATAGGTGCGATCGTGCTTTCCCCAGGCAGCCATTTGCATCTGCGCCATGAAGGAGCTGAAGGGCGGATTAACCCACCGCAGGAGCGCTACGGCAAGTGCGCTCATCGCGACGCAAAAAAATACCAAGCCTAAAATCGACCAAATCAGCCGCCGAAAGAATGATTTCTTCTGAGCCACGCCCGTTAGGCTTTCATTCGCCGCACGCTCTTCATGGTCACCGCTTCCACCGGCACATCATCGAAGCCTTGCTTGCGCCCGGTTTCAACCGCGGCGATCTTATCGACGACATCCATGCCCTCAATGACCTTGGCAAAGACCGCGTAGCCAAAATTGCCACGCGAATTGTCGAGAAAGTCATTGTCCTTCAGATTCACGAAAAACTGCGACGTGGCGCTGTTGACGTCGTTGGTGCGCGCCATCGATAAGCTGCCGCGTTTGTTCTTCAGGCCATTATCGGCTTCATTTTTGATGGGCGGTTGGGTCTTCTTTTGTGTCATGTCTTCGGTGAAGCCGCCGCCCTGGATGACGAAGCCCGGAACAACGCGATGAAAAATAGTGCCATCGAAAAATGCATCCTCGATGTAGCGCGAGAAATTGGCGACCGATATTGGCGCTTCTTTCTCGAACAATTCGATGGTGAAGTCACCCAAGCTGGTTTCGAAGCGAATCATGGAGGTTCCTAGTGTTGTGTGTGAACGCCCAGCGTAACGCGGGGCCTGCCTGAAAAATCTGGGTAAGTGCGAATCGAATCAAAGCCGTGTTGCTTGAGCAAATCAGCAACATCCTGCGCCTGCCTTATTCCGTGTTCCAAAGCCAGCCAGCCGCGTGCATAAAGGTGCTTAGGCGCTTCTGCAATGATGGCATCGAATGCCTCGAGCCCGGTGGGACCGGCGATCAGCGCCGTGGCGGGCTCCGCGCGAAGCGCTAATAGGGCAGGGTCCATCGCCGCAATATAAGGCGGATTGGCGACAATCAAATGAAATCGCTCGCCGCCCAAGCCATCAAACCAGCTGCCTAAATGCCATCGAATGTTCGAGAGCTTGAGATTCTGCGAGTTGTGCGCGGCGACTTCCAGAGCGGCGGGCGACACGTCGACTCCCGTCATCGCCCAGCCCGGACGCTCGTGAGCCAGGCTCAAAGCAATGGCGCCGCTGCCGGTGCCCAGATCCAAGACCGAACAGACCTGATCCGCAGGTAACAAGGATAAAGCCTGCTCGACCAGCGATTCAGTTTCCGGCCGCGGGACCAGAACTGCGGGCGACACCTTGAACGGCAACGACCAAAATTCGCGGTTACCCGTGAGGTAAGCAATCGGCATTCCGCCGGCACGCCTCCGAATCAGCTCCGTGTAGGCCTGCTCATCAGGCAACGCGACCGCTTCATCGCCGCGCGCAAGCAAGGCCGAACGGGGCAGTCCAAGAATTTTTGCCAACAACAATTCCGCGTCGAGCTGCGGCGATTCGCTGTGTGCGTCCAACGCGCGCGCAGCGTGCTTCACGGTTTCAGCGATAGTGACCATGGTTGTCATTCGACTTGGTTCGCCAGCTCCTCGGCTTGGTGCTCCTGATTGAGCGCGCGTACCAATTCGTCTAGGTTGCCCTTCATCACGTCATCGAGCTTGTACAAGGTGAGATTGATGCGATGATCCGTCACTCGCCCTTGAGGAAAATTGTAGGTGCGTATGCGCTCCGAGCGATCGCCGGATCCTACCTGGAGCTTACGCGATTGCGCCTGCGCGCTTTGCTGCTTCTCGCGTTCCGCGGACAGCAGCTTGGCTTTGAGCAAGGACATGGCGCGCGAACGATTCTTATGCTGCGAACGCTCGTCCTGGCATTCGACGACAATTCCACTCGGCAAGTGCGTTATGCGAATGGCTGAGTCGGTCTTGTTCACATGCTGGCCGCCCGCGCCGGAAGATCGGTAGGTGTCGATGCGCAGCTCCGCGGGGTTCAATTCAACCGCCTCGATCTCTTCCAGTTCCGGCAAGATCGCCACGGTGCACGCAGAGGTGTGAATACGACCTTGTGCCTCCGTGGCCGGCACGCGCTGCACCCGATGGGTGCCGGACTCGAATTTGAGCAACGAATACGCGCCGCGACCGATGACGCGGCTGATGATTTCCTTGTAGCCGCCATGTTCGCCGGGGCTCTCGCTCAACACCTCGACGCCCCAGCCCTTGGATTCGGCATAGCGGGCGTACATGCGAAACAAATCGCCCGCAAAGATCGCGGCTTCATCGCCGCCCGTGCCGGCGCGGACTTCGAGGAAAATATTGCTGTCATCGTGCGGGTCTTTGGGCACCAATAGGCGTTGCAGCTCCAGCTCCTCGCCCAAAACGCGCGGATTCAGCTCAACTAGCTCTTCCTCGCCCATGGCGCGGGTGGCTGGATCCTTGTCGGCCGCCAATTCCCTGGCCGTCGCCGCGTCGCCCTCGAGCGCGAGGAAACGCCGATAGCGGCCGACCAAGTCCTCCAGTCGCGAATACTCCATGGAGAGTTCGCGAAATTGGTTTTGCTTGGAAATGACGCCGGCATCCGACAATAGTCGGCTGATTTCCTCGAAGCGTTCGTCGAGTTTTTCCAGCTTGCGCCGGATCGAATCTTTCATGGCCGCGGATTATAGCGGCCTTGAGGGTTAATGCCGGTCGCGTTCTTCGGTCAAAAGGCGAGTAAGGGTCTCCGCCAGTGCCAAATCGGCCAGTTCGGCGGCCTGGCGCAAGGCCTGGGTCGGGGTGTGCAGCAGCCGGTTGGTGAGCGTGTTCGCCAAATACTCGATGACTTCATCGGCCGATTTGCCTGCCGCCAACATGCGTCGTGCCTGCTCCACGGATTGCCGTCGAATCCCCTCCGCTTGCTGGCGCAGTGCACGGATGGCCGGGCCCGCATCCTGCACGCGCGCCTCGGCGAGAAAACGCGCCACTTCTTCATTGATGAGCAGCCTGGCGCCCCCCGCTGCCAGTTCACGTTGCTGAATATTCTCGTCGACCAACTGCTGAAGATCATCAATGGAGAAGAGATAGACGTCTTCCAGCTCGGCGACGTCGGGTTCGATATCGCGCGGCACCGCCATGTCCACCATAAAAATTGGCCGTCGGCGCCGCGCGCGAATGGCCGTTTCAACGGCGCGTTTGCTAATGACGGGCAACGGGCTCGCCGTGCAACTGATCACGATGTCCGCTTCCGCCAGCTCCTTGTCCAGATCGCTTAAAGGTGCGGCGTGGGCATTGAGTTGGCCGGCCAAGACTTGCGCCTTCTCCAATGTCCGATTGGCAATCACCATGCGTTTGATGCCGCCGCTGATGAAATGCCGTGCGGTTAGCGCGTTCATGTCGCCGGCGCCTATTAACAGGACGTTGTGGGCGCTCAGATCCTCGTACACGCGCCGCGCCAGGCTGACGGTGGCCGAAGCAAGCGATACGGCATTTGCGCCAATGCGAGTTTCCGTGCGCACCCGTTTGGCGGCCGAGAAGGCAGCCTGAAACAGCTTATTGAGGATCGGGCCCGTGCTGCCGCTTTCCTGTGCGATTCGATAGGCGTCCTTCAATTGCCCGAGGATTTGCACCTCGCCCAACACCATGGAATCAAGACCCGAGGCCACGCTAAAGGCGTGCTCGACGGCCCGCGATTCTTGATGGATGTAGACACTGGCGGCGAGATCGAGGTCATTTCCATGATGCCGTTCCAGCCACTGCGAGAGTTCCGCGCCGCTTGCCGGGCCCGACCAATACACCTCGGTGCGATTGCACGTGGACAGGATTAGCGCCTCGGCAACCCCAATTTCCTGGCGCAGAGTCCGCAATGCGGCGACCAGCCGATCCTCGCTGAACGCCACCTTTTCGCGCAACGCGACGGGGGCGGTCTTATGGTTGATACCGAGGATATTAAATGCCATGGAAGCGCTTGGGCCCGAGTCTTAAGGGATTCTGGTGTATGACGCACCGCTAGATCAAGGATGAATCCGCGGCATCTGGTTATTCATTTCGCTATAGTGCGGCCGTGTTCTCGTTTTCCATCATTGCAAGAGCTGCTTTAGGGCTAGGCGCACTCGTTTTGAGTGCCTGCGCCGGTATCCAATCCAAATCCGACACCCCGGCACCGCAGTCATTTTATACCGTCACTGGCGAGATAGCCCTTGCGCGTCAGCAACCGCGTGTGGCCGCGCTTCAATATGCGACCGCAGCGGCGCATGCGACCGATCCTGGGCTCCTGCTCCGCGCGACCGAAGTGACGGCCGAGACACTGCAACCTTCCCTCATGGCAGGTGTCGCAGCACGCTGGTTGAGCGTCGATCCTAAATCGCTGCAGGCGCAACGCGCGGCAGCCAGAGCGGCCTTGGCACTCTACAGAGTCGACGAAGCCGCGGCACACTACCGAATAGTCTTGTTGAATTCGCCCGCGGGAGTCGTCGCAGAATTTGCCGACGTTGAAACTGATTTGGGGTCCGATGAAAACATCTTCGGCGCGCATCAACTGGCCGATCGATTGGCCTCTTACTTTCCGACTTCGCCGTCCGCGTTGCGCATCCAAGGAATTGCAGCAATGCGCGCGGATGACCCTGCCGCGGCTGTGCAAAGCTTCACGGCTGCTCTCGCGATCGAAACGGCGAGCACGAACGAGGCCGCGCAATTCGCGCACAAAGAATTGGCGCAGACGCTGCTGCGCGCTCGGATAATGGCCGGAGATGTCGAGGAGCCGCTGCGCGCCGCGCAAGCGCAGCTCGATGCGGACGACTCCGCGACGAATCGCTTCAATTATGCGGCATTGTTGATGACCGCACAGCAACTACCGGAAGCCACCGTGCAGTTGGAAATTCTGGCGCGCAATCCTGAATCGACCGCCGTGGCGTTGCGTTTGCTCGGACTGCTGGAATTCCAGCAGGGGCATTACGAGGCGGCATCGGCAAAATTCAGACAGCTTCTCACCACCGGCAAGTTTGGCGATGATGCATTTTACTATTTGGCGTTGATCGCGGATCGCAATGGCGATCCCGAGCGAGCACTGCGCTTTTTCTCGCAGGTGCAGAACGGCGAGAACGTAGTCCCTGCCTTGTTGCGCGCGGCCACGTTGTTGCATAAGCACGGTGCGTCGAGCGCGGCCGACGAGCTGCTCGACCGGCTGTTGGAAGACGAACCGCGACGCGCCCCGGAAATTCTGACCGCGCGCGCTAGGATGTATGCGCAATCGAGCGATTTGGCCAAGGCGTTTGCCGTCTTGGAAGAGGGTGAGATCGAATATCCGGACAGCGTCGAATTGCGCTACGCCACTGCATCCGTCTATGAAGAACAAGGTCTGGTATCAGCGGCCTTGCGGGAGTTGACTCACGTGGTAAAGAGTCGGCCGAACGATCCCGCAGCCTTGAATGCCTTGGGTTTTACGCTCGCCGATCACACCAAGGACCTCGCGAAGGCCCGTAAATTGATCGAGCGCGCCCATGTGGCGGCGCCTAAGAATCCGGCGATTCTGGACAGCTTGGGTTGGGTTTACTACCGCCAGGGGCGCCCGACTGATGCGTTGCCCGTTTTGAAAGCGGCTTATGCGGACGACCATGATGGCGACATCGCGGCGCACCTGGGCGAAGTCTTGTGGCAATTGGGTCAGCAAGACGAGGCGCAGAGGATCTGGTCCGAGGCCAGCGCGATGGACGCTGACAATCGCCTGCTCAAATCGACGCGGCATCGTCTGACTTCCGCAAACTGATTTCAGTATGCGGAGCGCGTTGACGTTGGTTTGTTGTTGTGCGCTTGGCGCCTGCGTGACCACACGTCCATTGCAGCCATCGGCCAAGTGGGATTCGCGTGTCAGCGAATTGCAAAACGCCGTTAGTTGGCAGCTTGATGGGCGAGCGGCCGTAGCCTCAGGTCAGCAAGGATGGCAGGCGACGCTCAATTGGCGGCAACAAGACAATACCTCGGAAGTGCATCTGTCAGGACCGTTCGGCATCGGCGCCATGGTGCTAAAAAACAGCGCAGCGGGTCTCTCGATGAACGGCGCGCCGCCGAGCGAGGCAGTGATGTCACAGGTGCAAGAGAAGTTGGGATTCGACCTGCCGATCGAAAACTTGCACTACTGGTTACTCGGCGTTCCGAATCCCGGCTCGACCTTTCACGTTTCGCGCAACGATCAGGATCGGGCGAAAACATTGAGTCAAGCCGGCTGGAGCATTGCATACGAGCGGTATCTGCCGGTGTCAGGAGACTTGCTGCCCGCGCGGTTGGCTTTGAGTCGCGGAGATGTGCGGGTGCGCATCATCGTCGATCATTGGGATTGGTCCAAATGACCGCGAAGTCGGTGTGGCCGGCACCGGCTAAGCTAAATTTATTTCTGCACATTTTAGGTCGGCGGCCCGATGGTTACCACGAACTGCAGACGTGTTTTCAATTCGTCGACCTGTGCGATGAAATTACCATCGAAGTGCGTGCGGATGGACTCATTCACCGCGCTGTTGAGATAGCGGGCCTGCCGCCTGACGCTGATCTTTGCATCCGCGCCGCCCGAGCGCTGCAAGATGCCACCGGTTCGCGCTTGGGAGCGGACATCGGCCTCGTAAAACGTATCCCCGTGGGCGGGGGTTTAGGCGGCGGAAGTTCGGACGCTGCCACCTGCTTACTCGCGCTCAATCACCTATGGGGCACCAATTGGCCGATGGAGCGATTGGCCGCCATGGGCCTGAAACTGGGGGCGGATGTGCCGGTATTCGTGCGCGGCAGGGTCGCTTGGGCGGAAGGAGTGGGGGAACTCCTTACACCACTGTACCCGCCGTTGGCGCCGCCTGAGGCTAACTATCTGATTTTAAAGCCGAATGTCTTCGTCAGCACCGCCGCGGTGTTTCAAGATCCTGAATTGACAAGGAATTCTGCGCCCATCACAATTCACGGTTTCCTGGCGTCCGGTGGAAGGAACGATTGCTTGGGCGTGGTACGACGCCGTTACCCTGAAGTTGCACACGCGCTCGATTGGCTATCGGTCTATGGTTCTGCGCGCCTGACTGGCACTGGTGCCTGTGTTTTTTTGGCCTGTGAGAGCATGGGTCTTGCGCAAGAAATTATGCGCAAGGTGCCGCCAGAGTTTGAAAGCTTTCTGGCGCGCGGACTGAATGACTCGCCCTTGCTTGAGGGATTGCGGACCGGTTAAGGCCGATCGTCGGTTTTTTTCCAAGTTGGGGTGTCGCCAAGCGGTAAGGCAGCGGGTTTTGATCCCGCCATACGGAGGTTCGAATCCTTCCACCCCAGCCATTTTGAGCAAGGTCGATGTCACAAAGTAATGAATTTGGTTCGCTATCGATCGCGGTATTCACGGGCAATGCCAATGCGCCGCTTGCGCAGGAGATTACTCGGCATTTGCATGTGCCGTTGGGCCGTGCCGATGTGGACCGATTCAGCGATGGCGAGGTCAGCGTCGAGTTAAGAGAGAACGTACGCGGCCGCGATGTATTCATTCTGCAGCCGACGCATCCGCCGGCTGAGCATTTGATGGAGCTTCTGATGATGGCGGACGCATGCCGGCGCGCATCGGCGAAGCGAGTAACAGCGGTCGTGCCGTATTTCGGCTATGCGCGCCAGGATCGCCGGCCGCGCGCGACGCGTGTGGCCATCACAGCGAAGCTGGTCGCAAACATGATGACGCGCGCGGGCGTGGATCGGTTGCTGACGGTCGATTTGCACGCGGACCAGATTCAGGGTTTTTTCGACATCCCGGTGGACAATGTGTACGCATCGCCGGTGCTGCTCGGCGAGGTCTGGAAGCAGAAGTACGAGAACATGATTGTCGTGTCGCCCGACGTAGGCGGCGTCGTGCGCGCGCGGGCCCTGGCGAAGCGCTTGGATGACGCCGATTTGGCCATCATCGACAAACGCCGGCCGCGGCCGAATGAGTCGAAAGTGATGAACATCATCGGCGAAGTCGAAGGCAAGACTTGCGTGCTGGTGGATGACATGGTGGATACGGCCGGCACCCTATGCCAGGCCGCACGGGCGCTCAAAGACGAAGGAGCGCTTAAAGTGGTGGCGTACATCACGCATCCGGTCTTGTCGGGCCAGGCGATCGAGCGCATTTCGAAGTCGGTGCTGGACGAGTTGGTGGTTACCGACACGATACCGCTGTCGGCATCCGGCGCAGCGTGCAATCGGATCCGCCAGCTGAGTGTTGCGGGATTGTTGGCAGAGACTATTCGCCGCATCAGCGACGAGGAGTCGGTGAGTTCACTTTATATCGATTAGGTCGGTGCCTACGCAATTGGTCGCGATGCGTGGGCGCTGTGTTTGTGATGTAACTGGAGAAGATTATGAAAACCTCTTTCGAACTCGTTGCCGAGTTCCGCGAGACGCAAGGCAAAGGTGCGAGCCGCCGCCTGCGTCACGACGGAAAAGTACCGGCGATTCTTTATGGCGGCCATCTGGCCGCGCGCACGCTCACATTGAGCCATCAGAAGCTTCTGATCATGCTCGATAACGAACGCTTTTATTCGACGATCTTGAATTTGAAGGTGGGCGATCAGTCGCAGGCAGCTATCTTGAAGGATGTGCAACGACATCCGTTCAAGAATGCGATTGTGCACATCGACTTCCAACGCGTCGAAGAGACCGAAAAAATTCGCATCAACATCCCGTTGCACTTCAGCGGTGCGTCGGTGTCGCCGGGCGTCAAATCTCAAGGCGGCATCGTGTCGCATATGCGCACGGAAGTGGAGATTTCTTGCCTGCCGAAGGATTTGCCGGAGTTCATCGAAGTCGATATTTCCGGGCTCTCGCTCAATGAGAGCATCCATTTATCGCAGCTCAAGGTCTCTGATGGAGTTGTGCTAGTCGAGTTGGCGAAAGAAGACGCGGCAGTCGTCGCGATTCACAGTCCACGTGCTGAAGAGCCTGAGCCCACTGCGGTGGCAGCTGCGGCGCCGGGCGCTGCGGAAGGTGCAGCAGCGGCTCCGGCGGCTGCAGGCACTGCAGCAGGCGCGGATGCGGCGAAAGGCGCTGCGCCCGCGAAGAAAGAGGAAGCCAAAAAGGAACCGGCAAAGAAAGACGCGAAGAAATAATTTTCTCAAGCGTTGTGTCATGAGGGCCGTCGGTGTGACGGCCCTCGTCTTTTAGAGGCTTTGTCTAATGGTTGGTTTACCGTTGCGCATCATCGTCGGTCTGGGAAACCCCGGGCCTGAACATCAGGTAACTCGGCATAACGCCGGTTTCTGGTTCGTCGACCTGCTTGCGCGCCGTCACGGCGGCGAATTTCGCGACTATCGAAAATTTTCAGGCGAGACGTCGAAAATAAATATCGACGGATACGAAGTGGTACTGCTGAAGCCGACGACCTACATGAATCGCAGCGGCTTATCGATTCGCCAATTGAGCGAATTCTACAAAATCACGCCGGAGGAAATCTTGGTCGCGCATGATGAGCTGGATTTGCCTGTCGGCACGGTGCGCCTGAAGCAAGGCGGCGGCCACGGGGGACACAATGGACTGCGCGATACCATTGCGCATGTCGGCGAGACATTCTGGCGCATGCGTTTGGGCATTGGACATCCGGGCAACAAAGCCGAAGTCATTGACTATGTGCTGACGCGCGCGCCGCGTGCAGAAGAGGATCTGATTTTGGATGCCGTGGGAACCGCGGTGGATTGCATTCCGCTGCTGCTGGAACAGGGCGCGGAACGCGCCATGACCCGATTGCACAGCCGCGCGGGAAAAGTCTAATGCCCATCCGTTGCGGAATCGTCGGTTTGCCGAATGTGGGAAAGTCGACGTTGTTCAACGCGCTCACGCGAGCGCAGATCGCCGCCGAGAATTATCCTTTTTGCACCATCGATCCCAATGTGGGCGTTGTGCCGGTGCCGGATCCGCGCCTGGAGAAACTCGCGGCCATCGTGCACCCGGAAAAGATTCTGCCGACGACGGTCGAGTTTGTGGATATCGCGGGACTGGTTGCCGGCGCTTCGAAGGGCGAAGGGTTGGGCAATAAGTTTCTCGCGCACATTCGCGAGGTCGACGCCATCGCGCACGTGGTGCGGTGCTTTGAAAATGACGACATCATCCACGTCGCCGGCAAGATTGATCCGGCCGGTGATATTGAAGTCATCAATACTGAATTGGCATTGGCGGATCTCGACAGCGTCGAGCGTGCCTACCAGAAGGCGCTGAAAGCGGCCAAGACCGCGGACAAGGATGCCGTGAGACTACGAGACCTGCTCGAAAAAGTGCGGGTCCAACTGAATCAAGCAAAGCCCGTTCGCCTGCTCAAACTCGACGCCCATGATCACGCGCTGTTGCGAGATCTGCATTTGCTGACGGACAAGCCCGTGATGTATGTCGCCAATGTTGATGAAGCAGGCTTCGCCAACAATCCGCGGCTCGATCGCGTGCGCGAGATTGCCAAATCCGAGGGCGCCATCGTGGTGCCAATCTGTGCGGCTATCGAGGCTGAGATTGCGCAGCTCGATGAGGCCGACCGTGCCGAGTTTTTGGCGGAATTGAAACTAGACGAACCCGGGCTCAATCGCGTCATACGTGGCGGATATTCATTGCTTGGTTTGCAGACTTATTTCACCGCGGGTGTCAAAGAGGTGCGCGCTTGGACGGTTCATGCGGGAGCCACGGCGCCTCAGGCGGCGGGCGTGATACACACGGATTTCGAGCGCGGCTTCATTCGCGCCGAAGTGATTGCGTACGATGATTTCGTCAAATACAAGGGCGAGGCTGGCGCAAAGGAAGTTGGTAAATTGCGGCTGGAAGGCAAGGAGTACGTCGTTAAAGAGGGCGACGTCATGCACTTCAGATTTAACGTGTAGTTGCCGAAATCCGTGACTTTCGTGCATTGACGGGGTTGGCGGGCGGCGGCTATATAGTTAACGGGACCTGGTCCGGCGTTTCAGAGATCGCAAATGCGACACGCGGACCGGGTCTAAGTCATTGATTCTATGACACTAGGGTGCAACGCTGGCCTTGACAGTAGCGGCGTAGCTGCACACAATCCGCGGCTCTTTGTGGTGAGGTAGCTCAGCTGGTTAGAGCGTGGCACTCATAATGCCGAGGTCGAGG
>JBEPVT010000013.1:0-88099 GCA_041690895.1 Gammaproteobacteria bacterium
TCCATTTTCCGGGCGTCTTGTTTGAGTTTGGCCATTCACCAATTATACAAAATCCCGATCAGTATGTGTAGTAATCAATGTACTGATTAGTAACGACTTGTTCGACTTGCACGGCGCCCGACAGATCGCGCGCAATTTCGAACAACGACCCGGAGCGTTCCTCGCGGTGCGAGGCCACGCGTGCTTGAAATCGCAGGCCTGCGGTCAACTGACCGGCGATCAAACCCACGGCCAGCATGATGCAGAAAGTCAGCAGGTACTGCACATCGCTGACCGCAAAGGAGAAACGCGGTGGGACGAAGAAAAAATCAAATCCGCAGACGTTCAAGACCGCGGCCAGAGCCGCGGGTCCGCGTCCGAAGCGCACCCCAACCAGCACCACGGCGAGAATGAAGATGGCCACGATGTTGGAGTTCTCAAAATGCGCCGCCAACGGCATCGATATCAAGGTCACCCCAATACAAATGACCGTGGCCCAGAGATAACGCAGTCGCTTGGCCCTGCGCCGCTCGTTCGTTTCCAAATCGGCTAAGCCGGCAAACGGCTTGGCCGCGCTGCCGCGCTCCTTGGGATTCTCCGCTCTGCCGACTTCGATCAAGTCGATGTCAGGTGCGAGCATAACCAGCTTCTGGCCGCTGGAGCGCTGCCAGGGCCACAGACGCCGGCTCGGGTCGCGGCCGATCACGAGCTTGGACAGATTATTCTTGCGCGCGTACGCAATGATGCTCTCGGCAATTCTGGCATCTGCAATGACTGAGGTGGTCGCGCCCAGTTGCTGCGCGAGATTCAAGGTCGCCAGGATTTTTTCGCGCTTGTCGGGTGCCAGGCGCTGCAGGCCCGGAGTTTCCACATAGACCGCGTGCCAATCGGTACTGAGTTGGCTCGCCAAAAGCGCCGCTGCGCGCACGACTCGCTCGGCGGCCGCATCTGGCCCCACGCAAGTCAACAATGCTGTCGCCGTCTTCCAAACCGATTCGATCGAACGATCGACGCGATAGGCCTGAACGTCACCCTCGACGCGGTCAGCAGTGCGACGCAGAGCGAGTTCTCGCAGCGCCATCAAATTGCCCTTACGAAAGAAGTTATGCGCCGCGTGTTCTGCCTGTTGCGGCACATACACCTTGCCGGCCTTGAGCCGAGCCAACAATTCATCTGCGGGTATGTCGACGAGCACGACCTCATCGGCCGCGTCGAACACCTTGTCGGGGACGGTCTCCCATACGCGTACGTTGGTGATGCCGCCAACTACGTCGTTGAGGCTTTCTAGGTGCTGAACGTTCAGAGTGGTGAATACGTCGATGCCGGACGCCCGCAATTCGTCCACGTCTTGCCAGCGCTTGGGATGGCGCATCGCCGCGACATTGGAGTGCGCCAATTCGTCGACCAAAATCAGGTCCGGATGTCGCGCGAGCGCGGCGTCCAAGTCGAATTCGGACAGAGCCTTATCTCGGTAATCGACGCTCTTCGGCGGTAACAATTCCAAGCTGTCCAGCAGCGCGGCGGTTTCCGCTCGGCCATGGGTCTCCACCACGCCGATCAAAACATCGCGGCCCTCGCTCACGAGCTTGCGAGCCGCGACCAGCATGGCATAGGTCTTGCCGACGCCGGCCGATGAGCCGAAATAGATCCTGAGTTTCCCACGCCGCGCCTGCTGCTCATGCCGGTTGACCTTTTCCAGCAGCAAGTCCGGATCCGGGCGTTGGTCGCTGGTTGTGGCCATCGAGCGCTATTGTGCGCGATCTACAGCCAAATTCAGCATTAATACGTTGACGCGTGCTTCGCCGAAAAGCCCCCATTGCGGCCCCTCGGTAGATCGCTGCACAAGCCGCCGCACTCGTTCGGGGTCCAAGTTCCTGACGCGCGCGACGCGGCTGACTTGGTACTGCGCCGCCGCCGGGCTGATATGCGGGTCCAATCCGCTGCCCGATGCCGTCACCAAGTCGACCGGAATGGGTAGCGGGTTTCGCGGATCCACCGCCTGCAATTGAGCGATGCGCGCTTTGACCGCATCCAGGAGCGCAGGATTGGTGGGACCCAAGTTTGAGCCGGTGGACGCTACAGCATTGTTCGGCATCGGCGCGGTCGCCGACATACGGCCCCAGAAGTATTTCGCATCTTGGAACGACTGCCCGATCAGCGATGAGCCGACAACTTGGTCGCCGCGCGTGACCAAGCTCCCGTCTGCTTGGGAGCCGAACGCCAGGCGTCCGACTCCCGTCACGGCAAGCGGGTATACCAGGCCTGTCAGCACCGTAAGGACGCAAAAGAGTAACAGCAATGGTCGCAACATATGATGCATGCAAACTCCCTTAGACCAGACGCAGAGCCGCCAGCGTCATGTCAATCAGCTTGATCCCCGCAAATGGCACGGCGATGCCGCCCAACCCGTAAATCAACAGATTCCGGCGCAGCAACGCTGCGGCGCCCAGGGCACGATACTTCACGCCTTTGAGTGCCAACGGAATGAGCAGCATGATGATCAAGGCATTAAAGATGACCGCCGAAAGAATCGCCGAATTCGGGCTCGCCAAGCGCATGACGTCAAGCTGCGCCAGTTGCGGATACGTGGTGGCGAAGGCAGCCGGAACGATTGCAAAGTATTTCGCGACATCATTGGCAATGGAGAAGGTCGTGAGCGAACCGCGAGTGATCAGGAGCTGCTTGCCGACCTCGACGATCTCGATCAATTTGGTCGGATTTGAATCCAGGTCCACCATGTTGCCGGCTTCTTTCGCCGCCTGGGTTCCTGAATTCATGGCCACCGCCACGTCGGCTTGTGCCAGCGCGGGCGCATCGTTGGTGCCATCGCCCGTCATCGCCACCAAACGCCCGTCGGCCTGATATTGACGTATTAATTTTAGCTTCGCTTCGGGAGTAGCTTCGGCAAGGAAATCATCGACGCCGGCTTCGGCTGCAATCGCTGCCGCGGTCAGCCCATTGTCGCCGGTGATCATCACGGTCCTGATCCCCATCCGGCGCAGCTCGCTGAACCGCTCCTTGATGCCACCTTTGACGATATCCTTGAGTTCGACGACACCGAGCACCTTGCCGCCGTCGGCGACGACCAGCGGCGTGCTGCCTTTGCGCGACACGGCATCGACAGCTTGGGAGACTCCGCTCGGGTAGATAAAGCCCTGCGCCTCGATATGCTGCCGAACTGCGTGCGCCGCGCCCTTTCGAACTTCGCGCTTCCCTAAATTGACGCCGCTCATGCGAGTCTGCGCTGAGAAGGCGACGAAAGTCGCATCCAACTGGCTCAAGTTTCGTTCGCGCAGATTGAAGCGTTGCTTTGCCAGCACGACAATGCTGCGCCCTTCCGGAGTCTCGTCCGCCAACGAGCTCAATTGCGCGATGTCCGCCAGTTGCTGTTCGGTTACGCCTTCAGCGGGAATGAAAGCAGCGGCTTGGCGATTGCCCAATGTGATGGTGCCGGTCTTGTCGAGCAACAGCACATCCACATCGCCGGCCGCCTCCACCGCGCGGCCCGACGTGGCTATCACATTGGCTGCCATCATGCGGCTCATGCCTGCGACACCGATGGCCGACAACAGACCGCCGATCGTAGTGGGAATCAGGCATACCAACAACGCGACCAACACGGTAATGCTCACCGGCGCGCCGAGCTTGGCCACGGCCACGCTGAACAATGAAAAGGGCAACAGCGTGGCCGTCGCGAGCAGAAACATCAGCGTCAATGCGATCAGCAATATGGTGAGCGCGATCTCATTGGGTGTTTTCTGCCGCTTTGCGCCTTCCACCATGGCGATCATGCGATCGATGAATGCTTCTCCCGGATTCACAGCCACGCGTACGATGAGCCAATCCGAAAGCACGCGCGTGCCGCCGGTAACGGTCGAGAAGTCGCCGCCCGATTCGCGCACTACCGGCGCCGATTCGCCGGTGATGGCGCTTTCGTCCACGGACGCCACGCCATCGACGACGGTACCGTCCGCGGCGATGACATCGCCCGCTTCCACCAGGAACAAATCGCCCTTGCGCAGTGACGATGCTGGCGTCGCGACCCAATCCGCATTGCGCTTCGGAACTTTTATCTTCTTTGCGCTAATCGACTGTTTGAGTCCCCGCAGCGAAGCGGCTTGCGCCTTGCTGCGTCCCTCCGCCAGGGCTTCGGCAAAGTTGGCGAACAGCACCGTGAACCACAGCCATATGGAGATTGCCAGAATGAACAGCGGCGGTGCCTCGCCTTTGCCGCGAAGCGCTTGCAGGAACAAGATGGTCGTCAAGATACTGCCGACGTAGACGACGAACATGACGGGATTGCGCAATTGAACTCGAGGCGATAATTTGCGCAGTGACTCCCCCAGCGCCGGAGCGAGCAACGCTCTGTCGAATAATTTTAGTGATGGCCGAACCATGCTCTAAATCTCCGCCGCGCCGTTAAGGCGCAAGCATTTGCAATTGCTCGATCACCGGGCCCAATGCGAGCGCGTGCACATAAGTCAACGCGCCCACCAACACCACGGTGCCAACCAGCAGTGCAACGAACAAGGCGCCGTGAGTAGGCAAGGTACCGGCGGTCGCCTCGATGCGTTTTTTTTTCGCCAGCGAACCGGCGATGGCAAGCACCGGCACGATGAATGCGAATCGGCCGAACCACATCACACAAGCCAACAGCGAATTATAGAAAGGCGTGTTGGCCGACAAACCCGCAAATGCGCTGCCGTTGTTGTTCGAAGCTGACGACAGCGCATACAGAACTTCAGAAAACCCATGCGCGCCGGGGTTGAAGATGCCGAGCTTGCCTGGCACTGCGGTTGCCGCCACCGCAGTGCCGACCAGCACCAAGAACGGTGTGACCAAAATCACGATGGAAGTCATCTTCATTTCGAAGGACTGGATCTTCTTACCGAGGTATTCCGGTGTGCGGCCAATCATCAATCCCGCGATGAACACCGCCATGATGGCGAAGATCAGCATGCCGTAGAGTCCGCTGCCGACGCCGCCGAAGACCACCTCGCCAAGCTGAATGAGCCACATGGGAACCAAGCCGCCGAGTGGCGTCAATGAATCGTGCGCGGCATTGACCGCTCCGCACGAGGCCGCGGTGGTGATCGCGGCAAACAGCGCTGAAGCAACAACGCCGAAGCGGGTTTCTTTGCCCTCCATATTGCCGCCGGATTGCAGCTCGCCGTGCGATTGGTCGATGCCGAGCTGCGCAATGAGCGGGTTACCCTGCTGCTCGGCGGAAATGGCGACGACCGCCATAAGGACAAAAATAACCGTCATGGCGGCGAGTAGCGCCCAGCCTTGGCGTGTGTCGCCCACCATTCTGCCGAACACGAAACACAATGCCGCCGGAAGCAAGAACATCGCCAGCATTTGCACGAAATTCGTCAGCGGCGTGGGGTTTTCGTAAGGATGGGCAGAATTGGCGTTGAAGAATCCGCCGCCGTTCGTTCCCAACATCTTGATGGCTTCTTGAGAAGCAACCGGACCCATTGCGAGAGTTTGATTGTGCGTCGTGAGCTTTTCGGTGAGCGGCGCGCCGCTTGCGTCTTTGAGCGGCTGACCCGCAGCATCGACCTTGGGGTTATCGTCGGTCAGACTTTCCACGGTCGTCACGGCCTTGTAGGAGTCGAAATTCTGGATGACGCCTTGAGAAATGAAGAACACCGCCACGCAGAAAGACAGCGGCAGCAGGATAAACAGCGTGCTGCGTGTGAGATCGACCCAAAAGTTACCGATTCCTTGGGCCGAGCGGCGCGCAAAGCCGCGGATCAAGGCAAAGGCGACGGATATGCCTGTAGCCGCGGACAAAAAATTCTGCACCGTGAGCGCGAGCATCTGCGTCAGATAGCTCAGCGTCGATTCGCCGGAATAGCCCTGCCAGTTGGTATTGGTTACGAAACTGATGGCCGTATTGAAGGATGAATCGGCGGACACGTTGGTCAGCGCCTGAGGATTTAGAGGCAGCCAGAATTGCAGCCGTTGCAACAGGTACACCGCCACCGCGCCCAGTGCATTGAACAACAGCAAGGCAACGGCGTATCGGGTCCACGCCATATCCTGCGCAACATCGACGCCGCAAGCCCGATAAATGAGTCGTTCCAGATTGCCGATCCAGCCCTTGATGGGCGTATAGCCGGCATCGCTGGACTCACCGATTCGCGCCATGTAAATCGCCAGCGGATAGGCGAGCGCGATGAGCGCCGTCAAGAACAACGCCACGGCGAACCAGGCTTGACCGCTCATTACAGATCCTCAGCGCGAACCAACGCCACCACGAGGTACACCAGCAAAGCCAGCGACACCGCGCCGCTCAACAGGTAGGCCCAGGTCACTTCTTCTTCTCCAGCGCCGCGCAGCCGGCGACCAATCCGAGCGCCAGCAACAAGAAAACGAGGATCGCAGCGACATACACGAAGTCCATGTTCACAAATTAACCGTGAAGCTGGAAAAACAAGGCAGAATTTGCCGCCCGGCATATAAAAATCGTGCAAAATATTGCTCTGCACGGGAGATACCCATGACGAGTACCGCTACCACCGAGCCTATTCTGGAGCCGGGTTTGCCGATCGTTGATCCGCACCATCACCTATGGGACTGGCCGCCCGCGGTGCGCGCCGGGGCGCCCGAGCATGCTTTCACGACGGTCGTGCGTCGCGTGCCGCGCTACCTCTTGCCTGAGTTGCTCTCGGATCTCAATACCGGACACAACATTCGCGCCACAGTCTTTGTCCAATGCGGCGCGATGTACCGAGCTGGCGGGCCGGAAGCATTCAGGCCAATCGGGGAAACGGAATTCGTGAATGGCGTGGCGGCGATGTGCGCGAGCGGCACGTATGGTGCCGTCCGCGTCTGCGACGGCATTGTCGGCCACGTTAATCTCACGGCGGGGACAGCAGTGAGCGGCGTGCTGGAGGCGCACTTAAGGACCGCAGGTGATCGCTTTCGCGGCATTCGCCATAGCGCTTCTTACGATGCCGATTCCCGGGTGCTGGGTCCTCTGGCGCGTGTCGGCGCAGGATTGTTTGCGCTAAACAATTTCCGCGAAGGCTACGCGCAATTGAGTAAGTTCAAGTTGTCGTTCGATGCGTGGCTGCTTGAGCCGCAGCTTCCAGAATTGATTGACCTGGCGCAATCCTTCCCCGATACGCCCGTCATTCTCGATCATGTCGGCACGCCGTTGGGGATTGCCAGCTACCAGGGCAAGCGCGAGGAGCGCTTTCCGATCTGGCGCGGCAATATGCGCAAGCTCGCATCGCTCCCAAACGTCTCCGTCAAGCTCGGCGGGCTGGCGATGATGTTTTGCCATTTCCCGTCTTTTCTGCAGTCGCCGCCCGCCTCCTCGGCGCAGCTCGCCAGCGAGTGGCGGCCCTACCTCGAAACTTGCATCGAGCTGTTCGGCGCGAATCGCTGCATGTTCGAAAGTAACTTTCCGGTCGACATGGGCAGTTGTACCTACGCGGTGCTATGGAACGCCTTTAAACTGTTGGCCAAGCAATATTCAGAGGATGAAAAGACCGACCTGTTCAGCGGCACCGCACAGCGCGCTTATCGGCTCAAGATCTAGGCTTCGCCATGCATGTCATCGAAACCAACCCGAATCTTTCGAAGGCCGCTACGTACCGCGAGATCGCCGTCCAATTGGCCGAGCTTTTCTCGGGCGAGCGCAACGGCTTGGCCAACGCGGCCAATATGTGTGCGCTGCTCTACCAAATGCTGCCCGATGTGAATTGGGTGGGATTCTATTTTATGCATGGCGGCGAGCTAGTGCTGGGGCCGTTCCAAGGCAAGGTGGCCTGCGTACGTATCGCGTTGGGCCGCGGCGTGTGCGGCAGCGCCGCCGAACGCAGAGAGACTTTGGTGGTGCCCGATGTAAATGAATTCCCCGGACACATTGCCTGCGACGCGGCAGCGCAATCCGAGATAGTCGTGCCATTGGTGCAGCATGGCCGGTTGTTGGGCGTGCTCGATCTCGACAGCCCGATATTGTCTCGATTCGATCACGAGGATCGAGACGGACTTTGGGCTGCGGCAGATTTGTTACTCAGTTCCTCGCAGCTCGGCATGTTGGTCGACGCCGCCACTTGAATCAAAGTCGCCATTTGAATCAATATTCCCGCCCGTCGGGGAACGCATTATAATCGCGCACCCGCGCTTTTAGATCTCCTTAGAAAGTGCGGCGTCATAACATCGGGGTGATTGGCACAATGAACTTATCGTCGCGCATCGCGCTGCTTTTATCTGCCGCTGTTGCGGTATCCGGGGCCTTGGCTGCCGAACCTTTTCCATCGACTTATCAAGTGCCGGTAAATGCCCCGGTGCTGATTCAAGGCGCAACGGTTCTCAGCGGCACGGGTGAGCGTCTCGATGGCGCGGACATATTGATCGCCGACGGCCGCATACAATCGGTTGGCAAGGGACTCCGAGCACCCGCCGACGCACGCACCATTGACGCGCACGGCGAGTGGGTAACGCCGGGCATCATCGATATCCACTCGCACTTAGGCGTATACGCCAGTCCTGGCGTTAAAGGCCTCGACGATGGCAATGAGGCGACCAGTCCTGTGACTTCCAATGTTTGGGCTGAACATTCTGTCTGGCCGCAGGATCCGGGATTCGAGACCGCGCTCGAGGGCGGCGTGACCACCATGCAAATCCTCCCGGGCTCGGCGAATCTCATCGGCGGTCGTTCAGTCGTCGTCAAGAATGTGCAAGCCGTAACCTATCAAGCCATGAAGTTTCCAGGCGCCGCCTATGGACTCAAGATGGCGTGTGGCGAAAATCCGAAGCGTGTGTATGGCGGAAAAAATCAAGCGCCCTCCACCCGCATGGGCAATGTCGCCGGATACCGCCAGGCCTTTGCCGATGCCCAGGATTATCAGCAACAGTGGGACAAGTACAGTCGCGAACTGACGGAGTACAACAGGAAAAGGGCGGAACACACAGATGGCGCCCCCAAGAAATCCAAGGATAAGGACGGCTCTGCGGACAAAGAGCCCATGCCGCCGAGTCCGCCGAAGCGCGATCTGAAGCTCGAGACGCTCGCTGCAGTAATGAAAGGCAATATTCGCGTACACATGCACTGCTATCGCTCCGATGAAATGGCGACGATGCTCGATGTCGCGGATGAATTCGGCTTCAAGATCACGGCATTCCATCATGCCGTGGAGGCTTACAAGATCGCCGACCGCCTCGCCGACAAAAACGTCTGCGCTGCGATGTGGGCAGATTGGTGGGGCTTCAAAATGGAAGCCTATGATGGGGTGCAGGAAAATCTCGCCATTGTCGATTATCCTGAGCACAGTTGCGCCATCGTGCACTCCGATTCCGCCGATGGCATTCAGCGCCTGAATCAGGAGGCCGCCAAGGCCATGGCTCACGGTCAGCGGGTTGGGTTGACGGTCCTTCCGGAACGCGCAATCCGCTGGCTCACCCTCAATCCCGCGAAGTCGCTGGGGCTCGATGATCGTATCGGCACGCTCGAAGCCGGTAAGAGCGCTGATGTCGTGATTTGGAACGGCAATCCGTTCAGCGTTTACGCGCTTGCAGAGCAAGTGTTCATCGACGGCGCAATTATCTTCGACCGGGCGCATCCCAAAGCCACGCCCAGGTCCGATTTCCTGTTGGGCCGACGCATCGCGGAGTCGCCACTATGAAGTCTCTACATTTTGGTATTTTGGTGGTGGCCGTGATTGGTGCTCAATGCGCGGCGGCTCAGGAATTTATCATCCGTGGGGCGATCGTCCACACCGCGTCCGTAAAAGGCACGTTGAAGAACACCGATGTCGTGGTTCGCGGTGGAGTTATCGTCGCAGTGGGTGCAGACGCGACGGCGCCCAACGCAACGGTGATCGATGCCAAAGGCAAAGAGCTGACGCCCGGATTATTCGGCGGATTGACCGACATTGGGCTTGAGGAAATTGCCGCAGAATCGGCGACCGTCGATTCGACCTTGAATCAAAAATCGCCGACGTGGGAACAGCAGTGGCGTCCGGAACTCGACGTCACCGTGGCGTTCAACCCGCGCTCGTTCGTGGTTCCCATCACGCGCGTAGAGGGCGTGACGTGGACCGTGCTGACGCCCAGTGCCGAAGACAGCATTATTGGGGGCCAGGGCTCGGCCGTCACGCTTGACGGCCGCTACGACGCTGCGCTGCCGGGCAGCCGTTCGCTGTTTGTACAAATGGGCAGTGCCGGCGCCAAAGTCGCTGGCGGAACGCGCGCGGCGGAATACATGCTCCTGGAGCAGGCGATTCACGAGGCGCGCACACAAGGACCCATCGGCCAAGGGGCCTTGCTGCACGCAGCCGGCCGGGACGCATTGAACCGCTACCTGATGGGCGGGCGGATCGTGTTTCAGGTCGATCGGGCGGCCGATATTCGCGCGGTCGTGGCTTTCGCAGAGCGCAACGGGATCAAGCCGGTGATTCTCGGCGGCGATGAAGCGTGGCTGGTCGCAAAAGATCTGGCGAAGGCCAATGTTCCCGTGATTCTCGACCCGCTCAATGACTTGCCCGCAGATTTCGATCGCCTGGCCGCAACTTTAGACAATGCGGCGCGGCTGCAGCGCGCAGGCGTACGCATTGCCTTCTCGAGCGGCGACACGCCGCAAGCGCGGCTGGTGCGCCAGCTCGCCGGCAATGCGGTTGCGCATGGATTGCCGTGGCAGTCGGCGCTGGCTGCCATTACCTCGACCCCCGCCGATATTTTCGGGTTGGGCGCGACACGGGGCCGTATTGCCGTCGGGCAGGCCGCGGATCTGGTGCTTTGGAGCGGCGATCCGCTGGAGCTCTCGACATTGGCAGATCAAGTGTGGATTGCCGGTCGTCCCATCGACATGAAATCGCGGCAGACCGAGCTGCGCGATCGCTATGTCGAGAAAGTCAAAGCCCATCAGGCACGCTGATTGACTCCGCGACAGTAAACCGCTAGTGAACGATCTCTAAACGGCCATGCACCGACATCCAATTCTTTACGTTTGAGGCCACACCGACGGTCGTGCCGGCATCGAAATTCTACATGGGCAATTTGGAGCTTGATATTGGGTGGTCAGTAATCGTTTAATGCCGACCCGCACCCTTGACGGAGACTCCATGAAACGCTTGCTCGCCGCTGCTGCTGCCCTTGCCACATTCTCAGCTTTCGCCGCGCCGCCCCATGACACCCCGGCCGGCGAGCAGCGCTTCCGCGAACTCTATAAGGAACTGGTCGAGACCAATACGACTTTATCGGCGGGCAGCTGCACGCTCGCCGCGCAGCGAATGGCTGCGCGTCTCAAGGCGGCGGGTTTTCCGGATAGCGATTTGCACCCTTTCGCTGCTCCCGATCACCCGAAGGAAGGCGGCCTGGTCGCGGTTTACCCCGGCCGCGACCCGAAGCTCAAGGCCATCCTGTTGCTCGCCCACATCGACGTCGTGGAAGCCAAGCGCGAGGACTGGACGCGCGACCCGTTTAAACTCTTCGAGGAGAACGGCTACTTCTACGCGCGCGGTGCGAGCGACGACAAAGCCGAGGCGGCGATCTGGATCGACACGCTGATTCGATACCGCAGTGAAAACTACAAGCCGCGGCGCACGCTGAAGCTGGCCCTGACCTGTGGTGAAGAAACAGCGGGGGCATTCAACGGTGCCGATTGGCTGACGCGAAACCGCCGCGATTTGATCGATGCGGAATTTGCGCTCAACGAAGGCGCAGCTGGCGAGCTGGATGCCAGCGGCAACCGTATCGCGATGGAAGTCGAAGCAGGCGAGAAGTTTCCCCAGAACTACCGTCTGGAGGTGACCAACAAGGGCGGCCACAGCTCGCGGCCGGTAAAGGATAACGCGATTTATCACCTGGCGGCAGCGGTCATGCGCATCGGCGCCCATGAGTTCCCGGCGCAGTTCACAGACGGCAACCGGGCGTACTTCACCGGCATGGCCAAGATTCTGGCGGCCAAGGGCGATACCGAAACCGCCAATGCCATGAATGCATTCTTGAAGAACCCAAACGATACACAAGCGCTGGCGCTCGTGTCCGCCAAAGATCCCAGCTGGAATGCCACGCTGCGCACAACCTGTGTCGCAACCATGCTCGATGCGGGACACGCAACCAACGCGCTGCCGCAGCGGGCACGGGCCAATATCAATTGCCGCATTTTTCCGGGCGTAACCGCCGAGACCGTGCGCGCCAAGCTCGAGGAACTGGCGGCGGACCCGGCTGTAAAGATCTCCTCACCGGAGACTCGCGGCCCCACGGCGAATCCCCCGCCGCTGACGCCTCAAGTGATGGCCCCGATCGAGAAGCTGACCGCCGAATTCTGGCCGGGCGTGCCGGTGCTTCCCGTCCTGCAGGCAGGCGCGACAGATGGTGAATTCACCAATGCTGTGGGCATCCCGACGTTCGGAGTGGAGCCGGTGTTCGTGGGCCCTGATCTCGGCAATATTCATGGACTCAATGAATATGTCGGCGTCAAGTCGCTGCTCGAGGGTCGTGAGTTCCTGTATCGATTGGTCAAGATTTACGCCGAGCAAAAATAGAAGGTATTGGTAGGGCGACCGTTAGGTCCCGGTCGCCCTCACCAACGTCAGTATGTCCTGGCCAATCGACTAGCGTACGAGAACGGCCGCGTGTCCAATTCGCTGTCATGGGTTGCACATCGGCCCTGTTCTACAATCCGATGCTAGTGGTTAGCACAACAGTAAGTTTTCCTTTGGAGACGACCCATGACGGCATTCGATTTAACACTCCCCACCGAAACTCAGCGGCGTGACATCACGGCGAGTCTTAATGCCGACGAGCGGCGCGTTCTTCTGCAGCACGGCACCGAAGCGGCATTTTGCGGCGCCTTTCTCGACAATAAAAAGGACGGCACCTATTGCTGCCGCTTCTGCGGTCTCCCCTTGTTTCGTTCGAGCGCGAAGTTTGATTCGGGCACGGGCTGGCCTAGTTTCTTCAATCCCTACGATGAAGCGCATATCAAACGCATTCGCGACACGAGCCATGGGATGGCCCGCGTGGAGGAAGTCTGTGCGCGCTGCGGCAGCCACCTTGGCCACGTGTTCCCCGATGGACCGCGGCCCACCGGTGAGCGGCATTGTCTCAATTCGGTTTCCCTGTCCTTTACAGAGGGCGGCAAACCCTTGCCGGACGTATTGAAGCGCGGCGCCCCGGAGGGAGCCAAAGACTCTCCGGGTAGCTAGCGCCTATTGGGGGTAGCTGGCGGCTATCTACAATCGGAAAGAGTATCTACAATTGAACAGCTATTGACGATCGAAAACGATCATTACATCGCCGTCGCCTTGCGCAGTTGCGATCTTCACTTTGCTGGTCAGCGTTTTGTCGTCTGCCGATAAGGACATTCTGTCCGTGAACCTCACACCCTCGGTCTCCATGTTGATCGTGGCGACAATGTCTTCCTCATCCCAAACCGCCGAGCACGCCGCCGCGAATCCGTTCAGTTCGAGCGCAGTCGATTTACCGTCAGTGGTGATCTTTCGCGTAGTGGTGGATTGAGCCACGCCCGCAGCCGGTCTTCGACAATGGTGAGAGTTGGGTCTGCTTGCTCGATTTTTCGAACAAAAGAGTTGGGTGGCGGGTACTGCTCAAAGTTGCTCTGGGCTGGATTCATTTCCATTCGCCGGAAAAGTTTGGCTTGTCTGCGGCCTTTGGTTTCTCAGCCGCCGCGGCACCAGCGGCGATCGTCAGAGATGCAAGCGCGGCGCTCAATACTCGTTTCATCAACACTCCCCGGCTAAAATTGACGATGCGTGGGTATGGAGCAATCGCCCTTGAATGATGGGACAAAACTCCATGGGTTTTGTCAATCGAAGCGATCTGATTCGGCGCGGAGCGGCGACCCGACTTATAAGTCAGGTAAAGTCAGGTGTGAACGGAGTTCTAGTAGCTCATCGCGCCCAAATTCCTCAGGCTGGCGTCGAGAGCGCCTCACTTCATGTGAAATCTCTGCAGCTCGAGTCTTGGACCAGGTCCGAATAGCTAATATGGTTGCTCTTGGCCCGCGGGCGGTCAAGCGCAATAACTAGCCTCTTCGATCAGATTCGGCATCCTATCCCCTATAAATCGACGTGCCGCGCACGGCCATTGGCAGACGCGTTCTTCATCTACTCGCGATAGTGCGGGAGTGCACCCGGTTGATCGCCGTAAGCGCCAGTGATAGTCAATATGGGAATGCGGAGGTGCGAGTGTTGTGCGGCGTCCGGAACCGACGCGGCTTCATTTGCGCTTGCGATCGGATCGCTAACCCTCGATATTGAGGTTGCCCCTTCATAAGAGCTACAATTTTTTCGCCTGAATCGGCAATGATTCCCCCCGATAGGAGAATGAGGCAAATCTAGGAGAGCGCACCCCGCAAACGGACGGCTGCCGGCTTGTTCTGAAGCTCTGGGGTGGAGGGCAACGAGCTGCGCCTCTCCCACATAGAACAAACGAACTCAGATTCTTCCTCGCCTACCGAATCGGGCGCGAGCGGGCTTAGATTCTCGGCGATCGGCGCTCTGGATAGTGTGTCCACCAATTCACCGCGCCCTCCTCGGTCCACGTATCGAATTATTGTGATTACCCCAGTTTTCCGCTCGGCGCAGTCAAACATGCGAAGCGTTTTCATAGACTGATACGGCTTACGGGCATCATTCTGAGGCTGGTCGTAATTCTTTAGAAACGTCGCCGTCAGTCGTCCGTCGCGGATTTCTAAGCTATTGGTATCAACGAACTCGACGAAGGCTCGGCTCTCCGCGCGTGCCACCAATCGCCAGTCCGATTCCTCCTCTGAAGCTGTGGATGGCGGCGTGGCCACGATGATCGCAGCGAAAATGATCAGGATTCGGCGCATAGATCCTCCGAAGGAAGCATTGAGCGATCATGTTCCGTATACAAGTACGGCACCCACATTCGTGACCTCGCCAGTGAGATGCGCCTCTCAAGTTTGAAAGGTCGTCCCGGTCGCGCGCGCCGAGGCAGGACTCCGCTTTTGGGTCTAACCTGGGCGGACAGCCCAATCCCTTCACGCCTCCAGGAGCTACCGATGAAGCAGATCTACATTACGGCGCGCGGCGGGCCAGAGAAGCTACAGGTACGCGAAGCGCCGGACCCGCAGCCCAAAGGCAACGAGTTGCGCATACGCGTCAAAGCCAGCGGCATTAACTTCGCCGATATCCTGGCGAGGCAAGGGCTGTACCCAGACGCGCCGAAGCTGCCGTGTGTTGTGGGGTACGAGGTATCAGGCTGCGTGGACGCCGTCGGACCCGAGGCGCCGCAAGACTGGCTCGGCCGAGACGTGTTCGCGCTTACTCGATTCGGCGGCTATGCGGACACGGTGGTTGTGCCCGATAGCTTGGTTTGGAGCAAGCCTGCCTCACTCACTCATGAGCAATGTGCGGCGATGCCAGTCAATTATCTGACCGTATGGCAGCTGCTCATCGTCATGGGCTCACTATCTGCCGACGAAACAGTGCTGATCCACAACGCCGGCGGCGCGGTCGGCCTCGCCGCTATCGATGTCGCGCGCCATGTCGGCGCAAGGATCATCGGCACCGCCAGCAGCGGCAAGCACGCATTCCTCAAGACGCGCGGCCTGCACGAAGCAATCGACTACCGCAGCCAGGACTGGCCGACGGAATTGACGCGCCTAACCGCAGGGCGCGGCGTGGAGCTCATCATTGATCCGATCGGCGGCAGCCACTGGAAAAAAAGTTACCAGGCCTTGCGCCATACCGGGCGGCTGGGCATGTTCGGCGTCTCCGTCGCTTCCGACTCGGGGGCGCTCGCTCGTTTCAAGTTGATCGGGACCGCGCTGGCCATGCCATTCTTTCACCCATTGACACTCATGAACCTGAATCGAGCGGTGTTCGGAGTCAACGTGGGGCATCTCTGGCATGAGTCCGAAAAGATTCGGGGATGGGCTGACAAATTACTTCGAGGCGTCGCGGACGGCTGGGTGCGCCCTCACGTCGACAAGGCGTTTACCTTCGATCGTGCGGGCGAAGCACACGCCTATATCGAGGCGCGCAAAAACATCGGCAAGGTCGTGCTGATTCCTTAGAATGCTCGCGAAGATCACCACTGAATGTACCCGATGGGAGATCGAGAGTGACCAAGAAAGAACCCTATCGGTCGCTTCAGCTGCATGGCGAAGCTCGATCTCTCGGGCTCGACCGGCACATCACGCGGCGCGATTTCGTCGGGGCGACACTCATGAGGGTGTTGCGACGGACGACCCGCTCCTCACTGGCAGGTAACACCGCGCGCTAAGTCTCGACAATCCAGATGGGGTAGATTCGACTTCGATGCGCACATTCCATTGTCTGATATCCGCCGGCTGATCTGCAAAGCTTAGCGGGCACAATTGGGCGGTTACGATGTCGGCGATGTCGTTCCAACGATCGAGGAGTCTAACCCCGAGCTTGCGATCGGATTAAGTCAAAGGTAGCGCTATAATGGCATTCAGATGTGTATCTTGAGCACCGTTCACAGACGCATCCATGAACCGAGAATCCACCGGTAGGGGCTATTCCGCGGACGGCGGCCGATTCGCATTTCTCGACGGCATGAGGGGTATCGCCGCGCTATTCGTCATGACTCGTCACACGCGAGCGTATTGGCCCTTCGAGTTCTATAGAAGTTACCTTGCCGTGGACCTGTTCTTCATTCTGAGCGGCTTCGTAATTGCCCACGCTTATGATCGGAAGTTAACCACGAAGGGTATTTCCGTCGGGGGCTTTGCGGCGAGCCGCATCATTCGACTGTATCCGATTTTTTTCTGTCCGTGGCCATCTCTGCCGTGGCGCTTTTCCGCAGCGCATCCGCCAGCATCGACTTTCCAGATCTGCCTCATGATCCTGTTCACATTTGCCTTTCTACCTTCGCACTTCCTCCCGTCTGACTATCATATGTTTCCGCTCAACTACCCATACTGGTCGCTGCTCTTCGAGCTGGTAGCAAATGCCATCTACGTAACGATTCACCGCTATTTATCAGCCGCGGTACTGTGGGCAATCATCGCCATCTCCTTCGCCTATACGGTTAGATCAGCAATCTCAAGCACGGCAATTTGGATACAGGATTCAGTTGGTCCCTTGGCATGTTTGCAACCGGAGCACTGAGAACTACGCTGGGATTTTTCCTCGGCGTATTTTTATATCGATTCCGCGCGGACCTCTCGAAATACATCATACTGTTTCCAGTCGCGGTGCTAATCGCCGCCACCAATCGCCGCTCGCCGCTGGAACGGATTCTGCTTTTGCTAGGTTCCGCAAGCTATCCGATCTACGTTTTACATCGGCCTCTCGGATCATTGATTCACAATATCTTCGGTGCGCGGATCGAGCTCTTTGCACCTTGGAGCGGCTACTTGCTGGCGGCATTCTTGGTGACGCTCTCAGTCCTGCTGGAAAGACATTATGATATTCCGGTGCGGCGATCGCTGTCCGCGATGGTCCTTGGTCGAAAGCGTCGCCCGGATGGATCCATTGTGGTATTAGGTGCGAGTTTGGACTTGAGCGACACACCGAACACGAAGCCGCCAAAGCCCACCGAGCCGAACTGGAACTAACTCACTGCTATGGAACGGTGGGTTCCTGGAATCGAAGCTAGGATGAGGGGTGCGAACCGAGTATCGACCGGCCGACTCGGCCAATCTGGCCGTACAAATGAAAGGCGGAAGTCCCAGCGGTCCTTGGCCTCAAAATTCCATAACATGCCGGCGTTGAGTTTCCGCTACGGTCAGTGAATTGATCGTGCCTAACTTTTTGATTTTGTGGTGCGCCCGGACGGATTCGAACCGCCGACACCCTGGTTCGAAGCCAGGTGCTCTATCCAGCTGAGCTACGGGCGCCCGTGCGCAGTCTAGCGTTGCCGGAGGAATTCGGAAACCTCCGCTTTGAGGGAAGCTGTGGGTCAAGCGGGCCTGCGCCATCCTGCAATGCATCGTAAAAGAAGAGATCGACTCCGGACCACAAAGAGCTGATTTCTTGCCAAACGGGCACAAGAAAGGCTCGTCGCTGCGTCGCCTTTATTGTCATGAAGCGCCTCGGATTGTATTTACTGTCGTTAACCAGTGGTTGTGAGGCGATGGCCGCTCGGCTGACCGGTACGTCCAAGCGGAGTTTGGGCTACCAAGCCCTTCGCAAAGCCGGAACCAATGACCGCTGCGATGTAACTGCCCTCAGTTTCAACAATGCCGGGATTTACAGTGTTAACCCGAATCTTTCTCGGTCCCAGCCGCTTCGACAATACGCCAGTAACTGCATCGACTGACGCCTTCGTCGCCGTATAGACCGCCGAATTCGCCGGCACTGTTCGGCTGACGACGGAACCGATGTTGTGGCGAGCGTCGCGGCGTGGAAATGCAGAATGTCTCGCGCTGCGAGGAAATCAATACAGTAACAGCGTTGGAATGCTTCGAATGTTGAACCTCGCCGCCGACCAGCAGCAGCGCTGTGCCGGAATTCAACACCTCGTTCTCGAACGCTGCGTCGCTGGGGTGGGTAATTTGACTGCCGCTCACCCTCCAGGATTAAAATCACTGGAAGCTGAGATATGAGCGGCTGGCGAGCATTCAAATTCAAATCTGCGCATATCATTACGCGAAATCGGCCTGTAGGACACTTAGTACAGCGGCGCCACGAAGGGCTAGCCGAACTCTTATTGCCCGATACACTCTAACTGGGCGCTGAACTGACCCAATAGGTTGCCGGAAAATGCTCAATCGATGCCTTATAGTACTACTCTTTTTCTCCATTGGGTCCGTTGCGGGGGCCGCACCAGCACCTTTCGACCTGGCCGGCCCCACTTTGACAGTCAAGGTCACCCGCGGCAGCACCACACTGCCCGCATCGGAAGTCCCCAATCTGGCGCCCGGCGACCGCGTGTGGATAAAAGCGGACCTGCCGGAGACACAGTCGGTCCGATACTTAATGGTGGCCGCTTTTCTAAGCGGATCAACCAATCCGCCGCCTGAAAAGTGGTTTTTCGCATGCAAGATCTGGACTGAAAAGTGCGGCAGCGAAGGATTGACCGTCACAGTCCCGCAAGGCGCGCAGCAGGTGCTCCTATTCCTTGCGCCGCATACCGGCGGCGATCTACGGACTCTGGTCGGGGCCGTGCGGGGACGGCCGGGCGCATTCGTGCGAACCTCGCAGGACCTGAATCAGGCCGCGCTAGACCGCTCTCGCCTGACGCGATTTCTCACTGCCGTGCGCGAGCTCAACGAGGGTGATCCTTCCAAATTAAAAGAAGCGGCACCGCTGTTGGCACGCAGCCTCGCCATCAAGGTCGAGGACAAATGCTTGGACAGGATTCCCGAACTCCAGGCGCCGTGTCTGATGCAAGGCCAAGAATCTCTCATCTTGAATGATGGCCATAGCACATCAATTGTCGAGGCATTGACTTCAGGGCCCGGCAGCGACCTGGCAATGGAGGCGAGCTACACACCGCAGCTCAGCTACGGCTACTACAGTCCGTATATTGCTTCAGTACTCGATGTTGCGCGGATCTTCGAATCGTTTCGGACCGCGCAGTATCAATACATCCCTGCGCTGGCTTCTTCGCAAGGCGACAAGCTTGCGCTCACGCTAAACACGGCTCCTTCCTTTCATAGTCCCATGTCGGTAATGGTCATTGCGCTTCCGGCGGTAGAGTCGGCACAACTGCCGCCTTTGCACGCAGTGGATCCGAAGGAAATTTTCTGTATCCGCCGCTCGACGCTGGTACTGCCTGTCGATGGCGCTCCCTTGGCATTTTCGACCGGTTATGCGCATGACCTTACGCTCAACGTCACCGGCCGAGACGGCAAGACCGTTGCGCTGCCGGCGAAAGCCGACCCGATCCAAGGCGGTTACGTGATAAACACTGCCGGATTGGGCAACGCTGCGCTCGGTGACAGCATTCATGCATCGCTCAAAGGATATTGGGGATTTGAACCTTATGAGGGCCCGGTCTTTCATTTGATCAACGTCCACGCAAAGAGCTGGGAGCTTGCCGCCGGCGATGAAGCGGCGTTGATCGTTGGACGTCAGGACACCGTGCACCTTCAGGCGAATAGCGTCAGTTGTGTCGATGCCATCATGCTGAAGGATCCGGGAGGCAAGGAATTAAAGGTGGATTGGAAGAGCACCCGACCCGATGAGGTCGAGATAAAGCTGCCGCTTCAAAGCTCCAAGCCGGGAGCGATGACGCTGTTCGTCAAACAGTACGGCGATGATCAGCCGGACCCGATTACAATTCACACCTTTGCCGATGCCGGGCGCATGGATGGTTTCTCGATCCATGCCGGCGACACCGTCGGCACGCTCAAGGGTAGTCGCCTCGATGAGGTTGCCAGCCTCAGCTTCAAGAACAACGTGTTCCTGCCCGGCGAGCTCGCCTCGAATCACGGGGTCGATGAGCTCCCCATGCTCGCTCAGGATACGACTTCGGTCGGCGCCCTGAAGCCCGAGCGCGGCATCGCCGCGAAAGTGACCCTCAAGGACGGTCGCATGTTTCCGTCGCTCGGCGATGTGGAAGCGCCGCGGCCCGCGGTAACGCTGCTGGGTATGAACGTGCAGCTCTCGGCGTCGAGCCACAACAGCAACATCCAGCTGGCGCACCCGAGCGAATTGCCGCAGGACGCAATACTGACGTTTTCAGTGCGCACACAATCGCCGGCAGCATTCGCACACGATGAAAATATCGAAGTCACGACCAACGACGAATCATCCAGCGCTACCTTAAGCTTCAACAACGGCGGCGTCATGCTGGAGAATTCGCAGGTCGCGGTTGCGACGCTCAATCCAGCAAAGGTATTCGGCGGGGCGGCGTTCGGCCCATTGCAGTTTCGGGTCAACTCCAGAGGCGTCGTCGGGGACTGGCAGCCCCTTGCCAATCTGGTGCGCCTGCCAATGCTCAAGGAACTAAGATGCCCGGCGACCCCCGAACTCGCCTGCAAGCTCACCGGATCGAATCTCTTCCTGATCGACTCGATCGCCGATGATCCCCAGTTCGCTCATCCGGTGAAAGTGCCGGACGGCTTTTTAGGATTTGCTCTGCCGGTGCCGCACCCAAAAAGCGGGGTGCTGTATGTGAAACTGCGCGACGATCCCTCGGTGGTCAACGCGACAACCCTCACGGCACAAGAGATTCCACCTTCTCCCGATGAAGCCGCGCGCACCGAAGTCCGCAGTTCCGCATTGCCGGTTCCCCATCAGCCCGATACGGGCGATTCGGAAAGACCCTGAATCGCGGCGATTCGGGCGGCGAGAAAGCGCCGCGCAGGCTTGAGCGCGGCGATGCTGCCGTATTTGGCGCCGGGATACGCGCTGCAATAGCGCGGTGGCTTAGTCGATTCGCGCGCACTAAATTCGACACGCGCTTAAGGATTTTCGATGAGCGTTTCTACAATATGGGAACTATCTGGTGTCGCACAGATAAAATAACCCTGATAGATCAGATGCTTACGGTGGTCTGTCGGCGCGCTGGCGGCGTTGCGCTCTTGGCCGTAAGATCATAGTGGCTCCGTTTCATCCCATTTGTCTCGATAACTAGAGGATTCCCGATGAAGGCTTGGATACCGCTCACCCTTGTTTTCGCATTCGGTTTGGCCACCCACGCACAAGCGACGTGTGTTTACCCGCAAGCGCCCGCTGCACCCCCCAACGGCGCCAAGGCCACCCGCGATGAAATGATCGCCGCCAAGCATGATTTCGACCGTTACAACGGTGAGATGAATGTTTACCTGGACTGTCTCAATCTGGAAATGGGTGCCGCTCCCAAGGATCTTACGAAAATGACGCCGGATGAGAAGAAAAAAGCCGATCAGGAACAGAAGCAGCTCGTCCAGAAACATAATGCTGCTGTCGATGAACTACAGGCAGTGGTTGGAAAATTCAACGAGCAGTTGAAAATCTTCAAAGCGCAACAAAAGTAGTGCGCACCGGAGCGGCGGATTGCTCCGCCGCCGACTTTGAACTATGCGGGCTAGTACGCTCATCACTCCGCGTCTGGCCGAAGAGGCCATCTACTCTCGGCTGACGTGTTTGCCTATCGAATCGCTGCCGCTAACGCAGTGTGTCGGAGGAACGCTGCGCGAAAACATTTATGCGGAACGTGATGCTCCGCCGTTCGATAGGGTCTCCATGGATGGCATGGCAGTGGACAGCGAGGCGTTGCGGCGCGGCCAACGTCATTTTCATATCCAGGCAATCCAGGGCGCCGGCTCGCCCGCGACCAAGCTCAAGACTCCGGAACATGCAATCGAGGTGATGACCGGCGCCATTCTGCCGATCGGCTGCGATAACGTCGTGCCGATAGAGCAAGTCGACGTCAGCGACGGATTTGCATCGCTCAACACCACGGTCGTCAATTCGTTGTATCACAATATTCATCGGCGCGGCGCCGACAGCCGCCAGGGTCAGCTGTTGCTGGAATCCGGAACGCTGTTGCGGGCGCCAGAAATCGCAGTGGCCGCCTCCGCGGGGATGGCACGTGTACGCGTAAGCAGCCAGCCAGCCATCATGGTTGTCTCGACCGGCGATGAGCTGATCGAGCCCGGCGATCCAATCGCGGAATTTCAAGTGCGCCGTTCCAACGCCTACGCCGTGGCGGCGACGTTCCGTCGGCGCGGTTTCAGCCGCGTCGGCGATGACCACGTGCTCGACGATGAACAGCAACTGCGTGAACGGCTATCCTTGCATTTGACCACCCATGAGGTGGTGGTGCTCAGCGGCGGCGTGTCTATGGGCAAGTTCGATCTGGTGCCGAAGGCACTGATGCAGCTTGGCGTACAAGAAGTCTTTCACAATGTCGCTCAACGACCGGGTAGACCCATGTGGTTCGGCATCGGTCCGCAAGGTCAATCGGTGTTCGGGCTGCCGGGCAACCCTGTCTCGACCTTGGTGTGCCTGATCCGCTACGTCATTCCCGCGATTGCTGAGGCGATGGGCACCAAACGTGCGCCGCTCGAAAGACTTGCACTCGCCAGCCCGGTGACCTTCAAACACTCGCTCGCATATTTTCTGCCGGTGACGATCGAACATGATGACTGGGGCCGCTCCTGGGCAAGTCCGCGGCCGCCCAACGGATCAGGAGACTTCTTGAGTCTCGCGGGCACCGACGGCTTCGTGGAACTGCCTCCCGGTCCCAACACGTACGCCAAAGGCTTCGTCGCCAGCGTGTACCGCTGGTGACTTAAGACTTATGACCAGCGTCATCCATGACATTCGCGGCGCACAGAACCCGGTCGATCGACTGGGCCGGCCACTGCACGACTTGCGTATCTCAGTGATGGACCGATGCAATTTTCGTTGCCCCTACTGCATGCCCAAGGAGCAGTTCCATGAGCATTACCAATTTCTAAAGTCTCGCGAGCGCTTGTCGTTCGATGAAATCGTACGTCTCACCAAGCTATTTGCGGGCTTAGGGGTGCGCAAAGTGCGCCTTACTGGGGGCGAGCCTCTGTTGCGCGCTAACCTCGCGGATTTGGTGGGTGATTTGACCGGTATTCCCGGGATCGACGACATCGCGTTGACTACCAACGGCGTGCTGCTCGCTAATCATGCCATCGACTTGCGCGCGAATGGATTGCGTCGCATCACGGTCAGCTTGGATACTTTGGACAAGGAAATCTTCAAGCGCTTGAGCGGCGGATTCGGCGCACTCGATCAGGTACTCGCCGGCATTGACGCTGCCCTTGGCGCGGGATTGTCCCCGGTCAAAGTCAATGCAGTGATCGAGCGGGGCGTCAACGATCATACGGCGCTCGATCTCGTCGAACATTTTCGCGGCACGCCGGTGATCGTGCGATTCATCGAATTCATGGACGTCGGCAATCGCAATCATTGGCGCCCCGACATGGTCGTGCCATCCCGAGAACTGGCGGCACGAGTCAATGAGCGTTGGCCCATGCACCCGGTGTCGCAAAACTATCGGGGCGAAGTCGCGCAGCGTTGGCGGTTCGAAGATGGCGGCGGCGAAGTCGGCTTCATCTCCTCGGTATCGCAGCCATTTTGCGGAGCTTGCAGCCGCGCGCGGCTCTCTTCCGAAGGCAAGTTCTACACCTGCCTGTTCGCAAACCAGGGAATCGATTTGCGCGCCCCCTTACGCGAGGGTGCCGACGACGCTGAATTGTTGCTTATCATGAAAGGCGCCTGGCTGGGGCGGAGCGATCGCTACAGCGAGCTGCGCGAGGAATTGCGGCGCGAGCTGCCTGAGACAAAGAAAATCGAGATGTACTACATCGGCGGTTGAATTATGAGCTTCACGCATTTGGACGCCGATCAGCGTCCTACCATGATCGATGTCAGCGGCAAAGTGGCGAGCCAACGCAGCGCCATCGCAGAGGCACGGGTACAATTCCCCGCGGCCGTGACCGCCGCGCTTCGCGACAGCGGCCTGCGTTCACCCAAGGGCCCGGTGTTTGATACCGCCATCGTTGCCGGCGTGCTCGGCGCAAAGCGTACGCACGAACTTATTCCGTTTTGTCATCCGTTGGGTCTTGAAAGCTGCCGCATCGTCATCGATTTAGAAGGTGACGCAGCCATTATTCGCTGCACGGTGAGCGTGCATCATAAGACCGGCGTCGAGATGGAGGCACTCACGGGTGCCAGCATTGCGGCGCTCACCGTCTACGACATGTGCAAGGCGCTGTCGCACGATATCGTCATCAGCGGCGTACGTTTACTGGCGAAGGACGGCGGCAAGAGCGCCTACGCGGCAGTTACATGAGCATCACTGCCATTTATGGACTTATCTTGGCGGGCGGCTCGAGCACACGCATGCACCGCGACAAGGCGGCCCTCAAGTATCAGGGCAAGACTCAATTGGATCGAGCGTTCGAACTCGCGAGCCGGCATGTCGGCCAGGTTTTCGTGTCGGTACGCGCCGACCAGACGCTTGATCCCGCCCGGGCGCAGCGGCCGATGATCGTGGACTGTGTCGCGGGGGAGGGTCCCATTGTCGGCATTCGTTCCGCGCTTGCCGCGCACCCCCAGGTGGCGTGGTTGGTGCTGGCCTGCGACTTGCCATTTCTTTCGGACGCCGCGATCGACATGCTCCTGCGCCGGCGCGATCCAAGCACTTTCGCCACCGCCTACAAAAGCGCGCGTGACGGACTCCCCGAGCCTCTCTGTGCGATCTGGGAACCCTCGGCTGCCAAGACGCTTGCCGATTATCGGGCTGGCGGCGGGCAGTGTCCCAGAAAATTTCTCATCCGACACGGCGCGCACATTCTCGAGCCCGTGGAAGCGCGCGCATTGGACAATGTCAACACGCCCGAGGAATATGCACAAGCCATTGCGACACTCGGCAATCCCAGTCCTATGCAGTTGAAAATTCAATACTACGCCTTGATGCGTGAGCAAGCCGGCCGCTCCGAAGAGACGCTCGAAACCTCTGCAGCGACGCCCGCAGATCTCTACACCGAACTTGCAGCGCGCTACGGTTTCACGCTGTCGCGTGAACAGCTCAAAGTCGCCGTTAACAGCGAATTTAGCGACTGGTCCTGCAAGCTCGCCGCCAATGACGCGGTAGTATTCATTCCGCCGGTGGCGGGGGGCTAATGAATTTCGGTTTTACCCAAACGGCAATCGACACCGAAAAGGCGCGGCACGAGCTGCAGGATCTTGGCTCAGGCGGCTATGTGAGTTTCGAAGGCTGGGTGCGCGATCAGAATGAAGGTCTAGAAGTCACACGCCTCGAATACGAAGCGTTTCAAGAGCTGGCGGTGAAGGAAGGCGATCGCATCCTCGTCGAGGCCTTGCGGCGCTTTGCGGTGAAGCATGCTTTGTGCATCCACCGCGTGGGTTCTTTAGGCTTGGGCGACATGGCAGTGTGGGTCGGCGTGAGTTCCGCACACCGCGGCGAAGCCTTTGATGCCTGCCGATTCATCATCGATGAAGTAAAGCATCGCGTACCCATTTGGAAAAAAGAGCATTATCGAAACGGCGATTCGGGATGGGTGAACTGCGAGCGCTGTGCGGCGGAACCGCAGCATTCGCATGCCGAACACCGTCATCGCGCCGCCTCAACTCCCAAGTAAGCAATGCAGCCCGACTACTCCCGACAGATATTGCTCAAGGAAATCGGCCCACAAGGTCAGGCGAAGCTTAAGCAGGCTCGCGTCCTCATCGTGGGATTGGGCGGCCTAGGCAGCCCGGTCATGCAGTATCTGGCCGGCGCGGGAGTGGGTTTCTTCGGATTGATCGATGCCGATGTCTTGGATGCCAGCAATCTGCATCGCCAACCGATTTACGAGCTTGCCGATGTGGGCCAGCCAAAAGCGGATTTGGCCCGCGCTGCGATCCTCGCCATCAATCCTGCCGCGCAGGTCGAGACGCGCAACGTCAAATTTACCACTGATAACGCGCTTGAATTGGTTCGCGGCCATGACATCGTTGTTGACTGCAGCGACAATTTTCGCACCAAGTATTTGATTAACGATGCAGCCGTGCTCGCTCAGACGCCGGCCGTGTTCGCCAGCGTGTACCAGTACGAAGGGCAACTCCAGGTCTACAAACCCGACCCTCGGCATGCCTGCCTGCGCTGCCTCTGGCCGGATGCGATCGCCGACGGGGTGGTGGGCAACTGCGCCGCCACGGGCGTGTTGGGACCTGTAGCCGGTGCCTTCGGCACGTTGCAAGCGTTGCTCACCCTGAAAATACTTCTGCAGATCAGCGGACAGCTCGAAGGCGAACTTCTGCTGCTGGACTTCATGAACTTTTCCAGTCTAAAGATCAAAGCGTTGCGCCGGACTGAGTGCCGCGCGCCGGCATGCGCGCACATTCAGGATCTGGCACGCGAGGATCGCGGCATCGAAGTCGTATGGGACTCGCTGGCCAGCGCCGCTGCGCACGGCTTCGACGTCATTGACATTCGCACCGCCGAGGAAGTGACTGCGCGGCCTGCCGTCGCACGGCACATTCCCATGCAGCAGCTCCTCGCGAATCCGGATCTGCTCGCGGGCAGCAGCCAACCGCTGTTGGTGTGCGCCACTGGTAAACGCAGCCTGGCGGCAGCGCAAGCGCTGCGCAAACGCGGCCTTGCGGTGCATTCTCTCGCCGGCGGCCTGCAAAACTTGGAGCACTGAGTGAGATTCACCAGCAAACTGCCCGACGTCGGCACCACGATATTTACGCTCATGTCGCGGCGCGCGGCCGAGGAAAACGCGCTGAACATCGGTCAGGGATTTCCGGACTACGCGATCGATTCGCGCTTGTCCGACTCGCTCATCGAAGTCCTTGCCGAGGGACGCAACCAATACGCGCCGATGGAAGGCACGATGGCACTACGCGAACAAATATCCAAGAAGCTCGAGTTCTGCTATCAGCGCCGCTTTGATCCGCAAGCTGAGATCACCGTTACCTGCGGCGGCACTGAGGCTCTGTATGACGCCATCCAATCGGTTGTGGGACCGGGGGATGAGGCCATTATTTTCGATCCTGCCTACGATTCCTATGAACCGGCGGTGCGCCTAGCCGGAGCGCGTTGTGTGCGAATTGCACTGGCGCCCCCGGCATTTTGCTTCGATTGGGACGAAGTGCGGCTTGCCTTAAGCGAGCGCACCCGGCTCATCATTATCAACAGCCCACAAAATCCCAGCTGCACGGTGGCAACTCGCGAGGATCTCGACGCGCTGGCCGCATGCATCCGCGATCGGCCGATTACCGTCATCGCCGATGAGGTTTACGAACATGTGCTGTTCGATGGCCGTCGCCATCAATCGGTGCTGAGACATCCGGAGCTGCGCGAACGTAGCTATGCAGTGTTTTCTTTTGGCAAGACTTTGCATGCAACGGGCTGGAGAATCGGCTATTGCGTCGCGCCGTCGGATTTAACCCGCGAGCTGCGCAAGGTGCACCAATTCAATACCTTCAGCATAGTCTCGCCGCTGCAATACGCTATCGCCCGCTACCTTTCGGCTTATCCCGACGCGTGGCAGGGACTCGCGACATTTTTCCAGGCCAAACGCGATCTGCTGGCAGGTCTCTTGCGCGGCTCGGGACTCGAACCCCTGCCGGCCGCCGGTACCTATTTTCAATTGATTGACTATGGGGCAATCAGCCAAGTAGATGACATGCAGTTTGCCGATCGGCTGATTCGCGAGGCAAAAATCGCCATCATCCCATTGTCGCCGTTCTATGCATGCCCGCCGCGCATGACGTTGGTGCGTCTGTGCATTGCCAAGCGCGACGAAACTTTGCGGGCAGCGGCTGAGCGGCTGTGCGCATTTGCGCAAATGGCCGCGCGCGAGGCGGCAGTTGCCAAAAGCGCCTAACGGCCGAAGCTAGCGAAGCGGCGCGCCATGGACGGCAAGCTTTGGCGCTGACGAATGCGCGCGGCATCGATCAGCATGCGTCCCGCCCAGCGGTACACGTTATTCTCCTTGACCGTTCGACGCATCAGGCTCATACGATTACGCCGCTCGTCGCGGCCCATGTGCATCGCAACCTCCATGGCGTTCGCGGTTTCCGTGACGTCGAAGGGATTGATCAGCACCGCCTCGGCCAGTTCGCGCGAGGCACCGGCAAATGTGCTCAAGATCAGCACCCCGTCCTCATCGTCGCGCGACGCCACAAATTCCTTGGCAACCAAATTCATGCCGTCGTGCAGACTATTGACCAAGCAGAAGTCGGCGGCGCGGTACAGCTCGTAGACGCGCAACGGCGGCTGTTGCTCATCGATCAGCACGATTGGGCGCCAATCGCCCTGCGCGAATTTTGAGTTGATGCGCTCCACTTCGCCATAGGTGTGCTGCTGCAGCGCTTGGTAGGCGGGCAGCTGACTGCGAGACGGCGCGGCAATCTGCAGCAGGCTGATGCGTCCGCGGTGCCGGGGCTCATTTTCAAGCAGCACCTCGAGCGCCTGAAAGCGCTCAATGATGCCTTTGGTGAAGTCCCAGCGCTCCACCCCTAAGCCGATCAGCACGTCGGCGCCGATCTGATAGCGCTCGTGCACGGCGGCCCGGCAGGTTGCGACATCCGGCAATTGCGCTAGCCAGCGCGGCGGCCACTCGATCGAGATGGGATAGGGCGCAACGCGGCACACGCGGCCTTTCAGCGTCACGGTCATGTGCTCGCGGTCGATCTGACACTCGACAAAGCGATCCACGGTATCGAGAAAATTCTGGCAGTGATAGCGCGTGTGAAAACCCAGAATGTCGGCCGACAACATGTGCGTCAGCATTTCGCGTTTCCAGGGACAGACGCCGAAGGTCTCGGCGTTGGGCCAGGGAATGTGCCAGAACAAGGCTATGGTCGCTCTGGGAATCCTTTTGCGAATCAGCATCGGCAGCAATGCAAAATGAAAATCCTGGATGAGAATGACGGGGGCTTCGGTGGTGGATTCCGCGGCGACGACCTCCGCGAACTTGGCGTTAACATCTTCGTACGCGCGCCAATCGCTGGCGCGAAACGCGGGTCTCACATAGGCTAAGTGGCACAGCGGCCACAGTCCCTCGTTGGAGAAGCCGTAGTAGTACCCTTGTTCTTGCTCGGCACTCAACCAGACTCGGCGCAAGGTATAGCTCGGATCATCGGGCGGCACGCGGATCTGATCGTTTCGATCCACGGTTTCCCGATCCGCGCTGCCGGCACCGTGCGCCACCCAGACGCCCGAACAGGCGCGCATGATGGGTTCGAGTGCGGTAACCATACCGCTCGCCGGAACCTGCCACACCGGTTGCTGGTTGGCGTTGAAGTTATGGATGTACGGCTCCCGATTCGAAACGATAATGACCTGCGCGGAATTCAATTGCTCCCGCACCACCTGTTGCAGCGCCTGCGGCGTCCAGTTTTCACGGTAGTCAATCTCCAGCCGTTGCTGCTCCTCCGCTTCGGCCAGCACTTTACGTACCTGCGACAGGATCGGCAGTGAATCACGCGGTGATTGGGCGTTGTCCAAAAATCGCTTGCCACGGATATCACCGAGCAAGACCTGCACCCAACGGCGCAATTGCAGCCAGGCCACCAAAACGATGAGCAGCGCTAGCAATAGAATCGATATGCCCACGAAGGCCAGGACGAAATCCCGCGCAGTGCGCTGCCGACGATCCACGAAGCTTAAGTCGTGAAGCATGAGCACGCGAAAGCCTTTGGGCTCCACGGCATCGAAATCAAAACGCGATACTTGCACCGACCCCGAGGACAGCTGCATGATCCGCGAGCGCGCGGGACTTGAGCGGCCCTCGGTTTCGCACGAAATGGCCGATGGCGTGCGCTCCGATCTGAAAATGGTCGCGCCACTCGGCCGGCACACTAAGATCGCGAGCAGGCGCTCGTCAGTGGCAATTTTCGCAAGGTAAACGCGCAACCGCGCCTCGCTGCCGTTTTCGACCAGATCGGTGATCGGCTCTTCCATTGAATGCATCACCAATTCCGCGCGTAATTCAACGTCCGATCGAAACCACTCCGCCAGCAACCGCTGGATATAGGGCAAGCCAAAATACGCCACGACGCATGACGCAAGTGCGACCGGCAGTACGAATCGCAACAGGATCGAGCGAAACATCGCGTCTCCGATTATTTGAATTAGGGGCGTGCGCAGCGCGCTGCGTAGCGCTCACACAAAATACCGAACTTTAATTGCACAGTCTTGGTTTTTAAGCAATCAATTTCGTGTAAAACTTACATAACAAATAAAAGTGCATTAAGCATTGGCAGCAAGGATCACGTAGGCTATCCGCATGAAGCAAACCCCGCCTCCGCCCGCACTCGACTGGTGTTTGTTTTTGGATGTCGATGGGACGTTGGTCGAACTCACCGACACGCCCTCTCAAACTGAGGCAGATTCGGAAATAAAATCCTTGCTGCGCGAAGTCGCGGAACGCCTGGGCGGCGCGGTCGCGCTGGTGAGCGGACGACGAATAGACACACTCGACCAGCTGTTTGCGCCGCTGAAACCGCCGGCCGCCGGATTGCATGGCGTGGAGCGACGCAAGGCCGACGGCACCATTCAGGGCGCGAGTTTCGTGGACTCGCAACTCGATCGCGCGCGCACCGCCATCAAGGCTCTGGTCGACGCGCATCCCGGGATGCTGCTCGAGGACAAGGACCGCACACTTGCCGTGCATTACCGCATGGCGCCGCAGCTCGAGCAAACCGTACGCGAATCAGTGATCGACATCGCCAAGCCGCTCGGCAGCAACTATCACATTCAAGGCGGCAAGATGATGTTCGAAATCAAGCCGCGGGGATTTAGCAAGGCCACGGCAATTCAGGCGTTCATGAAGGAGTCGCCGTTCAACGGCCGCCGGCCGGTGTTCGTGGGCGATGATCTCACTGATCAGGATGGATTCCGCATGGTCGAAGCGCACGGTGGCATCTCGATCGGCGTCGGTGACCGTGTCGAAGCACAATTTTACTTGCCGGGCGTCACCGCAGTTCGCAACTGGCTGCAACGAATCGGTGATTTACACGACTCGCATCACGCATGAGCAAGTTGATTTTAGTAAGACACGGCGAGAGTTCGGGGAATCGTGACCGCATATACGCCACCTCGCCGCACGATCTGCCGCTGACCGAATTGGGATACCGTCAAGCGCAAGACGCAGCCCGGCGCATCGCAGAACTGTTCCGGCCAGAGATCGTGGTAACAAGTGCCTATCGGCGTGCGAGCGAAACCGCGCGTATCATCGCTGGCGCATTGGGCTTGCCGCTGCAGATCGAGCCCGATCTGCACGAACGGGAGATCGGCGCTCATCGCGGGCGCGCATACGATTCGTTCCTGACGGAACCTGACTATGATCCGCTGCGCCCTTGGGCGTGGAAACCTGCCGGCGGTGAGAGTTATGAAGAGGTTCAAGCACGTGTCGCGCCCATCTTGGATCAGCTCGCCGCCGCGCACCCAAGCAAGGACGTGATTGTCGTGAGTCATGGCGGCGTCATGGCTTGCCTCTGGGCGCATGTCACCGGCAGTTGGGACGAGGCATATGTTCCGCCCAACTGCGGCATCGTGCTGATTGAGCACAGTTCGACAGGTTATTCCGACCCTCGAGTGATCGACGGCGCGGTGAGCGCCCCGGATGCCGGCGGTTAGCGGCAGCTACCGGGAAGCTTGCTCTTGCGACGATTCATCCCCCGACTCGTTGAGCCACCGGTATAGCGTCTTCCGCAGCTGCTCCTGATCGATGGGCTTCGACAGATAGTCATCCATGCCCGCTGCGCGACACTCATTGTCCGCGCCCTTCATGGCGTGCGCGGTCAGCGCGATAATGGGCAGATGCTTGCCGCCGGTTTCCAGCCCGCGAATTTTTCGCGTGGTTTCGAAGCCATCCATGACCGGCATCTGGCAATCCATGAGGATCAGATGATATCGGCCGCTTTGCCAGGCCTCGAACGCTGCCTGGCCGTCAGCGGCGACATCGACGCGATAGCCCAATTTTTCGAGAATGTGACAGGCGACTTTCTGATTTACGACATTGTCCTCGGCCAGCAAAATGTGGTGCGTCTCGCGCACGCGCTGCGCGCGCAGCGCGTGACGCGTGACGATCGGCTGCGTCGCCGTGCGCCAGCCTTCCGCTTGCGTGCCGAGCACCATCATCAGGCAATCGGTGAGGTCGCGATGCGTCACCGGCTTCAATAAATATCCTGCAAAGCCGAGTTCTGCAAACAGCTGCCCATCGCCGCGCTGTCCTGACGAGGTCAGCAGGATCAGGCGTGCTCCGCGCAGCGCGTGCTCGGCCAGGATGATCTTGCCCAAGGTAGCACCATCGCAGCCGGGCATCTGATGGTCCAGCAGCGCCACCTCGAATGGCCGACCGGCCGCGGCCGCATGACGCATCAGGCTCAAGGCTTCATCAGCGGAACTCGCGCATACCGCATCCATTCCGCATAGCGACAGCTGACCCATCAATACCTTGCGATTCGTCATATTGTCATCGACGATCACGATGCGCTGGGCGCGCAGCTGGATCGGAGGCGCAGGCTGCGCCTTGACGCCACCCTGAACCACGCCCAATCGCGCGGTGAACCAGAATGTCGAGCCGACACCCTCCTCGCTCGAGACGCCGACTTCGCCGCCCATGAGCTCTACCAGCCGTTTGGCGATGGACAGCCCCAACCCGGTGCCGCCGAATCGGCGCGTCGTCGATGCGTCCCCTTGGGTGAATGCCTTGAACAAGGCATTCACGCGGCTCGCTGGAATCCCCGTGCCGGTGTCGCGAATTTCGCAGCGCACGACGACGGCTTGATCGTCTTTTTGCGCGACCTTGCACTCGATCGACACTTCGCCTTTTTGCGTGAATTTGACGGCGTTGCCGCCCAGGTTCAGCAACACCTGGCGTAGCCGGCCTGCATCGCCGCGCACCAGGTCCGGGAGGCTGGGATCGATCAATGCGATGACCTCGAGGCCTTTGGCATGCGCTTGAATTGCCAGCAATCGAGCGACATCTTCCACGGTGTCGCGCATGTCCATGTCGAGCACTTCAAGATCAAGCTTGCCGGCTTCGACCTTCGAGAAATCCAGTATGTCATTGATTACCGTGAGCAGCGCTGCGGCGCTGTCGCGCACGGTCTGCGCGTAGTCGAGCTGCATGGGATTGAGCGGCGTTTCCAGCAGCAGCTCGATCATGCCGATGACGCCATTCATTGGCGTGCGAATCTCGTGACTCATGTTGGCGAGAAACTGGCTCTTGGCTGTGTTTGCCGCAGCGGCGATCTCGGTGGCTTCGAGCAGCGCCAAGGCATATTGTTGCCGCTGCGTGATGTCGCGCTGCGAACCGGATACCTTCAGCGCAACGCCGTGCGCACTGCGCTCCAGTGCGCCGCGCACGCGATACCAGCGCTGTTCGCCGGCCCGCGTTTTGGCGCGCACTTCCACATCCACAAGAACGTTTTCTCGAATGCTGCGCTCGATCGCATCGCGCAAACGGACCGCATCGTCGGGATCCAGGATCTCGAAGAATTTTTGCTGGGTGCCGAGGAATTCTTGTTGTTCCGAACCGAACATTTCCGCGAAGCGTTCTGAAACCCACATCGCGCGGCTCGGCACATCGAGTTCCCATAGACCGTCATTGGCGCCGCGCGTGGCGCGCTTGAGTCGCGCCTCGGCATCACGCGATTGCTGTTCGGCGATTTTGCGCTCCGGCTCGCGCTCGGCGTCGGCGCGGCCGCGCAAGTAAGCGGCGAAGCCCGCAATCGCAGCGCCGCCCACCGCGGCTAACAAGTAAGGCAAAATATCGAGCATTTCCAAGTCCTTAGACGCGCAACTTGTTGCGTTTGGCGCGGTCCTCTGAACGTATTGCACCAGCCGCGAGGGGTGAAATCTGTGCTGCGTCCGACAGATTTACATAAGCGGGCGTGAGGGGCCACCCCTAACACTTCAATATGCGAAAGAGTACACGAGAACCCCTAAAAGCCGGTCCTAGTCTCGAACCTGCCCGCCGCCCCGAACGAGGTATTTATAGCTGGTCAACTGCTCGATGCCCACGGGGCCGCGCGCGTGAAACTTATCGGTACTGATGCCGATCTCGGCTCCCATGCCGAACTCGGCACCATCCGCAAATTGCGTCGACACGTTATGCAGCACGATGGCACTGTCGACCCTCGCCAGAAATTGCTCGGCGGCGGCAACATCCTGAGTAACGATGCAGTCGGTGTGTTGGGAGCCGTACTTAGCGATGTGACTGATGGCTGAATCCAGGTCATCGACCACGCAGGCGGCAATGATTGCATCGAGATACTCCGTGTACCAATCCTGCTCGCTCGCCGGCTTTACGCGGGCATCGACGCTGGCGCAAATCTCGTCGCCACGCACTTCGCAGCCGGCCGCGAGCAGTGTTTGCAGCAGCGGCGCAAGGTGGGTAGCGCTGCAAGCGCGGTCGATCAGCAGCGTCTCCGCCGACCCGCAAACGCCCGTACGGCGCATTTTCGCATTCAGCACGATGCGTTTTGCCATGTCCAGATCTGCGCCGGCGTGGACGTATACATGGCAAACGCCCTCGAGATGCCCGATCACGGGCACGCGTGCCTCGCGCTGCACGCGCGACATCAAGCTCTTCCCGCCGCGCGGCACGATGACGTCGATGCTGTCGGTCATGTCGGCCAGCATGTGGCCGACCGCCGCACGGTCCGTGGTCGGCACCGATTGAATGCAAGTCGGCGGCAGGCCCGCCGCGACGAGCCCTTCTTGCAGGCAAGCGTGAATCGCGGCGCTCGACCGCGCACTCTCCGAACCGCCTCGCAGAATTACCGCATTGCCGGACTTCAAGCACAACGCGCCGGCATCCGCGGTGACATTGGGTCGGCTCTCATAAATGATGCCGATGACTCCGAGCGGAACGCAGATCCTTTGTATCAGCAGTCCATTCGGACGCGACCACTCGGCCAAGCGCGCGCCGATGGGATCACGTGCCGCGGCGATCTCGTTCAGGCCGCTCGCCATCGACTCCACGCGCGCGTCATCGAGGCGCAGCCGATCGAGCAACGCTGCCGCTAGCTCCGCTGCCGACTCGCGCAGGTCCGCGTCATTGGCGGCCAAGATCTTGCGCCGAGACTGGCGCAGCGCCGAAGCCGCGGCGAGCAAGGCGCGATTCTTTTGTTCCGTCGAGGCAAATGACAGTTGCTGCGCGGCCAACCTAGCCGCCCTGCCGATGGTTTGCATCAGATCGGCGATGCCGTTCACAGGATTCTCAGCAGCACGAGATCGTCGCGGTGCACGATTTCATCGCGCCCGCGAAATCCCAGCACCTTCTCGATATCCGCGGACTTGCGCCCGATAATCCGTGCAGCATCCGCGTCCGAGTAGGCGCAGATTCCGCGCCCGATCTCGGTGCCGTCGGGTCCGATGATGCTGACGGTATCGCCGCGATCGAATCGCCCGACTGCCCGGGTGACGCCGGCGGGCAGAAGACTCTTGCCGTCCATCAACGCACGAACCGCGCCCACGTCGACAGCGATTGCGCCCGCAGGCTTCAACGTGCCCGCGATCCACTGCTTGCGGGTCGCCAGCGGCGTCGAGGTCGGCACGAACCACGTGCACCGGGCGCCCTCTTCGATGCGATGCAAAGGGCGCTCGGTGGATCCGAGGGAGATGCACAAATGACATCCGGCGCCCACCGCAATCTTCGCCGCCGCAATTTTTGTATGCATGCCGCCCGAGCCCATATCGCTGGCTGACGCGCCGGCCATCGCCTCGATAGCCGGCGTAATCTCCAATACGCGCGCAATAAACTGAGCATCTGGATCTTCGTTGGGGTCTGCGGTGTACAGGCCGTCAACATCCGACAGCAAGACCAGGCAGTCGGCGCCGATCATCTGCGCCACTCGGGCAGCTAGCCGGTCGTTATCGCCATAGCGGATCTCAGCGGTCGCCACGGTGTCGTTCTCATTGATCACCGGGACCGCGCCGAGGCCTAGCAGGGTGTTCAGGGTCCCGCGGGCGTTCAAGTAGCGGCGGCGCTGTTCGGTATCGCCCAGAGTCAGGAGAATTTGCGCTACGGCGATTTCGTGCGTATCCAACAGTTCTTTGTAGGCGTGCGCGAGGCGAATCTGTCCAACCGCCGCCGCAGCTTGGCTTTCCTCGAGTTTGAGCGTTCCGGTACCCAAATTGAGATGCCGCCTCCCTAAGGCGATGGCGCCGGAGGAAACCAAAATGATTTCTTGGCCCCGCTTGCGGAATGCGGCCACGTCAGCCGCCAGGCTTTCGAGCCAGGATCGGTTCAAGCGGCCTTTGTCGCTGTCCACCAACAGGGTCGAGCCGACCTTGACGACGACGCGCTTGGCATCGGTTAATCGACGAGCGGCGATTTTACGGTCTGCAACGGTCATAGGATCACGATATTGCCATTTACTTAGCTGAGTGGCCTCACCTAATATTCGTAGCTCTTACAGCGCACAAGTTTCAAATAAGGACGAACCGTGGGTAGAGAGTACGAACCGACAGTCGGACAGTGGTACGACGATTTGGAAAACGAAGAAACTTTTCAGGTTCTCAAAGTAGACGAGGACAGGGAAGCCATCGAGATCCAACACCTTGATGGCGATACCGAAGATCTCGATGTCGACGACTGGGCGGAGCTGGATCTGGAGTTGACCGAGGAACCTGAGGGCTGGTCAGGCTCCAAGGCCGAGAAGGATGCCGAAGATGAAGAAGAAGACGAAGACTGGGACGAAGACGAGGATGATGACGACGACGACCTAGATGATGAGGACGAAGAGGATCGCGAAGAGTACTAGGCTCCTAAACCCGTTCCAGCCAGCCGTGCATGTCGGGTGCTTGACCCTGCTGTACGGCGACCAGTTTGGCGCGCAGTGCCTTGGTGACCTCGCCGACGTGGCCGGTGCCCACCCGGTGCTCGATTCCTGCGTAAATCAACGTGCCCACACCGGCCAGCACGGCGGCGGTGCCTGACAGCGCCGCTTCGCCGGTGCGAACCCAGTCAAGCATTTCCAGGACGTCGAATTTCTTCTCCGTCACGGTGTAGCCCATATCGCGGCCCATTGTCAGCAAGGAATCGCGTGTGACGCCATGCAGGAAGGTGGAGTCTAAGCTGCGGGTCATCAGTTCTCCTTCCCGAATCAACATGAAATTGGCGGCGCCGGTCTCCTGCACCTGGCCGTCCGGGCAGAACAGGACCTGATCGGCCTGATATTTTGCGCGAGCATCCATGATCGGTGCCAACGCGGCGGCATAGTTACCGCCGGTTTTCACCATGCCCATGTGCTGCGCGGAACGGGTGTTTTGATCGTCGACCAGAATGCGCAGCGGCTTCTCGCCGCCTGCAAAGTAATCCCACACCGGGCTCGCGAGCACCACCAGCATCGCCTCGGTGGTCGGCGTCGTGGCCGCGCCGATATTAGCCGTCGTGCCGAAAATGATGGGACGCAAGTACAGCGCACCGGGCGCTTCAGGAACGGCGTCGCGGCAGCGATTGATCAGCGCACGCACCATGTCGGCGACTTGGGCCACATCGGGCTCCGGCAGCACCAGCAGGCGCGAGCTCTGCAGCAATCGCTGCATGTGCCGATCCATGCGAAAAACATGCACGGAGCCATCGGCGCGGCGAAACGCCTTGAACCCTTCGAAGCAGGTGCTGGCGTAATGCAGCATGTGCGCCGCCGGACTGATTTCGATCGAACCGACGGGCTTGATCTCGCTCGAGCTCCATTTGCCTTCACGATAGTGCGCCACCGCCATATGTGAAGTGAGCAAGGTGCCGAATGCAGGTCGTTTGGGTTGGGGGGTCATGAGGATTTCACCGTAGGAATGAATATGGTTGCGGGATGTTCGAGGCGCTCTTTCAATGCTTGGATCATCGCAGCGGCATCATAACCGTCCACAAAGCGGTGATCGAACGAGGATGACAAGTTCATAATTCGCCGCACGACGATCGTGCCCTGATAAACCACTGGCCGTTCAACCGCCTTGTTGAGGCCGATAATGGCCACTTCCGGCGCATTGATAATGGGCGTCGAGGCGATGCCGCCGAGCTTACCCAAGCTCGTAACAGTAATGGTGGATCCCACCAGTTCCTCGCGCGTCGCTTTATTTGAGCGCGCGCGCTCGACAAGCCGGCGAATTTCCGCCGCGACTTCCCACAGGCTCAGCGACTGCGCGTTGCGCACCACCGGCACCTTCAATCCATCCGGCGTTTGCGTCGCGACGCCGACATGCATGGCACGATGCCGAACCAACACGCCGCGCGCCGCATCGTACAAGACATTGCATTGCGGAAAAGATTCGAGCACGCGAGTCAGTGCCATCACCACCAGCGGCAAGTAGCTTAGGGAACCTGCGTCGTTGGGCCGCGAGTGGTTCAAGTGGGTGCGCAATGACTCGAGCTCGGTGACGTCGACTTCCTCGACGTACGCAAAGTGCGGGATGTTGCGCTTGGCCTCACTCATGCGCTCGGCAATTAAACGGCGCAATCCGATCACTTTGATCTCTGTGGTATCTGCGGCGTCCTCAACAACGGCTTGGCGCGGCACGCTGCTCTGCAAGTCGGCGCGCAGAATTCGCCCGCCGGGACCCGAGCCCGCCACCGTTGTCAGGTCGATGCCCGCCTCGCTCGCGCGCCGCCGGTTCGCGGGAGATGCCATTACACGGCCCTGACGCTTCACCAGCGCGGTCGACTGCGCCGCGGCGGCTGAAGGAGCCGCAGCGGCTGAAGCAGCCGCAGCGACGGGCTCAGCGACCGGTGCTGGCGCCGCTGCCGGCGCGGCGCCTGCCGGTGCCGCAGCGGTTGCGGGCGCCTCGGCGCCCTCACTCAATTCGAACACGATGAGCGGCGAACCGACGGCGACCTTGTCGCCCGGCGCGCCGGTCACCGACACCACGCGGCCGCTCACCGGCGCGGGCACTTCCACGGCTGCCTTGTCGGTCATCACCTCAACGATGAGCTGATCTTCGCTTACCGTATCCCCCGGTTTGGTATGCCAGGCGACAATCTCCGCATCGACAGTGCCTTCGCCCAAGTCCGGCATCTTGAATGTGAATTGGCTCATGCAGGTTCCATGACGGCCTTGAGCGCTGCCTTCACGCGCGCTTGGCCCGGAAAATATTCCCATTCAAAGGCATGCGGGTACGGAGTGTCCCAGCCGGCGACTCGTTGAATCGGAGCCTCGAGCTGCCAGAAACACTCTTCTTGAATGATCGACAGGATTTCTGCTCCGAAGCCCGAAAAGCGCGTGGCTTCATGCGCGACGATGCAGCGGCCGGTTTTCTTCACTGAGCTGCAGATGGTATCGACATCCAACGGTACGAGCGAACGAAGATCGATGATTTCGGCATCGACATTCATCGCCGCGGCGGCAGCCACGGCAACATGCACCATGGTGCCGTAGGTAATGATGCTGACGTCCGTGCCGGCGCGCACCATGTCCGCCTTGCCCAGCGGTATTTTGTAATAGCCTTCATCCACTTGCCCCTTGGGGTGCGTGCTCCAGGGAACGGCCGGCTTGTTCGGATCGCCGTCGAAGGGGCCGTTGTACAGCCTCTTCGGTTCGAAGAACACCACAGGATCATCGTCCTCGATACTGGTGATCAACAGGCCCTTGGCATCATTCGGATTCGAGGGCATCACGACTTTGATGCCGCTGACGTGAGTAAAGATGGCTTCGGGACTCTGTGAGTGGGTCTGTCCGCCGCGGATCCCGCCGCCGCAGGGTGTTCGAATGGTGACCGGTGCAAAGAAATCGCCGGCGCTGCGATAGCGGATCCGCGCCAGCTCGCTGACAATCTGGTCGAAACCGGGATAAATGTAATCTGCGAATTGGATCTCGGCAACCGGGCGCAAGCCATTCACGCCCATGCCGATTGCCGTGGCCACGATGCCGCCCTCGGCAATCGGTGTATCGATCACGCGGTGCTCGCCATACTTGCGCTGCAAGCCCTCGGTGGCGCGAAACACGCCGCCGAAATAGCCGATGTCTTCGCCCATTAGAACCACCGCAGGGTCTCTTCCCAGCATGATGTCCATGGCAGAATTCAAGGCCTGGATCATGTTCATATTGGCCATGCGGTCAGCCTAGTTCCTTGCGCAACAAGGCCCGTTGACGCTGAAGATTCTGCGGCATGTCCTTGAAGACATCTTCGAACATCAGGTCGGAATTCAGCCTCGGACCCTCGGTCATGGTGCCGAACTTAATCGCTTCCTTCCAGCTCGATGCCACCAGCGCTTCGAGTTCGGCGCTCATGGCCTGATGCTGAGTCTCTGACCATTCGCCGATTTTGATCAAGTGTGTTTTCAAGCGCAGGATGGGATCGCCCAGCGGCCAATGTTCGGCGTCGTCTTTCGCTCGATAGCGCGCGGGATCGTCGCTGGTGGAATGCGCAGCGCCGCGGTAGGTCACGAGTTCGATCAAGGTGGGACCGCCGCCGGTGCGCGCGCGTTCAGCCGCCCATTGAGTCACCGCATAGACCGCAAGAAAATCGTTGCCATCGACGCGAATTCCTGCCATGCCGTATCCAGGCCCGCGCGCAGCGAAGGATCGTTGCTCGCCGCCGGCGTAGCCCTGGAAAGTGGAGATGGCCCACTGATTGTTGACCACGTTAAGAATCACCGGCGCCTGATACACCGAAGCGAATAGCAGCGCGTAATGAAAGTCCGCCTCGGCGCTGCTGCCCTCGCCAAGCCACGTTGCCGCCAGATTGTCTTCCCCTTTGATGGCCGCCGCCATCGCCCAGCCGACAGCCTGGGGAAATTGCGTCGCAAGATTGCCGGAGATCGAAAAAATATTGTTCGCCTTGGAGTGATACATGACCGGCAGCTGCCGCCCCTTGCACATGTCGCGGGTGTTGGACAGCAATTGAGACATCAGATCAACCAGCGAAATTCCCCGCACGATTTGCAGCCCCTGCTGGCGGTACGCGGGAAACAACATGTCCGCAGGACGCAGCGCCATCCCCTGCGCCACCGCGATCGCTTCTTCGCCAAGGGAGCGTATGTAAAAAGAGATCTTGCCCGCGCGCTGCATGCGCTGCATTCGATCGTCATACAGGCGCGTGAGCAGCATGTGCCGCAGGCCCACTTGCAAGTCGCTCGCATCGAGATGCGGATGCCAAGGACCGGCGGCATCGCCGTTGTCATCGAGCACCCGCACCAGATCGACACTCAAGGAAGTCATGTCGCGGGGGCGAGCATTGACTTCGGGTCTGGGTACCGCACCGGCCGGCGCGAGTTGCACGTAACTGAAGTCGGGAGTCTCCCCAGGACGGGCCGGAACTCGGGGCAAATGCAGGCGGGATTTCTTGATCATCCCCATAATTTACGTCTCTGAACTCAAAATTGTTGCATTCATTAGGACGGAGCTCAATAATCCAGTATGTTTATTCCGAATTAGAGTGATTTGTGGAACATAACAATCGTCCCGCCATAGACCGGCTTGATCTGCGTTTGCTCGACATTCTACAGAGGCAGGGGGCGCTGTCGGTTGCCGAGGTGGCCGCGCAAACCAAGATATCGACCACGACATGTTGGCGGCGGATTCAGCAACTCGAACAAAATGGCGTGATCAAAGCGCGTGTCGCCCTGCTCGATCGAAATGCGCTCGGCCTAGATGTGACCATTTTTGCCCATATCAAGCTGGCCACTACCGGTCGCGATGCTCTCGCCGAGTTTGAAGCGGCGATTCGCGACCGAGCCGAAGTGCTCGAGTGTTACACGCTCACCGGCGAATGGGACTTCCTCCTTAAAATCGTCACGAAGAACATCAAGGCCTTCGAGGCTTTCTATCTCGATTATCTGTCGCGCATTCCGTGCGTGCGCTCGGTCAACTCATCGGTTGCGGTCACGGTGATCAAGGAGTCGACCGCGCTGCCCTTGGGAATTTGAGCGCACCTCAGCAGCCTAAGGCGGCAGAATGGTGGACGACTCCCGCCGCTTCGCCGCCCGGTATCAACGGCGTCATCGGCCGGGAGTAGGCGCCCACTTCGCCAAATTGCCGACATAGCGGCGGATGCGCAGCATCGCCTCGCGCAGTGTCGCCTCGTCGGTAGCGAAGCACAGCCGCACGAACCCGCGAGTCGCCAGGCCAAAAGCACCGCCGTCGAGCACCGACACCCGCTCGGACCTGAACAATCCGCTCATGAAATCGTAGCCCGAAAGACCCGTGTCGAGCACATCGATTAAGGTGAACATACCGGCATCCGGAACACAGCAGCGAATGCCGCGCACATCGGCTAGGCCCTGCATCAGCATATCGCGCCGCGAGGTGCATAACTCGCGAATCCGCACTTCGGCTGCGTTCGATCCTTGTAGAGCGGTGAGTGCCGCCTCTTGAATGAAGCCCGGCAGACCGAAGAGCATGCACATGGAGAGCGATTCCGCATGCTTCACCAGTTGCTTCGGTCCGACCATCCAGCCGGCCCGCATTCCTGGCATCGAGTGGGACTTGGACAAGCTGCTGATCGTCACGACCTGCTCTGGCAGGCGCGTGGCGAGAGTGGGAACGCGACCCCCCGGAGCAAGTCCCGCATACACTTCGTCCGCCACGATCCACAATGAATGACGGTTTGCGAGATCGCCGATCACTCTGAGATCCTCATCGTTCAAAATCACGCCGCTGGGATTATTGGGCGTTGCGAAGAACAACGCGCGGGTTTGCGGTGTAATGGCCGCTGCAAGTGCGTTCAAGTCCGGCCTAAACCCAGCGGCGGCCGGCGCCGGCACGCGCACGAGCTGCGCGCCCGATGCTCTGATGGTCGCGGGATAGCTGGGGTATAGGGGCTCCAGCGCCAGCACCTCATCGCCCGCAGTAGCCACGCACATCGACGCGGCAAACAGCGCGTTCTGCGCGCCGGAGAGAAAAATCACGTTGTCCGCATCCACGGTTTGGCCCGTGCGCCGCTGATGCGTTTGCGCAATGGCTTCGCGCAGCGCATGGCGTCCAGCCGCGGGCGTATAGCGTAGGTCGCCGGCGCGCAGCGTTTCGATCGCCCGCTCGAGCACGGGCGCGGGCATCTCCAGCTCCGGATCGCCGATGCTGAGTACGATCACGTCCTCGCCGCGCAACAGCGCGGCGCGCGCCTCGCCGTGAATGGTCCACGCCGCCACGCTTTCGCCTTTGATTCGATCCACCAGCGGAGAAAATTGCATGGCATACTTTACTATGCCCTTTACGCCTGAACACTCTCTTCGCTGCCGCAAGGATTTTCCCGCGCTTTCGCGCTCGCCCCAAGGTTTGAACCTGGCGTATCTCGATGGACCGGGCGGCAGTCAAGTCCCGCAAATCGTGATCGATGCGCTCGGCGATTTCTACGCCACTTGCAACGTCAATACGCACGGCAATTTTTGGCCCTCCCAAGAGGTTGATCGGCGCATGACGAGAGCAGGGGAGGTACTGGCAGCTTTTCTCGGCGCCGAAAGCGCGAGCTGCATCTCCTTCGGCCAGAACATGACCACGCTCAACTACGCCCTGAGCGCCGCGATCGGCCGAACCTTAAAAGCCGGCGACGAAGTGCTGATCACGCAGCTCGATCATGAGGCCAACCGGGGTCCCTGGTTGCGCCTGCAAGACCGCGGCATGATCATTCGAGAAGTGCGTCTATTGCCCACCGGACAACTGGACGTCAGTGATATGGCCGCCAAGATCACGCCGCGCACCAAAGTATTTGCCATTGGCGCCTCGTCGAATGCGTTGGGCACGGTCAATGACTTGACGCTTGCGCGCAAGCTTACCGACGAGGTCGGTGCCCTGCTTATTGTCGATGCCGTGCACTACGCGCCGCATTTTTCGATGGACGTCAAAACCCTCGGCACGGATTTTCTGCTGTGTTCGGGCTACAAATTTTACGGACCGCATGTCGGCGTGCTGTATTCGCGCCCAGGAGCGCTTGATCGCCTGCCGACAGCGCGCCTAAGCGTGCAAGATCCAGCTGCTCCCTACCGCATCGAGACCGGGACGCTGAATCATGCGGCCATCGACGCACTGCGTGCCGCCGTGGAATACCTCGCCTCCTGGGGCGAGGGCACGACTTTGCGAGAACGCCTGGTGGATGCCATGACCGGCATATCCGCGTACGAGCACGGGCTCGCTAAGTTTTATCATGACTCGGTCCGCGAGCTCGGCGGCGTGGAAGTTTGGGGCCCCGATTTCAGCAGCCGATCGCGCGCGCCCACGGTTTCGATCACCTTCGATAAAGTGACCGCGGCCGATGCGTCGAAGGCGCTGGGGAAAGAAGGTATTTGCGTTTGGGATGGACATTTCTACGCGGCGCGTGCCGTGCAAGCGTTGGGTTTGAGCGAACGGGGCGGCTTGCTGCGTACCGGGGTGTCGATGTACAGCTCGCGGGGAGATCTTCAGCGCCTGCTCGCCGGGATCGCCAAGCTGCGCTAAGAGCCCGTCTCGCCTGCGGCGAGATGCGCGGCGAGTTGTTCAGCGTGAGTAGTAAGTTCCGCGGCAGCGGTCGCGTCTAGGTGATCGGCTCGCAACATTGGCCCTAAGTAAAAAAGTTGCCGGCTGGCGCGGCCGTTCACAGCGATGCAGGCCCCAAAGGCCGCGGTGCGGATCCCGAGGTTTAACGCATCCGTCGACACCAATCCTGAGTCGCGCAGCGAAATGATGAGCGGATCGGCCGAGCGTTCGATGTTGTAGTTGGGGCCCATGGCATTGACCAACATGTCCACCGTCAGCTGCGCAATCGCGGCGCCGCCGCGAGGACGCCATGCGACACGCAAGCGGCGGTCGACGGCAACCACTTCATGGATGCGCCCTGCCCGGATCTTGAGTTTGCCGCTGCGCCGAAGATTCTCGAGGCGCTCAGTCAATTGCGGCGGCAGCCGGTGCCGGTAGGTGTCCCAATGCACCTGCAGATGCCGCACGAAGCGCCGCCGCTCGGCGTTGGGTAGCCGTCGCCACAGCGCAGGCGCCAGACTGCGAATGAATGCAATGACCTCGCGCCAATCGCCGCCGAGTTTCTCGACTTCGCGAGCCAGATCGCGACACGCGCGCAGCAGTTTCTTGAGCGAAGGAGTTGCTGCCAGCAAGGTCTCGCCGCTGCCGCGCATTGCGTCCGTATCAAAGGTCGTCTGCGTTTTCGGAAGCAGGCCGCGCCGCGAAATGGTATGCAGCGTGGGCGCTCGCTCGGGATGGCGGCTCAAGGCTGATACGGCATCCGCCATGCTCAAGCCGTTGCCCACAATGAGGACCGAATGCTCCGCCTCCAGTGTCTTGGGCAAATCCCGGGGATCTTGCCGGAAAGCAGAATGACCGTGCAGTTTCTGAGCCCAATCCGGCAACGGCAGCGACGGATTCCCCAGCGCCAGGATCAGGGCATCGCCAAATACGGGCGGGCGGTCTGCAAATTCCGCCCCAAGAGGCGTACCGCCGCCCGAACTTAGAATGCCTGTCACTTCGCCGAACACCCGGATCAAGCGCGCATGCGATTCAGCCTCGCGCTCCGCGCGCAGCAGCATGTCCTGCAGGTAGTCGCCATACAGGGCGCGCGGCAGGAAGTCTGCGCCGCCTACGTTCGGCAGCCTACTTTTCGCGAAGTGCAGGAATTGCAAGGGATCGCGCGAATCGGCCGAGGACCTCGCCGCCGGCACGTTCAGAAGATAGGGAAATTCGTGGGCGGCGTACGCCGCGCCGCGGCCCATGACTTCGCTGCGCTCGATCAGCACGATATCGGCGCCGGCCTGCGCCGCCCGGCGCAGCAGGTTGACGGCGAGCACCGTGCCGGAGAATCCCGCGCCCACGATAACGAAGGTTTTCCGCATACTTAGAAAGTCTACCAAGCGAAGCAGACTAGAAGGCCGTGCGGGGAAGGTATTCTTCGGCTAACATTTGCCGGGATTCGTGGTCAAATGGCACACACTTAAGAGCGAGGGGCAACGATGCAACTCAGCAAATTCAGCTATTACTCCGATTTCGTGGTTTATCCGATCACGGTGATCGCGCTAACGGCAGTCAATTTCAGCCATTTTACCTGGCATGGCAGCTGGGAGTGGTTGGTTGCTTGCGTGGCTGGACTGGTCCTGTGGACGCTGCTGGAATACGTGCTGCACCGAATAGCGCTGCATCGCATGCCGGTGTTCTCGCCCATGCATAGCTTGCATCATGGCGAGCCGCTGGCTCTGATCGGCACGCCCTCCTGGGTCAGCGTCAGCGTCTGGCTCAGTGTCATTTTGCTGCCGCTGTGGTGGTGGGTGGGGTTTAATGTTGCGGACAGTCTGACGGTGGGCGTGATGCTCGGCTATTGGTGGTACGGCTACGTGCACCATGTCATCCATCACCACGCGCGCAGATCCTCCTCGGCGTACTTCAATGAGCTTCGTGCCTGGCACATGCGCCACCACCATTCGCCCAAGCGCGGGAATTTCGGCGTCACTACGCCACTGTGGGACTACGTGTTCGGCACGGCGATCTCCTCTCAGCGCAAGATCATCGTCTCGTCATGAACGCCGAACTCAGCGTAACGAATCCCATGCGCACCGACGGCTTCGAGTTCGTCGAGTACGCCGCGCCCGATGCAGAATTGCTGCGACAGCTATTCGAGTGCATGGGATTGCCGGCGGTTGCGCGCCATCGTTCCAAAAACGTGACGCTGCACAATCAAGGCGACATCAATTTCATCATCAACGCTGAGCACGATAGTTTTGCGCAGAGCTTCGCGCGCGCACATGGGCCCTGCGCTTGCGCCATGGCTTTTCGCGTCGCCGACGCGCGCCTGGCCTACGCACGCGCCTTGGATTTAGGTGCGAAACCCGGACCCGTCACCGCGGGCCCGATGGAACTCAATATCCCATCGATCGAGGGAATCGGCGGCAGCTTGATCTACCTGGTCGATCGCTACGGCGAGCGAACCATTTACGATGTCGACTTCGTCCCGGTCATCGACACCGAGCCGCATGTTCCGGTCGGCCTGATCCACATTGATCACCTCACTCACAATGTGCAGCGCGGCAACATGAACGTGTGGGCCGGCTTCTACGAAAAGCTGTTTAACTTTCGAGAGATTCGCTACTTCAGCATCGAGGGGAAGGAGACTGGTTTATTCTCGCGCGCGCTCACTTCACCGTGCGGCAAGATCCGCATTCCCATCAATGAGAGCCAGGACGACAAGAGCCAGATCGAGGAGTACTTGAACGCGTACAAAGGCGAAGGTATTCAGCACATCGCGCTGGGGACAGACGATATCTACAAGACGGTCGACGCGTTGCGCGCCCGTGGCGTCGAATTCCAGGAGACTCCCTCGACCTACTATGAAGGCGTGAATGCCCGGGTGATCGGTCAGCGCGAGTCGGTGCCCGAGCTCGAGCGGCGCGGCATTCTCATCGACGGCACCGAGAAGAGCGGCATCCTCTTGCAGATTTTCACCAAGAATGCGATTGGCCCGATCTTCTTCGAGATCATTCAACGCAAGGGCAACGACGGTTTTGGCGAGGGGAATTTTCAGGCGCTGTTCGAATCCATCGAGTTGGACCAAAAGCGCCGCGGCGTCATCTAGGCGTTTCCTCAAGTATTGCACCTGATGGGTCGTTGAACTTCGCCGGGGCGCCCATATCTAATCCAGCAAGGGTCAATTCGACTTATTGGGGCTTGCCATGCGGAAATTCGTTCTTGCTGCTGTCGCCTTGAGCTTGGGCGCAACCTTCGCTTTAGCGTCGCCGGGCTTTGCGCAAGCGGCTGATCCTACGATGCATCAGGTCTATGAGGCGGCCTCAAGCGGTCACCTCGATCGGGCCCAGCAAATGATTGCCGAGGTGCTCGCTGATAATCCCAACAGCTACAAAGCGCACTACGTGCAGGCCGAGTTGTACGCAAAAGAGGGCAAGACTTCGCTCGCCCGCACAGAACTCGGCACTGCGGAGCGTCTCAACCCGGCATTGCCCGGCTTTAGCCCGCGTTCCGTTCAGGAGCTGAAATCGCAGCTCGGTCTAAGCCCTCCCTCAAACGCTTCCCAGATCGTATCGATGCCGACTCGAACCGCGCCGCATTTCCCTTGGGGCGGCTTGTTCATTGGCCTGATCGTGGTTGGGGTTCTGTTGATGCTGTTCCGGCGCAGGACGCCTTACGCGCAGTATCCTGTGGCCGGCTCGGGCGGCCCCGGCGTGGGCGGCGCGCCCACCGGCTATGGCCCTGGTTACGGTCCCGCGCCTATGGGCGGCGGCGGACTGGGTTCCGGCATTGCCGGCGGGCTCGCCTCCGGGTTGGCGGTGGGTGCCGGCGTCGTGGCCGGAGAAGAGCTGGCGCACCACTTCTTGGATGGCGGCCGCCGCGAGGGTGGAGTGATTCCGTCAGCCGACGCAGCAGAGCCTGGCTACAGCAATAGCGATATGGGCGGCAACGACTTTGGTGCCAACGATCCCGGCTCCTGGGACGACGGTGGCGGCGGCATGGGCGGCGGCGGCGGCGATTGGAGCTAGCCAAGCCATCCGCAGGACTGCATCGATTCCCCATTCGGGCGCCTGTCAAAAGGCGCCCTTTTTATTTCTGCCCTGAACATAAATGATAGGTTTACGCTGGCCAACCTATCATTATTTGATATGTTTGATGCTCGGCGCTGGTTTCTGGCACGAACACAGTCAGGTGGACTTGAACGTGCGGCTAGCGGTGCCGCGACACCGCCCCAGCCACCGCGTCGTGCAATGCCTTCATGCCGAACGAAATATCCTGCACGACGCCGTTAAGAAAGAACGTCGGCGTGGCGCGAATGTGACTCGAGCGGCCGCCGGCAATGTGCTCGCGAACCTTCTGCAGGTAAATGTGGTCGTCCATCTCTGCCACGTAGCGCGTCATGTCGAGTCCCAATTCCCTGGCATAGCGCTGCAGATCCGCGCTCTTAAGATGCGCCTGGTTGCGAAACAGAATGTCGTGCATCGGCCAGAATTTTCCCTGTGCCGCCGCCGCCTCCGCGGCCTCGGCTGCCAGCAGCGCATGCGGGTGCGCCTCTTCCAGGGGAAAGTTACGAAATATAAAACGCACCTGGTTGGGAAATCGCTCCATCAACAGCGACGGCGTGGTGGCAGCGAGCTTGCAGCTCGGGCACTCAAAGTCCCCGTACTCGACCACCACGACGCGCGCGTGCTCTCCGCCTTGCGTGTGATCGGTGGGCTCGGGCGGGATCGCCAAAGTGATCGGATGCGTTGAACTCATTGCCGCGATTCCTCTGATTAGCTATTTGCCGTCCGCGCGATGCAGCGGCATTTCAAGCGGCCGAATCGTCGTCTTGATCACACTCGATCTACGCAATAACTGCAACTCACACTCCCGCCCAATCAGACTGGCATCGAGCGCGCGCTGCAGGCCGTCGATGCCGTTGATGCGCACGCCGTCCAGCGCCACCATGCGATCGCCGGTCTGCACCCCAGCCAGCGCCGCGGGACTGCCCGCCACGATGTCGGCGACATGCACCGCCGTGTTGCCCGGCAGGCTGAAATGCCGCACGACCCGCGTGGCGATCGGCACAGTCGCGCCGGAAACGCCGATGTACGCACGGCGTACCCTACCATGGGCAAACATCTGTCCAATCACCCATTTTGCCGTATTGATCCCGGTGGCAAAGCAAATTGCCTGAGCTTGCGGAATCATGGCCGTATTGACGCCGATGACACGTCCCTTGGAATCCACCAGCGGACCGCCGGAGTTTCCTGGATTGAGCGCGGCGTCGGTCTGAATGACATCGTGCATCAGTCTGCCGGACTTCGCGCGCAAGGTGCGGCCGAGCGCCGACACGACGCCGGTCGTGACCGTCTTGGAATAGCCGAGAGGATTGCCGATGGCAATGGCAACCTGGCCTACTTTCAGGCGCGACGAATCGCCGAACTCGACGTAGGGCAGCGCGCCCGGCGAGCCAATGCGCAGCACCGCCAGGTCCGAATCAGGGTCGTTGCCCACGAGGTCCGCGGCAAACCGCGTGTCGTCGTTGAGGCGCACGGTGATCTCGTCGGACCCATCCACGACATGGCTGTTCGTCAACAGATAGCCGTCGGGGGTAAAGAGAAAACCCGAACCGCTGGCTTGATCCGCGCGCCGACCGCGTCTGGCCGCACGCGCGGCACCCACCACCTCTATGAAAGTCACCGCCGGCGCCACCCGCTCGAGAGCGCCGATCACCGCGCCGGAGTAGGCATCGAGCAGCGGCGCATCATCGACGTCGGGGCCGGCGCCCGCTGCCGGCGCACCATCATTTGCAGCCCACTGCGGCGTCGAGCTGTACTGTGCTTTCGACATATAGGGGGCTCTTCCCTAGCTCAGGATAATTTTCGGCTGCGCGGAAAGTCCTTCCACGATGAGCCGGTTTATGCGCCGCACGAATGTTGCCGGATCGTCCAGTTCGCCGCCCTCCGCCAGCATCGCCTGGTCATAAAGTACATGTGCCAGATCGGCGAAAGCGGCCTCGTCGGGCGTGTCCTTGAGGCGCTCCACCAAGGGGTGCTTGGGATTCAGCTCGAGAATCGGTAGCGTCGCAAACGGATTGTTCTGGCCGGCCTGCTTGAGGATCCGCCCCATGCGCAAGCTCATGCCGAACTCGCCCGCGACTAAGACCGCGGGTGAATCGGTGAGACGTGCGGACACTTGCGCACTGGCAATCTTGCCCGTGAGGGCTTTCGTAAGCCGCTCCAGGGTGTCCTTGAAGGCTGTCTCTGCCGCGGCCTTTTCCGGCGTTTCGATGGCCGAGGCGACATCCGCGGCGGAACTCGCAACATTTGCGAGGCTCTTGCCCTCGAACTCGTGCAAATGTCCCGCGACCCATTCATCGATGCGATCCGTCAGCAACAGAACTTCCATGCCCTTGGCGCGAAAGCCCTCCAGATGCGGACTGTTGCGAGCTGCGGCCAAGGTGTCGGCGGTGAGGTAGTAAATGGCCTTTTGATCCGTCTTTATTCGCGACACATACGCTTCGAGAGTGACACTGGGTATATCGCCGCTTTCCGCGGTCGAATAGAAGCGCAGGAGTTTCGCGATCCGGGTCTTGTTGGCAGGATCATCGATGATGCCTTCTTTCAAAACCGGGCCGAAGGTTTTCCAAAACTCCGCATACTCCTCCGGCTTGTTCGCCGCCAGATCCTCGAGCAGATCCAGCGAGCGCTTGACCAGCGCCGCTTTGATCTTCTCGACGGTGCGATTATTTTGCAGCAGCTCTCGCGACACATTCAGCGGCAGGTCCGACGAATCCACCAGTCCACGCATGAATCGCAGATACGGCGGCAACAGTTCGGCCGCCTTGTCCATGATGAAGACGCGCTTGACGTACAGCTGGATGCCGACCTTCTGCTCGCGGTCGTATAAATCGAATGGCGCATGCTTCGGCAGATACAGGAGCGAAGTGTATTCGATATTGCCTTCGACCTTGTTGTGCGCCCAGACCCGCGCATCTTGCGTATCGTGCGAGAGGTGCTTGTAGAACGCCTGGTAGTCCTCATCCTTCAGTTCTGATTTCGGTCGCGTCCAAAACGCCTTTGCTTGATTCAGCGTCTCCTCTGTATCACCCGTCTTGAGCACGATCGGGATGCTCAAATGATCCGAGTACTTGCGCACCAATTGGCGCAACCGTCCCGGTTCCAGAAATTCCTTATCCTCATCACGCAGGTGCAAAATGACTTCGGTGCCGCGATCGCCCTTGTCGGCGGCCTGAATCTGGTACTGGCCTTCGCCGTCCGATTCCCAGCGCACGCCACGCATCTCCACGCCGGGCGTCTCCACGCCGGGCACATCGCCGCGTTTGGTGAACACCGTCACCTTGTCAGCGACGATGAAGGCTGAATAAAAGCCGACGCCGAATTGGCCGATCAGCTGCGCATCCTTGGCGGAATCGCCGCTCAAGGTTTCGAGGAATTTCTTGGTGCCGGAACGCGCAATGGTGCCGAGATTGTCGATGATCTCCGCCTCGCTCATGCCGATGCCATTGTCCTTGATACTCAAGGTGCCGGCGACCGAGTCCGGTGTCAGGGTGACAGACAGCGAGTCGCCGCCCAGCAGCTCGGGCCGGGCAATCGCTTCGAAACGCAGCTTCTCGCAGGCATCGGAGGCATTCGAGATCAACTCGCGCAGGAAAATCTCTTTGTGCGAGTACAGCGAATGGATGACCAAGCGCAGCACTTGCTTGGTTTCGGCCTGGAACTCTTTGATTTGAGGCGCAGGGGCCGCCGGGGCTTCAGTTTCGGTCGTCATAACGTTGCTAACTTAAGGATGGTTTGGTTGAGTTGGGGCCGCCGGCCGATTCTTCAAGCTAGAATTCAGCATGGCGCGAAGCGGTTACGGCCAGTCGGCGCGCGGATCAAATTTAAACTCGCGCCGCATGCGCTCGTAGGATTCTTTGTCCGCTGCAGTTTGCGCGGCCGGCATCACCAGCTTGATGACGACCATCTGATCGCCGGCGGGGCTGCCTGGAAGTCCTCTGGCGCGCAACCTGAGCTTCTGCCCCGATTGGGCTCCTGCAGGCACGGTTAACTCCACAGTCCCCTTGAGCGTGGGAACCGCGACCTTCGCACCCAACGCCGCCTCCCACGGAGCCAGCGGCAACTCGATATGTACGTCCTTGCCGAGCACTTCGTAGAGATGGTGCGGGCGCAATCTGATGCGGAATATCAGCGAAGCGCGCCCGCCGATGCCCGGAATGCGCAGCGATTGTCCCTCGGTCACGCCAGCCGGAATTTGCACATCGACCTGCCGCTGGCGACCCTGCTCGTTGAGAGTGACGCGCCGCTTGGTGCCCGCAAACGCCTCTTCCACGGTGACGTCTAAGTGGCCCGCATCTGCATCGGCTTGCGCGGGTCCGCCGGCACCGACTCCCGACCCGCCAAACAGGCTCGAGAAAAAATCACTGAAACCATTGAGGTCCGAGAATCGCTGACTGCCGGAGTTGCCGAACCGCTGCGACCAATCCGGCGGCGGCCGAAACTGCTGGCCATTGCGAAAATCCCGGCCCAGCTGGTTATAGGCGGCGCGCTTGTCGGGGTCGCGCAGCACCTCGTAGGCCTCCTGGACCTCCTTGAATTTCTCCTCGGCGTTTTTTTCCTTGCTGACATCTGGGTGGAACTTGCGCGCCAGCTTGCGATACGCCCGCTTTAATTCATCGACGTCGGCGCCCCGAGTCACGCCCAAAATTTCGTAATAGTCCCTATATTGCATGCCCTAGCTCTGAAGAATTAATGTTCGATTTTACAGGAGCATAGCGGAGCATTGTCCGCATGGCGGCCAAGTCTGAATCGACGCTCGCTGAACCTATCGCACAACCCTAGCTTGAAATTGAAGCTCAACGTCCCGACCTACCCTAAGCCGCGCTACCATATTGCGGCTTATTTTCCGAATCAGTAGCCCTCATGAAGCGCATTTTCCTATTCGTGCTCACCAACATCGCGGTTTTGGAGCTGCTCAGCATCGTGCTGTTCGTGGTCGAGAACGTGTTCGGCGTGCACTTGACGCAAGGCGGTACCGGCGGTTTGCTGGTTTTTGCGGCTATTTTCGGCTTCGGCGGAGCGCTGATTTCGCTGGCGTTGTCGAAATGGACCGCCAAACGCATGCTGCGCGTGCGGGTCATCGAAAGCCCCCAGTCCGAGCTGGAGCGCTGGCTGGTGGGCAGCGTCAAGAAGCTGGCCGAGCAAGCGCGCATCGGCATGCCCGAGGTCGGCATTTTCGACGCCGAGGAAATGAACGCCTTCGCCACCGGTGCCCGCCGCAATGCGGCGCTGGTCGCGGTGAGCAGCGGCCTGCTGCGCAACATGTCGCGCACGCAGGTCGAGGCGGTACTGGGTCACGAAATCACACACGTTGCAAACGGTGATATGGTTACCCTTGCACTTTTGCAAGGTGTGCTAAATACATTCGTGATCTTTTTCGCCCGAATCATCGGCGGCATTGTTGATCGAGCGATCCTGCGCAACGACCGCCAGGGTTCGGGCATCGGTTTTTTCCTGACCACCATGTTGGCGCAGTTCGTCTTGGGCATTCTCGCGAGCGTGATTGTGTGCTGGTATTCACGACGGCGCGAATTTCGTGCCGACCGGGGCGGCGCAGATCTCGCCGGTACCGGCAATATGATCGGTGCGCTGCAGGTGCTGAAGCGCAGTCAGGGCGAGCCCATGCCGCAGCAGCTGCAGGCTTTCGGAATCAATACAGGCCGCGCGGATGGAATCATGCGGCTATTTATGAGCCATCCGCCGTTGGACGAGCGTATTGCGGCACTGAAGGTTTAAGGCTAACTATGACGCCAGAAAATGAAATCGTGATTGAGTCTCCCGCCGCGGTGCGCGTGGGCACTGAGCTCTCGCGGTGGTTCGGCAACAGCGATTTTGCAACGCGCCCGGCGGAGCCCGCGCTCAAGGATTCGGGACGCCATACCGATTGGGCTCGCGTGCTGCCATTTCTTCTGATGCATGTCGCTTGTCTTGCAGTCATTTGGGTCGGCTTCAGCTGGATCGCGCTGGCGGTGACGATTGCGCTGTACCTGGTGCGCATGTTTGCCATCACCGGTTTCTATCACCGCTATTTTTCGCATCGCACGTTCAAGACCTCGCGCGTCGGGCAGTTCATCTTCGGCATGTTGGGCGCTTCGGCGGTACAGCGCGGCCCGATCTGGTGGGCGGCTCATCATCGGCACCATCATGTCCACTCCGACAAGCCGGAAGATGTGCACTCGCCTGTTCAACACGGCTTTTTCTGGAGCCATATGGGCTGGTTCATGTCTCATAAGCACTTCGCTGCGGATTTGTCGCGCGTCAAGGATTTACTCAAGTATCCCGAGCTGCGGTTTCTGGATCGCTTCGACGTCGTGGTGCCGACGGCCTTGGGCGTGGGGGTATTTTTGCTGGGCGTGCTCTTGAAGCATGTCGCGCCGGGACTTCACACTACCGGCTCGCAGATGCTGGTCTGGGGGTTCTTCATTTCCACCGTGCTGGTTTATCACGGCACCTACACGATCAATTCGCTTTCGCACGTCTTCGGCCGCCAACGCTACAAGACCGGCGATGCCAGCCGCAACAATCCCTGGCTGGCCATCATTACTCTGGGCGAGGGCTGGCACAACAATCACCATCACTATCCCGCAGCGGCCCGCCAGGGCTTTTATTGGTGGGAATTCGACGTGACGTTTTACCTGTTGAAGCTCATGTCGTTCTTCGGCGTGATCTGGGACCTAAAGCCGGTGCCCGCGGCGGTTCGCGACGGCGGAGTCAAGCGACTCTAGGGATCTCGCGGTATTTCCAGCATTAAGGACATCGGCCCGCGCGGGGCTATCCTGAAACGTTTTTGCGCATGTGCGAGTATTATCTATGCCATTGCGAGGGAGGCTTCGAGGAGAGGCCATTAGGGGATGTGCAAATGCTTTTGACCAAGCCGCGCTCGCGACGCACCGCCATCAGCACCGTCCATGCCGCGCCCGCCTAGTTCCGCGACACTTGCGCTGCTCAAGGCAGCGGTCGGTCCCGGCAATTTTCTGGACTCGCACGACGACGTAGCGCCCTACCTCACCGATTTTCGGCATCTCTACCAGGGCGCCACGCCTCTGGTGCTGCGTCCCCGCAGCGTCGATGAGGTCGCAAGAATATTGGCAATCTGCAACCGCGACGAGGTCGCCGTGGTGCCTCATGGCGGCAACACCAGCTATTGCGGCGCGGCGACACCCGATGAAACCGGGTCGCAAATCGTCGTGTCCATGCAGCGCTTGAATCGCATCCGGCAGGTCGACGCCGCGAATTATTCCATGATCGTCGAGGTCGGCTGTACCTTGGCCGGCGCGCAAACCGCGGCGCGCGACGCCGATCGCCTTTTTCCCTTGAGCCTAGGATCGGAAGGAACCGCGCAGATCGGCGGCAACCTTGCCACCAATGCCGGCGGCACGGCCGTATTGCGCTACGGGATGATGCGCGATCTGGTGCTCGGCCTCGAGGTGGTGCTGGCCGACGGCCGGGTACTCTCGGCGCTGAAAAGCCTGCGCAAAGACAATACCGGATACGACGTGAAGTCCTTGTTCATCGGCGCCGAAGGCACCTTGGGCATTATCACCGCGGCCTCGCTCAAGCTGTTCCCGGTTCCAGCCGACACAGCCACCGCGTTGGTGGGCATCGATTCGCCGCGCCAGGCGCTCGGGCTGCTCGCCCGCCTGCGCAGCGCCGCGGGCGATCAAGTGACTTCGTTCGAGTTAATCCCGCGCATCGGCGTGGAAATGACCGTCAAGCACGTGGTAGGAGTCGCAAACCCGCTGGATTTTGATTGTCCCTGGTACTTGCTGGTTGAATTGAGCTCGCCGAACCCGAATCAGAATCTGACGGCGCTATTGACCTCCGAGCTGGAAGGAGCGGCCGCCGCCGGCGCGGTCAAGGACGCCATGCTGGCGACCTCGCTCGCACAGGCTCAGGCAATGTGGAAATTGCGGGAGTCGGTGCCGGCGGCACAGCGGCGCCACGGCGCCAGCATCAAGCACGACGTTTCTGTCCCGCTCTCTGCGATTCCGACGCTCATCGAGAAAGGCAGCGCGCTGGTGCGTGCATTGGCTCCGGAAGGCGACGTGGTCGCCTACGGCCACGCAGGCGACGGCAACCTGCATTTCAACGTCAGTCAAAAATCCGGCGCGGACATTGCGCAGTTTCAGGGCAGAACGCACGCCCTCGAAGTAGCGATGTTCGATCTGGTCGAGAGTCTGGGCGGCAGCATCAGCGCCGAGCACGGCATTGGACGGCTCAAAGCCGCGGAATTTGCGCGCCGCGCGGACCCTGTTGAACTCGCCGTCATGCATGCGCTCAAAAAGACGCTCGACCCGAAAGGCATTTTGAATCCCGGCAAGGTTTTGTGCGCAAATTGAGCGTGCCGGTGCGCACGGCCCGCTTGCATCTGCGGGAGTTCGTCGCAGAGGACTTTGCAGCCGTGCACGCCTACTCGTCGGATCCGCGCGTCACGCGCTATCTTTTTTTCGGGCCGCGCGATGCAGAAAGCACGGTCGAGTATCTCGAAGAGCTGCTGGCATCGCAGCGCGAGCAGCCGCGCACGCGATTTGAACTGGCCGTCGAGGAAATCGCCTCGGCAAGGCTGATCGGCGCCTGCGACCTATCGTTGGTCGAGAGCAATGTCGTGGACTTGGGCTATATGCTCGGTGCCGCGCAATGGGGCAAAGGCTATGCGACCGAAATTGCGCTGGCCTTGGTCGATGCAGCGTTTTTCGATCTGCGGGCGCATCGCGTGATTTCCACCGTCGATGTGAACAATGCCGCATCGATCCGCGTGCTCGAGAAAATCGGCATGCGCTGGGAAGCCGTCTACCGCAAGCATCGGCGCGCCAAGAATCGCTGGTGGGACTGCCACCTATTCACCCTGCCGCGCGAGGTGTGGGAAGTCTCGAGAACAACTCGCTAGAACGCCGTTAGCGCGCTAGACAGTTCGTTAACGCTCGGCCTCGTCCTTCGCGGCTTGTTGGCGCGCGCGATCCGAGGCCCGTTTCAGCACGTCCTCGCTCGGCATTCCCGTGTTGCGGCTGCTGCGCAGAGCCAGCATTCCGCCGAGTAACACCAGGGCAACGACGATGATAATTGCGACGGCTTTAAACACGTCAGAGCGCTCCTTGGGACATGACCCGTATCAAGCCTTCCTGCGCAACACTGGCGACCAAGCGGCCATCGCGCGCGAATATGTTGCCGCGCGTGAAGCCGCGGGCGCCCGAAGCACTTGGGCTGTCCATAGCGTACAGCAGCCAGTCGTCGACCCTGAGGCTGCGATGAAACCACATCGCATGATCGATGCTGGCAATGACCAATTTGTCGCGGACCATTGACAGCGCATGCGGCTTGAGCGCCGTATCGAGCAATTGAAAGTCCGATGCGTAAGCTAAAAGGCAACGATGCAGCGCTTCGTCATCCGGCAGCTTATCGATGGCACGAATCCAAACGGCTTTAAACGGTGGCCTTTTTTCCGGGCGCGCGAAATTGGGAATCTCGGTGGGTTTGAACTCGAACGGGCGCTTCTGATCCAAGATTTTCAGCATGGCGGGCGGCAAGCCCACAAGCTGGTTGCGAATCTGCGCGAGATCCGGCAGCGTTTCCGGCAGCGGTACATCTGGCATTGGAAACTGATGGTCCAATCCGATCTCCGGAATCTGAAAGGATGCCGACATGTTGAAAATCTGCTGTCCGTTCTGGATGGCGACCACGCGGCGCATGGCGAAATGCTTGCCGTCCCAGGCTCGATCGACTTCATAAACGATCGGCAGGTTGAAATCGCCGCGCCGCAGGAAGTATGCGTGCAGCGAGTGCACCTCTCGATTTTCCACCGTCGCCGTTGCAGCCACTAGGGCCTGGCCCAATACCTGGCCGCCGAAGACCTGCGGACTGCCGATATCGCGGCTCTGGCCGCGAAACAAATTGATCTCGAGCCGCTCGAGGGTCATGACCTTGATCAAATCTTCAAGCAGCTGATTCATCGATTTATTCCGCGCCGCCGACGCCCAATCGCCTTTGCATGATCGGACTGGTGGTGGTGTATTGCAAAAACTGACGCTTCTCGGGAAACAGATGGTGTTGGATAGCGAATGCCGTGAGGGCCGCTTCGTGAAAGCCGCTCAAAATGAGTTTTTTCTTGCCGGGATACGAGTTGATGTCACCGACGGCGAAGATTCCCGGCACGCTGGTCTGGAACTTTTCGGTATCGACCTTGAGCGCTTTCCTTTCCATCTCCAGGCCCCACTCGGCGATCGGCCCGAGCTTCGGATGCAGACCAAAGAACGCAAACACATGGTCCACCGGAATCGTGCCTGCCTGCCCGTCTGTGGTTTGCACCTCGAGCCGGGCCAATTTTTCGTTTTCTTTGTGCAGGGCGACGGCATTGCCTTGCAGAAACTGCATCTTACCCGCGGCAACCAAGTCGCGCATGCGTGCCACCGTGGCCGGCGCGGCGCGAAATTCCGCGCGTCGATGCACCAAGGTCAGTGAGCGCGCCTTCTCGCACAGCGCAACCGTCCAATCCAAGGCCGAGTCTCCGCCGCCGCAAATTACCAGGTCCTGATTGAAAAAATCGCCCGCCGATTTGACTCGATAATGGACGTACTTGCCTTCGAACTGTTCCACGCCGGGAAGCATCAAGCGCCGTGCCTGAAAGGAACCGACGCCACCGGCAATGACCACAGCACCGGCGGTGAGGCGAGTGCCGGTCGAGGTTGCCACACGAAACTTGCCATTGCCCAGCACGCGCAATTCCGTCACTTCTTGGCCCAGGTGAAACGTCGCCTTGAAGGGCTTGGCCTGCTCGAGCAATCGATTGATCAGTTCCTGGGCGCCGCAAACGGGCAAGGCCGGAATGTCATAGATCGGCTTATCTGGATACAGCTCGGCGCATTGACCGCCGGGTAGGCCTAAGGAATCGATGATGTGAGTGCTGATTCCAAGCAGACCGAGTTCGAAGATCTGAAACAGTCCTACAGGACCTGCGCCGATGATGACCGTTTCAACGTATTGTTCCGACATGTAAAACCCGGTTCCTTGTCCTAGCAAACGGCGCGGATTGTAACTGAATGCGCTTCGCCGCGCGGTACGCTGCTGCGCATGAGCACGTTAGTGTGGTTTCGCCAGGACTTGCGCGTCACGGACAATCCCGCGCTGCTCGCGACGCTTGAAATGCGCATGCTCCGACCAACCGGCACCGGCCTGATGCCCGCGGCACCTCGCGCATGAGCGCCGCGTCGTTTCTCGTTAAGGACTTACAGTTGAGTTGGAGGCAACCAAATTCGATCCTAACGGTACTTATGTACGAGAGTGGGTCCCTGAACTCGCGCTGGCAACTGTCTAACAGTTTCACGTATACCATTGTTTTGTAAGTTGAAACGGTCCTAATCCTGCAGGATATTGGGATGATGCACGCACAAGTTACCCCGCATTCTGAGCCGCGCGCAGCGCATGAAGAGATCGCCCGCGATACAACCCGTCCGATCCGCGCTCTGAATCGCGGACTCGATGTCTTGACCGAGCTTAACCGCCTGGAGCGGGCGGCAATCAGTACCCTCGCCGCAGCGGTCGGCTTGCCGCGCACCACAACCTATCGGATTTTGGAAACGCTGCGCGTTGCCGGCTATGTGGATCGCGACGCGCACGATGATTGCTACCGGCCTACGATCATGGTGCGCGCGTTGTCGGACGGCTTTGACGATGAGGCCTTGGTCGCTCACATCGCCAAACCGTTGCTCGCAGCCTTGGGCTCCCAGATTGTTTGGCCGGTGGCGATTGCCACGCCGTCGGGCTCGACCATGATGATCCGCGAGGCGACTGACCGGCAAAGCCCGCTCGCGTTGGAACAGCACAGTGCCGGGGTTCGGGTGCCCATGCTGGCTTCGGCCGCGGGCCGCGCGTACTTGGCATTTTGCTCAGCGCAACAGCGCGACGCCATGCTCGAGTTACTGGCGCGCTCGTCCTTGCCCGAGGATCGATTGGCGCGCAATCGAACCGAAGTGGAGCGGCTGCTAAACGAGACGCGCACGCAAGGATTCGGCATGGCGCATCGCGCGCGCCGCGTCTCGGAGGAGACCAGTCTCGCCATACCGGTTCGCGCCAAGGGCCGCATTCTGGCGACCGTCACAGTTCGATACGCGGCGACTGCGGTGCCGTTGCGAGCGGCGGTGGAGCAATTCCTGCCAAAGATGCGCGAGGTCGCGCAAAAGATCGAGGCGCAGTTCCCCTAAGACCTGGGCAGCCTAAGACTTCGGTAAGCGGCTCAATATTTCCTGGCCGATCTGCGCATATTTGCCGTCGAAATGATGGCCGCCGCGCATTTTGATGACCGATCCGCCTGGCCCGGTGAGTTGCTCGCACGCCGCGTCGCGATCCTTTTCCCCGCAAATGCACAGGTATGGCGGCCCGCTCCAATGCGCGAGCTCTGGGGCTGTCGGTATGCCCCGCGCGTTGCCAAGCAAATTCGACACATGGATATGGAACACGGCGTTGTCGCTCAAGCCGATCAACGCCGTTAGACCCACCATATCGCGGGTCGCAGCGGGGATTCGATTTACCATGAACGGCATGGTATCCGCTCCCTGCGAGTAGCCCACCAGAAGCACGCGAGACTTGTGCCACTGGGCCGCGAAGTGGCGCACGACGCGATCCAGATCGTGGGCGATGCCATCCGGCGTGCGCGGCGACCAAAAATATTTGAGCGAGTCCCAGCCGACAACAGGAATCCCATGTTGCGCAAGTTCTTTGGATACGCCGCGATCCAAGGCAACCCAACCTCCGTCGCCGGACAAAAAGACAGCGAAATAAGGACTTGCGCTGCCGGCAGCGGCCGCAATGCTGGTCAAGTGCAGGTCCGCAACCGGCGCCGCCGAGGCGATCGGCTCAGCGGCCCGTGCCGCCGAGCACAGAATGAGCCCGGCAATGAAGATCGATACCCTGGTCACTTGCGCAGCACGTTGCGCACGCCGCCCGATATCAACGCGGTCACGTCCAGCAGGGCACCTGCCATTGCCAGGCCGTCCGGCGCCGCCAGATAGCGGGGCCGCCATACCGGGTCGAATTTCTGCTTGAATTTGCGCAAGCCCTCGAAGTTATAAAACGTTTCACCGTAGCGCTGCACCATGCGTCCAAGCTTGTGCCAGGTCGGCGCCAACGTGTGTTCCTCCAATCCTGAGAGCGGCGCCATGCCAAGATTGAACCAGCGAAAGCCCTGTGACCGACCCCACAACATGCATTCGATCAGCATGTAATCCACCACGCCTTTCGGTGCGGCATCGTTGTAGCGCATGAGATCCACCGACAGTTCCGTCGAACCTCCGCGCCATAGGTTGGCAAAGGCGACCACCGCCCCGTGGTGGCGAACCATGCCCACATCAAAATACGAGAGATACCGTTCATCGAAAAATCCCAAGGAAAAGCGCTTCTCGGCGCCGTTCTTCGCCGCGAGCCAGGCGTCCGACACAGCGCGCAATTCCGGCAGCATCGCCGGCACGGCAGCATGTCCGACCAATTCAAAGCTTGCGCCGTCGCGAATGGCGCGGCGGTGTGCTTGACGCAAGTCCGCGCGCGCCGCGCCTTCCAGGGAAAACGCTTCGAGCGGCACTCTCGCCTCTTCGCCAAGCTTGCTTAAATTCAAGCCTAAGTCCACGTACAGCGGCAATCGCTCCGGCGTCACTTGATAGAACACCGGCGAGACTGCCATGCTGTCGCAGTCTTCGAGAAAATTCCATGCCAGCTCTTCGCCGAGCTCTACCGGGCCAATCGGATCGCCCATCGCCACCCAGCTGTTGCCGGATTTCTGAAACATGATGCAGGCGGTGCGAGCTTCGTTGAACAGCAAATTCTTGTCGCCCAGCAGCGCAAGATTCGCCGTCGTGTCTTCGCCTTTTTCGATCAGCAGCGCCGCACATTCCAAGTCCGCACTCGTAGGCGCTGAAAATCGCGGCGGCGCGGGCCGCAGCACGCGCCACAAGCCGTAAGCGGCAATGCTCATGACAGCGAGCATTGAGGCGCGCAGGCTGCGCGGTGCCGAGGCGTGGAAGGCAAATTGCCACCACATCTCATTGCCATAGGACAGGTGTCGATAAGCGAAAAGCACCAACCAGCCTGCCATCAATAGCACGAGAAGGAAGGCCGCGATCCACGCGCTGGAATAATGCTGCTCAAGCAACGAAGCGCGGCGCCGGAAACGCGTGCGCGCCGATGCCAGCATGATAACCACGATACCAAGGATGGTTGCTTCCTCGTAATCAAAGCCCTTGAGCAGCGACAACAAAATCCCGGCGCACAGCAGCCAAATCGTGATCCACCACGCCGTGTATAGGCGTCGGTACAAGCCATGCGCGATGATGAGCAGACCGACGCCCACCACACTGCCGAGCAGGTGCGACAGTTCCAGCACCGACAGGGGCACGAAGTTGCGCAGCAGCGCGAGACGATCGCCCAAGCCCGGTGTCGCGCCCGAAAACAGCAGCACGGCACCGGCGAGAAACACGGCGATTGCGATCGCCTGCGGCGTTACGGCACTCAAGAACGTCCGCACCACGCGCGCCAAGCGCACGACCGGCGCGCGATGTATCCACACTTCGTGCGCACCCAACAACACCAGCGCGATGGCGAAAGGCGCGAAGTAGTAGATAGCGCGATACGCTATCAGCGCGCCCAACAGCCGATCCTTCGGCACCGCCGGCATCAGCAGCAACAACACGAACTCGAATACGCCGATGCCGCCGGGAACATTGCTGATCGCACCGGCTGCGAGGGCGATGAGGTACACGCCGGCAAATGCGGCGAAGCTGATCGAGGCCTCCCGCGGCAGCAGCACATATAGAACGCTGGTCGCGCACAGCATGTCGATGCAACTGATGCCGATTTGCGCGAAAGCGACCGGCGGTTTGGGCACGGGAATTTCGAAGCTGCGAAACTTCAATGGGGCGTGGCGCTTGCAAACCAGCCACAGATAGGCGCAGACCCCGGCCAGCAACGCGCCGCCGGCCAGCCGCGCCAGCCAGGCATGCACATGCAGCACCGATCCGGACATGCCGGCATTCGACAGCAGCGACACGCCGAGCAGCACGCTCGCCCCCAGAAAGAAGGTGAGCGTGCCGAATGCGATGATAGTGGCGATTTGCTTGTTGCTGAGACCCAGCGCGGTATAGGCGCGATAGCGAACGGCGCCGCCGCTGATCGAATTCAGGCCGACGTTGTGGCCAATGGCATAGCCCATGAAGGAAATCAGGGCAACGCGCGGATACGGGACCCGCGCACCGGCGAAGCGAACGGCCAGCGCATCGTACAGTGTCAGACAGCCGTAACCCGCGCAGGTGAAGAATGCCGCGCGCAGCAGTTTCGCATTCGAGATCGCCTGGACTCGATCTAGAATGTCCCGCCAGTGGTACTTGCCCAGCAGGTGGTGCAGCACGAACACCGCCACCCCCAAGAGAGCGACCCCCAACAGAGTGCTCCAAATGGAAACCTTCGGTGTTGTGGTGGAGTGTGCCAAGCCCGATATCGTATCAGGCCTCCATGACAACGCTGAAAACTGCTAGGGTTGCATTTTCGAATCGATTTTAAGGGGTATGCACTGATGAGTTCCGCCAATGAAGCCCGACGGGCAGCCATGGACGCGACGCAGGTTTATCGCGAGGAAACATTCACTGATCGGACGGTCGGCACCATCCGCAGATTGACGCCGGTGACGGTGGACGGCACCGCCGATTCCACGCGGTCCGTGATTTTTGTAGGACAGGCGCAAGTGATGACGCCGATGGGAGCCGTGCCGCTCAGTTTCGAACTGGACGCCGCCACGTTGGCCGCGGCCGTGGAAAAATTTGCCGCCGGCGCGGAACAGGCTGTCCAGCAAACCATGCGCGAACTGCAGGAGATGCGCCGTGAACAGGCCTCCTCGCTGGTCATCCCCGACGCCGCCGGCGCGCGTCTTCCAGATCCCAACGATCTGCTCGGCCGCGGGCGACCGCGCCGCTAGACGCTGCCCGTACTGTCGAGAATTTCCCAGCGCGCGTACGCGCGCTCCAGCTCCTCAGTCAGCACCTGCAGGCGCTGCAGCGCTTGACTGCCCTGTTCCTGATTGCGCTGGAACAGCGCGGGATCGCCAATCAAGTTGCTCAGCTGCGCCTGCTCGGCTTCCAGCTGCTGAATCTTCGCGGGCAGCTGCTCAAGTTCCCGTTGATCATTGTATGAAAGACGCCGAGACTTGGGCAAGGTCGCGGGGCGCTTGGTCACCGCGATCGCGGCGGCCTTTGCGGCCGCGGAGGCTTCCGCGGCAGCTTTACTCTGACGCAACCAATCGGAATATCCGCCGACATACTCATTGATTTGACCTTCACCCTCGAACACCAGCGTGCCGGTGACGACATTGTCGAGAAACGCGCGGTCGTGACTGACCAATAGCAGCGTTCCGGCGTATTCCGCGACCAATTCTTCGAGCAGTTCCAGTGTATCGGCGTCAAGATCATTGGTGGGCTCGTCCATGATCAACAGGTTGCTGGGACGGGCGAACAACCGTGCCAGCAGCAAGCGATTGCGCTCACCGCCCGACAACATGCTCACGGGTGCATTCAGCCGTTCAGGTGGGAACAAGAAATCGCGCAGGTAGCCCGATACGTGCCGCGCTTGTCCATCAATGGTCACGGTGTCGCCGCTGCCGCCGGTGACGTTGTCGGCGATGGATGCCGCCGGATTCAGCTGCTCGCGCTGCTGATCAAAATACGCCGGCAACAGATTGGTGCCGCGCCGAATGACTCCCGCGGTCGGTTCCAGCTCGCCCACCAGCAGCTTGATCAGCGTGGTCTTACCGCAGCCGTTAGGCCCGATGATGCCGATGCGATCCCCTCGCATGATGCGCGCGGAAAAATCGCTGATAATCGGCGTGGCGTCGAAAGCGTGCGTGACATGTTGCGCCTCGAATACCAATTTACCCGAGGGCGCTGCCTCTTGCGCGCGCAGCTCCACACTGCCGATGCGCTCGCGCCGCTCGCGTCGCTCGATCCTCAATTGCTCGAGCGCGCGAACCCTGCCCTCATTGCGGGTGCGCCGGGCTTCCACCCCACGCCGGATCCAGACTTCTTCTTGGGCCAGTTTCTTGTCGAACAAGGCCGCATGCGTGGCTTCGACTGCAAGCGCCGCGCGTTTTTGCAACACGTAATCATCATAACCGCCCGGCCAGACACGCAGCTGTCCGCGATCCAGTTCGACGATTTTGGTGGCCAATCGGCGTACGAAGGCGCGATCGTGACTGACGAAGAACAAGGCTCCGGCATATTCCATCATCATGTTCTCGAGCCAGGTAATGGCCTCGATATCCAGATGATTCGTCGGCTCATCCAACAACAAGACATGCGGCGCGGCGACCAGTGCACGGCCCAGCATGACTCGCCGCCGCCAGCCGCCGGACAGCGAGCTCATCAAGGCCTCGCCGGTTAACTGCAGGCGCGAGATCACTTGATCGGCTTGCAGCTCGGCCTGCCATTCATCGTCCGACGTTGTGCGCTCCACGCCGCCTAGCACCACGTCGCGGACGACCGCGTCGCTGCCCGACGAAACTTCCTGTGCCAGGCTTGCGACCCGCGCGCCGGGACGAACCCACACCTCGCCGCTGTCGGGCAGAAGAGTCTTCGAGATCACTTGCTGCAGCGAGGATTTTCCTTCGCCATTGCGCCCGAGCAGACAGACGCGTTCTCCCCTGCGCAGCTGCAGGCTGACGTTGTCGAGCAAGGGCTTGAGGCCAAAGCTGAGCGAGACTTTATCGAGTCGCACGATGGGCATTCGCCAGTGTAAACGATGTGAGGAAGGCAACACTGGCCCCGGAACTTGCAAACAGGTAAACCTTACATTCATGCGCTGTTACGCGGCGTGGCGGCCACCGCTTTCTCATGCCGCTGCGCACGCGATAACTCGCGGACCATATTGACAATTTTTCGCCCTCAGCCCAATCCCGTTGCGGCATCCATCGCTATGGCAATACTTGGCACGCGCATTGCAATAATATTCTCGAGCGAGAATGGACAGTGAATGCATCTGTTAACAAAATGAATCGCGTGAACTTCTTAAGTGAAGCATTGGACGGCTTGGGGCGCTGGTATGTCGCGGTCCCGCCATTTCTCATCATCAGCTTTCTCGCCGCATTATTTTTCGTAACCGGCGAAGGGCAGGCTCGGTTGCAGGAGGCCGGTGAGCGTTTGCAAAAATCCGCTGCGCGAGAGCACGGCATCGATGAGTTGCAGAATTCGCTCGCGCGGTCCGTCGCCGCGCAGCGCACATTCTTGCTCACCGGTAATCCGCGCTACGTCCAGTCCTACGACAGAGTCGTGGCGGAGGTCGAACCTCGACTCGAGAACCTGCGCACGGCGTACGCCGGCTCGGATTTTGGATTAGGCAGCGTGCGCGATCTGCAGATCTTGACGGGCAAGAGGCTAGCGGATCTATCGATGATTCAGGCCATTCAGAAAACACAAGGAACCGCAGCGGCGGTTGCATTGGTAAAAACCAGCGTCGGCTCGGATACCGGTGTGGTCATAAGCGACATTCTTGATCGGTTACGGGATCGCGAAGGCGTTGAACACCATGCGGCGGCCGCGCATTGGCAAAGTTCGTTGGTCTTAAGCCGCTGGATCACGCTTGGCGGAACGATATTCAATATGTTGCTGGTGGGGATTGCCACGCGGCTCGTGTACCTCGACATACGGCGGCGTACTGCCCTGAACGCCGAGCTGCGCGATCAGAAGCTCAAGCTGGAGCGACAGGTGGAGGAGCGGACTCGCGAGCTGATGGAGCTCTCGACGCATTTGCAAAATATATCGGAACGCGAGAAGGCCAGCTTGGCGCGCGAACTGCACGATGAGCTGGGCGGATTGCTCGTCGGCGCGCGCATGGATATTTCATGGGCGGAGCAGCATCTTACGAAAGACAACCAGGACCTGAAACACCGACTGAACCGAGTGCAGCAAAACCTGGCCGCGGGCGTCGATTTGAAACGTCGCATCATCGAAGAGCTGCGCCCGACGCTGCTGGACAACGTGGGGCTGTTCGCGGCGCTGCGTTGGCAAATGAAAGTGACCTGTGTCGAAGCTGGCATCAAGTGCACTGAATCCTATCCGCACGAAGAGCCGCGCTTCAGGTCCGAAGCTGCCATCGCGTTGTTTCGAATCGCCCAGGAAGCCTTCAGCAATATTTTGAAGCATTCCCAGTCAAAAACCGCCGACATCAGCTTGGACATGGACGAGGAAGCCTTGTTGATGCGCATCGCGGATGATGGCATCGGCATGCCCGAAGGCCAATTCACGGCGATCGGCTCGCACGGGCTCGCCTCCATGCGCCATCGAGTGCGCGCGCTGGGAGGCCGCTTGGACGTGAGAAGTCCGGCATCCGGCGGTACAATGCTGATTGTGCAAATTCCCGTCGCAAACGCGGTAGCGCAAGTCGGTGAATCTGCAGCGGCAGTCAGCGAACCGGCGTCCACCTAGGAGCCAAGCGATGCAGCGCCAACTCCGCGCCGATGCAGGCGATCGTAGCTCGCCTACGCGTCGATGAGATGTTGGCCATGGCGGCGTACCTGGCATCGCTGCCGCCCGGGCGAAACGCTTAGATTCTGACGGTACCCGTCAGAATCGCGGCGTACAACTGCGCGTCGAGCGAGATATAGCGCTGCGATTGCGCATCGTCGAAGTACAACGCATCCTTGATCCGATTGGGATCGACTCCCGCTTGCGCAAGATCTTGCTTGCGCGGTTTAAAAGTCGCGGTTGCTTCGAGCGTCGAGAGTATTCGCAAAAACACCGGTCGTGCATACAGCGGCAGCCGCGCGGCGACTTCCGCGCGAAAGGCAACGAGATCGAAATCTGAATTCACCACCAAAGCCGCGGTGCCCGCGCGGCCATCAGCGCCCGCTATAGTTACGCCATACACCACACCCTCGACTACTCCGTGGCTCGCCGTGAGAGCGGTCAACACTTCGGCGGTCGAAACGTTCTCGCCCTTCCAGCGATAGGTGTCGCCCACGCGATCGACGAAATAGTAGTAGCCGCGTTCATCCCGTCGCATCAGGTCGCCGGTGCGATACCACGAATCCCCCTCTTTAAAGACGCTGCGCAATACCTTGCGATTGGTCGCCTCAGTATCTGCATAGCCTTCGAACCGACCCGCGCGCTCGCTGTCCGTATCGGGCATCAAACCTGCGGCCTCGCCGATTTCATTTGCCGCGCAACGCTCGCAGAATCCGTCGGCGTTGCGCCGCGGCTCCGATTTTTCAACATCGAATCGCAGCAAGGCCACCGGCAAGCGATTCGCCAAAAATCCCGGGATGCGGCCGATGGCGCCGGGCTGTCCCTCGCAGTTATAGAGCGAAAAATTGCCTTCCGTGGACGCGTAATACTCGAGGATTCGGGGAACTCGGAAACGGCTTCGGAACGTTGCCCAGACCTCCGGTCGCAATCCATTGCCACAGGCCATTCTCAATGAGTGCTGCGTCTCGATCGGCTGGTATGGCGTGTTGACCAGGTAGCGGCACAGTTCGCCGATGTATTGAAATAGCGTGCAGCGCTCATCGCGTACGTCGCGCCAAAAATCAGACGCGGAAAATCGCGGACGGATCACCACGGCGCCGCCATTGACCAGCGTCGCAAACGTTGCGACCACGCCGCCGACGCTGTGATAAAGCGGCAAGCAATTGAACATGCGGTCTTCCGGTTTGGTGTCCATCATGCCGGCGAACCAATGGCTCCACTGCATCAGCCGGTAATGACTGACCTTGGCCGCCTTCGGCAATCCCGTGGTGCCGGACGTATAGATATAAAGCGCAGTGGCATCGATCGATGGCGCTGCGCGCTCCGCAGCATGCAGCGAGTCTCCCGGCAGCGGCCCGAGCTCGGTTGCCAGCGGCGGGAACTCTTGGCTGGATCCGAGTACCCGGCACTCGAGCGCCGGCGCCAGGCGTGCGCGGATCGCCGCAACCCGCGGCGCGAGGTCTGCGCCCACGATCAGGCACTTGGGCTGCGAGATATTTATCGAATGCGCCAACAGCTCGCCGCTGAGTTGCGAATTGACCAATGCCACGACGACGCCGACGCGCGTCAACCCCAGCCATATCGCCAGATACTCCGCGCAATTCGACATCAGCAGCACCACCGTATCGCCACTCCTAAGATCGCACGCAATTCCCCAACGAGAATATTGATTGCAGCGAAATGCCAGTTGGCCGTAGGTCAGTGAGGTTTCAGAAGAGACAAGTGCCGGCGCGGCAGTGAATTGGGCGGCCAAGCTGTCGATCAGCGCCGGCAGCGTGATCCCGCGTTCTGCGATCGTCGCGGTCTTTGCCAGGGCCCTAAGCCAAGCGTCGCGAGCGAATTTCGTATCGACCTCGCGGGACTGCGGCACGGAAGTGGTCATTTAACCGTCATCTTAGGAATTGCGAACCATACCACGACTCCCTGGATCGTTCGAGATACACTGGCGCATCTCATTAGCCAACAATTCGCGAGCATGAAGCGGGAAACAATTGCAATCCACGGGGGCTTCGACTGCGACCCCACCACTAAGGCCGTTGCAGTTCCAATTTACCAAACGGCTGCGTATTCCTTCGATAGCGCTGAACACGGCGCCGCCTTGTTCAACTTGGAAGTGCCGGGTTTTAGGTATTCGCGCATCAGCAATCCGACCACCGATGTTCTCGAACAAAGAGTCACGGAACTGGAAGGAGGCGTGGGCGCGCTGAGTGTGGCTTCCGGGCAGACCGCGCTGTTTTATGCCGCGATGAATGCGTTGGAAGCGGGCCGCAATTTGGTCTCGGTGCCGCAACTCTACGGCACGACCTACACGTTATTCGCGCATGTCTTACCTAAAATGGGGCTCCAGGTGCGCTTCGCGAAGTCCGACCGCGCTGCCGATCTCGAAGCGCTCATCGATGAGAACACCCGCGCGATATTTTGCGAGACCGTCGGCAATCCGGCCGGCAATGTCTGCGATCTCGAGGCGCTGGCAAGCGTCGCGCACCGCCACCGCATGCCGCTGATCGTCGACAATACCGTGGCCACGCCGATATTGGTTCGACCGGTCGATTTCGGTGCGGATGTCGTAATTCATTCATTGACGAAATTCATGGGCGGTCACGGCACGACGCTGGGCGGCATCATTGTCGACTGCGGACGCTTCCCGTGGGCAAGCCATGCGGCGCGCTATCCGATGTTCGCGCAGCCGGATGAGTCGTATCACGGCTTGGTCTATACCGAGCACTATGGCGCTTCCGCATTCATCGGCCGCTGTCGCAGCCTGTACCAGCGCACCGTGGGCGGAGTGCTGTCGCCGATGAACGCATTCCTGCTGCTGCAGGGCATCGAGACTGTGGCGTTGCGGGTCGAACGTCACGTCGAAAACGCACGCAAGGTCGCCGAGTTTCTACGCGCTCACCCGCGCGTCGAATCGGTTAATTTTGCGGGCTTTGCCGACAATCCTTACTACCCTTTGGTGCAGAAATATCTGGGCGGCAAAGCGTGTTCGCTGATGACTTTTGAAATACACGGCGGCCTTGCAAATGGCATGCGTTTCTACGATGCACTTAAGCTGTTCAAGCGCCTGGTGAATTTGGGCGATGCGAAATCGCTGGCGTGCCATCCCGCATCGACGACTCACCGGCAAATGTCTGCCGAAGAGCAACTGGCGGCAGGCGTGGCACCCGGCAGTATTCGCTTGAGCGTGGGGATCGAGCACATCGATGACATCCTCGCCGATTTGGATCAAGCACTCGGCGCCGCGGCTTGAGTCAAAAATCCCTGCCGGATGCGGTACCGGCATTATTTCCAAATCCGGCGGACCGAGAACGAATTGGCAACTGGCTGACGCTCGAGCTCGAGGCGGCGCTCAAGCGCGTACAGGCGGGTCCGGTCACACCCACGATCGACATGCAGCGATTTCGCGCCGAGCTGGATGCTTTCGACTTCCAGAAGCCGCAGCCGCTCGAAGATACATTGCGGTGGGCGATCGAGCGGCTGGAACACGGCATCGTGCAAATGTCGAATCCGCGCTATTTTGGGCTCTTCAATCCGGGCGCTAATTTTCCTGCGCAATGCGCCGATCGGCTGGTCGGAACCTTCAATCCGCAGCTGGCGAGCTCAGCTTCTTCTCCGGTGCCCGTGGCATTGGAAAGCCATTTGATCCGGGCCGTCGCCCGCCGTGCCGGGTTCGGCGACGCTGCGGCGGGTCATTTTGCGACCGGCGGATCCGAGGCGAACTACACCGCGCTCATCTGCGCCCTGACCGCCGCGCATCCGGATTTTTCAGCCGACGGTGTACGCGCCTTCGCTGGAGCGGTGAAATTTTATACCTCGCGCGACTGCCACATCGCGTGGCTGAAAATTGCGCATCAAGCCGGCGTCGGCCGCAGCGCGCTGCGGCTGGTCGATACCGACGGCCACGGCCGCATGGATCCACAGGCGTTGCTGCGCGCCATTGCCGAGGATCGCACTGCAGGAGCGGTGCCGATCATGATCGTTGCCACGGCCGGCACCACGGGTGCGGGCATGATCGACCCGTTGCATGCCTGCGCCGACATCGCGAAACAACAGGCGCTGTGGTTGCACATCGATGCGGCCTGGGGCGGCGCCGCCCTGGCTTCCAATCGCTTGCGCGGCTTGCTCGCCGGCATCGAGCGATCCGACTCGTTTACCATCGATGCGCACAAATGGCTCGCGGCAACTATGGGGTGCGCCATCTTCGTTTCGCGCCGCGGCGCTCTCTTGTCCGAGGCATTTCACGCCTCGACGAGTTTCATGCCTTCCAGCATTGCGGGGATCGATCCCTATTTGAACAGCGTGCAATGGTCGCGGCGTTTTTTGGGTTTGCGCCTCTTCCTGGCGCTGGCCGCCGCCGGTTGGGAGGGCCTCGGCGCCCATGTCGAACGCGGCGTCGAAGTGATGGAACGTATCAAGGAACGGCTGCTCGCGTCGGGCTGGCGCATCGCCAACGATTCACCTCTGGCGGTACTGGACGCGATTCCCCCGGCCGCCATGGGCGAGGTGCGAGCCCTGGTGCGTCGCGTGGTGGCCTCCGGGCGGGCCTGGGTCGCCCCAACTACATTCGAGGGGCAGGAGGTTGTGCGGATATGCGCGACGAACGGAGAAACCGCAATTTCTGACGTGGAAGCGCTTATCGCCGCCCTGAACCAGCCCTCTTAAGCGCGTTGCGCCAAAGTGCGGTCGACCAAGGTCTCGATGGATCGCAACGAATGGAAATTTTCCGGTGTAATATCGCCCTGCGCGATGGCGATGTCGAACTCGACCTCGACGGCGAGCATGAGATTCACCATTTTCAACGAGCTAATCCCCAGGTCACTCAGCTGAGCGTTCAGCGGAAACGGGCTTGGAACAACGCCACCTGCGCCCAAAACGGCCCTGACGAGGGAAATTAGCCGATCGCTTACCCCGTCCTTCGCCTGCGGATCCACTGCTGCTCTCCGGAAGAAACCAGGGCCGATAATAGCGTGTCGCGCAGGTTACGGAATACGCCAGGCGTCTTACTTATGTTTTTAAAATGAGGCGGCCATCACTAAGTTAGTCATTGTCCAGCTGCAGCCATGCCCGGATAATCGTCCGATTACCGGCCCATTAGGCTAGTTTCAAATGGCGATCGAAACACACCGACTACCCGGCGTCCGCATTCCCAGCGCCCGCCAGAGCGACCTAATCGGCCGTGCCCGCGCTTGCGCCGATGTGGCTCGCGCGAACGCTACGGCGGTAGACGCTGAAGCGCGCTTCCCAAGCGAGGCGTTCGCGGAACTTCGCACGCAGCGTCTGCTCGGCATCCAGGTTTCGCAGTCGTTGGATGGTGAAGGCGCAACGATCGCGGAAATTGCCGATGTCTGCTACATCCTCGGCCAGTCCTGCTCGTCCACAGCGCTGATTTACGCGATGCATCAAATCAAGATGGCCTGCATCGTGCGCCACTTCAAGAACAATGCCGTCCATGAGCGCATTCTGCGCCGTATCGTCGCCGAGCAATTGCTGATGGCCTCATCAACCACAGAAGGCCAGGCCGGCGGCAATGTCCGGTCCAGCGAAGCCGCGGTCGAACACGATGGCGTGCAGATCACGCTCGAACGCAAAGCAACCGTTATTTCCTATGCGGTCGAAGCGGATGGCATCGTGACAACCGCGCGGCGCGCCGCCGATGCGGCGGGCAATGATCAGGTGCTGTTGGTTTTATTGAAGTCCGACTACACGCTCGAAAGGCTGCAGGTGTGGGACACGCTTGGCATGCGCGGCACGCACAGCGAGGGCTTCACATTGCGCGCGCGCGCTGCGGCCGGACAAATCCTACCGGAACCGTACGAGAGAATTCATTCCCAGACCATGGTGCCGTTTGCACACCTGCTTTGGGGTTCGGTGTGGGCGGGCATTGCCGCCGCCGCAGCAGCCAAGGCGCAAGCATTCATACGCCACGTGGTGCGTCAATCAAACGGTCAAACGCCGCCCGGCGCGGCACACTTCACCCAAGCGGTATCTACCTTGCGCACACTGCGCGGCGTGCTGGCAACCAGCTTGCGCAGCTACGAATCGGTCATGTTCGACGAAAAGGCGATCTCTTCGCTGGAATTCCAGGCAATGATTACCTTGACCAAGGTTCAAGTGTCAGAACTTGCGGTGACCACGGTTCTCACCTCGCTGCGCGCTTGCGGACTGTCGGGATATCGCAATGACACCGAATTTACGATCGGTCGATTGCTGCGCGATGTGCTGTCCGCGCCCATCATGATCAGCAACGACCGAATATTGACGAACCTGGCGACGACATCGCTGATGACGCCGCTGCCGACCTCGATCAGTGGCTGAGCCCGCCGTGTCGCCCGATAGCGTCGCCCCCTACCCGCTGGCGCACCTGGCCGATCAACTGTTCAAGCCAATGGGCGTCGACGGCGTCTATGCACGCACCGCCTTGTACGTGGATTTGCTGGAACGGCTCGAGCAGTACATAACTCGGCATCGCGATCCCATGGCGGAAATCATGCGCTTTCCGCCGGTGATGAGCCGCACGCAGCTGGAAAAATCCGGGTATCTCAAAAGCTTTCCCAATTTGCTGGGGTGCGTGTGCGCTCTGCATGGCTCCGAGGCGTCGATCCGCTCGGCCGTGGAGCGTTACGACAATGGCGGCGATTGGACCACCTCTCTCACATCATCGGATCTGGTGCTGTCACCCGCCGCCTGTTACCCCGTGTATCCGATCGCGGCCGCGCGCGGCAAGCTGCCCCACGGCGGTCTGCAGTTTGACATTGAGGCGGACGTCTTCAGGCATGAGCCTTCTTTGAGCCTCGATCGGCTTCAATCCTTTCGCATGCGCGAATTCGTAAGGATCGGCGCGCCGGATGAGATCGTGGAGTTTCGCGAAAAATGGATGGCCAAAGCGCCGCTGCTGGCCGCAGAACTTGGGCTGCCGCATAGCATCGATGTTGCCAACGACCCTTTCTTCGGCCGAGTAGGTCAAGTGATGGCCGTAAGCCAGCGCCAGCAGGCCCTGAAATTCGAACTCTTGATTCCTTATTATCCAGGCGCCTCACCCACCGCGTGCATGAGCTTTAACTATCATCGCGAACACTTCGGTCAAGTGTGGGACATCCGCGAAGACAGCGGCGAGCTGGCACATACCAGCTGCGTCGCGTTCGGTATCGATCGCTTGGCGGTGGCGCTTTTCGCAAATCACGGGCTTGACCTCAAGAAGTGGCCGGCGCCAACCCGGCAAGCATTGTCCCTCTAAAGCAATACCGGCGCTGATGCCTCTCGACCCACGCGTCAAGCGCTTCTTGGATCTGCTCGCCGCGGGCAAGCCACCTGATGCGCGCAGCGCGACCGTCGAGCAGCGCCGCAGCGGACTCGCGGCTCTGATGCAATTGGCGGGACCGCCGCTCGCTCTCGAGCGAGTGGAAGATCGAATTCTGCCGGGACCCGGCGGCGCATTGAGAATAAGGCTGTATTCGCCCTCGAGCGCCGAGACCCTGCCCGGACTGGTCTATTTTCACGGCGGCGGCTTGGTTGCCGGCAGCTTGGAAACTCATGACTGCATCGCGCGCGCGCTGGCCTGCGCCGGCGCTGTGCGAGTGGTATCGGTGGACTATCGATTGGCTCCCGAACATCGTTTTCCCGCCGCTTTGCACGATGCATCCGCCGCGCTACGCCACATCAGCGAGCATGCCGCTCACTTCGGAATCGACCCCGCGCGTCTCGGCATCGGCGGGGATTCCGCCGGCGCCACCCTCGCTGCGGCGACATGCCACGCAGCAGCACGAGCGGGCGGTCCGCGGCTGGCCATGCAGCTGCTCCTGTGTCCGATTCTCGACTACAGCCGCATCACCGTCTCCAAGCACGAATTGGCGAGCGGCTATCTGCTGGACCAAGCCACCCTTGATCATGACTTGATGCACTACTTGCCGGCGGACACAGGACCCTTCAATCCGCTGGTATCGCCGCTGCTCGCCGAGAACGTCTCCGGAATGCCGCGAACGCTGCTTCATACTGCCGAATTTGATCTCTTGCGCGACGAGGGACGAAATTATTCCGAGCGCCTGACCCAAGCGGGTAATGAAGTGTCCTACACTTGCCATCCAGGTATGATTCATCTTTTCTATGGTTTGGGCGCCGTCATTCCCTATACGCGCACGGCGTTCGAGCAGATCGGCGGCGAAATTTGCGCAGCTCTGGCCTAACCTTGGAGTAGCAACGTGTCCGAGCGCAGCGTCGCGGAACGAATAATTCAGAAACTGCACGCAGCACGCGTGGGCGGCGATCTTGCCGGCATGTGCAGCGCGTTTGCCGATGACGGCCGCTACGAGATCCTCGGCGCGAGCGCGGATAAATCGATTGTCATCCGCGCAAGCAATCTTAAGGAGTTTCGCCCGTGGCTCTCCATGATGGTCAAGGTCTTTCGGCTCAACAACTATCAGCTCATGAGTCTCACCATCGAAATGCCGCGCGCGGTCGCGCATTGGCGCGCGGATATTTTCTCCAAGGTCACCGGCGTCACCATTGCCACGGAACTCGTCGATGTCGCTGAGATCAGGGCGGACTGCATCGCTACCTACACCGAATTTTTCGCGCCGCGCTGATCGCAGCGGCAATCTAAGATGCCGCCATCAGCGACGGCAAATGGACCCTGCCTGGCGGCTGGGCCGACGTCAATCAATCGGCGGACGATCTGCAGCCGGCGACGGACTTCGACTGACGGTGTAAGGATTATTTACAGCGTGGCACGCATCTGCGCCGCGGTTTTACGGTCGCCGCTGCGTTCAGCAGCCGCCGCACCTCCGAGCAGCGCGCCGCGCCTGCCGGGAGCCAGCGCCAGCGCGGCCCGAAATTCGCGCAATGCTTCATCCGGCTGATTTTGTTGCAGCAGCAGTTCTCCGAGTTGTTCGCGTGCCGGCACCACGGGGCCTGGCGTCACCGGCAGTTTTTCAACGGCGTCTTCTTCGTCCGCTGCCTGTCGAAGCAATTGCACCGATTCTGCCGGACGCGCGGAGGCGGCCAGTTGCCACGCTGTCGCTTCCTTATCGAGCACGTCCACCTGAGTCGCCCAATAGGCGTTGCCCGCGGCTTGCAGCTGCTCTCGGCAAGCTTCAATTTGCGCAATGTCGCCGGTCGCGGCCTGTGGCCGTCCACTGCGCGAATTCGCCATTGCGCGTGCCCAGAATATGATGGCGGCCACCTGCGGAAGCGAGCCCGGAAGCGTCTGCAGATCAGCCGCGTCGCGCCAGGCATGACGCTCAATCGCGAGCCGCACGGGCATGGCCGTTGCGGCGTAGCCAACCTTGAAATCGCCGGCTTGCCCCGCCATCGCTCCCATCGTGCGCAGATCTGCGACCACGTGTTCAGCATTCGCCACTCGTCCCCGCTGCAGGTAGGCGTACGTCAGATAATCCATGGCGTGCAGTTCTTCCCCTTGATCGCCTTGATCATGCGCCGCCGTGCGCGCAGCCTGATTGGAGGCAATGGAATCATCCCAAAGACCCAGTCTCGTAAAAATATGCGACGGCATGTGCAGCGCGTGTGGCGCGGATGGCGCGATCTTCGAATAGGCGCGCGCCGCCGCCAGACCGCGCGGCGCCAGCTCCGCGCTGTCGTAGGCGTGAATCAAGTAATGGGCCGCGCCCGGATGATCGGGTTGAGCTCGGTAGACCCGCTCCAGCAGCGAAGCGGCGAGCTCCTGATTCGCATGAGTCGCATCCTCGGGCGGCGCGGTCGCGATCAAGGACAAGGCATAGAACACTTGCGCCTCGGTATCCTTTGGATTGTTGCGCGCGACCTGCTCCATTGCTTCAGCGTAGCGCTTGGCGCGCAACAACGGCTTCTGCTCAGGATCCCTATAGTAGGCGGCCGCGGCTGCAATGAACTGCCGCTCGCGCGCCGATCCGTTGTTAAGATGACTGGCCTGTTCTATTTCAAGTCGACCGTCGCGCAGTTCTTTTGGACTCGGCGGACTCCAAAGCTGGTGATAAAAGGACATGGCAATGCCCCAGTGCGCCATTGCGCACGTAGGGTCCGCCGCAGCGACTTTTCGGAATGATTGCTCCGCGGCGGCATAGGCGAAGGAATGCAGCAGCGCTACTGACCGCTCGAAATCGCGCGCGACACTCGGCGAGCATGATGTCGGAAATTCAAGCCTGCCCAATTTTTCCGGCGGCGGGTGGGAGTGGATTTCCTCGGATCGAATCGGCAACGCCGAGATAAGGCAAATTCCGGCAAGAACCGCGATTTGTTTCACGCACCCCTCCTGAACGATGCGATCAGTCTGCACGCAAGCGCCATCACCCGACAACCCTTGTGTCGGCTTGAGCTGTTACGCATAAGTGGTCAGCGTCAGGTCCGGATTCGTATCAAGATGCGGCAATCCGTTAAAGCTGATCAGAGTGTGCCGCCGGGGAGTCGCGGCGAACTCGGTGAGCGAGCTGTTGCGGATCCGCAGATTCAATTCAACGGCGGTCGCGGGCGGGGCGTTAAGCGTCGCGGCCACGACGGCTGCAATGGGCCCACCGGAACTGACGATAAGCACATTGCCGTCGGGAAAGCGCTGGCGGGCTTGAACCAGGGCTGCTACGGCACTGTCCTGGAATGCTTGCCACACAGGCATGCCCTCGGGTGTGGTCCGGTCCTCGGCCCAAGCCAGCAGGGCTTGCCGCAAAACACGAAAGTGCTCGCGCACCACCAAGGGATCACGCGTTGCCGCCGCCAGTGCCGGTGCGGGCAAACTTCCGGTCATGGCCATCACGACGGCCTCAGGCTTGTACTCGTCCAGCCCCGGTGAGGTTTCTTGCAAGGGCGGCGTGCCAAGTTCGGGATGGCCTTCGAAAATGCCCTGCGCCGTCTCGATCTGACGTCGTAACGTGCCGGTGAAGACGGCGTCAAATCGAATATGACGCCGGCCAAAATAATCGCCCAGAAGACGTGCCTGAGAAAAGCCGATTTCCGTGAGGCGATCGTAGTGATCGGTGCCGAAGGCCGCTTGTCCATGGCGTACGAGGTAGAGAGTTCCCACTGTAGAACTTACGGAGTGCGCGAAGCGGTCGGCATCATCAAGGTACAGTAGCATCTGCGCTAGCGGCGCTCCACGGCAAGTCCGACGCCACAATCAGACCGCCACCCTCGCGATTGGCCAGTTGAATGCGCCCGCCGTGCGCTTCGGCGATTTCGCGCGCGAGAGCCAATCCTAATCCGGTGCCGCTGCGCTTGGTCGAATAAAACGGCAGCAGCGCCTGCGCCAGTACCGTTTGACTCATTCCGGAGCCTCGATCGCGCACTTCGATGCGTTGATCAGCACCCGCGCAGACAATGGAGAGTTCCAAGTCGACCACCGCACCGCTCGCCTGCGGCGAATGGCTTCATAGGTGGCCTGTGACTGGTGAAACTGAGCTCGCGATTGGCGCAGCGCCGAGGCGATCGCGCCGCCCTGAAACAACGGCCAGTTGAACGACACGCCGATCGTATCGAGCTTCTGGTTGCCGCCGAGCACGGCATCCTCTGTAATCTTGGAACCGGAGCCGGTCAGCGAAATTGTCGGCAGGCCACGCCCGCGCTGCACCGAGATATCCCGCGAGGCCGCTTCCATCGTGAGCTGCGCGGTGCGTACATCGAAGTTATCCTCGCGCGCGGATGCCACCCACTCATCCGCTGTCCCCGGCTCCGGCGATAGCAGCGGAATATCCTCCCGCAGAGGAGCGTCGCCTTCGACGTGTTGGTCGACAATCTGCGTCAGCGCGAGATTCGCATCATCAAGCGCATTGCGGGCATCGATAACGCTTTTTTCGGTCGCATCATAGAAAGCATGCGCCTGCTCCACGTCGCTGCGCGGGCCGACGTCGGTCTGTTCGCGTGACTTCCCCTGGTTCAACAGTGTGTTGAATGCATCGCGTTCGGCAATATTGGTGGCGAGCTGATCGGTGGCGGACAGAATTCCGAAATAGGCCTGTGCCACCCGCAGCAAGAGTCCCTGCTCAGCGCCCTGAAAGTTGGCTTCAGCAGCCGCGACTTGGAAATTCGCTTCCTTAAGCCGGCTGAACGACTGGAAACTCCACAACGTTTGCGACATGTTGAGCCCCAAGGCGTTGGCGGTGCCGTAACAACGTTGCGTGGTGGCGCTCGAGCTGATGGCGCAATCGGCCGCCTGGCTGCCGAGCGCCGGTCCTGAATCGAATCCGGCCCGTTCGCGCGTGGCTGAAGCGTTCGCCGAGAGCTGCGGCAACCACTGCGCGATGGCTTGTGGCCGTGCCTCAACTAATGCGTCGCGCTGCAAATGCGCGACTTGCAAGGTCGTGTCCTGCGTCAAAGCGAGCTCGTAGTACTGCTTCAGGTCATTGGCATCAACGACTTGCGCCGCCAACAGCAGTGCGCCCAACAGCAGTGAATCTCGCAACATGACTTACGACAAAGCAAGGCTCGTGCCAGCGCTCGCTCTGGCGTAAGTTATTGTTTATAAATAGCTTACTATTTAGATGGGTGCGGACAGTGTCCGCGGACAGTGCGTCGAAGCCCGCGGTCTCAAGCCATCGGTCGAATACTCGACACACACCGTGACATCGCTCTGCGGCAATTGCGACTCGCCGAGTTTTTTTAAGCTCCCCCGGTATGGCTGCGCGTCGCGCTCGACTAGAATTGCGCTAAACATCAATCCATGAAAGCAAATGCCGCGCCTTGGAGTCAACCATGAACCTTGCACGTTTCCCACGAATTCGCTTCGCCCACCTGCCGACGCCGCTCGAGTACTTGCCGAACTTGAGCAAAGCGCTCAATGGACCGGAAATCTGGATCAAACGCGACGACTGCACCGGCATGTCGAGCGGCGGCAACAAGACGCGCAAGCTCGAATTCCTGCTTGCGGAGGCGCAGGAGCACGGCGCGGACATCGTACTGACGCAGGGCGCCACTCAATCCAATCATGCGCGCCAGACGGCGGCATGCGCGGCCAAAATGCGCATCGATTGCCATATCCTGCTCGAAGATCGAACCGGCAAGACCGATCACGATTACACCGACAGCGGCAATGTGCTGTTGGATCATCTGCACGGTGCAAGCATCGAGCGTTGTGCGGCCAATCCGGATATGAACGGCGAATTGGCGAAAGTGGCCGCGAGGCTCGAGAGCGAGGGACGCAAGCCTTATCTCATCCCCGGCGGAGGATCGAACCCGACCGGAGCCTTAGGCTATGTCAACGCGGCCATCGAGCTCATTGGCCAAGCCAATGACCGAGGCCTGCGGATCGATCACGTGGTGCACGCAACGGGCAGCGCGGGAACGCAGGCGGGCTTGATTGCAGGACTCGTCGGCATTCGCTCCGGGGTGCCGCTGTTGGGCATTAGCGTGCGTGCGCCGCGCGAACGCCAAGAAGAAAACGTCTTCAAGCTCGCCTGCGCGACGGCGGATCTTTGCGCTACCCCGGGCGCCGTGCGGCGCGACGATGTCGTTGCAAACGGCGACTACGTCGGCAAGGGATACGGATTCTCCACGCCTGCATCGCTCGAGGCGATTCAGATGCTGGCGCGTCTGGAGGGCATTCTGCTTGACCCCGTTTACACCGGCAAAGGCATGGCAGGCTTTGTGGATTTGATTCATAAGGGCATGTTCAAGAAGGGACAAAACATCGTGTTTGTCCATACCGGCGGGAGCGTCGGGCTGTTTGGCTATGTCGATGACTTTGGATATGGCCGCTCGCACCAGTCCAAAGCAGCTTGATTTGGCGACGATGCATCGAGTGGTTGGCATTATCGGCGGCATGGGGCCGGAAGCCACGCTGGATCTCATGCGACGCGTGCTCGCCAAGACGCCGGCGCACGGCGACCAGGACCACATCCATCTGATCGTGGAGAGCAATCCAAAGATCCCCTCGCGCGTTGCGCACCTGATTGAGGAGACCGGCGCCGACCCAACGCCCGAACTCATCCGCATCGCCGTGAATCTGCAACGCGCCGGTGCGCAGGCCCTGGCGATACCTTGCAATACAGCCCATGCTTACGCGCATTCCATCCGCCGCGCGGTCAGCATCCCGCTGCTCGATATGGTGCAGCTGACGGTCGAGCAGATCGCAAGTTCGCGGCGTACCGCGCGCGTCGGCCTGCTCGCATCATCAGCGGTGCTCGCAACAGAGTTGTACGCCAAGGCATTCTCCGATCACGGCATCGCCGTCGTCCATCCCGCCCGGCAAGAAGAGGTCATGTCGCTGATCAAAGCGGTAAAACGTGGCGAAACTGGCATGAAATCCCAAGCGGCGCTCGCTTCCATGGCTGGAGATCTGGCAGCTCAAGCCGATGTATTACTGATCGGATGCAGCGAGCTCTCGGTGATCGCCGCCGGGATTAGCGCCCCCTTCGTCGATTCATTGGACGTGCAGGCGCAAGCCATCGTGAATTTCGCAAACTCAGCCGCTTGAGTTGGGTCGGGTGAGATGCGACCAAGCGCAGAGATATTTGCTCAGCCGCCCTGTGCCCGCGTCCGAAGTACCATCAATGATCTGTCGACTGGAAAGCGCACAATCGTCTACGATTCGTACGTTCCCCAATCCCGCCGATTCCACTCGATAGACTTCCAATCTCACCAGACCACGATAAACTTACACATTGAGTTTATCGGACTGGGACTATGAAATTTCGACTTAAGGCCTTTGGTTTGCACCTGCTTGCGAGCGCTACGGTACTCACGCTCATACTTGGCGCGCTTTACTTTGGCTGGTATCACTGGCCGGGCTGGTATCTTGCCAATGCGACGCAGGTTGTCTTGGTCTTGATTTGTGTTGATGTTGTCTTGGGTCCCTTGCTTACCTTCGTCATTGCCAATCCAAACAAGACTAGGCGCGAACTCGCCCGCGACATAGGCATCATAGCGACTATCCAGCTCAGCGCATTGATCTACGGCTCTGGGTCGCTTTGGAATGGGCGGCCTCTGTACTACGTGTTTTCGGAAGATGCACTGTCGGTCGTGCAGGCATATGACATCAGCGAACATGACGCTGAACTCGGCCGCCAACGGAATACCGAGTTTGCCCCACATTGGTATAGCTTGCCGCGCTGGGTATGGGCGCCGCTGCCACAAGATCCAAAGGAGCGCCAGGTGATCACGTCGGGAGGCAGCGATGTAATCGCTATGCCGAGATATTTCAAACCTTGGAATCAAGGCTTGCCATCGCTTCGCGCGCAGCTAAAGAAGGTTGATGATTGGCGGTTCTTCTCTGGAGCGGAGAAAATCCTGCTAAAGCAGCGCTTGCAAGCGTCGGGAATCGCGATCGATCAAGCAAACACAATGCCCTTCACGGGACGAAATCGACCTCTGCTTGCCGTATTCGATCCGACAAGCTTAGAGATAGCAGCGATGTTCAAGCCAAAATAAATAGATTCCATTTGCATCCTCGGCTGGCTCTTGTCAGCAGCGTTGGAACGCCAACCCTCTGGTCTTGGTCGAAACTCTTTTGTGGCCGCGAAACAGAGCGATGCCGTTGAGTCGATCGGCTCGCACAAGCGCAATGCGATCACTTTGCCCCCTATTGACGCAAGATCCTCCCAAGGCGGAAACCGAGCTGTTTAAAGCTATGACGAAGAAACCCGGAGAGCGAAACGCTTTGCGTTCAAGTCACTTCAAAGCCCGAACCACCGCTCTGGGCTCGCGCTCAATGATCCTAAGCAACGTCTTGGCGGCTCCTGTTGGGGAACGTTGCCCCTGCTCCCACTTGCGCAGCGTAGACGCGCTCACGCCAAAGGCATCTGCAAACTGATCCTGGGATAGGCCCAATTGCTTACGCGCTCTCTGAATCTCGTCAGGTTTTACCGCCACCTTGTGCGTGCGTCCGCCAGTTCGCTTGCCCTGAGCATGTGCCAGCGCCTGTGCCATCGACTGCACCAATTCATCACCAAGCTTACTCATTTGCGTTTCCTCGAAGTCTTGATCGCCATTACAAACGCCGACACCGTCTTGCGTTGCTCCGGCGTCAAATCCGCTCGCTCGATCTTGCCGTAGATCAGCAATGCATAAATAGGCATGTCCTGATGGTAGAAGTAATAAATCACGCGGACGCCGCCTGACTTTCCTTTACCCATCGCCCCGTATCGCACTTTGCGAACGCCATCAGTGCCGACAATCTCGTCACCCTCAGTCGGATGAGTCGCTAAATAGGTAATCAAATCGAAATGTTCGCTTTCGCTCAGTAGCTTGTCGGTCGACGAATGAATATCGGAGTTTCAACGACGATCTGCATGGCCAACTATATCCCACTGGGTTATAGATGACAAAGCAACTCAGCACAACAAAGCGCTACTAATTTCCACAAAAGTCCCGCAACTTTCTGGGCTTTTTTTTACCGGGCAATCCTCTGAGCAAAGCCAGGAGGTCGGGACTTCGGATGCGCAAAGCTCCGAACGATGGCAACGCGATCTTCAAGCACAACGTGGATCGACTGTTATCGTTTGCCCAAGATGTCTGAACAGGCGGCTCGGTGTGTCCGGCCGTTCGTCGTAATACCGATCTTGTCTTTGATCAACTACGCCGCTAGTTTCAGCTTGGGCTTGAGTCCGGCGCGTGCTGCCAACCGCACCAGCAGGTCCATGCTGAAGCGGTCGATCTTGCCTCGCTTCAGATCCGACACGCGCGCCTGGGTAACGCCCAACACCTTGGCAACTTCGGCTTGTGTCATGCGGCTCTTTTCCAGCCACTGCTCTAGGCCAATCAACAATTGCGCGCGCATGTCCATCTCAGCCGCTTTCTCCGGAGGAAAGAGATCGTAAAAGACACTGCGCGCTGCCGGTGTCACGTGACGAGGGCCATGTTCACTGCTGGCAACTTTCTTGACTCTCATAACTTCACCTTGCAATCGATTTAAATCGCTTCTTCGCCAACTCCAGATCCGAACGACTCGTCTGCTGCGTCTTCTTCTGGAAGCAGTGCAATACATACACTCCCATGGATGTCTATTGTTGGCACAACCCGATCGGAGAAGGGGGCGCCCGGTTAGCGCCAGCCAGCGCACCAGTCCGGTCGGCGCTGTACGGCCAAAAGCAGACGGTGAACAAGCGCTCAAAACAGCGGACAACTGCCAGAACTGGCAACGCCCAATTGGTGCGCCCTAAACTGGTCGCCTACCGCTGCTCGAGATTGCGGACGGCCACCAATGCATTTTTTCGGTATGCCGCACGCGGATTTGCCCTGCTATGTTCGCTAACGACCAGAATGGTCAAAACTTCTGACCTACAATGTCGAGAACACTTATGAGGATCAAATGCTTGATTACTCGATAATGGTGCCGGAAGACATATTGGTACTTAAACCCCATGCGCCACTTACCAAAGAAGACTTCAGCTGTCTCAGCACCGCTGTCGATTCCTATCTATCCGACCATGCCATGCTCCACGGCGTGTTGATACGTTCGAAGGCATTTCCCGGATGGGAGAACTTCGGAGGATTCGTAGCGCATATGCGTTTTGTTCGCGAGCACCACAAGAAGGTCGAACGCGTGGCAGTCGTGACGGACAGTCAATTAGCGGCCATCGCGGAATCACTTGGGGACCACTTCACTTCGGCCGACGTGAAGCATTTCCGCTTTTTCGACGAGGCGAAGGCGCTGGAGTGGTTGGAGACCGCACAATCTACGGCAGTACTTTCATGATCCAACTTTTACCCGATTTTCCCGAGCATGTTGTTGCTATCGTAGCCTCTGGGCAAGTCAATTCGAGCGACTATGAGACTGTTATCATTCCAGCGATCGAGACAGCACTAAAGGCACATGGACATATTCGTATTCTTTACCAACTGGGACCCGCATTTACTGGATTTACACCAGGAGCGATTTGGGATGACATGCAGGTGGGATTTGCTCATCTCAAGGCATGGGAACGCATTGCGGTAGTCACGGACGAGGGCTGGGTTGCTGGTGCGGTACGCCTCTTCGGTTTTGCCATACCTTGTCCGGTCAGAGTCTTTTCCAACAAGGAATTTGCCGAAGCGGCAGCTTGGATTGCCGCAGCCTGATTCAAACGCTCACTTGCTATCGGGGAACGGCAACGTCCGCTTAGAGCACGCTTAGGGCACAACTGGGACATTCCGCGCCACGCGATACGAAATCAGTACGAGATGCCGATTGCTCGCAAAGAACCGGGTACATGATGGGACCCTTTCCAGAAAAGACCCCTCCCCCGGGGGTCGAAACGCGTAATAGACGGTGAGCGGAAACACTCAGACGCAGCAAACGCATCGCGCATATCCGGCATCGGACGCGCTTAGAGCGGCGAGGCCGGGACGTTCCACCTATCTAAGGCCGAGCTTGCGAGCGGCTTTGAGTACCGATGGCGCGTGCCATCGACCGCCGCGGGGAGATTCGACGTTGCGGGCGTTGAGCGTCTCGGCCGCTTGGCGTAGCGACGCGGCGCCTTTGAGCGCGAGCTCGATATGCGGCCGCAAAACCTCGAGTCGTTCTTCTGACACCTTTCGATTGGCCGCGGCGCCGGCCTTTGAAATCTGATGCACGGCGCTTTTGGTCTTTGCCGACATCCCGAGCTGTGTCCCGCGCCGTTTGGCGGCCTGCAAACCTGCCTTCGTTCGCGCGCTGATCAGCGCGCGTTCTTTCTCAGCCAGGGCGGCATACAGGTGCAGGATGAAGGGGTCCGTCTGTCGGCCCAGCGACGTCACGACGAATTCCGTGATTGCGTCTTGGTTTCCTCATGAATCTCTGTCCTCCGGTTGCTATATTGCACCGGCAGAAATCCGCTTACACCCCTGTCCGAAAAACCGCGACCACGTCTATCCGCACCGCCCACGGCAAACCCTACACCAGTGCCGGATTCTCTGCGATCTGGCAGCGGCTCATAACGAAGCACGTCAAAGCCGGTGGCGAGCGTTTCAGCTTCCATGATTTGCGCAGCGTGTCAGCGGATGGCGCCGCCACAGCCGAGGAGGCGCGAGATAGGTTAGGACACGCGAGCGTCGAGACGACTAAACGGCACTATCTGCGAGGAGTAAGAAAGGCGAAACGGAGGTCGTAAAATATTCCACAGCGCTGATGCGCAAATTGGTGCGCCCGGAGAGATTCGAACTCCCGGCCTCCTGGTTCGTAGTCGCAAAGATGATTTGATAGGTTCTTACTTTTCAACCACTTAGCAGACCCGCCCTCACTCAAAACAGGCACCGTAGCGCACGAAAAGGCATCAAACGCTACGTTTTCACTACGGTGCCAACTGCCGCGAGCACTCGGTACGTATAATAAACACCGCGCGGCCATGAGCTGATTAAGCTCTCGCAGGCAGATGGACGGCAACTTCAGCGAACTCGCAGTGACTCCAATTTATGCGATATTTCATTGCTATTGAGGCCGGCGATTCAAAACACGCGTACGGCGTCGTGGTGCCAGATTTGCCGGGCTGCTTTTCGGCAGGGGATACTTTGGACGAGGCCCTTGACCAAGGCGCGGGAGGCCATTCTGCTTCACCTTGACGGCTTAGCGGATGACGACCAACCCTTTCCAGAGCCCTGCACTATCGAACAGCTGAGTAGTAGGGCAGCTACCGGGCATACAGCTGGGCGATCGTGGACGTAGATGTCAGCGAACCCGGAGATCAGGCCGCTAGAGTCAACATTACTTAACCGCAACAGATTCTCCGCGCGGCGTGGATGCGATTCGAAACCGGCATGAGCCACAACCATCACTAGCGTCGATTGTGCCGAGGCGACGGAATTACGCCCGTAGTGCCTGCCGCTGGCTCGGCGCGACGCGGGTCGCCCGTAAATAGGCTGCGGGCGTACTCCTGCGTAGATACGAGCTTTGTCGCCCCGGGCTCTGTTTGATCTACACCTGACCGGCGACAATTAGAATTGCCGGTTGCCGAGCCTCATCGGAGGTCTGGTTTACGCTGGC
>JBEPVT010000014.1:0-86370 GCA_041690895.1 Gammaproteobacteria bacterium
GGGTGTTTGTGAGTGCCGTAATTATCCAGCACCAAGTGCAGCGCGATGTCGCCGGAGAATTCCGTATAGCCGGTCAAATCTGTCCCGAGGAAAGAATCACCATGACATCAAATCGAGGCCTGGAATGTCTTGAAAGTCACTACCGTTCAAGGTAACAAGCGTCGCGCGGTGGACCAGCGCCTGAGCTACGATCATGCGATCCAGGAATCTCCGGCGTGAATATCCGACCGCCTCCACCGCATGACAGGCACCAGGCCATAACGGCCGCCGCGAGTAGAGCCTGGGGGACCATCGCAAATCACGAGTTCAAACGGGCTTGCTTGTAAGTGCGGTGCCACCGTGGGCGAATACGAAGTGAAATCACCATAGTCTCGAGGAGGCGCCAAATCGATGAGCACGGAAACAACTAAATATTCTTCCTTCGACGACCAGTCACACACATCTTAGCCTTGAGCCACAAGCGCGTAGCGCCGACTACTAACGCAGCCGTCGCGCAACTCCCCTCGGAGCGCTGAACCACGAGTCATGCTCGATACGCGGTATTGAATTTCCCTTTTGCAGTAAGGACATCGACAAAGCCGCACTCTTCGCCGCAACTATCGTCGGCCGCATTCGTCCTGCAGTTCTGCAATTGATTGCCGGTAGTGCGGACGAGCCGCCGTCATACGCGTGGCAGACTTTGTAACGTAAACTAAATCGAATGAATGCCCTCCATTGAATGGATACCGTTCGAAAATAAATTGACAATGTATAGATGGCGGCGTAAATCAAAGCACGCTGTCCGCGGATATCGAGTCATTAGAAAATCATTCTTCGCGGGACATGCGAACAATGAAGAAAAACATCTAAAAGGAGGATAAAAAGTGAAGCACAGTAGTCTATTGCGGACGGCAAGCAGGGTCGCAATTGCCGCCATTATGTTATCTGCCGCGCAGATCATCGCGGTCGCACCCGTCGCAGCCCAGAGTACTTTGAACCTAGCAGGCGTCAATCCTGACGGATCCGTCTCGGCGGACTTTTTGAAGAATGCCGCAACCCGGGTGGTTGGAATGGGCTCCAAAGGGAAGAATGATGGCCACAAGTCTTCGCTCAATTCAGGCGTTGCCGGAATCGACTCGATAACCAACTTCGTGTCGCAGTTCTCGACGCCGGGCTTTGATCCGAACGGCAACCCTCAATCCGTCTGGCCATTTTCAATGGTGGGTCGAGCGCCGCAAACCGGCATACAGACGAATTTCCGCGCGCCGATCATTCCCGTCATTCTCGATTTACTGGACAAAAACGGCAACGTCGCGCATTCGGTCGATCCGGCGCCCGTGGTCCATCTGGTCGTTCAGTCACCGGTATTTACGCCGGCTCAATGGTTCTCGGGATTTGGGCAATTCCCGGACGCCGGCCTGCGCGCCACTTTCCACAGCGTCATCAGCCAAGGCGATGATGACGACAGCGATAGCGGCTGGCACAACACCCTCGTCCCCCAAGTCAAGACCACCCGCCATATGCGCATTCCCTTCGGCGAGTATGTCTTTGCGCTCAACACCGATGGAACGTGCTGCGTGTTTGCATTGGTCGACCTCAATACCTTTCAAAACGCGCTGTTTCCAGCCACGTCGCCCGTGGACGATTCGACGGTGATTGGCGCTGCGGAACTCGCCGGAGACATGACGACGCGTGATATCACCACCTTGTTGTTCAACAATGTCTACCTGTTTCAGGGCACGCCAGCCAATTGCTGCATTCTCGGATTTCACTCCTTCGACCAGGAGCCGGGCGATGCGCGCAATGGCAACCTGCCGAAACTCTTCGTCATGAACTATTCGAGTTGGATCAGCAATGGGCTGTTCACCAACTTCGAGGACGTCACGGCGATCAGCCACGAGATGGCTGAGACATTCAACGATCCCTTCGGCAACAACATCACTCCGTGGTGGTTGGCAAAGGATCCGGTCACCGGCAATTCCAACTGCCAGGATAACCTGGAGGTCGGCGATGTGGTTGAGGTGTTGTCGAGCAATCCCGTGTTTGCGAAGCAGATGCCCAATGGGCATACCTACCATCCGCAAAATATCGCGTTGCTCCCTTGGTTTGCGTTCCGATCGCCTTCTACGGCGCAGCATCATGCTTACTCGTTCCCTGACGAGACCACGCTGACTGCACTGTCTCCGGCGAATTTGCAGGTGAATTGCGTAGCGAGCCCGTAACGGCCGGCGCTGCCGGCTGGCGCAGCGATCCGATACAAATGAGAGGGCCGGCGCAAGCCGGCCTTCTCATTTCAGCAAGTCAATTCGCCGGCCACACGTCCATGCCGGCGTCCAGCGCTCGCGGACGGCCTGCGAGTCCCTATCGCAATCCTGCCGGGCTTGGTCTCCATCGATGTGCGCAGCTCAGCAACTGATTCTGGTCCCAAAAGAACTGGACGCTGGTCGATGCCTCAGATCAGAATCCGCGCTTCGTTTAAACAGCGCACGCGCGTGGGAGAACCGTAAGAATGGAGTGTTCGAAAGCAATTGGATTATTGGCAGGTAAATCTACCGTTTTGGCGTTAGCTGCAACTGCGGTTTTGGCAACCGCGGCAGCCAGTGCCGCCGCCCCCGCCAAGCCGCACGCCGCGACCGCGGAACTTGCGCCCCTGCCGCTGCCCGACATTACCTATACCAAGTTCGTGCTTCCGAACGGCTTGACGTTGATTGTGCACGAGGACCACAAGGCGCCCATCGTCGCGGTCAACCTGTGGTACCACGTCGGCTCGAAAAATGAGCCAGCGGGCCGCACCGGCTTCGCCCATCTTTTTGAGCACTTGATGTTTGGCGCCACCGGCGGCAATCAGAAGGCCTGGTTCGAGCGCCTCGAGGGCGTAGGCGCAACTGGTGTGAATGGCACCACTAACGAGGATCGCACCAATTTCTTCGAGACGGTTCCCAAGTCTGCCTTGGACATGGCCTTGGCCATGGAGGCTGGCCGGATGGGACATCTGCTGGACAATTTCGATGAGAAACTGCTGACCACACAGCGAGGCGTCGTACAGAACGAGAAGCGCCAGGGCGACAACGAACCCTACGCCGTCGCCGACGACATCATCACCAAGTCCATTTGGCCCGCGGGCCATCCTTACAGCCATACCGTCATCGGCGAAATGACTGATCTGGATGCCGCCAAAGTCGAGGACGTGAAGGAATGGTTTTCCCAATACTACGGTCCCTCTAATGCCGTGCTGGTGCTCGCCGGCGATGTGACCGCCTCGGAGGCCAAAGACAAAGTACAGCAGTACTTCGGCACCATCGGCGCAGGACCGCCCGTGTCACGTCAAAAAGAATGGATCGCGAAGCGCAGCGGCGTACAGCGCGCCACGGCCCAGGATCATGTTCCCCAATCCCGACTCTATGTGGAATGGAATGCGCCCGCGGCTGGAACCGCCGATGCCGATATGTTGGACTTGCTCACCGGAGTTCTGGCGAACGGCAAATCATCGCGGCTCTACGAGCGCCTGGTGTACCAGGACCAGATCGCCACCAACGTCGCTGCCGCTGTCGATTTTCATGAGATTGGCTCGGTCATCGATATCGAGCTGACCGCCAAAGCCGGCGTTCCGATGGAAAAAGTCGAAGCGGCTTTCAACCAGGAACTGAAGCGCCTGTTGCACGATGGCGCCACGGCGGATGAGATTGAGCGCAACAAGACGCGCATCATTGCGCGCTCGATTCGAGCGCTGGAGCGCGTCGGCGGATTTGGCGGCAAATCCGATTATCTCGCCCGATCGGAGACTTTCTTCGGTGACCCCGGTGCTTGGAAAAGCAATTTGGCGCGAGTTCGGGCTGCCAAACCGGAAGAGGTCGTGGCGGCCGGCCGACGCTGGATGTCCGATGGCTCCTTTACGCTGGAAATCACCCCGTTCCCGGACTACGCCCGCGTCAGCGCGACCAAGGCGCCTGAAATTCCCGCGCCCGGCGCACCCATTGCCGCGCGATTCCCCGCCACTCACACGGCGACCCTTTCGAACGGCATGAAGGTCATCGTAGCTGAACGGCACGACGTTCCGCTGATCATTTTCAATCTAGTGCTGGACGAAGGTCGCGCGTCGGATCCGGCCAATCTGCCTGGCGTCGCCGGCGTGGAAGCCAGCAGTCTGTTGGACGGTACCGTGAGCATGGACGCGCTGGCGTTGGACGATCGACGCGCCGCACTGGGCATGGCCATTGCGGCACGCGCCGATGAGGATTACACCGGGGTTTTCATGAGCGTTTTGAGTACCCGGCTCGATCCGTCCCTGGATCTGTTTGCCGACGTGCTGCTGCACCCCGCATTCCGCGATGCCGATGTCGCGCGCAGGAAGTCATTGGAAGTAGCGGCCATTCGTCAAATCAAGAATGATCCGCTGGGCGGGGCGTTACGAGTCGCCTCGGTGCTCGCCTACGGTGCCGATCATCCCTACGGACGGCTGACCACCGAGGCCAGCGTCGCCAAGATCACGGCCGAAGATCTGAAGCGGCACCATGATCAGTGGGTAGAACCGAGCAACGCCACCATGCTGATCGTCGGCGACACCACGTTGCAAGCCATCGTCCCCAAGTTGGAGGCGCACTTTGGCGCGTGGCACTCCGACGACGCTGCCAACAAGAGTGGCGTCCGCGATGTCCCTGCCATCGCGCCCCTCGCGAACGAGGTTTACTTAGTCAATAAGCCCGGCGCTCAACAATCGGTGATTGTAGCGAGCATTCTTGCGCCTCCACAGTCAAGCCCCGACGACATCGCCATTCAGGCCATGACCACTTCGCTGGGAGGCGCCTTCACCTCGCGGCTGAACTTGAATCTGCGCGAGGATAAGCACTGGTCGTATGGCTCATTTGCATTCGACCAAACCCGGCAGGGCCCTAGCCTGCTCACGGCTTTGGCACCGGTGCAGACCGACAAGACGCGCGAGAGCTTCGTGGAAGTGAAGAGAGAGCTGAACGACATCATCTCCACTCGCCCCTTGAACGCCCACGAACTGCAGTTGGCGCAGCAAAATTTGACCCTGCGCCTCACCGGACAGTGGGAAACCAATCAGGGAGTCGCCGGCTCGCTGGCTGAAATCGTCGGCGGCAAACTGCCATTGGACTATTTCGACACCTATCCGAAGCGCGTCAACGCACTGACTGAGGCAGACTTGAAACGCGTCGCGCAGGAGGTCATCCAACCCGCCCGCTTTGTGTGGATGGTGATGGGAGATCAATCGAAGGTAGCCCCGCAGCTGGAAGCTCTGGGCCTGAAAATCAAGCTCATCGATGCAGATGGAACACCGGTGACGCACTAGCTTCGTTCCGCCATGCAGTCTTGTGGCCACCGCGCCTTCGCGGTGGCCTTTTCTCATTGATTTGATGCAGCAATCCCCGCTGCATTGCAGCTTTCCAAGTGCGGGAAGAGCTAAGCGGCCGCAACGCCCAGCTCCTGCAACGCCGCGATTAACTTCAGGCAAAAATCGATGCCCGGCATCGCCTAAAGTCCGGGCCGCGAGTTCGATCATAAACAATCCACTGCGTTTCTTCGCGACATTGGCGACTTGGTCGGAGATAAAGAGGCCTTCTCGGTCGGCGCGGCCAATCTCGAGGATGCTCTCATTATTAGGGTTGGCCGTAACGGTCTCTACACGTGCGCGTCGGCGGGCACGGCGTCCTTTGGCGGCACCACCTTGGAGCGCTCGCGCATGGGCAGTTCCGGGATCATCAGAGTGGCGATGAGAGCGATGACGACCACGATGATGCTTAGCAGGAACACGTGCGTCACCGAATCCGCAATGAGGCCTTGGATCGCTTCCGGCAGAGCCATCGCCCCGGAATGAATTTGTGCGTCGATCGACAGGCTGCGCAACTTGGACAGGTTCATCGCCGGCAATCCCCTGGAAGCCGCCCAATACATAAGCTTGTAATTAAGATCGTTCGTCAAAAGCGTGCCGAAGATTGCGACGCCTACGGTGGAACCGATTTGGCGGAAGAATTGATTGGCGCTGGTTACGACCCCGATTCGATTCATCGGTACGGCATTCTGTATGGCCACGCTGTACAGGCTTTGCAGCGGGCCGAGCCCTATCCCTAGGACTGCCATGCGCCACCCCAGATCGAGGCGCGTCGTGTGATGCGTCATCTGACTCATTAAAAATGTCCCCGCCAACAGCACGACCATGCCGGAGAGCATGAATGGCTTGTAGCGGCCGGTACGGGTCACCAGCCGGCCGCTGACGGTCGCCGCAACGATCAACCCTATCATCAGCGGCAACGTCGAAAGCCCGCTGGCCGTAGCCTGCACGCCCTGCCCGAGTTGCATGAACAACGGCAGAAACGCCACGACGCTGAGGAAGGACATCGATGAGAAGAAGCCGGCGGTATTCGCCCACGTGAATACTTTGTTGCCGAACAACTCCATGTGGATGATTGGGTCCTTCACCTTTTTTTCGAGAATCACAAACAGCACTGCGCTTATCAAGAACATGGCGAAGAGTCCCACCACGACCGGCGAGTCCCAGGGATATTTTTGGCCGCCGAAAGTCAGGGCCAGCAGCAACGGCACGCAGGAAGCCACGATCAGCACGGCACCGAGATAGTCAATGCTTCCCTTGGTGGCGTGCGACAACTTCGGCATCTTGGCGATGACCATGAACAGCGCTATTAGGCCAACGGGCAGATTCAGATAAAACACCCACCGCCAGCCTTCAACCGTGTGACCCGCAAAAGACACAGTGCCGTGGTCTGTGAAGTAGCCGCCCAACAGCGGGCCGACAGCGCTCGCGAGGCCAAAGACGCCTCCGAACAGTCCTGCAAACTTGCCTCGCTCTCGCGGCGGAAACAGATCGGCAATGATGGCGAATGCTGTCGTAAACAGCGCGCCTCCGCCCAAACCTTGGACGGCGCGGAACACAATGAGTTGAACCATTCCGCCGCCCAAAAGCGGCAGTGTGCCGAATTCCCCTGCGAGCCCCGAGAGCCATGAGCCAAGAAGGAACAGTCCGATCCCGGCCAGCAGTACCGGCTTGCGTCCATAAAGATCGCCTAACTTTCCCCAAACCGGGACCATGACGGTCGAGGATAAGAGATACGCCGTTGTCACCCACGCGTACAACTCAAGGCCGTGCAATTGACTGATGATCACCGGCATGGCCGTGGAGACAATGGTTTGGTCCAATGCGGACAACAAGAATACGATCATCACACCGATAATCGTGATCCGCCGCTCGGCGTCGGTAAAATGGGCTGTCGTCAAGGTCCATCATCCGCGCGAATCATTGATGCATTATCGCAGGGCGCCTACCACGCAGCACATATTTTTGAATCTTTCCGGTCGCAGTTTTCGGCAGTTCGTTCACGAAATGGAATGCAGTCGGCACTTTGAAATGCGCCAACGTCGCGCGGGCGAAGACTCGCAGCTCATCCTGCGTCGCGGATTGCCCGGCAAGTAGAACGACGAATGCGTTGGGTGACTCTCCCCACTTCTCGTGCGGCATACCGACTACCGCGACCTCCAGTACCGCCGGATGCCTCAATAGCGCGCCCTCGACCTCGATCGATGAGATATTCTCACCGCCGCTGATAATGACGTCCTTGAAACGGTCTCTGATCTCGATGTACCCGTCAGGGTGCATGACGGCGCCGTCGCCCGAATGAAACCAGCCGCCCGCAAATGCGGCAGCCGTCGCCTGCGGATCATTGTAATAGCCGCTCATGACGACGTTACCCCGAGCGACGATTTCTCCCATAGTCTTACCGTCTTGCGGCACGTCGCGCATATCACTGTCGACGACGCGCAGTTCGCCTGAGGTGATCAATTCGACTCCTTGGCGAGCTTTCATCGTCGCCCGATCGGCGCTGGACAGCGCCGCGTGCTCGGGCAATGGCTCGCAAATGCTGATGAAGGGCGCCGTTTCGGTCAGTCCGTAGACCTGCAGCACCTCCCAGCCAAGCTCGGATTCCATCCGCTCAATGGTTGCAGCGGCCGGAGGCGCGCCAGCAGTAATCACCCGAACGCAACGGGGCAGCTGCTCGCGCTTGTCTGCGGGACCATTCGCGATGCCGATGAGGACAGTGGGCGCGGCGCAAAGATGCGTCACGCGTTCGCGCCGCACGCTCTCGTAGACCGCCGCCGCATCGACGGCGCGCAGACAGACATGAGTCGCTCCGGCCGCGGTTACGGTCCATACAAAGGTCCAGCCGTTCGCATGAAACATCGGCAGCGTCCATAAATACCGATCGGCCGGCGTCAACGGCCAGTGTGCCAGCGCCCCTACAGAATTCATCCAGGCGTTTCGATGCGTGATCATTACGCCCTTCGGACGCGATGTCGTACCGCTCGTGTAATTGATAGACAACAGATCAGTTTCCGCAATATCGGGGTGCGCGAAGGATTCGCCGCTGCGCGCAAGCAACGACTCGTAGGACAGCCAGCCGATCTTCTCGCCTTCGAGAGCGACAAAATGCCGCACCTCCGGCATGCGTGCTCTAACGCCTTCCACGGTATCCAGATAGTCGGCGTGAACACACAAAACCGTTGCACCGCTATGCGTGGTCACATAGACAAAATCCTCAGCCGACAGACGGTAGTTGATCGGCACAATGACTGCCCCGAGCTGCGGTATCGCGTAGAATTGCTCGAGATGTTGATGCGTATTCGGCGCGATCGTCGCGACGCGGTCGCCCCTGTTCACGCCTAACCTCGCGAGCGCGGCGCTCCATTGATCGCATCTCTTACCGAACTGGGCGTAGGTAAACCGCAAATCCCCGTCGATCACTGCTTCGCGATGGCCATGCAGCTTGCGTGCTCGACGCGCAAACTCCAGGGGTGTTAGAGGAGTTTCCATAAGTATTAAAGCGTACCAGATTGAGAGCCATGACCGAGACCTTGCATGACCTCTGCTCACGGTTCCTCTGCTATTGGATACGGTGGAATGGCGAGGAGGCTGGTCCTGTTTGGCGCGGGTTACACAGCTTAGGTGACCTTTATCATCGCCCAATTGTGCGCCGACTCAAATTTTTCGCCGCAAGAAATTTCCTTTTTCTGGGCATTTCTGGCGTTGAGGGCGGCGCCCCTATTCGATCAAGATCGCACGAAAATCGTTGACGTTCGTCAACGTCGGCCCAGTAATCACAGAGTCATGCAGCGCCGTGAAAAAGCTATGCGCATCGTTGTTGCCGAGCATCTCTCTGGGCTTCAGCCCCAAGCCCCCGGCCCGCTCGAGCGAATCAGGACTGACATAGGCGCCTGCGATTTCTTCCTGGCCGTCGACGCCGTCGGTGTCGCCCGCGAGCGCGTGAATGCGCCGGTGTCCTTCGAGAGCGATCGCAAGCGACAGCAAATATTCTACATTGCGTCCTCCCCGCCCTGCGCCGCGTACGGTCACAGTGGTCTCACCGCCCGACAGCAAGATGCACGGTGCAGTGAATGGTTGATTGCGCACGGCTACCTGGAGTGCGATTCCCGCAAACACTTTGCCGACATCCTTGGCCTCGCCCTCGATGGCATCGCTCAAGATATGGGCGGCGATCCCCGCTTCGCGAGCAATCGTGGCCGCAGCTTCCAGGGCCATTTGCGGCGTGGCGATCGTGACTACGCTGCTACGCGCGAGCCGCGGATCGCCGGGTTTCACCGACTCCCCGCGCCCGCTCTCGAGCAGCTCAAGCACCGCTTGTGGAAGCTCTATGCCGTAGCGGCGCGCAATACTCAGCGCGTCCGCCGAGGTGGTCGCATCAGCCACGGTCGGACCCGATGCGATATCGACCGGCCGATCGCCCGGTACATCAGAAATCAGAAGCGTCAGCACTCGCGCTGGATAGCAAGCGGCGGCCAACCGTCCGCCCTTGATGGCGGACAAATGGCGACGAACGCAGTTCATCTCGCTGATGGTGGCGCCTGATGCCAACAGCGCTCGGCTTACGGTCTGCTTCAGCTCCAGAGTCAATCCTTCTGCAGGCAATGGCAGCAGTGCAGAGCCGCCGCCCGAGATCAGGCAAAGCACCAAGTCATCCTCGTGCAGATGTCCAACGAATTCGAGCATGCGCTTGGCGGCGTGCATGCCCGCGGCATCGGGCACAGGATGCGCAGCTTCGACGATTTCGATCTGCGCACATGGCACGGCGTAGCCATGACTCGTCACAACCAGCCCGGACAACGCTCCGTGCCAATTCCGTTCGACTGCCTGAGCCATAGCCGCGGAAGCCTTACCCGCCCCAATGACAATCAATCTGCCGCGCGGCGCGCCCGGAAGATGCGGGGGAACACACGCCGCAGGCTGTGCGGATGCGATCGCCGCGTCGAACATCCGCCGTAGCAACGCTTTAGCGGCGGCCGAAGTCACGCTACAACACAGACTTGAGCAACGTCGCCATTTCCGCCGGATTGCGCGTGACTTTGATTCCGCACCCCTCCATTACGGCTAACTTTTCGTTTGCCGTGCCTTTGCCGCCCGAGATAATGGCGCCCGCGTGCCCCATGCGTTTGCCCGGCGGTGCCGTGACGCCTGCTATGAACCCCACAACCGGCTTCTTCATATAAGCCTTGATCCATCGGGCGCAGGTCTCTTCATCATCGCCGCCGATTTCGCCGACCATGATCACCGCATCGGTGTCGGGGTCATCGTTGAAAAGACGCATGACATCGACGTGTTTCAACCCATTCACCGGATCGCCGCCGATCCCGACGCATGTTGACTGTCCCAGGCCCAAATCCATCAGCTGGCCCACTGCCTCATACGTGAGAGTCCCGGAGCGCGACACAACGCCAATGCGGCCCTTCTTATGAATATGGCCGGGCATAATGCCGATCTTGATTTCATCCGGCGTGATTACTCCAGGACAATTCGGCCCGACCAGAAGGGTCTTCTTGCCGCGCATCCGACTGCGCGTCGCAATCATGTCGCGCACCGGCACGCCCTCAGTGATGCAAATAACCAGATCAAGATCAGCGTCCACGGCCTCATCGATGGCACTGGCCGCGAAGGGCGGCGGCACATAGATGACGGATACCGTCGCGCCGGTTTGTTGCTTCGCATCGCGCACGGTGCCGTAGATAGGAATTCCCTCGAAATTTTCTCCGGCTTTGCTAGGGTTCACGCCGGCGACGAAACAAGCTTTGCCGTTGGCGTAGTCGCGGCACAACCGCGTGTGAAACGCACCGGTCTTGCCGGTGATGCCCTGTGTCATAACCCTGGTGTTTCTGTCAATTAGAATGCTCATTTTGGCCGGCCTCGCTTGCCGTTGACGGCGGCGACGATCTTCTGGGCGGCGTCCGCCATGTTGTCCGCAGAAATGATGGGCAAGCCGGAGGCTTGAAGAGCCTTCCTGCCCAATTCCTCGTTCGTACCTTTCATGCGAACCACCAGCGGTACACTAAGCTTCACTTCTTTGGCCGCCGCGATTATCCCCTCTGCAATCGTGTCGCAACGCATGATTCCACCGAAAATGTTCACCAAGATTCCCTTGACTGCGGGATTCTTGAGCATCAGCTTGAATGCCTCGGTCACCTTTTGAGCCGTGGCACCTCCGCCGACGTCGAGAAAGTTCGCGGGCTCCGCGCCGAATAGCTTGATGGTATCCATGGTCGCCATGGCAAGACCCGCGCCGTTGACCAGGCAGCCGATGTTGCCGCCCAAGGAAATGTAAGACAGATCGTATTTGGACGCCTCAACCTCCGCGGGATCTTCTTCATCCAAATCGCGCATGGCAACGATATCCGGATGGCGGAACAACGCGTTCGAGTCGAAATTCAACTTGGCATCTAACGCCAGCACCTCGCCATTTCCCGTAATGATGAGCGGATTGATCTCCGCGAGGGAGGCATCGCACTCAACAAAAGCGCGATACAGCGCCTGCATGAAGGCTCGTGCCTGCGCGACGGAGGCGTCGGGTACACCGATCTTCCTGGCGACCTCATCCGCTTGCACATCCGCCAAGCCGGCTTCGGGGTCGATGGCGACTTTGTGAATCTTCTCCGGATGGCGCGCCGCGACTTCCTCGATCTCCATGCCGCCTTCCGAACTCGCCATCATCGTCACGCGTTGCGTCGAGCGGTCGACGACCATGCCGACATACAGCTCTTTGCGAATGTCAGCGCCCTCTTCGACCAGTAACCGCCTAACGAGTCTGCCCTCGGGACCGGTCTGATGCGTGACCAGCGTCATTCCTAAGATCTTGGATGCAAAGTCGTGAACTTCTTGCAAAGACTTCGCCACCTTGACACCGCCGCCTTTGCCGCGTCCGCCGGCATGAATCTGCGCCTTGACAACCCAGGTCTTTCCGCCGAGTTGGCGTGCCGCCGCGTCCGCTTCGGCCACCGTGAAGCAAGGCACGCCGCGCGGAGTCGCGACCCCGAACTTGCGCAGAATTTCTTTGCCCTGATATTCATGAACATTCATGTCTTATTTGAACTCCGCACTAAAACTTCCTCTCAACCAGTGTTTTCGCAAGCAGCTTGGTCAAGGCATAAACCGTATCGATATGCGGCGTCGGCGTGTTCGTGCGCCTGGCGAGTTCCACCACGGAACCGAGCAGCGCGTCGATCTCCAACGTGCGGGCGGCCTCAACATCCTGCAGCATCGAGGTCTTGTGATGACCGACTTTTTCCGCACCCGCGATTCGTTTCTCGAGTGAAACACGGAATTTAACTCCAAGTTGATTGGCGACGCTCTGCGCCTCGCTCATCATTGCAGCCGCAATGGCACGGCTGGGCGGATATTGGCAGATTCCCGCCAATGTGGCTCGCGATAGCGCACTAATGGGATTGAAGCTCAGATTGCCCCACAGCTTCAGCCAAATTTCCGAGCGGATATCGCTCAAGATAGGCGCCTGCATTCCGCCGTTGACGAAGCAGCGCGCGACTTGCGTTACACGCTCGCTGGTCGTGCCATCGGGCTCGCCCACGGGAAATCGATTGCCCTCGACATGCTTGATGACGCCGGGCGAAACAAGCTCCGCGGCCGGGTAAACCACGCAGCCGATGACCCGCTCGCAAGGGATCTTGTCATAGATCTCCCCGGTGGGGTCGACGCTGCTCACCCGTGCGCCCGCAAATGCGCCGCTGTGGCCATGAAAGTACCAGTAGGGTATGCCATTCTGCATGGGTATGACGACGGTCTCGGGACCAAAAAGCTTCGGCACATCCCCGGTCACCGCTTCGACCTGATGCGCCTTCATCGCCAACATCACGATGTCCTGGGCTCCTACGTCCGCATAACGATCGGTCGCCTTGACCCGCGGCACGACTTCCTCGCTACCGTCGGCATTGATCAGGCGAATGCCCCGAGAGCGGAGCGCCTCGAGGTTTGCTCCGCGTGCGATGAAAGTGACGTCCTCTCCGGCGAGCGCGAGTCGAGTGCCCACATAGCCGCCAATTGCACCGACTCCGATAATCGCAATCTTAACTGGCAGTTACTCTTTGGGAATCAAACCCGCGCCGCGCGCCCATTTGTATTTGGCGCCCAGCACCGCCACCGGAATCTCGGTGGAATACGCGTATGCCGGTATACCGTGCTGATACAAATACTCCGCTGCCTCCTCCACTTCTATGTCACCGGCGAGCGAGACGACCACGGGCTTCTCAATGCCCTTGGCGCGCATTTCCGCAACCACTTCCACCATCAGTTTCGCAAACACCATCGGCGGAGTAATGATCGTGTGCCAATAGCCCAGGATAAGTGAGTGAATGCGCGGGTCTTGAAGTCCCAAACGCACGGTATTTTGGTACGTGGCCGGCGGCTCGCCGCCGGTGATATCCACGGGATTTCCTGCTGCGCCAAACGGCGGAATGAACTTACGGAAGGCGGCGTCAAGATCGGCGGGCATCGCCATCAACGACAGTTCATTGTCGACGCAGGCATCGGATAAAAGCACTCCGGAGCCGCCCGCGCCGGTAATGATGACGACGTTGTTGCCTTTGGGGGTCGGCAGCACCGGAATGCCGCGCGCGAAGTCGAGCAACTCGCGCAATGATCGAGCTCGAATGACGCCGGACTGCTTGAACACATCTTCGTATATTTTGTCATTGCCGGCTAGCGCGCCGGTGTGCGAACTGGCCGCGCGCGCGCCCATGCTGGTGCGCCCGGCTTTCAACACGACGATGGGTTTCTTTTTCGACACGCGCTTCGCAACCTCTGCAAAGGCGCGCCCATCCTTCAAGTCCTCGCAATGCTGAGCGATGATGGTGGTGTTATCGTCTTGCTCAAAGAAAGTCAGTAAATCGTCTTCATCGATGTCGGATTTATTGCCGAGGCCGACAATCGCGGAGACACCCATCTTCGCGGAACGCGAGAAACCGATAATCGCCATGCCGATCCCGCCGGATTGCGAGGACAGTGCCGCATGGCCTTTGACATCGTAAGCGGTGCAGAACGTCGCGCAAAGATTGCTTGGGGTGTAGTAGAAGCCATAGATATTCGGCCCCATCAGGCGCACACCATACTTGCGACCAATTTCCACCAGTTCGTTCTGACCGGCAACGTTGCCAGTCTCGGCAAAACCGGAGGGAATCAATATGGCGCCCGCGATCTTTTTCTCGCCCACCTCGGTCAGGGCTTGCGCGACAAATTTTGCGGGTATCGCGAATACCGCGACATCGATATCGCCCGGCACGTCCTTGACGCTCTTATAGGCTTTCTTGCCCATGATATTTTCGGCGCTGGGATGGATCGGATAAATCTCCCCTTTGTAGCCGCCGTTGATCAAATTTTTCATTACCGAATTGCCAATCTTGCCGTTTTCGGCAGAAGCGCCGATGACTGCCAGAGCCTTCGGCTTCATGATGCGGTTCATCTGCTCGACGATCGCTGCCTGGCTTGGCCGGTCGCGCGGCGCAGCGGGATGGAAATTCAAAACGATTCTTACGTCCGCCGCGGTCGCGCCATGATCGGTCGCGAACACCGGATTGAGGTCCATCTCCGAAATTTCAGGAAAATCCGCGACCAGGGCCGACACCCGCTCGATCATGCCCGACAGCGCTGCACGATCCACGGGTTTGGCGCCGCGAACGCCGCGCAGAATCTCGGCCGCCTGAATGCCGTCCAACATTGATAGCGCATCTTCATTCGAGGCCGGCGCGAGCCTGAAGGTGATGTCCTTGAGAACTTCAACGAGGATACCGCCCAGTCCAAAGGCCACTAACTTGCCGAATGCCGGGTCGGTCACAGCGCCGATAATGACTTCCTGGCCGCCCGTCAACATCTGTTGGACCTGCACGCCAAGTATTTCCGCCTTGGCGTCGTACTTGCGCGCATTGCCGACGATACTTGCATAGGCTTGCTTGGCGTGGTCGGCGGATTTCACCCCGACAATGACGCCGCCGGCTTCAGTCTTATGCAGGATCTGCGGCGACACTATTTTCATTACCACGGGGAAGCCAATGCTTTCGCCAAGCTTGACAGCCTCGTCCACCGAGGTCGCCACGCCCTCCTTTGGAATGGTGATTCCGTATGCCTCGCACACGCCGCGCGCCTCAGGCGCCGTGAGTGCTTCGCGGCCGGCGGCCTTGGCTTTATCGAGAATCTTACGAACCGCGCTCTTATCGTGTGACATGTCTTGGGTTTCCTCGAAAGCTATTCGCGGGCGATCGGCATAAGGCCGTCCAGTCCCCGCGAGTTAGATGACTTTTTTCAATCTCAACGCGGCGACATCCGCGGGTCCATATCCCAATTCCCCGAGCACCTCGTCGGTGTGTTCACCCAGCAGCGGCGAGCGCGTGACATGGGTGGGACTGTCGCTCATTTTAATGGGATTACCGACGCTCAGGTACTTGCCGCGCTTTGGGTGGTCAACCTCGACGATGGTCCCTGTTTTGCGCAGCGAAGGCTCATGCGCGAGTTCTTCCATCGAGAGGATCGGACCGCAAGGGATATCATGTTCGTTGAGCAATTCCATCGCCTCGAACTTGGTTTTGGTCGAGGTCCAGGCTTCCACCGCCGCGAACACGTCTTTCAGTCGCGGCAATCGCGCATTCGGCGTGGCGAAGTCCGGATCCGTGATCCACGATTCCTTACCGATGACTTGGCATATGGCCTTCCAGACCGGCGCTTGCGCGATGAAATACAGGTAGGCATTCGGATCCGTTTCCCAGCCTTTGCATTTGACAATGGTTCCGGGTTGTCCGCCGCCCGAGGCATTGGCGGCGCGAGGCACGGCGCTGCCGAACTTTCCATTCGGGTATTGCGGATACTCCTTCATCACCTGCGTGCGTTCCAGACGCTGTTGATCGCGCAACTTTACGCGGCATAGATTGAGAACGCCGTCCTGCATGGCCGCGAGCACTTTTTGGCCCCGCCCGGTGGCGTTGCGCTGATACAGCGCAGCGACGATCCCCAGAGCGAGATGCAATCCAGTTCCACTGTCGCCAATCTGCGCGCCGGTCACCAAGGGAGGACCGTCATCGAATCCCGTGGTCGACGCCGAACCGCCCGCGCATTGCGCGACATTCTCGTAGACCTTGCACTCTTCATATGGGCCCGGTCCGAAGCCTTTGATCGAGGCCACGATCATGCGCGCATTGAGCTCTTGGATGCGTTCCCACGTGAACCCCATGCGGTCGAGCGCGCCGGGCGCAAAATTTTCCACCAGAACATCGCAATGCTTGACCAAGCGTTCCAGCACCGCCTTGCCTTGCTCACTTTTCGTGTCCAGCGTCACCGATCGCTTGTTGTGATTGAGCATGGTGAAATACAAACTGTCTACGTCCGGTATATCGCGCAGCTGCTCGCGCGTGATATCGCCCGCACCCGCCTTCTCTACCTTGATGACGTCGGCACCGAACCACGCCAACAATTGAGTGCACGTCGGCCCCGACTGCACGTGCGTGAAATCGAGAATACGGACACCGTCTAAAGCTTTAGCCATGGAAGCTCCCGAAAACCATCACTTGTACATTGTTTGATTTTTAGTACCAGGGGCATACTCGCGCGGGTCGACCCAGATGTTGATCACCGCCGATTTGCGCAATTTATGCACCGACTCTCGGGCACGTTTTAGGGCTGGCGCGATTTGTGCCGGATCCCGAACTTCCTCGCCGTAGCCGCCGAGCATTTCGGCAAACTTGCCGAATGGAACATCACCCAATAGATTCCCGACGCTGCCGCGTTGTTCGCCGTACTTTGCCAGTTGGCCATAGCGAATTTGATTCATGGCGGAGTTATTGCCGATGACCGCAATGTAGGGGACGCCAAAACGGTTAGCGGTCTCCATGTCAAAAGCCGTCATGCCAAAAGATCCATCGCCGTAGTAGCACAGGACCTCTTTTTCCGGATTTGCGAGTCCCGCCGCAATCGCAAAGCCCGTGCCCACGCCAAGCGATCCGAGCGCGCCTGGATCCATCCACTGTCCTGGACCGCGCGGGCGTACGGCTTGCGCCGAAATGGTAACCACATCGCCGCCGTCGCCGATGTAAATGGTGTTGTCAGCGAGAAACTCGTTCAGTTCGTAGGCAACTCGATACGGATGAATCGGCACGCTGTTCGATTTGAACAGGGGCATGAGCTTATCGCCTGCGACCACTTCCGCGTCGCCAAGCTGTTTCAGCCACTGCTGACGCGCTTGGCGTTTGTCGCCCTTGATGCGGCCGCCGGCTGCCGCCAACACGGCGCCGAGGATCGCGCCCGGATCGCCCACCAAGCCTAGATCGATGTCGCGATTCTTGCCGACGGTTCGATAGTCCATGTCGATTTGGACTAGCTTCAGCTCCTTGCTGATTCGCTTGCCGTAGCCCATGCGGAAATCGAACGGCGTACCGACAATCACCAGTACATCGGCACTGGCAAACGCCTGCGTGCGGGTTCGATCGAAATGATGAGGATCGCCGGGCGGCAGCAGCCCGCGGCTGGCGCCGTTGAAGTAGCCTGGGATATCGAGTCCGCGCAGCAGGGCAATGGCTTGCTTATGCCCGCGCGCGGTCCAGACCTGCTGGCCATAGAGGATGGCCGGACGTTCTGCATTGACCAGCAAGTCCGCCAGTTTCTCGATGTCGCGCGGATCGCCAATTGATTTGGTCGACGCCCGGTACTTTCCCGGTTGCGGTATCACGGCCTTGGCGATGTCCACCTCGCGATCCAGTACATCGCGCGGAATTTCCAAATACACAGGACCGGTCGCACCATTGAAGGCTTCGCGTGCGGCCATGGAAATCATGTCTGCCACGCGTTCCGTGCTCGAGACCGATGCGGCAAATTTCGTGATTGGCGTCATCAACTCGACATGCGGCAGATCTTGCAGCGATCCCATCTTGTGCTGCGTCAACGCGCCCTGGCCACCGATGTGAAGAATCGGGCTCTCCGATCGAAATGCCGTGGCAACACCCGTGACCGCATTAGTACAACCGGGCCCGGCGGTCGTGACCACGCAGCCAAGCTTGCCAGTTTGGCGTGCGTAGCCATCGGCCGCATGCGCGGCCACTTGCTCGTGCCGCACGTCGATGATGCGAATGCCTTCATCGACGCAACCGTCGTAGATATCGATAATGTGGCCGCCGCATAAAGTAAAGATGGTGTCGACACCTTCGTTCTTCAGCGCCTTCGCGACCAAATGGCCTCCCGAGATCACGCTTGCATCACGGCTCTTCCGTTGCAGCGTGTCTTCGGCCGTCGTGGCTTTGGGCGGAATCGAGACGGGATTTGCAATGGCCATATTATCTCCAAATGCGGGAATCGAGGCACGGCCTCACGTGTTTCGTACCGGCGCCGCGCCAGCCGCAGCCAATGACGGAAAGGCAATCCGGCTCTTGGCAAAATGCGCTACGCGCATAGGCTTCAACACAAGCACTGCCATCAGCGCGGCAATGAGGTTGCCGGCAACAAAAATCATGAACACGAAATTCCAGCCGTGCCCCTTCGCAAGCAGTGCAGCGACGGGAACTAACAAAGAGCCGGCGCCCTTGGCCGTGTAGAGCATTCCGTTATTCGCCGCCGCAAACTTGGAACCGAAGGTGTCTCCCTGCGTGGCGGGAAACAAACTGAATATCTCGCCGTACACGCCGAAATACAGCGCGGTCAGCAGCACAAAGACCAGCGGATTCCTGCCCGACTGGCTCAAAGCGAACAGCGCGATCGCGCCAATGGTAAAGGCCAGCGCCATCGTATATTCACGGCCGATTTGATCGGAGAGCCATCCGAAAAACGGCCGTCCGATGCCGTCGAAGATGCGATTCAAGAACAGCGCAAAGCCTAGCGCCGGCAGTACCACGCCGAACAACTCGACCGGAACCTTCGAAATCTTCATATCATCCGCGATGGGCGCCATGGATGCCGCCATGGTTAGACCGCCGGCGGCAATCAGTACGAACATCACGTACATCACGTAGAACACGGGACTCTTCAATACATCGCCCGGCGTATAGCCGTGTGCCGTCTGGCTGGGCTTGGCGGTCGCGGTTAGCAGGCTCGCAGGCGGAGCCAACAGCAGCCATCCCAATACGAACACGATGCCTCCCTGTATCAGGCCAAAGGTCAAGAACGCGTGCTCGTAGCCGGAAGATTCAATCATGGATCTAATCGGCCCGATAGTAATGGCAGCACCCGCGCCAAATCCCGAGGCGGTGATGCCGGCTGCCAATCCGCGCCTGCCGGGAAACCATTTGAGCGCGTTGCCCACGCATGTGCCGTAGACGCAGCCGGTGCCGATGCCGCCGATTGCAGCGGCGAAATACAGCATCGGCAATGAACTCGCGACGGAGTTCATTACCCAAGCAATCGCTACGAGAATGCCGCCGACGATCACCACCCAACGCGGGCCGAAGCGATCGACCATGTAGCCTTCGATGGGAATGAGCCAAGTTTCAAGGAGCACAAATAAACTGAACGAGACCTGAATCGCGGCTCGTCCCCAGTGATACTTGGCATCGATGGGGTTGACGAACAAAGTCCAGCCGTACTGCAGATTGGCCACCGCCGCCATGCAAATGACGCCGATGATGAGTTGGATCCAAGGATTCGCGAAGGGGGACTTAGCAGTTACATTTTCGTTCATTGTAATTCTCCGTACTGGCGCCGAGAGATGCGCAATTTCGCGCTATAGACGGGCGAAAATGAGCCGCTGCAGAGAGTAATCCACTTTGCATATTCCCAATAACGAGGCTCGAATCATTAAATTCGAGCACATACCAGCCACGCATCGTTATGCGTGGTATACCATATATGAAGGCGTTTCAAAGTGTCAAGCAAAGGTACAGCGCTTGGCTACGTCGCGGGCTTTGCAATCTAAAGTGCTCACCGGCAGTCCGCTGAGCTTCGAAACCGCCAAGTCTGATGGCCTTTGCCATAAACAATTTGCGCCGTGCAGCAGCGCCGGGCGTGTATCGAAGCGACAATTTAATCGGTGGGAAATATCCACTGCAAGGTAATATATCTGGCGCTCAGTGCGCTTGCCCATTCCACTGCATCGGCGAACCGTCTTGAAAGAGGCCTAATGAATTCCATCGTGACGCTGGTTCAACGAACCACCTCCGCCACTCCGCTGGCGCTTGCCCCGCTCAATGCAACGAGCCTGCGCGACCAAGCTTATACACTGCTAAAGACTGCAATTGCCGATACCGATATTTATGATCCGCAGCAGGAACTGCGTCTCGACGAGCGCCAGTTGACCAACGCGCTCGGCGTCAGCCGCACGCCGATCCGCGAGGCGCTGTCGCTGTTGGAGCAGGAAGGATTCATTCGCACCGTTCCGCGCCGCGGCATTTATATCATCCGCAAATCAAAGCGAGAAATGATTGAAATGATTCAAATGTGGGCGGCACTCGAATCCATGGCCGCTCGGCTCGCCACTTTGAACGCCAGCGATGCGGATATTGCCAAGTTGCGGCATCTATTCGATGAGTTTCAGAACTCGCCTCCTTCCGAGCACCTGGGTGAATACTCCGATGCGAACATTGCCTTTCACACCGCCGTGATCGCTCTTGGCGGCTCGCAGATGATCATCGACGCGACCAAAAACCTGCTGCTTCACGTTCGCGCAATACGGCGCGCGACGATCACGCAGAGCGACCGCGCGGCGCGCTCCATTATCGATCACTTGAAGATTATCGAAGCGCTGGAGAAGCGCGACACCGAAGCTGCGGAGCGTCTCACGCGCCAGCACACCCTCGACCTCGCTGCGCACGTCGACCGGCACTGCGGCTTTCTAGATTGACGGGCCCCACTGCCCGAGCGTCGGAGCTGGCTCCTGGCCTTCCTTAGAGTGGAGGTAAGTCGCTTGCGGCGCCTCCGGCACATTGCCGGTCAGTGCGTCAGGCGCCACAGCTCGAATCGCCGCCAGCGTATCTGGGCTTAGAATTGCTGCCGCAAATGCCGCGCGATCCTTAAGGATCGGCTGTCCCCGCTCGATGCGCAAATAGATCTGGCCGCTGGCTTGGGTAGCAAAATTAACCCAATGAAAACTCTTCACGCAGCGATTCAGAAAATTCACGTTATTCTCCGGAGCTAGCAGCGCCCGATCAGGGTAGAGAAATTCCGCGGCACTCGCATCCACATCGATGCGCGCATAGCGCTCTATGTCCAAAGCAGCTTTAACATCCAAGAGATTGAAAGTGTCGTTGTCGCCAAAGGCAGCAGTCCGCGGCCGCTCACCCAAACGAACCGTATTGTCCAAGAATTCAAATCGAATGCGCTTGTCGCTACGGCGAACCCACGTAAAAAACACGTCAGGGATGCCAGAATACGCCTCAACCGAATGCGCCAGCGTGTCATCGACGGCTTTGTATCGGCCGAACTCGAGCCCCCGCTTCCATGCACGCTCCACCAACATCTCCGGCGGCGTAATCACGAAAAATAAATAGACAGTCTGGCCAAACCGCGTCAACAAATTGCTGCCTGCTTCGGCCGAATCGGGCGCAAAGCTGTCAAAGCGAAATCGGTCGATCAACAAATGCGACATGTCGCCGCGCCGATTCTTGGCTGCCATGTAACGGTCAAGCTTCTGATCGATGATCTGCACCTCGTCCGAGGTAAAGGCACCGGCGTATCGAAACGCTGAACCGAGCGACGCATAATCGAGCAGCTGTTTGCGCCAAATATCAGGACTGATCAGCGCAAAGTCGCTCCATTGCACACCGATCTCACCGGCAAGCTTTTTCTGCAGCGGCCGCAATGTACTCTTGCCGGACGCCGAGGGTCCCTTGGTATTGATCACCACGGGGTGCTCCTGGCGCGGCAACAGCTTGTATCCTTGCTCGCGGGCGGCGGTTTGCAGCAGCGGCGCAATCGTCTGACCGATGCAGTCGCTGCCGTAATCATTGCCGGCCAGGCCAACGGCCATCGATGCGATCAGATCCTTGGTACCCCACGCGGCTCCTTGCGTCGCAAACAACGCCGACATCACGCGTGCGAGGTTCCGGTATCCGACGAGACTCGCCGCATCGGCGGACGCGGCGGCCAAGCGCTCGAATTCAGCGATCTGCTCGGGATCCCAGTTGCGTTTCAAGCGCGACAGTGCGGGCTCGATGATGTCCCGCATTTGCCGCTGCGCGCGCTGATAGGCCTGCGCGATAAGTTCCCTCGCGGGCTCGAGGTAGCGCAACAGCAACAGCCGCGCGATCTCGCGAAAATTCAAACCGAGATCCTTGATACGCGTGCCGTCGGGGACTGCAAAGTCTGCGGTCACGCGCACCAAGAGTTCATGCAATGCCAGCCGATGCGGGCGAAATACCACTAATTCGCTCAAGCTGAATCCGGTGAGACCGCGAAATTCAGTAGCCGCCGCAATACTGGTAAAAACATTCTCGGCGCGAAAGATCGTGGCCAGATGACGCAATTCCTTGGGCACTTGCGACGCAATACCTGGGTTCCATGGCCCTAATTCGCTGTCCAGGGACATCGTCAGCGCTAGCCGCTATTGCGCAGAGCCGTAGCGATTGCATTGATGGATAACTGAATTCCCTCGCGCACCCTTGGATCCTTTTCGCCGGCGCGATGGCGTTTGAGCAACTCGACCTGCAGCAAATTTAGAGGCTCGACATACGGCAGCCGTAACCGAATAGACGCATCCAGCACGGGGTGCTTTTCCAACAGGCGTGTTTGTCCTGTCACCGCGAGAAGGCATTCTTGGGTCGCCAGCCACATATCGCGAATACGCCCGAAGAGTGCCTCACCTCGGCCCGCGTCTTTCACCAACGTAAGATAGCGCGCGGCGATGCCCATATCCGACTTCGACAGCACCATTTCCAAGTTATCGACGGTGGCACGAAAGAACGGCCATGCATCGAGCATTTCACGCAGCAATCCCGTGTCGGCTGAACGCATTGCCTGACCGACGCCATACCAGCCCGGTAACATCACGCGGACCTGCGCCCAACTGAATACCCAGGGAATCGCTCGAAGATCCTCGATTCTCTGAGAGTTGGTGCGGGACGCGGGACGCGAACCGATTTTGAGTTCCGATATCTCCAGCAGCGGCGTCAATTGCCTGAAGAATTCCGCAAACCCTTCAGTCTCGTAGACCAGCGCGCGGTAGGCGCGAAACGCTTCTTTGGAGAGATTGTCCATGGCTGCCGCAAAGCGGCGCGCGCTGTCGCCTGACAGCGCGGGCCTTTCAAGCGATGCCAACATCGTCGCCGCCGCAATGGATTCAAGGTTGGTGGCCGCGCTTTCGCGCGTGCCGTACTTGGCCGCGATGATTTCGCCTTGCTCGGTGATTCGGATGCGCCCGCGGACCGTGCCATGGGGCTGCGCGCGAATGGCGGCGAAGGATGAGCCGCCGCCACGGCCGACGGCGCCGCCGCGACCATGGAATACTTGCATGAGCATCGCATGTTTCTCGAAGACGGCCGCGAGTGTGCGGGTCGCCTGGTGCAGGCCCCACACGGACGTTAAGTAGCCGCCGTCCTTGTTCGAGTCAGAATAGCCCACCATGACTTCTTGGAATCCAAAGGCTTCCGTGATGGCTGCCGTCTCGGGTATCTCCAGCCAAGCCTGCATCACCTTGGCCGAACCTTCCAGATCCGCAATCGTTTCAAAGAGCGGCACGGCCATGATCGCGGCCGATGCGCTGCCTTGATGCCGGTACAGTCCGGCCTCCTTAAGGAGAATGTTGACCTCTAACAGGTCCGACACGCTCTCGCACTTGGAAATAATATAGAAGCGGATGCATTCGGCACCGTAGCGCTGATGCGCTGCCGCTGCAGCGCGCACGACGCTCAGTTCGGACACGGCCTCCGGCGAATAATGAGCATAAGGGCTTGCCAGCAAGCGTTCGCTGGTCAGCTCGCGCCGCAACAGCGCGACGCGCTCGAGTTCTGTCAGGGCTTGGTAATCCGGCGAAACACCTGCCACTTTCAGCAGCTCGGCGACCACCCTGGCATGCACGTCAGCGTTTTGCCGAAGATCCAGCGTCGCCAGATGAAAGCCGAAGGTCTCGACCGCCCGATTCAGGCGCGCCAGCGCGCCGCCGCCGTTGAGGCGTACGCGGCTGTCAGACTTCAATGAATCCTCGAGAATTTGCAGATCCGCGCGAAAACTCGGTGCGTCCTGATAAGCCGGTGCCGCCACAGTGGCTGGCCGCGGCGGCACCCGGCCGGTCAGTTCCTGATAAGTCGCGGCGAGACGTGCATACATCCCGGTGATTGCGCGCCGATAAGGCTCGTCGGCACGCGCCCTGTTCAAATCTCCGCTCGACTGCGCCAGGGCCGCGAGAGGTTCGGAAACTGCCGCGAGCTCGCTCGAGAGCGACAGTTCCGCGCCAATCGCATTGAGTTGTTCCAAGTAATCGGCGAGCAGGGCTTGACCGGCGCGGCCCAATGCCAGGCGCAATGAGTCCGCGGTAACGTGTGGATTTCCGTCGCGGTCGCCGCCGATCCAGGAACCGAGCCGCAAAAAGCTTGGCGGGCGCTTGCCCAACAAGCGCTCCCATCGCGCGTAGAGCGCAGGCATCACTGGTAGAAATATGTCTCGCAGATACGTGAGTGCCGTATCGACTTCGTCCGCGACGTACAGTCTTTCGTGCCTAAGCGCGCGCGTCTGCCAGAGGAATGCAATCTGCGCGGCTATCGCCTCCTCAATCAGCTCTCCCGCAGCGGTTTCGCGCAGACCGGAATCGCGTAGTGCCATCAACGCCGCGATACGGTTGCGATGATCCAGCATGCTCTTTCGCATCACCTCGGTAGGATGGGCCGTGAGCACGGGTGTAATGTGTGCATGATCGAGGAGTGCCGCTGCCTGCGCGAACGTCACGCCCTGCTGTTCAAGGAAGGCCAAAGCCGATCCTAAGGTACTGTCCTTTTCAGCCGACGCACCCTGCCGGTCTTCTGCAAGATTCGCCAACATTGAAAACAGCATGAAGCTACGGACGAAAGCCACGGTTTCATCGAGCGACAGGCTCTCCCAGCCGGCGGCCACTCCCCGCGGATTGGCGATCCCGCGGAATCGATCAACGGAGGCTGCGCGAATGGCTTCGATTCGGTCGAGCAGCGCACTGCCGCCATAGGTGCGAATGACGTCGCCGAGGAGCTTCCCAAGAAAGCGGACATCCGCGTTCTGGGTGATAGCCGGGGCGGTAGTCATAGGTAAAGCCATTATATAAGAAGCAGACAATCTCGATGGGAAGCTATAAGCCATATCCTACAGGCGCGACCGCGGCGCGCTGATTAATAGGTCCTTGGCTTCCCGATAAGCTGTGCTTACAAGAACTCCTGCGGCAGCGCGTCACACATTTCGGAGAGAATCATGGTTTCGAAGTCCTGGCGTCTGTCCATCATTCCAGCGCTGCTGCTCATGTTGTCGCCTGAGCTCAGCTCGGCGCAAATCAATGTGTCAGTCAGCATTTCCCCGCCGGAACTACCGGTGTACGACCAGCCGCCCATTCCCGCAGACGGCTATATATGGACGCCGGGCTATTGGGCTTGGGGCGACGACAGCCAGGACTATTACTGGGTGCCCGGCACTTGGGTCGAAGCACCGCAGCCGGACTATCTGTGGACACCCGGGTATTGGGCAGCTGACGGTGAGGTCTTCCTTTGGCACACCGGCTATTGGGGACCGCAAGTCGGCTTTTATGGCGGCGTGAATTACGGCTACGGCTACGGCGGCCGTGGCTATGAGGGCGGCTACTGGCAGGGCGGCCACCTTTTCTACAACCGTGCGGTAGTCAATATCGGTTCAACTCATATTACCAACGTTTATAACAGGACGGTCATCAACAATGTCAATGTGAGGCGCGTCAGCTTTAACGGCGGCAAGGGCGGCGTTCGCGCACAACCCACAGCGGAGGAAACGGCGGCCGCACGTGGTCGACATATCGATGCCACATCGGTTCAGCGCCAGCACGAGCAGACCGCACGCAGCAATCCTGTACTGCGCGCCGCCAGCAATCACGGCAACCCGTCGATTGCCGCGACTCCACGAGCGGGAAATTTTTCAAGCCCGATACCGGCGCGCGGTGCTGCGACACCGACGCGCAAAACGACCGTTGGTGCTGAACGGGCGGCCCCAGTCGGCGCTGAACGTGCGGCCCCGCAACCGCGCCTGAGCACACCGCACCCCAGGCCCGAAGCCGCGCCCAATCGAGAAGTTCCGAACCGAGAAGTCACGCCGAATCGAAACGTAGCTCCTCCCGCGCGCGAAGTGCGGCCGGTTCAGCAGCAACCGGTGAACACGCCCCGCGAGGTCGCGCCGCGCCATGAGGTCGCGCCAGTTGAGCCGCGCCGCGAACCGGTGCAGACTCAGGTCATCAGGCCTGCGCCGAAGTCGCAGGCTCGCCCCGCTCCGCCCCCGGAGCACAAGGCGGAACATCCAGCGGAGCATCCAGAGGAACATGAGCACCATTAGCCATGATCAGAACGCAACGCAATTTACGACAGAGGTTGACGGGCATCGCTCGGAGCTAGATTACACGCTGTCCGATGGTGTGATGACGATCACGCACACCCGTGTTCCCCAGGCGATTGGCGGCCGCGGTATCGCGGCCGAATTGATGCGTACGGCAGTGCAGTTTGCCACCGAGCACGGTTGGTCGATTAACCCGGCGTGCTCCTATGCCGCGACGTATATGGGCAGGCATCCGCAGGCGCCGGACAAAGTCCACATGGATGAGCTGCTGGATGAAGCTCTGGAGGAGTCCTTCCCCGCCAGCGACTCGCCCTCGGTGGGTGGAAGCAGCTAGCCAAGCTCGTCTTGCAAGACATCCTAGCCAGGCAGCATGGGGTGGCCTTCGTGCGCTACGAGCAGATCGTGCATGTCGTTCGCATGCTCTTCTTCCACCACCAATATGTGCTGCAACATAGTGCGAGTGCCCGGATCATCGTCACCGAAATAGCGGATCAATTCGCGATAGTGATCGACCGCGATGCGTTCGGCGATCAAGTTCTCCTTGATCATGTCGACCAAATTATCCGCGTTACCGTATTCAGATGCGGCACGCGTCGCCAACCCGGTCGGATTGAAATCCGGTTTCCCGCCGAGCTGATTGATACGCTCCGCGACCTCTTTCATGTGCTCCTGCTCTTCCTTGGCGTGCTGCCAAAACTCGTCCTTGACGCCCTCGCTGGAAATGCCCTGCGCCGCAACGGCATGCATGGTATAGCGCAGCACGCACACAATTTCCGTTGCCAAGACTGATTGCAGAATGTCGATTGTTTTCTTAACGTCGCCTTTATATGTAAAGGTTACGCCGCCGCTGGCAATGTTCTTGCGTGCCCGCTCGCGCAAGGTCTTCACGTCTGTTAGAAACGGCTTCGATTCTGTTTTTTCGTTATCCATGGGACTCATGCTCCTGATTCGATCGAGTTGCAGCAATGCTACTAGCCGCTCAATGCTGTGTCCAACGCCGCCATCAAAGGTCCGAGCTTCGGCGGACTGGCTTCCAATGCCGGCGCAAGCATGGGCACGCCGCCGCGGCGCGCGACCATTTCTGCGAGGTGGGCACCGGTTCGTGTCTCCAATATCGCCACGACTTTAGATTTCATGCGCACAGCATTCAACCATCATAATGCAGGTATGTCGACCTGGTTAAAGGCGCTGTTGGGTGGCGCAATTGTGCTTGCTCTGGTACCGACTCTGACCGCGCAGCCTCTCACGGCGCCGTCATCGGCAGATAAAGATGGCGTCCGCGAAGAATTCATGGCCGCGATGCTGCGCATTCGTCTGCATCAAGCGGATAGCCCGGATTCGCCTGCGCTGGAGCAATACTCCATCCATGACTATCTGCTGGCGGCAAGACTGCGGCGCGACCTCAGCCTTATCCCGGACGAAAATCTCGACGCGGCTATTGATTCGTTTCTGCGGTCCCACGCCGGACAACCCGTGACGCACGGCCTACGCAGGGAATGGCTCACCAGCCTCGCCCAGCGCCGCCGTTGGGATTGGTTTCTGTCCCGCTCCGCCGATGTCGCTGATCCAGTGCTGATCTGCGATAGGCTCGAAGGAAGGTTATCCACCGATGATACGCAAGGACTGGCAGCCGCCGCGCTCGCCCGATGGATGATTCCGCAAAAGGTGCCAGCAGAATGCACCGATGTATTCGCCTGGTTGAGGCAACAGGGCCTGCTGACATCGGTGCTCGCGGAGACTCGCACTCGGGCGGCACTATCTGCTGAGGTGCCGCGGCTGGCGCGCGAATTCGCCGCCGATGTGCCGCTGGATCGCCGTGCAGCGCTGCTGCAGTGGTCTGATCTTCTCGATTCGCCGCGATCAGCGTTGAATGTTCTGGCGAGCCACCCGTCGCTGCAGGTTGAATCGGAAGCCTTGGCCGCAGGGTTCGAGAAGCTTGCGCGCACCGAGCCGGCCAATGCCTTGGACTTGCTGCCAAAACTGCTGACACACGCAGGCCTGACGCCGGAGACTCAAGGCCGACTCAAGCGCGCCGCCGCGTTGGGCGCCGCGTACGACCGCGATCCACGCGCGATCGCAGCATTCGACGATGTGCCGGCAGCGGCGATCGATGACCAGGTGCAGGAGTGGCGCGTGCGCGCTGCGTTGTGGAACGGCGATTATGCACGCGCCCTTACGTGGATAGAACAGATGCCGCCAAACCTTGCCATGCAGCCGCGTTGGCGGTATTGGCACGCGCGTGCCACCGCCGCGATCTCGGGCGATGCCGCGGCTGCGCCCCTGTTCAGTGAAATCGCCGGCCTTCGAGACTACTACGGCTATCTCGCGGCAGACCGCCGCGCCCAACCCTACAATCTGAACGTTCGGCCCTCGCCGCTCGATGCGCGGTCACAGACCGAGCTCACGAAAATGCCGGCGATGATTCGCGCGCACGAGTTATTTGATTGCGACATGAGCGATGAGGCGACAGCCGAATGGAATGCGGCGCTGCAGGTCGCTGCCAATGCCTTGCGGGTGCAAGCGGCTCAGCTCGCCTCGCGCTGGGGCTGGTTCGCGCAATCCATTACGACCCTTGCGCAAACCGGGGAATTCGATGATGTGACGCTGCGATATCCGCGGCCGTTTCCGGACGCCGTGGGCCGGGCAAGCAAGCTCGCGCAATTGCCGCAGGATTGGATACTGGCCGTGATGCGCCAGGAGAGTCTGTTTCGCAAAGACGCGGTCTCGCATGCAGATGCCCGCGGCGTGATGCAGATGGTGCCCGCGACCGCCTCTGCGGTCGCGCGTCGCTGGCACCTATCTTTCCCTGGGCGCGATGCGCTGTTTGATCCCTCGGTCGCAGTGCCGCTCGGTGCCGCCTACCTTCGCGAACTCTTGGATCGCTATGGCGAACAGTTGGCCTTGAGTCTCGCCGCCTACGACGCAGGCCCGGCAGCGCTCGCGCGCTGGATGCCGCGCCGTCCCATGGACGCGGATGTTTGGATTGAGAATATTCCTTACAACGAAACCCGTGCCTATGTACAGCACATTGCGGAGCACATCGTGGCCTTTGCATCGGTGCGGGGAGCGCCGGCGCCGCGCCTCGAAATCCTGTTGTCGGACATCGAACCTGCAACGCCTATGTTGTGATAGCGTTGCTTTAAAATAGCGGGGGCATGAGCATGCGATCGACAGTTTTTTTGCGAGCGGCGGTCATTGCCGGCGCGGTGTTTAGCAATGCCGCAGCAACGAGCGCGTTCGCCGATACGGTGGTGGTGAGCGCCGACCGGATGGTCGATGTGCTGACCGGACGGCTGGTCGATCATCCGCAGATCACCATTACCGATGGCCGCATCGCGGCGATTGGCCAGGGTTCGATAACACCGGCTGGTGCGCGTCATGTGGACCTCAAGGGCATGACGCTGCTGCCCGGATTGATCGACATGCACACGCATTTGACATCGGATCCGCGTTTTAGCGGCTATCGCCGACTGCAATTTACCGATAACTTCTGGACGGTGGTTGGCGTGGCCAATGCGCAAAGGACCCTGCAAGCCGGCTTCACAACAGTGCGCAACGTGGGTTCTGCCAATTTCGATGACGTCGCGATCAAGCAGGCCGTAGAACAGGGCATCGTGCCGGGTCCGCGCATCGTTCCTGCGACTTACGCCATTGGTGCCACAGGCGGGCATTGCGATGCCACGGAACTGCCGCCGTCAGTCTCGGTGCCTAGGCCGGCCGTCGCGAATGGGGCCGAAGAGATCCGCGCGACAGTGCGTAAATTGCGCAAGTACGGCGCGGAAGTCATTAAATTTTGTGGCACGGGCGGCGTGCTTTCAAAAACGGATACGGTGGGTAGCCAGCAATACGACCTCGCCGAGATGAAGGCGCTGGTGGACGAGGCGCACATGCTGGGTTTGAGAGTCGCGGTGCATGCTCATGGAACATCGGGAATCAAGGACGCCATCCGTGCGGGTGTCGACACCATCGAGCACGCGAGCCTGGCCGATGAGGAGGCTTTCACCTTGGCCAAGCAACACGGCACCTGGTTTTCGATGGACATTTACAACGACGATTACATCATGGCCGAGGGTGAGAAAAACGGCGTCTATAAGGAATCGCTGGAGAAGGAACGCCTGATTGGCTTGAAACAACGACAAACCTTTCAAGCAGCCGTGAAGGCTGGTGTCAAAATGGTTTTTGGCACCGACGCAGGCGTCTACCCGAACGGCTACAACGCACGACAATTCGTCACCATGGTGAAGTGGGGGATGACTCCCATGCAGGCGATCCAGGCGGCGACGGCGAACGCGGCGCAGGCCTTGGGCCGCCAGGCTGATGTCGGCGCAATCGCGGTCGGACGGTTCGGCGACCTCATCGCGGTTGAGGGCGATCCGCTCGCCGACGTCTCGCGGCTGCAATCCGTGGGCTTTGTCATGAAGGGCGGAGAAATCGTCAAAGCCCCGGCCAACTAATGCCGCTTCGTCTTCAGTTTCCGCCGATGATCCCGGCCGTGACGTTTATCGCGAACCCTAGGATCGATGCGTTGAAAAGAAACGAGATCAGAGTTTGCGCGATGACGACCTTGCGCATCGCGGCGTGCTGCGTCGATACGTCTGCGGTTTGACACGCCGCGGCGATGGTGAAGGAGAAATAAGCAAAATCCCAAAACACCGGCTCGGGAGTATTGGGGAAATGCAGCGGCCGATCATCCTTGGTGGTGCTGTAAAACATGTCGGCGTAATGCGTGGTGAACATGACCGGAACCAGCAGCCATGAATCAATCAGCGTGAGTGCAGCCAGCGCGACGTGCGCCGCGCGCACTGAACCGCTCACTTGCTTGATGGTGGCCAGTGGCTCGACGATGGCAACCAGACTGGCAACGGCCGCCAACACGACCACCAAGAGAATGAAGGGCGCGGTCTCGTCCTCTTCAATATACTTTGTGCAAATCTGCGCTGCCGTGAGGCGCGTCATCCAGAAAACAATCAGCGCCAGAAAAAGCACGATTCCGCCATTCCAGCTTACCAGTACTCGGCTCAAAATCGACCAATCGTGCGGAAGAAAAAAGAAAAGCACGGTGCCCGCGATGAACGAAATCCACAGCCGGGGATGTTGAAGGAGCAGGTTTCTCATTACGCTACTTGGTTTCCTTCGCCACCAAGTACTTGACCAGGTCGATCAATTGATCCGTGCCTCCGGCTGATTCCGTATGCAATCGATACTTGCCGTTGACAATGATTGTTGGCGTGCGATCGACCTTGTACTGAATCATCAAATCCTGCGCGGTGCGTACCTTGAGATCGGCCGAAAAGGACTTTGAAGTGGCAATGAACTTCTCGACCGGCACGCCGGCATGCTGGCTGTAAAACTTGGCGGCGTCCTCGATGGTCGGCATGCGGCTTTTTAGGGCGCGAGTCGACGAGTCGGTGATGCCCAAGTCTCCACCCTTCCACACGGCGTCGAACATGGCATCGTGCGTCTGCTGATCCACCCCGAGTATTTGCGCGGTCACGTACGCCAGCTGAAACATCGGCCAATCCTCGACGGTATTGAATGCCGCGGGCAGATAGTCCACGACGACATTCGCGGGCATCGCGTGTTTCAATTTGTGCACGGTGGGCAGGAAAATATTGCACGCGGGACAGGCGTAGGAGAAAACCTCCGTCACTTCAATTTTGCCCGGCGGCACCGACGGCGTTCGCGCCGGCTGAATGAGAAAATAGTTCACGCCCTCGGTCCAAACCTGGGCGCTGGCGACGGGCATCGCCACGGCTAACATCAGCAATGCGGACAGGCATGCAACGGAATGGATCAATTTCATCGAGGCTCCTTATATCTCTGGCGGCGCGAATTCTAGCACCAGCGGCCCAGGGTTCCGCCGCTTCCGGCCTGCCGGGCCGCCGCTTATACAGCCTGGGTCCGGTAGCGTTCACAATACTTTACATTGGCTGATGAACTTTCGAGTTTTCCTAGGTTCTACATGCATGCTGCCCGGTCATCAGTGTGTAGTTCGGGGTCGAATCTGGTTATAGTCTGCGGCTCGCCCAGATGATCGTTTGGCAGTGCGTGCCACGGCATGGGCTCGCGTATTGGTGCATTAGTGACAACCGAACAAGAAGATCCCCAATTTCTGGCGCCGGCGCGGGACTCTCGACCATTCATCGCCAGACACTGGCGGACACTGACCGTTGCTCTGGTAATCGCGGCGCTGTTGGTTGGGTTCGTGCTCTATCTTCGCACCAAGCAGCCGGTCGCTGCGCCGCCGCGCGGACGCAATGGTCAAAACGGTCCGGTCGCAGTGTCGGTAGCCACTGCGGTTTCGGGCGATATTCAAGTGAAGATTCCAGCGCTCGGAACCGTAACTCCCCTCGCCACCGTCACGGTCCGGACCCAGATCAGCGGCACGCTGCAGAAGATTTACTTCACCGAAGGACAATTCGTTCATCAGGGCGATGCGTTGGCGCAGATCGACCCTCGTCCGTATGCAGCTGCCCTGCAGCAAATGGCAGGCAATTCGAAGCGCGACCAGGCGCTTCTGGCCGACGCCAGATTGAACTTGAAGCGTTACGAAGGCTTGGTCAGAGAAGATTCCATTGCGCAGCAACAGCTCGACACGCAGCGCGCGCTGGTCGATCAGTACGTGGGGACGATCCAGGCCGACGAAGGGCAAGTCAAGACGGCCCAAGTGAATTTGGTATACACGCACATCATTTCACCGGTCACGGGCCGTGTGGGCCTACGTCAAGTGGATCAGGGTAACTATGTGACGCCCGGCGATACCAACGGCATTGTCCTCATCAACCAACTGCAGCCGATTACCGTGATTTTTTCTATTCCCGAGGACAATGTTTCCGCCGTGATGAAGCGAGTGCAATCTGGTGCCGCCTTGACCGTCGGGGCCTTTGATCGCACCAATGCCACCAAGATTGCCGATGGCAAGTTACTGACCGTGGACAATTCGATCGACATCACGACCGGAACGGTCAAGCTGCGCGCGCAATTTGACAATACTGATTCGTCGCTGTTTCCAAATCAGTTTGTCAATATTCAGTTGCTGCAAGACGTGTTGACGAATCAAATCATCATGCCCAACTCGGCCGTGCGCCGAGGTGCGCCCAATGGCGTAGCAACCACGTTCGTCTACCTTGTCAATGCGGATCGCACCGTCAGCGTTCGTCCGGTCACTTTGGGCGTCGTCGACGGCGAAAAAGTTGCCGTGGCGGCGGGATTGAAGGCCGGCGATGTCGTCGTCACCGAAGGCGGCGACCGGTTGCGCGACGGCGCGCAAGTCCAATTGCCGAGTTCAGCGCCGGCGCCGGCTGCCGGGGCGCAGCCGGCCGCCAAGTCCGGCACACCCGGCGCACGACGCGGCAAGGAGCGCGGGAAACCACCGCCATCTCAGTGATGCCGTGAACCCGTCACGCATCTTCATTCTGCGGCCGGTTGCGACCACGCTCCTGATGGTGGCGATCTTGATCGTTGGCGCAATGGCTTATCTGCAGCTGCCGCTGTCGGCATTGCCGGAGGTCGCTTATCCGACCATTCAAGTGCAGACCTTTTACCCTGGCGCCAGTCCGGAGGTAATCACCTCAGCCATTACAGCGCCGTTGGAAAAACAATTTGGACAGATGCCGGGCTTGAGCCAAATGTCCTCGACGAGTTCCGCGGGCGCATCCGTCATCACATTGCAATTCAATTTGTCGCTGGCGATCGACGTGGCCGAACAAGAGGTGCAAGCCGCGATCAGCGCCGGACAGAACTTGCTCCCTCAGGATCTCCCCGCACCGCCAATCTACGCCAAGGTCAATCCTGCCGACGCCCCGGTGCTGATCCTCGGCATCACCTCGAAGACCATGGCGCTCACAGAAGTGGAGGACTTGGTTGACACGCGCATCGCGCAGAAGATTTCGCAGATCAAAGGCGTGGGCGTGGTCAGCATCAGCGGCGGTCAACGTCCTGCGGTCAGAGTTGTCGCAAATCCGCGCGCCATGGCCGCCTATGGATTGAATCTCGACGACTTGCGCACCACGATTAACAACGCCAACCAAAATGGCCCGAAGGGCACGCTCGACGGACCCGCCAACGCCTACACGATCAACACCAACGATCAGATTAGAGACGCCGATGACTATGGCAACGTCGTGGTGGCCTACAAGAACGGCGCGCCGGTGCGTCTCAAGGACGTTACGATCCTGGTATCCGGTGCGGAAAATTCCAAGCTGGGTGGCTGGATGAATTCCGTCCCGGCACTGATCCTCAACGTGCAACGGCAACCCGGAGCTAACGTCGTCGATGTGGTCGATAGGATCCAAGAACTACTGCCTTCGCTGCAGGCCGATATGCCCGCAGGCGTCGATGTGGCTCTGCTCACCGACCGCACGATCACCATTCGCGCCTCTGTCAAGGACGTCGAATTCGAATTGATATTGGCGGTGGTGTTGGTCGTGCTTGTTATCTGGCTATTCTTGCGCAACATTCCCGCCACGATCATTCCGAGCTTGTCGGTGCCGCTGTCGCTCATTGGTACGTTTGCGGTGATGTACCTGGCGAACTTCAGCCTGAACAATCTGTCGCTGATGGCATTGACGATCGCGACCGGATTCGTCGTCGATGACGCCATCGTCATGATCGAAAATATTTCTCGGTATATCGAAGCCGGCGAATCGCCGCTCGAAGCGGCACTCAAGGGCTCCGGGCAAATCGGCTTCACCATTATTTCCTTGACCGTCTCGCTGATCGCCGTGCTCATTCCGCTGCTGTTCATGCAAGACGTCGTCGGCCGGTTATTCCGCGAATTCGCCGTTACTCTCGCGGTTACGATATTGATATCCGCCGTGGTCTCTCTGACATTGGTACCGATGCTGTGCGCGAGGCTGCTGAAGCATCGGCCGCAAAATGAACACGCGCAGACGGAATCGGGCAAGTGGTTCAAGGCCGTCGTCGACTGGTACGCTCAACGGCTCACCTGGGTTCTCGATCATCAGAGATTGACGCTGTGGGTCGCGCTGGGCACGCTGGTGCTCACAGCGCTGCTCTATGTGCTGATTCCCAAGGGCTTCTTTCCTGAGCAAGATACCGGATTGATTCAAGGAGTATCAGAAGCGACCGAGTCCATTTCTTACGCTGCGATGGCGGGCCGTCAGCAGGCACTGGCGGCGGCGATTCTCAAGGATCCGGACGTCGTCAGTCTGTCTTCGTTCATCGGGGTCGACGGCAATAACGTCACCTTGAACAGCGGCCGCTTTTTGATCAATCTGAAACGGCGCGCCGACCGCTCCACAACCGTCACCGACGTGATTCGGCGGCTGCATAACGAAACCGCCGACGTTTCGGGCATCACGGTCTATATGCAGCCGGTACAAGATCTCACGCTGGATAACACTATCAGCCGCACTCAATACCAATTCACGCTGGAGAGTGCCGATTCGGCCGCATTGTCGGCCTGGACGCCCAAGCTTGTGAGCGCGCTGTCGCAACTGCCGCAGCTGGCAGACGTGGTGAGCAATCAGGAAGACAACGGGCTCGCGGCATACGTAACCATCGACCGCGATAGCGCCGCGCGCTTGGGCATCAGCGTGGGGACCGTCGACAACGCGCTTTACGACGCCTTCGGTCAGCGAATCGTCTCGACCATATTCACTCAGTCAAATCAGTACCGAGTGATCATGGAAGCGGACCCTCAAGCCTACAAGTCCGTCGACTCGCTCGCTTCCATTTACGTGCCTTCCGCAAGCGGCGGCCAGGTTCCGCTTTCAGCGATAGCCAAAGTGGATGTTGAATCTCGTCCCATACTCATCAACCACCTGGCGCAATTTCCGGCCACCACCGTGTCTTTCAATCTCGCGCCCAACGCCTCGCTCGGGGCGGCAGTCACCGCCATCGAGGACACTGAGCGCACTCTCGGCATGCCCATCAGCATCCGCACTACGTTTCAAGGAGCGGCGCTGGCGTTTCGCAGCAATTTGAGCAACGAATTGCTGCTTCTGGTTGCAGCAGTGATGGTGATGTACATCGTGCTCGGCGTGCTTTACGAGAGTTTCATCCATCCGATCACCATTTTGTCGACCTTACCCTCGGCGGGCATCGGCGCGCTGCTCGCTCTCATGCTATTCGGCGATGACCTGACCATCATTGCGTTGATCGGCATTATTCTCCTAATCGGCATCGTGAAGAAAAATGCCATCTTGATGATCGATTTTGCGATCGTGGCGCAGCATGACGAGGGACTGGCGCCGCGAGATGCGATCTACAAGGCATGTCTGTTGCGGTTTCGTCCGATTCTGATGACGACGGTGGCGGCCATTTTCGGCGCGCTGCCGCTGATGTTCGGCACCGGCACGGGTTCTGAACTGCGGCATCCGTTGGGCGTGAGCATCGTGGGCGGCCTGCTGGTCAGTCAAGTGCTGACGCTGTTCACGACGCCGGTTATTTATCTGGCGTTTGATCGCATCGCTGCGCGCATGCGCGGTCGCTTGAGGGCTGCATCGGACGAGCCGCTGGCGGCAGGCTCGGCATGAATATCTGCGCGCCTTTCATAAGACGGCCGGTTGCAACGACTCTTTTGACGCTCGGCGTTGCACTCTGCGGCGCCGCTGCCTTTGCGTTGCTGCCGGTGGCGCCCTTGCCGCGCATCGATGTTCCCGCTATTTTTGTTTCCGCGCAGCTGCCGGGCGCCAGCCCCGAAGTCATGGCGGCTACGGTGGCCACGCCTTTGGAACGGCATCTCGGAGCCATTTCCGATGTCGATGACATGACATCCACCAGCGGCGTCGGTAGTTCCAGCATTCAACTTACGTTCGGCATCGATCGCGACATCGACGGCGCGGCCCGCGATGTACAGGCAGCCATTGCCGCCGCACACGCCGACCTGCCGACATCGCTGACGCGCAATCCCACCTATAGGAAACTCAACACGTCGGCGATTCCGGTGATTGTGATTGCCATGACCTCGGACGTCCTCACTCAAGGGCAAATCTACGATGCTGCCGATGCGGTCATATCCCAAAGGCTATCGCAGATTCCCGGAGTCGGGGGGGTCAATGTCAACGGCAGCGCACTGCCCGCGGTGCGGGTAGAACTCAATCCGCATTCTTTGTCCAAATATGGCATCGGACTGCAGGATGTGCGCGCCGCCATCTCGAACTCGAACGCCAACTCGCCCAAAGGAGCGATCGAATCGGATGATCTTCACTATCAGATTTATACCAATGACAACGCCCGGGATGCGGGACCGTATCGTAACCTCATCATCGCAAACCGCAACGGCGCGACCGTGCGGTTGGGCGACGTGGCCACGGTGCTCGATATGCAGGACGGCGCCACGGAGAATATTCGGACCTACGGAGTGTATAACGGCAGGCCGGCGGTATTCGTGACGGTAACGCAGCAGCCCGGCGCCAATATCATTGAAACCATCGACGCCGTCAAAGCCGAGCTGCCGATTCTCAAAAGAGAGATTGACCCTAAAATCGATCTGTTGGTGAGCTTCGATCGCTCGATCACGATCCGCGCCTCGGTGAGCCAAGTCGAACGCACGCTGCTGCTGGCGGTGGCGTTCGTGATTTTGGTGGTGTACATGTTCTTGAACAGCTATCGCGCCGCGCTGATTCCCGCCATCGTGGTGCCGGTGTCCTTGATCGGCACCTTTGGCGCGATGTATTTGCTGGGCTACACCCTGGACAATTTTTCGCTCATGGCGCTGACCGTGGCCACGGGTTTTGTGGTCGATGACGCAATCGTCGTGATGGAGAATACGACACGGCACATCGAGGCCGGCATGACGCGCACTGCCGCAGCCTTTTTGGGCGCTCAAGAAGTCGGATTTACGGTCGTTTCCATGAGCTTGTCGCTGGTCGCCGTATTCATTCCCTTCGTGCTCGTCGGCGGTATCCTCGGCCGCCTGTTCCGCGAGTTTGCGATGACGCTGTCGGTGTCGATTCTGATTTCGTTGGTCATCTCGCTTACGACCACGCCGATGATGTGTTCCTTGCTGCTGCAGAACAAGCGCGATCACAAATTCAAGCGTTTTGGCAGGGCTTTCGAACGTGGCTTCGAACAGTTGCGCCGCAATTACGCGACAACTTTGGACTGGGCGCTGCGTCACAGACGGATCATGATATCGATTTTTTGGGCGACTATTGCGCTCAATATTTTTCTCTACGTGGTGATTCCAAAAGGCTTTTTGCCGCAACAAGACACCGGGCAACTACAGGGCGGGATCCGTGGCGACGCGGCGAGTTCCTTTCAGTTGATGAAGGGCAAATTGCAGGAAGTGGCGGCCATCATCCAGGCGGATCCGGCGGTCGCCACCGTGACCGGTTCGGTCGGAGCAGGCGGCTTCGGTCCTTTCGGCGGCGGCGGCGCCAGCGCCAATGTCACGGTTGCTCTCAAGCCCTTAAAGGTGCGCCGCATCTCCGCCGACCGGGTCATCGCGCGGCTGCGGCCGAAACTTGCGGCGGTCGCGGGCGTTAGCGCCTTTTTGCGAGCCGTACAGGACCTGGGCGGCGGCGGCGGCCGCTCCGCCAACTCGGAATATCAATACACCTTGCTCGGCGATGACCTGACTGAATTGCGCACTTGGTCGCAAAAGCTTCGAGCGGCGCTTCAGGACATGCCCGAAGTCACCGACGTGGATACCGATTTACAACCCGGCGGCCTTGAGACCGATCTGATCGTGGATCGCGACAGCGCCTCTCGGCTCGGTCTCTCCGAAGTGCAGATCGACAATGCGTTGGGCGATGCGTTTGCGCAAGCGCAGGTATCGACCATTTACAATCCATTCAGCCCGCAGCAATACCATGTCGTCATGGAAGTCGCGCCGCAGTACTGGCAAAATCCGGAAATTCTCAAAGAATTGTATGTGAGCACCGCGGGCGGCGCGGCGTCCGGAACGCAGCTGACCCAGGCGGTCGCGGGCACCACCGTGCTCAAGCGCACAACAGCCGCCTCGCAAACTTCGGTGGCGCAGGACGTCGCGCGCAATCTTGCATCGAATTCCTTGGCGAATGCAGGACGCGGCAATACCTCGACTGGATCAGCGGTCAGCGTCGCCAAGGAAACGGTCGTGCCATTTTCGGCCTTCAGTCACTTCACTACCGGCACTACGCAAGTATCAGTCAACCACACCGGCACATCGGTATCGACCTCGATTGCCTACAATCTGCCCGAGGGCGTCTCGATCGGCACCGCGCAAGACGCCATCGCCAAAAAAATGGTCGATATCCACATGCCGGTGAGCATTCGCGGCGGCGCCTATGGAACCGCGCGCTTGTTTCAACAAAGCAATAGCGCAACCCCGCTGTTGCTGTTAGCCGCAATTGTCGCGATCTACATCGTATTGGGCGTGTTATATGAGAGCTACTCACAGCCTATTACGATTCTCTCGACGCTGCCTTCCGCCGGCGTCGGCGCGCTGCTCGCTCTGATGGCGACCGGCACTGAATTCAGCTTGATCGCATTTCTGGGCATTCTTCTGTTGATCGGCATCGTCAAAAAGAACGCCATTATGATTGTGGATTTTGCGCTGCAGGCGGAGCGCACTCTGGGAATGGATCCGTTGCATGCAATCGCGCACGCCTGCTCGCTGCGCTTCAGGCCCATCATGATGACCACGTGCGCGGCGATCGCCGGTGCTCTGCCGCTGGCGGTCGCCACCGGCGATGGCACCGAGATGCGCCGCCCGTTGGGCATAGCGATCGTCGGCGGGCTTCTGGTCAGTCAGCTGCTCACGATTTATACGACTCCGGTGGTCTACTTGTATCTGCGCCGATATTGGAAGCACCTGAAGGACGGCAAGTACTCCCCGCCTAAACCGACCGGCGTTGTCGACGCCGGCCGCGGCTTTGGCCCGTTGGGAGTTGCCACGTGATGCGGCTCATCGCGCGCGCTCTGAGCTTGGCAATGGCGGCGGCTTTGGCTGCCGCCTGCGCGGTGGGTCCCGACTACCATCGTCCCCGGTTCGACGCGGCCGCAAACTACAAGGAGGCCGGCGACTGGAAACCGAGCGAACCCAACGATGTGATGTCGCGCGGGCCCTGGTGGAAGATCTTCAATGACGACGCACTCGATGGCCTCGAAGCGCAAATCGACATTTCGAATCAAAACGTCAAGGCGGCGCAGGCCGCCTTCGAGCAATCGCGAGCTCTAGTCTCGCAGGCGCGCGCCGGTTTTTGGCCCACGATCGCTGCGAGTCTCGGCGCGCAGCGCGAAGGCGCACCGACGATCACTACCAACATCGCGGGCGTGCCCGTCGGCACCTCGACGCGTACCGTGAATACCTTTACGGCGGGCGTATCGGCTAATTGGGACATCGATATTTGGGGCCGCATTCGGCGCAACACCGAAAGCAATGTCGCTTCCGCGCAGGCCAGTTCCGCGGCGCTGGCGGCGGCGCGACTTTCCGCGCAGGCAGAACTTGCGGCCGATTATTTTGAGTTGCGCGCGCAGGATCAGTTGGAAAAGCTGCTTGATGATACGGTCGTGGCGGAAACTCAATCGCTGCACATCACGGAAAGCCGCTACAAGTTCGGTGTCGCGGCGAGGGCCGACGTGGTCACTGCTGAAACGCAGCTGCTCTCGAGTCAAGCGCAGCAGGTCAATGCCAAGATCCAACGCGCCATCCTCGAACACGCCGTCGCCGTGCTGATCGGCAAGCAACCAGTCGAATTTTCCCTCGAGGCGGCGACAATGCGCAGCGACGTGCCGACCGTACCCGCCGGCGTGCCCTCCACCTTGCTGGAACGGCGCCCGGATGTCGCGGCAGCGGAACGCAAGATGGCGGCGGCCAATGCCCAAATTGGCGTAGCTAAAGCAGGGTATTTCCCGGACTTGACCTTGACGGGCCAGGACCAGTATTCGAGCAACACCTTCAGCCGACTCATTAAAACTTCCAATCGCATTTGGGCAGTAGGGCCTGCGCTCGCCGAAACATTGTTCGACGGCGGCCTGGTGCGCGCGCAGGTACGCGGCGCACGTGCGGCATACGAGGGAACGGTCGATAGCTACCGCCAAACCGTGCTCGCAAGTTTTCAGCAAGTCGAAGATGAAATTGTTACTCTGCGGGTGCTCGAACAAGAAGGCGTTATCGAGGATGAAACCGTCAAAAAGGCGCGAGAAGCCGAAGCGCTGACGCTCAATCAATATAAGGCCGGCACCGTTCCCTACAGCAGCGTCATTACCGCCCAGACCACTAGATTGAGCGCCGAAGAAACGGCCTTGCAAGTGCTGTCTTCTCGGCTGCAGGCCAGCGTCGCTTTGGTCGAAGCGTTAGGCGGCGGATGGGACGCTTCCATGGCCACCGCAAAATAGCCACGCGCCAGGAGCATCGAACAGTCTGCTATTGCGCCGGCGGCAGTTCCAAATCCTCGAGCGCGACCGGCATGTGACGCCGCAGCAACGCGACTTGCGCGTCCCATTGTTCCTTGGGCTGTAATTCTTCCACGAAATGAATCTCGCCCGCGGCGAGTGTGGCCACCGGCAATCCGTCTCTGAACAGCAGACGATTGCCCGCCAGCGACGCGAGCCTCGCCCCAGGCGTCAGAATCCCAATCAAGTTGAGCGGATCCGCGGCCGAAAGCGACACGTACGCTTCTGTCGGCGGCTTGCGGCGCACATCGCGCAACAAACCGATGGCTGCCGGTGCCGCAAATTGCTCGCCCGAGAATCCTGCGATGAAACGCCCGCCGCGAATCTCTCCGCGAGCTTCCAGCCTGCGGCAGCAGCTTAGGATGTCGCGCCACGGCGGCAGCCATTCTGCTTCGCGCGTCAGCAATCTCCAAAAAATCACACCCCAGCGGCGCAACAGCGTGCGCACGATCTGTTCGACCGCCTCATCCTTGCGCTCCGCAGACTGCGCTGTCGGCCGTCGCACCAATGCCCACCGTCCTGCATCCGCCATCCCAAACAGCGCCAAACGGCGCTTGTGTCGTGCCGAGTGTGAGTTTGGTCGCCCGGCGCGTCGACCGCTCGGCATCAGAAGCACGCGCAGCCCCGCAAAGCTATCTGAGTTCACCAGGCCCACCGCCACCAATTCAGCAAGCGACTCTTCGACCTCCGAGGGCAGCATGCCGACATTCTCGGAGATCTCATCAAAAAACGAGGCACCCTGCTCACGAATGAAATCCGCCACCGCTTGCGCCTTCGAGGTCAGAAGAGCGGGATTCGACTGATCGGCAAACATCGACCACTGCGGCACATTGCGCCTGGCCAGCAAAACGATGGGGGTGGAGCGAATCGGCGATGCGCCGCGTGCCACCGTCTCATGGCTGCGCGCGCCACGAGCGGCCAGCCGGGTCCAAATGAAGCGCCCCGCACGGCAGTGCTCATCCAGCCACTGCGGTTCGTATTCAGCAATGCGTGCGGGAATCACTTCAGTCTCCCACGCGCCGGCCGGCGATTCGAACCCCTCGAGCTGCGCCAGTATCGCGGCCAATGCGTCCGAGCCCTGCATTCTCGCGCCCGGCAACACGCGCTGCCATTCGCATAAAAATCTCAAGAAATCGCGCGCAGTGACCGGCTCGACTTCCGCCCGCAACCGCTTGACGGTGTAGCGATGAATTCGCGCCAGCAATCGCCGCTCGCACCACTCCTCGCGTGACGAATCGCCGGTGAAATGGCCGCGCATCGCAAAGCCTTCCGACTCGAGCGCGAGCAGTGAACCGTTGATCTGCGGCTCGGCGAGCCCTAGCGATTCGGCAATTTGCGCAGCCGTACTGGGACCCAAGCCTTCGAGCCGGCCGCGTACAATGTCGACCAGGGATTCATCCATCGATTCGAACAGCGCGCGCCTCTCCGCCGCCACCCACACGCTGCGTTCCTGCAAGGCGACGCGCACCACCCTGCTCTGCAACGCGAGATCTTCCATCAGTGCCGGCCATGCGGGATTGGAGCGGCTCTCCTCGTCCGTCATGAACGTGAGCCAGAGCAACGCGTCGTGCAGCTCATCGGGCATCGTGGCATCCGGCCACGCCTCGGCGCGCACGCGCGTGATGGCTTCCAGGTCCAGCTTGCCGATGTCGGCCGCTTCCGCTGGATCCAGCCAGCGGCGGCTCATGACGGCTTGCGTGCGCCGCTCCTCGAGAGGTGCGTCGTCGAGATAGGCATAGGGCCGAGCGCTAAGCGCCTCGAGCGCCATGGGCGACGGCTCGGTGAGATCTTTCGCGACTACGCGGATCGCGCCGCTCTCCAGCTTGCGCAATACGCCTTCGAACTCATCGATATCCATCGCGTCTTCCAGGCAATCGCGGATGGTTTGCCTGACCAGCGGGTGGTCCGGCACCTCAATCTCGCCGGGGAGATTCTCGGCGCAGGCGAGCTGGTCCGGAAAAACCGAGGCCAGCAAGTCCTCCGCGTTCATGCGCGCAATTTGCGGCGGGATTTTCTTGCCGCCGCGAAAGCGCGGCAGCGCCAGCGCGATGCCGGCGTCCCAACGCCAGCGAACCTCGAACATCGGCGCGGCACAGAGCGCTTGGATCAACACTTGACGGACCGAATTTGAATTCAAATAACGCGCCGCTTCGCCCAGCTCGAAGCTGTGCGCGTGCGTGAGCGACAGCACGATGTGATCCTCGGTAGCCGCCGCCTGCAACTCGAAATTAAAGGTTCGGCAGAAACGCTTGCGCAGCGACAGTCCCCACGCCCGGTTGATGCGGCTGCCGAAGGGCGAATGAATGATGAGCTGCATGCCGCCGGATTCATCGAAGAAACGCTCGAACACGACCGTATCGAGAGTCGGCAAAGTACCGAGCGCCGCTTTGCCGGCGCTCAAGTACTGCACGATCTGAAACGCAGCCGCTTCATCGAGACCCACCGTTTCCATCAGCCACTCGAGCGCTGAGGGCGGCTGCGCGTCGAGCCGCTTCTCTATTTCCTTGCGCAGATCCGCAACCGCCGCAGAGAGCTCCATGGTGCGGCCCGGTGCCTCGCCCAGCCAGAAGGGTATCGTGGGCGGCTGACCGTGCGCATCCTCGACGCGCACGGTGCCGCGTTCCACGCGCAAGATCCGGTAAGACCTATTGCCCAGCTGGAATATATCGCCTTGCAAGCTCTCCACGGCAAAGTCTTCGTTCACGGAGCCGACCACGATGGATTCCGGCTCGAGCATCACTCGATAATCAGCGTTGTCCGGTATGGCGCCGCCGCAGGTTATCGCCGTCAGCCGGGCACCCTTGCGAGGCCGCAACATTTTGTTGACCGCATCATGATGCAGCAACGCACCGCGGCGCCCACGACGGGTGCTGAACCCTTCCGCAAGCATCAGCACGCATTGGTCGAATTCCTCTCGCTTGAGGTTGCGGTAGGGATAGGCGCCGCGCATCAGCGCAAACAAGCCGTCTTCGGACCACTCACGCGCGGACACTTCCGCAGTAATTTGTTGCGCCAAGACATCGAGAGAATTTTCTGGGATCTTGAGGTGATCGAGCTTGCCCCGTCGGACCGCCTCGAGCAGCGATGCACACTCGACCAATTCGTCGCGGGACAGCGGGAAAAGCCTGCCTTTGGAAATGCCGCCGACCGAGTGCCCTGCTCGACCCACTCTCTGCAAGAACGAGTTGATGGATCGTGTCGAGCCTATTTGACACACCAGGTCCACATCGCCGATGTCGATGCCCAATTCCAACGAGGCCGTCGCCACCAGCACCTTTAGATCGCCGCGTTTCAGGCGTTGTTCGGCGTTCAGGCGGCGCTCTTTGGACAAGCTGCCGTGATGCGCCGCGACATTCTCCTCACCGATGCGCTCCGACAGGTGCCGCGCAACGCGCTCGACCATCCTGCGCGTGTTGACGAAAACCAGGGTCGTGCGGTGCTCGCGCACCAGTAGCGCCAATCGATCGTAAACTTGCGTCCACACCTCGCCTGACATCACCGCTTCGAGCGGTGCGGCTGGAACCTCTAGGGCCAAATCGCGCCGGCGAACATGGCCGCTATCGACGATGGTGCAGGCCACCGGGTTCGCACCGGTGAGGAACTTGGCAACCTCCTCGATCGGCTTTTGGGTTGCCGACAGTCCCACGCGAGTCAGGCCTTGACCTGTTAAGGCCTGCAGTCGCTCCAACGACAACGCCAAGTGCGCGCCGCGCTTGTTGCCTGCGATCGCGTGAATTTCGTCGACGATGACGGTGCGGCAGGTCGCAAGCATGTCCCGCCCGGACTGCGAGCCCAGCAAGATATACAACGATTCCGGTGTGGTCACCACGATGTGCGGTGCCCTGCGCCGCATACCGGCGCGCTCCGATTGCGTGGTGTCGCCGGTGCGTACGACCGCGCGAATTTCCACATCCGTAAGGCCCGCGAGCGCCAGCTCTTCGCGAATCCCATTGAGCGGCGCTTCAAGATTTCGCCGGATGTCGTTCGACAGGGCTTTCAGCGGCGATACGTACACCACGCGCGTTTCATCGGGCAGCGGGCCTGCAAGTCCTTCCTTCACCAGTTGATCGATGGCCGCGAGAAATGCGGCGAATGTCTTGCCTGAGCCCGTCGGCGCGGCTACCAGGACATGCTCGCCCGCGGCCAGCGCAGGCCACGCCCGCAGTTGCGCCTCGGTTGGCACATCAAAGGTACGCGAAAACCAGGCAGCAACGGCAGGGTGGAATGAGTTGAGTACGCTCATGGCTTTGCTCGAGGGGGGACGATTTAGTTTAACAGCTTGTTTGAGCGAATTCTGAGGGCATATGAATCAGTGGCGTGTGTGAATGGCAATAGAGTATTATTGGGTTCGCTACCGCACATACGCGAAACATTTGCAGAGACCTTCAATGCAGCCCTCATTCGATTTGAAACACAACCAGTTGCTAGCCGCGTTGCCGGACGCAGAATGGGAACGCTGGCTGCCGCTGCTCGAGCGGGTCGATATGCGTTTGGGCCAGGTCTTGTACGAATCGGGCGACACCATGGGCTTCGTGTATTTTCCTATCACCTCCATCGTCTCGCTCCTGTATGTCATGCAGAACGGCGCGTCGGCGGAAATCGCTGTGGTCGGCAACGAAGGGCTGGTGGGCGTATCGCTTTTCATGGGCGGTGAATCGACGTCCAGCCGCGCGGTGGTGCAGAGCGCGGGCACCGGCTGCCGCCTTAAAGCGAAAGTGATGAAGGATGAGTTTGACAAGGCAGGTGCAGTACTGCACCTGCTGTTGCGCTACACGCAGGCCTTGTTGACGCAGATGGCGCAGACCGCCGTTTGTAATAGGCATCATACTTTGGATCAACAGCTGTGCCGGTGGCTGCTGCTCAGCTTGGATCGCCTGCAGGGCGATGAGCTTGCGATGACGCAAGAGCTCATCGCCAATATGTTGGGCGTTAGGCGCGAAGGCGTGACCGAGGGAGCACTCAAACTGCAAAAGGCCGGCCTGATCAAGTACACACGCGGACATATCACGGTTTTGAATCGAAAAGGTCTCGAGGAACGAACCTGCGAGTGCTACGAGGTAGTCAAACGCGAATACGATCGGTTATTGCCGATCGCGCTTGCCATTTAACGCACCGCAGTGATCCTGTGTGCGCTGACAGACGGTCAGCAGCGCCCGCTCACGTTACGCTGCCGAGACTTGCAGCCATGAAAGAGCGTATCAGTGCCAGCGGTTACGAATCGCTTGATCGAGAGCCTCCCACGCGTAGATCGGCACCGCGTGCTGGCAATCTGCGAGCCTGTGGAACTGGCTCTCGCGCAGGTCGTCAGCGACGGTGACTCTGCCACACGTCACGTGTTTTTCCCGACCAGCGCCTTTGTCTCCCTTGTTACGCAACTCGACGGCAAACCGGTGTTGGAGGTTGGCATGGTCGGCAGCGAGGGAATGTACGGAACGCACGTGGCTCTCGGCGCGCACAGCTCCCCGCTTCGGGCGGTGGTCCAAGGGTCTGGTCTTGCCGGTCGGGTGACGACGGCTGACTTCCAGCGTGAATTGAAACGTAGTATGGCGCTGCGTCAGGTCCTTAATAGCTACATCTACGTGAGCATGTTGCAATTCGCGTCTATGGCTGCATGCCTGCGCTACCATCACATTGGTCCGCGTCTCGCTCGCTGGTTACTGATGACCCAAGATCGCGCCCATGCCGATACCTTTCGCGTTACGCATGAGTTTCTCAGCTATATGCTGGGGGTGCGGCGCGTGGGAATCACCGATGCCGCGGGAGGATTTCAACGCCTTCGCTTGATCAATTACCGTCGCGGGGAAATGACTATTCTCAATAGACAAGGATTGGAGAGGAGCGCGTGCAGTTGCTACCGCTCCGATATCAAGGCGTACGCGGCGTTCTTGCACTGACCTGCGCCGCGCCCTCTAGGCCCTCTAGATCATCTTGGCCATCAATACGAATCCCGGCGCAGCGCCTGGGTCCGGTTCAGTGCTCGATACGTCGACGCGCTGCGTTTGAAGACTCTTAACTTGCCTGCGCAGCTCCCGGCTTTCCAGTTGCAGCATGTACTGGTACTCGCCGCTGGCCTCATCCAGGCTTAGGGCTTCGCGATCGCGTGAATCGGCACGAAGCTCTAGCGAAGTGATTTCCTCCGAGAATGCATCACATGTAACTTCGCTGTTAGCCGCCGTGACTGGAAAAAACCCGCCGTCATCCAACTGCGTTTCATCAACGACAGTTTGTGTCTCCATGACCGGCTCGCCTTTGCCTTTGATAGCCTCCAGCGTGGCCCGGCGCGTGGACAGGACGTTTATGCCTTTGGGGCTGTCCCATTCCATGAAGTAATAGACATATGCGTCGGCCATGGAACCCTCCCTGCTCGATTTGATCTAAATGTAACTCCTACAAACGCGCGAGTCTGTGCGTTGTCAGACATATGGACTACACGTAATCGAGCCATGGGAGTCCTGAGAGGGCGCAATCCTACAGGCGCGCCATGCCGCCGCGAACATGCGTCAGGAATAAGCCGGCAATCATTAAAATCAAAATCATCGCGAGTCCGATGAATGCGGTGCGGCGCGTCGTGAGAGGCGGCTCGGGTCACTGAATCTCGGAGTCTTCCTGGCGGTCAACTCAAGCATGTGGCACCATTTGCAATCAAATGTCGCGCAAAGCGTGGTGATAGACCCTATGAAAAATCAAACTGTGCCCGCAACGCGGGCTATTTCTCTCGCCCTGGCAATGTCCACAGCTTTCGCGGGAGCGCATGCTTTGGCCGCGGACGCCTCAAGCGCGCCGGTATTGGAAGAGATTATCGTGACTGCCGAAAAGCGCTCGCAGAACCTCCAAGACGTACCGATTTCCGTGGTCGCGATCAGCGCACAGCAAGTGCAGGACGCGGGCATTACCAATATCAGGAACCTTGCGATCTTGACTCCGGGGCTGACGGTCACCTCCGAAGGCAATGAGGCGATCACCACGGCGCGCATTCGCGGCATCGGCACGGTAGGCGACAATCCGGGTTTGGAATCCTCGGTCGGCGTTAATATCGACGGCGTCTACAGACCACGCAACGGCGTCGCCTTTGGAGACCTCGGCGAAATCGAACAAATCGAAGTTCTTTATGGGCCGCAGGGTGAATTATTCGGCAAGAACAACGACGCCGGCGTCATCAACGTCACCACCAAGCGACCTTCGAACACCTTTGGCGCAACAGCAGAAGTAACGGGCGGCAACTTCAACGACCGAGAAGTCCGTGGATCCGTCACCGGACCGTTGAGCGACATCATGGCGGGCCGTCTATTCATGGGCTTCCAAGAAAATAGCGGCTTCCTGCAGGTGGTGAACGGCGTCGGTCCAAGTACGCAAAATAACACCGACGATCGGCACGCTTATAACGCCCGCGGCCAGCTGCTGATCGCACCCAGCGATGACGTGGACTTCTTGATCATCGCTGACTATGCGAAACGCAATGAATCCTGTTGCAGCGCCGTGGTGGAATACCCGGGACCGTTCCAGGGTTTGGTAAACGTGTTTGCCTCAACTCCTGCCTTAGGCGGGAAAACCGGCGGGCTCGGCGACTCCCCGTTGATCGGCCAGCCGGGCGTGGTCCGACTGCCGAATAGCTATGTCGCGTACGATAACCAAATCATCACTCAACACGTGCGCGACATGGGGCTGTCCGGAGAACTTAACTGGAATCTGGGATTTGGCAAATTGACCTCGATTACCGCCTGGCGCGACAACACTGTCAGCGGCGGCAACGATGTCGACTATACCGGCATCGATCTGCTCACCTTCCCGGATAACGGCAACGCCAATTCCACCGACTTCAAGCAATTCAGCGAAGAGCTGCGCCTGGCTGGAAAGGCGGGTGACTTGAACTGGTTGGTTGGCGGCTTTTTCAACAACGAGATTCTGACGACGCGAACGCTGGGCCAGATCGGCGATCAATTCGAAACCTATATCAGCGCCGTAGGATCCGTAGCAAGCACAGGCATGGTCAATCCGCTGCTCGTGTCGCAACTGACCGGCGATCTGCCCGGCGCAACGTTTGGCGGCACCGGCTACAACGACGGCTATCAGCAAACTGCCAGAAGCTTTGCTTTGTTCACCAATGAAACGTGGAACATTACGCAGGGCTTGGACCTGACGGTTGGGTTGAGAGGAACCGAGGAGAAGAAAACCGCGACGGCGAGCTTTAACGACACTGGTGGCGGTCCGGGCTGCGGAGCGCTTCTGGCGAACGGCGCCGCAGTTGGCGCGCAGCCGCAGCCGGCACCGCTATTTCTTTTCGGCTACGGATGCTTTACCGGGCTGAACCCCCTCTTCACCGGAAAAGGATTTGACCAGTCGAATACCGAGAACAATCTGTCCGGCACGGCCAAGCTAGCCTTTCGATTCAACGAAGAAGCGATGGTCTACGCCTCGGCTGCGAACGGTTACAAAGCCGGCGGATTCAATCTATCCCGCGTGACATTTCCGGCCGACCCGACATCGCCCAACGCGCTTGCCCAGATTGGTTTACTCCCGGATTACCAAACGCACTTTCCGCGAGAGACGGTTGTGTCGGGCGAAGTAGGCATCAAGACCACGCTCTTCGACAAGACGCTGCGCTTGAATGCGGCGGCGTTTTATCAGCAATACCACGACTTCCAGCTGAACACTTTTACGGGAATTCAATTCGTGGTCACTTCGCTTGATCGCGTCGTGTCGAAAGGCGTCGATGTGGATTTTGCCTGGGCAACTCCGATTTCGGGGCTGACCATCGCGGGCGGCGTGACGCAGGACCTGACCAACATCACGAATTTCGGCGATGCATTGGCGGATTTCTGCGGCGGCCCGCGAAATAGCTGTGCCATGCGCGACAATAACCGCCTGTCATTCGCTCCGTTGTGGTCCGGCGCGTTGTCGGCAAGCTACCTGTTGCCCGTATCTGGCACCTTGGGGATCCGCACCAGCGTCGAAGAGAAGTACAACTCCTCCTACAACACGGGTTCCGATCTTGACCCTCGCAAGATTCAGGAGGGCTTCGGCCTGCTCAACGCGCGCATCGGATTTGGCGCGTTAGATGAGTCTTGGTCGATTGAAGCTTGGGGCGCCAACCTGGCCGATAAGTACTACTACGCGGTCGCGTTTGATTCACCGTTTCAATTCAACACGATTGCATCGTACCTGGGCGCTCCGCGGACCTTCGGGCTCACGGCACGAGTTAAGTTCAAGTAGCGTAATTTTGCCAGCCGCCGCAACTTTTCAAAATCCTCGGCGCTGACTCTCGCCGCGCTCGGCTGAAATATAAGCGTTTCGCGGCGTTGTGCGGCAAACCAATGGAAAACTGCCGGTTTCCCAGGGGGAGTAGAAGGAATGTCTGTTAGTCCGGAATCGCTTGAGGGCGGCGCGCCCGCGGGCTCGACCGCAGGCGTGATCGCCACGGGCGCCACGGGCGCCACGGGCGCCACGGGCGCCAGATATGCCTTATTTCTGTTGTTCGCCATCAACATGTTGAATTTTTTCGATCGCCAACTACTGGGGGCGCTGGGCGAGCCGGTTCGGCACGAATTTCACTTAAGCGACACGGCGCTCGGATTCTTGGGCAGCATTTTCACCATCATTTATGCCTTCGTCGGCCTGCCCTTGGGAGCGCTTAGCGATCGCTGGTACCGCAATCGCCTCATCGCCCTGGGCACCGCCTTCTGGAGCGTGCTGACGGCCGCCACGGGCTTCGCGCAGAACTACGCGCAGATCTTCGTTGCCAGGCTCGGCGTAGGAATTGGTGAAGCGACCTGCGCGCCGGCCGGCCAATCTCTGATCGGTGATCTGTTCCCGCCAAAGCAGCGCTCCATGGCCATGGGCGTATTCATGCTCGGGCTGCCGGCAGGCATATTTCTCGCGTACGTCAGCGCCGGCGCCATCGCCACCAAATTCAGCTGGCGCGCGGCCTTCTGGTTCGCCTGCATCCCGGGAATAATCCTGGCATTGATGGCGCTGCGCATCCCGGAACCGGTGCGCGGCGCATTGGACCCCGGCCGCATCGTGACCAGCGCCAAAGAGGGCGCCAAATCCCCTTTCGCGACCGTGCTGGGATTGCCGACGATGTGGTGGATCATCATGTCGGGCATTTTCCATAACTTCAACATGTACGCCATCAACTCGTTCAACACACCATTCTTGCAGCGCTTTCATCAAATGAGTCTGCTTAATGCAAGCTACGTCTCCTCGATTTCGGTCGGCGCGGTGGGCGCCATTGGTCTTCTTGTCGGCGGTTGGCTGGCGGACAAGATGAGCGCAAAACGGCGCAACGGACGCCTGGTGCTGTCCGCCTCCGCCATGGTCATTGCCGCGCCCTGTATTTTCCTTGCGATCAATCAACCCAAAGACGCGATCACCGCCTATGTCGTTTTCATGACCATGGGCACCATCACCATGTTCGTGTACTACGCGACGGTGTATGCCGCAATTCAAGACGTGATCGAGCCGCGTCTGCGCGGCATCGCGGTCTCCATCTACTTCTGCTTCATGTATATCCTGGGTGCCAGCATGGGACCGGTCGGCACCGGCTTTTTAAGCGATCACTTCGCTCGCAAGGCGATGACCGATGCGGGTGCCAGCAGCATGACAGAGGCCTTCAAGGCCATCGGCTTGCACAACGCTATGTACATTATTCCTATACTGGCGCTGGCGGCCGCAGCGGTGCTGTTCGCCGCCTCCCGGACCATGGAAAAGGATGTGCGCAGGCAGCAAATGGCACACCAGACTTGAGACGCTGCAGTTTACGAAGCTGTCGGTCTTAGAGTCTCGCTGAAACTCGCCAGATGGTAGTCGGCATCGCCCAAGCTTAGATCGATCATCGTCAGCCGCTTGAAATAATGGCTCACGATGAGTTCATCCACGACGCCCATGCCGCCATGCATCTGCACGGCATACTGACCAACCAGTCGTCCGGCTTGCCCGATATAAGCCTTCGCCGCGGACACCGCCCGACGCCGATCTGCCGCATCTTCCGCATCAGCGTGAATGGCGGCGATAATGGCCATGGAGCGCGATTGCTCCGCAGCGATCAACATGTCGGCCATCTTGTGCTTCAACGCCTGAAAGGTGCCGATTGCAACACCGAATTGCTTGCGCGTCTTAAGATAATTCAGCGTGGCTTGATTCAGCGCATTGATGATGCCGATGGCTTCCGCACACAGCGCCGCGATGGCCCGATCCACCGCCCGTTCAATGATGGGTAAGGCGCGTCCAGGCTCGCCGATCAGCGCCTCGGTGCTGAGTTCAACATTCTCTAACAGCAAATCGGCGGCGCGCGCGCCGGATTGCGTGGGATACGCGGCGACGGTGAGGCCCTTCGCAGCGCGCGGCACCAAGAACAGCGATACGCCGTCGCGATCGCCGGTTTTGCCGCTGCTGCGCACGGAAACGAGAAAATAGTCCGCGGACGCGCCGTCGAGCACCACCGTCTTGCGGCCTGACAGGCGCCAGTTGCCGCCGCGCTCCTGCGCCGTGCAGGCAACAAAGGACAGATCGTATCGCCCCGCGGCCTCGTAACTCGCGAGCGAGAGCATCAATGTGCCGGCCGCAATCTGCGGCAAGAGCTTTTTCTTGAGCGCTGCGGGCGCGGCGTCGCGCAGCAATCCGCCGCAAGTCACGACGGTGGTCAAATAAGGCTCCAGCAATAATCCCCGGCCGAACTGCTCCATTACCAACATGATGTCCACGGCACTGCCGCCGAGCCCGCCGAACTCTTCTGGAAACGGCAGTGCCAGAAGACCTAGCTCCGCGTATTGGCTCCATGCCTCGACCGAATAGCCCAAGGCGGATGCGGAGAAGTCGCGGCGCCTGTCAAAATCGTAGTCGCGGGAAATAAAGCGCTGCAGCGTGTCCTGTAGCGCCACTTGCTCTTCGCTGTAATTGAATTCCATAGGTGCTCTTTAGAGTCCGAGAATCATCTGCGAAATGATGTTCTTCTGTATCTCGGTGGATCCCGCGTAAATCGTAGTTTTGCGCTGATTGAAATATTGTCCGGAGATCGGTGGTGCATAGGAGCGATAGTGCGCACCGAGCAGGGGATTGCCGACCCAATCCAAATCGAGGGCCTCGCGCACGTAGGGTAGAGCATCATGTCCTAAGGCATGCATCTTGAGTTCCGCCAGCTGCTGAATGATTTCCGAGCCCTTTATCTTGAGCACCGAGACTTCCGGGCCCAGGGCTCGCTGTTCTTTAGCGGTCGCCGACAACACCCGCAGATTGGTGATTTCGAGTGCCATCAGTTCCATCTCAACCTGGGCGATGCGATCGCGGAAGCGCGAGTCCTCGATGAGCGGTCGGCCATTCGACATTTGTTCCGCCGCAATCTCCTTCAGCTGCTTCAGTGCGTGCTTGCAAATTCCGATGCCGGCATTGCCGCTGCGCTCGTGCGTCAGCAAGAATTTCGCGTAGGTCCAGCCTTTATTCTCCTCACCGATCAAGTTCTGCACCGGGACTTTCACATTGTCGAAAAAAATATCGTTTATCTCATGTTCGCCATCGAGCATGATGATCGGGCGTAGCGTAATGCCGGGCGATTTCATGTCGATCAGCAAGAAGGAAATACCCTGCTGTTGCCGGCCTTCGCTGCTGGTGCGCACCAGGCAAAAAATCCAGTCCGCGTACTGGCCCATGGTGTTCCAAGTCTTCTGGCCATTGACGATGTAGTGATCAGCCTGGCGCACGGCGCTGGTGCGCAGCGAAGCTAGATCAGAGCCCGAGCCCGGCTCGGAGTAACCTTGGCACCACCAGTCCTCGCCGCAAAGAATCCGCGGCAGAAAGTATTCTTGTTGCGCGGCATTGCCGAAGACTTGCATCACCGGAGCGAGCATTTTCAAGGAAAATGGGTTTTGCGGCGGCGCGCACGCGTCCGCGCGCTCTTCCTCGAAAATGTGTTGGCGCACAATGTCCCAACCCGTGCCGCCGAAGGCTTTTGGCCAGTTCGGAGCACCCCAGCCCTTGCGAAACAGAATCTTCTGCCATCGCACCATGTCGTCCTTGGAGATGCGCCTTCCGAGCTGCAGCTTGGTGCGAATGTCGGTAGGCAGCTCGGCGTCAAAAAATGCGCGCAATTCGCCACGAAATTTCTCTTCTTCCAAATTGTATTTAAGATCCATGTTGCTTGCTTCCTCTCGAGCCGACTCAACCCACGGTGACGACGATCTTCCCGCGCGCCAATCGTGAACCTAAGCGCGCAATCGCTTCCCCACCGCGGTCCAGCGGAAATCGCTCGGTCACCGCCGGCTTGATTTTACCATTCAGATACAGCGTCATTAGCGCTGCCACATTGGCCGCATGCTGCGCAGGATTTCGATGGGTGAACTCGCCCCAGAACACGCCGACGATCTCGCACCCCTTGAGCAAGGGCAGATTGAGAGGCAGTTTGGCAATGCCGGCCGGGAAACCTACCACCAAATGGCGTCCACCCCAAGCGATGGCGCGCAGAGCAGCTTCGCTGTAATCGCCACCGACGGCATCGCAAATTACATGCGCGCCTTGCGTGCCGCAGGCCGCCTTGAAGCTGTCTGTAAGCGCGCGGGCGGCGTCTTTGTCCAGCGAGCCTTGAGGATACTGCACGCCCTCATCCGCGCCGTGATCGCGTGCCAATGCCAATTTCTCTGCGCTCGAGGCTGCCGCGATGACGCGGGCACCCATCGCCTTGCCCAGTTCCACGGCCGCGAGACCTACGCCGCCGCCGGCGCCCAGCACGAGCAAAGTTTCGCCGGCGCTTAAGCGAGCGCGATCTTGCAATGCGTGTTGCGAGGTGCCGTAAGTCATGAGCAGCGCCGCGGCTTCATCGAAGTGCATGACGTCAGGAATCTTCCAACAATTGCTTGCTTGCGCGACGGCCTTCTCGGCCATGGCACTGCGCACCGGACTGACAAGAACTCGATCGCCGGCTTTAAGGCTGGTCACGCCCTCGCCCAACGCTTCAACGACCCCGGCAAGCTCGCCGCCCGGCGAAAATGGCCGCGGCGGCTTGATCTGATACAGATCCTGGATGATCAGCAGATCTGGGAAATTGACTCCCACGGCGCGCACGCCGATGCGCACTTCGCCGCGCCCGGGATTCGGATCCGGAACATCTTCGAGGGTGAGGGTTTCTGGACCGCCGGGCTGGCGGCTGAGTAATGCTTTCATAATTTTGTCGCCATGGGGGGCGTGGATCTCGCATTTTCTCGTTCTTGCAGCTCGCGCCACATGATCTTGCCCGAGCCTGATTTCGGCAGCGCATCGACGAACTCGATGACGCGCGGCACCTTGTAGGTCGCCATGTGTTCTCGACACCAGTCGGTGATTGCCGCCGCTTCCACACGGTCGCGCCACTCAGGCCTAGGCACAATCACTGCCTTGACGGTCTCGCCGCGATGCGCGTCCTTGATGCCGATGATGCAGGCCTCTTGGACCGCTGGATGTTGGTACATGAGGGACTCGACCTCGGTCGGCCAGACCTTGTAGCCGGACGCGTTGATCATGCGCTTCAACCGGTCGACGATGAAGAAATAGCCGTCCTCGTCCATCCTGCCGAGATCGCCGCTGCGAAAGAAGCGCTTGCCCTCGAGTTCGATGAAAACCTGCGCGGTATCTTCGGGCTTATTCCAGTAGCCCAAAAATACCTGCGGCCCGTGCATGACGATCTCGCCGATTTCACCCGGCGGCAGTTCGCGCAACGTGGTCGGATCGATAACGCGGGAGTCCGTGTCGAAGATAGGTATACCTAAGCACTGCTGCTTAGGCTGATCGGCAGGATTGATGTGCGTGGCGCCGATGGTCTCGGTCAATCCGTATCCTTCAACATAGGTGATGCCCACCTTCGCGAGCCGTTGCGCCACCGCCGCCGGCATGGCGGCGCCGCCGCCGCTCAAACGGCGAATCGACGACAAATCGTACTTGTCGATGTTGGGATTCAAAAAGAAATCCTGAATCATGGTCGGAATCGCGGTCCAGCTGGCCACCTTGTAGCGCTGCACGCACTGGGCCGCCACCTCGCGGTCCCAGCGAGGCAGCAGCACCATGGTATTGCCGGTGAACAAGGGCCCATTCATGCCGCCCTGCATGCCGGTGACATGAAACATCGGAGCAACTGCCAGCAGCGTCAGTTCCGGCTGCAGCGCAAACCACTGCATGCCGCCTACCGCGGTGTGCATTACGGTGCGGTGAGTGTGCATGCAGCCCTTCGGTTGTCCGGTCGTCCCGGAGGTATACGGCATCACGCACAAATCATCCGGCCCGGCGGTCAGCGGACCGGGCCTGAGATTGGCGGCGAGCACATCCTTCCACAACGACAAGCCTTGCGCCTTATGATCGATGCGCGGCGCGGCAATAAAATCCGGCACAGCCAACGTCGTCGCTTGTTTCAAATAATCGGAATATGCCGCGACGATCACATGCTTGAGATCTTGGCTCGTCAGCAGCGCTTCGACGCGTGGATACAGCTCTTGCGACACCAGCATGCTGTTCGCGCCGGCATCTTGCGCATAGCACAGGATTTCCTGGGTCAGATTCATCGGGTTCAAGGGCACGACCACCGCGTTGGCGCGCAGAATGCCGTAGTAGCCGATCATGAATTGCGGGCTATTCTGCATGAGCAGCAGGACGCGATCTCCCTGGCGAACGCCGCAGCATTGTTCCAAATAGCCCGCGACGCGCTCGGCCTCGTCGTGAAATTCTGCGAAGCTCACCTGGGTGTCGTAGTAGACCAGGAACGGCTTGTGGGGAAAGCGGCGCGCCGACACCTCGGCGTTGTAGAACAAATTGGTGGCCGGAGCGATCAAGTTATGCATCGCCTGGCTCGGCCAAAATTTGAAATGCGCGTTGGGCATTGCTAAGCCTTGGGCCGATAGCGCGACAGCTCCAGCTTGCCGACTTGCTCGCGATGCACTTCGTCCGGACCATCGGCGAGGCGCAGAGTGCGTGCACCGGCCCATAGGGCCGCCAGCGGGAAGTCATCGCTGACACCACCGGCGCCGTGCATTTGTATGGCCCAGTCAAGCACTTTCAGCGTCATGGTGGGAGCCGCGACTTTGATCATGGCGATCTCCGCCTTCGCCGCGCGGTTGCCGACCGTATCCATCATGTAGGCGGCATTCAGCACCAGCCAGCGAGTCTGATCGATCATAATGCGCGCTTCGGCAATACGCTCGAGCGTCACGCCCTGCTCCGACAATTTCTTGCCGAACGCGACTCTAGATTGTGCGCGCTTGCACATGAGTTCCAGCGCGCGTTCCGCGACACCGATGGTGCGCATGCAATGGTGAATGCGCCCCGGACCCAACCGTCCCTGCGCAATTTCAAAACCGCGTCCCTCGCCGAGCAGCAGATTCTCCACCGGTACGCGCACGTTCACGAAATCGACTTCCGCGTGCCCGTGCGGCGCATGGTCGTAGCCGAACACGGTCAAGGTGCGCAGCAGTTTGACGCCCGGCGTCTTCATCGGCACCAGGATCATGGATTGCTGGCTGTGCCGCCCGGCTCCCGGATTGGTCTTGCCCATGAAAATCAAGATCTCGCAGCGCGGGTCACCGGCACCGGAGGTCCACCATTTACGGCCGTTGATCACGTAGCTGTCGCCGTCGCGCACGATGGAGGCCTGAATATTCGTGGCATCGCTGGACGCGACACTGGGCTCGGTCATGGCGAAGGCAGAACGGATCTTGCCGTCGAGCAATGGCACGAGCCAGCGCTGCTGCTGCTCCTTGGTGGCGTAGCGCGCCAACACTTCCATGTTGCCGGTATCGGGCGCAGAACAATTGAAGGCCTCGGGCGCGATGTGCGAGCGGCCCATGATTTCGCACAGCGGCGCGTATTCAAGATTCGTGAGTCCTGCGCCATGTTCGGAATGCGGCAAAAACAAATTCCAGAGATCTGCCGCCTTGGCTTTTTTCTTTAGATCCTCAACGACCTTTGTCACTTGCCATGGATTGCCCGCGCGCCGATTTTCCTCGAGTTCCGCGTGATACAGGGCTTCAGCAGGATAAACATGCTGATCCATGAACTCGGTAATGCGCTCTTGCAGATCGCGAACTTTCTCACTGTGCGAAAAATCCATGGGAGTCCTTTGAATTAGTTCATAGGTCGAATGTCTGCTGGACCAGCTTCCAGCCAAGCTCGGCTAAAGGACGGGCCCTGCGGCCCGCCTGCAACGCGGTTGCGCTCGAGGCGTTGCCCTGCAAGGCGCGCGCCAGTACGCCCTGCAGAATTCCTGCCAAGCGAAACATGCAGAAAGCTGAGTAATACGCCCAATCCTGCGGGGGTATCGGCGGGATGCGGCGCAAGCGGCAGTACTCGGCCACGCTTTCTGACTCGCTTGGGATCAGGTAGCTCTTGGCATCGACGCCGCCGAGGCCGCGAAACTCCGCGACGGGCAGGCGAAATCGCAGGCAGAAGTAAGCAAAATCGACCAGCGGATGACCGAGCGTCGAGAGTTCCCAATCGAGCACCGCCAGGATCCGCGGCTCCGTGGGATGGAAAATGGTGTTGTCGAGGCGAAAGTCGCCGTGCACGATGGCAGTCTGTTCATCGGCTGGAATGTGTTTTGGCAGCCATTCGATCAGCCGCTCCATCGATTCAAGCTGTTCCGTTTCCGAGGCCCGATATTGTTGGGTCCAGCGGGAGACCTGCCGCTCAACATAGCGGCCCGGTTTACCGAAGTCGGCGAGGCCCACGGCCGTGTAATCCACTGAATGCAATGCGGCCAGCACACGCACCATTTCGTTGTATACGGCGCGGCGTTCCGGCGCCGCCACCTCCGGCAGCAGTGCGTCCCAAAAAATCCGGCCTTCGACGTAGTCCATGACGTAGAACGCGCTGCCAATAACTTCAGGGTCTTCGCACAACGCATGCACCTGCGCCACCGGCACCGGCGTGTCTTTGAGTGCTGCCAGCACGCGAAATTCGCGGTCGACGGCGTGCGCCGAGGGCAACAGCTTGCCCGGCGGTTTGCGCCTCAGCACGTAGCGACGGGCGGGAGTCTGAACCAAGTAAGTAGGATTGGACTGGCCGCCGGCGAATTGCAGCACCTCGATCGGGCCGCAGAAACCGACGATGTGTGTCTGCATCCACGCGGTGAGCCGCAGCGCATCAAAACTGTGCTGCGCCGGGATCTGCCGCAGTCCCGCCGCGAGTATGCTCATGCTCATGTACTCGAGGCGCCGCCATCCACGGCGATGTACTGCCCCGTGACGTGCCGCGATGCATCCGAAGCCAGATAAACCGCCGCGCCTTGCAAATCCGTGTCGCCGCCGATCCTGCCCAACGGCGTGCGCGCAATCACATCCGCCAGCATCGTGTCGAGCACGCCGCTGGCCATTTTTGAGGGGAAGAATCCCGGACAAATCGCATTGACTCGAATGTTGTACTGACCCCATTCTCCGGCGAGCGCACGCGTCAGATGCAGCGCTGCTGCCTTGGACGAATAGTAGGCCACCGCCTTCATTTGCATTCCAGCGCGCAACGCCGCGGTCGAAGCAATGACAATGATGTTGCCCGAGCGCTGCGGAATGAAGCATCGATTTGCGACCGCTTGGCTCAGCGCGAATACGCTGGAGGCATTCAGCGTCATGACTTTGTTCCATGCTTCGAGCGGATGCTCCTCCGCCTTTGCACCCCAACTCGCGCCGGCGTTGTTGACCAAAATATTGATGCCGCCGTGGTGCTTGACCACCGCCTCGACCAGCGCTGGAATCTGATCTTGCTTCGACAAATCATTGGTCACGGTAAGCGCCTCGATACCGTGCCTTCTCAGCTCCGCCTTGGCATCCTCGAGTTCGCCCGCTTTGCGCGCGCTGATGGCGATCTTCGCGCCCATCTCCCCCAAACCCTTGGCGATTTGCAGGCCGAGGCCGCGCGAGCCGCCGGTGACCAGCGCCACCTTGCCCTCGAGTTCAAACAGATCCCGTAGAGCCATTAGGCCACCTCGAACAGACCCGCTGCTCCCTGACCGCCGCCGATGCACATGGTGACGACCACCAGCTTGGCTCCGCGGCGCTTACCTTCGATCAGCGCGTGACCGGTGAGGCGTGCGCCGCTGACGCCGTAGGGATGGCCCACCGCGATCGCACCGCCGTTGACGTTTAGGAGTTCGTCAGGAATCCCCAATTTGTCCCGGCAATAAATCACTTGGCAGGCGAACGCTTCATTCAGTTCCCACAGATCGATGTCGCTGACCTTGAGACCTGCGCGCTTGAGCAATCGCGGCACCGCAAACACCGGGCCGATGCCCATTTCGTCGGGCTCGCAGCCCGCGACCGCGAAGCCGCGGAAAATCCCTAAAGGTTTAAGCCCGCGTTGCTCCACCAGCTTGGCGTCCATGACGACGCAGGCGCTGCTGCCGTCGGAAAATTGGCTGGCATTGCCCGCGGTAATCACGCCACCCGGCATCGCCGAGCGAATCTTCGAAACGCCCTCCAGCGTCGTGTCCGGTCGGATGCCCTCATCGCTCGAAATGGTGACCTCGCGAGTACCGATGGCGCCGGTATTTTTGTCTACCACGCCCATGGTCGTGGTCATGGGCACAATCTCATCTTTGAATTTTCCTGCAGCCTGGCCGGCAGCTGCCCGCAGCTGGCTGCGAACACCGTATTCGTCCTGGGCTTCCTTGGAAATGTTGTAGCGCTTGGCAACCGTTTCGGCCGTCTGCAGCATGCTCCAGTACAGTGTTGGCTTGTGCTCATCGATCCAGGGATCGCGCCGCATATGCGTGTTCGTCTCGTTCTGTACGCAGGAAATGCTTTCCAAGCCCCCGGCGACGATGACTTCCGCACCCTCGGTCATGACGCGTTGCGCCGCGAGAGCAATGGACTGCAACCCGGAACTGCAGAACCGATTGATGCTAAGTCCCGCGGTGGTGATCGGCAAGCCGGCGCGCAACGCGATTTGACGCGCGATGTTTCCGCCGGTGGTGCCCTCACCGAAAGTCGACCCCATGATGACATCCTCAACCTCCGCCGGGTCGATACCGGCACGAGTCACGGCGTGCTGCACGGAATGCGCACCGAGCGTGGCACCATAGGTCATATTGAACGCGCCTTTCCAACTCTTGCCGAGCCCGGTACGCGCGGTGGATACGATGGCAGCTTCTGTCACTTGTCTGATCCTTTATATGCGCTGAATGTTTTACCTTCCTCGACAAGACGGGCGAGCAACGGCGCCGGTGTCCAGAATGCCCCATCGGCGCGCGGTTGCTGGGCGATGGCCTTTAGGGCATGCGCCACCTCGCTCAATCCCACTTGGTCGGCATAGAACATCGGACCGCCGCGCCACGGCGGAAAGCCGTAACCATTGAGATAGACGATGTCGATGTCCGAGCTGCGCTGCGCGATGCCATCCTCGACGATGCGTGCGCCTTCGTTGATTAACGCGTAGATGCAGCGCTCGACAATTTCTTCATTCGATACTTTGCGGGGTGTGATGCCCTTTTGTTTTCTGTACTTCTCGATTATCGCCGTGACGCTCGGATCCGGGCTGGCGTTGCGCGAACCGGCTTCGTAGCGGTAAAACCCGGCGCCGGTTTTTTGCCCAAAGCGGCCTGCCTCGCATAGCTCGTCGGCGACATTTGACAAGTCGCGATCCGGAAATTCGGCCGCACGGCGCTTGCGCGCAGCCCAGCCGATATCAAGACCTGCTAGATCGCTCATGCGGAACGGGCCCATCGCCATGCCGAAACCCTCGAGCGCCTTGTCAACCTGGTTGGGCAAGGCGCCCGCCATGATGAGATCGTGCGCAGCCGCGCCGTAGCGGGCCACCATGCGATTGCCGATGAATCCATCGCAAACCCCGGACATGACCGCAACCTTGCCGATCTTCTTGGCCAACTGCATTGCCGTTGCAAGAACGTCTTTCGCCGTCTTGGCGCCTCGCACGATTTCCAGCAAGCGCATGACATTGGCAGGGCTGAAAAAATGCAGTCCAATGACATCCTGTGGGCGCTTGGTGAAGCTCGCGATTTCGTCGAGATTCAAAGCAGAAGTATTGGAGGCAATAATGGCGCCTTGCTGCATCACTTGATCGAGCTTTGTAAAGACCTCCCTTTTGACCTGCATGCTTTCGAACACCGCTTCGATGACCAAATCGACGTCATTTAGCTGAGCATAATCCAGCGTCGGCGTGACGAGCGCCATGCGCTGACCGAGTGCAGCCTCGGTCAGGGTGCCTTTCTTTAATGCGCCGCCGTAATTGCGACGCATGGTGGCAAGCCCCTTTTCGAGCGCCTCCTGCTTCATTTCGAGCAGCACGACCGGAATTCTCGCGTTGATGAGGCTCATGCTGATGCCGCCGCCCATCGTGCCTGCACCGATGATGCCGACTTTGCGGATGGCACGCGTCGGTGTACCAGCCGGTACGTCGAGAATGTGCGACGCGGCGCGCTCCGCTTGGAACACATGACGCAGTGCCGCGGACTCCGGCGACAACATGAGCGCGGCAAATAATTCACGTTCTCGCTTAATACCCGCATCGAAAGGCCTGTCGAACGCGGCGGCGACCGCCTCCACGCAAGCGACGGGCGCAGGATATTGGCCCGCAACTGCCTTCGCGGTATTGCGTGCGAATTGAAAAAAGGCCTCATGATTCGGCATATTGATCTTCAAATCGCGCACTCGCCTGAGAGCCAATTTCTCGGTCACGACTTTGCGCGCAAATGCGCTGGCCGCATCGAGCAAATCACTCTCCACGAACGCATCGAACAACGCGCTGCCGCGAAGCTTTTCGGAGGGAACCGTGGCCCCCGAGACGATCATGTTGAGTGCAGCTTCGGCGCCTATCACTCGTGGCAGCCGCTGCGTTCCGCCCGCGCCGGGCAAAAGACCCAATTTGACTTCGGGAAGGGCAATTTTCGCGCCGGCGGCCGCCACCCGATAATGACAGCCGAGAGCAAGCTCCAGGCCGCCGCCCATGCACACACCGCCGATTGCAGCGATCACCGGCTTGCTGCTGCCTTCGACCGTGCTGATGACCGTCATCAGGTGCGGCTGTGTGGAAGCTCGGGGCGTGTCAAATTCCCGGATATCCGCGCCACCGGAAAATCCCGCGCCGGCTCCGATTAATACGATGGCATCAACCTTGGGATCGGCGTTTGCCCGTTCGATGCCCTGAACGATCGCCTGACGCAATTCGAGACCCAGGCTATTGACCGGCGGATTGTCGAATTTTAGAACCGCGATGCCGCCATTGATCTCTAAGCCAGCCTTATTGGTGCCCATTCTTTATTCCACTGTGCAGAACTGAATTCCGTCGTTTTGGCCGGTTAATGTAACAGCGTGGGGCTCTATTTGAGAAGCTCAAGGCGCGGTTTATCAGCGGCATTAAACAGCGCGAAGCACGCGCGAGAAGACAGTACGCGTGGGCCGGCTGGGCGCGAACACGCCCACCCCTCCCCGGATTGACGCTTAGACGACGGCGCGTTTGTAAAGAGCGGTCAATTCGCCCCAGGCTCTTTCGGCTGCCGCCTCATTGTAGAGCGGTTTATCGTCGGGCCCATTCGGCATGTCTTTGACACACCAGCCATGCATGCAGCCATCGTAGACTTCTTGCTTCTCCGGAAGACGGGCTGCCTTGTAGGCTTCTTCCAGCTTGGTCTTTGCGTCCGGTTGACGCTGATCATCGTTGCTAGCAATCGCGAAATAGAACTGCGCCTTCATCTGCGGGACTTTCAGATGCGGGCTGTCGGGCTTGTCGGTGACCAAGCCGCCGCCATGAAACGAAGCTCCGGCGCCCACTCGCGTCGGATTCGCGGCCGCCGCTTGCATGGTCATCGGACCACCCATGCAGTAACCGAATACGCCCATCTTGGCTTTCTTATGGACCATCGGCTGCGCATCCAGAAATTTCACGTAAGCCGTCGCGTCTGACATCACTGCCTCATCGGTCATCGGCTCGCGGACCTTGGCAATTTTCGCGCGATCATCCGCGCTGGTGAAATCGAGAGTACCCGGCAGGGCCGGGGCTTTGGACGTACGGTAGTAAGGATTCGGTACTAGCACGGTGTAGCCAGTTGCCGCCAAGCGCTTCGCCATGTCGCGCATCGTCGGCCGCAGTCCAAATATATCGACGAACAAAATGACGCCGGGCCAGGAGCCCTTGCCCTTGGGATGGATTAGCGCTGCATCGCAGGTGCCGTTGGGGGTTTTTACTTCGACCTCGGTGTCTAGCATTTCCACGGCACCCGCGGCGGACGCGCCCGTTGCAGCGGTGACGCCGGCTGCCAGCGAAAGCGCGGTGAATTCTCTGCGAGAGATCTTGTTTGAGTCGTCGGTCATGTCGGTACCCTCTAGAGCAAAAATTATTGTGAGAAGCGCGCCGCAGTATAAGCCGAAGCCATGCCACCATGAAACGCAGGCGTGTGCACAGTGGTCCCGAGTTTTTTATTTGGGCGCGCAGCTTCGAACGATCAAAGCATCCACTGCCATCAGCTCGAAGCTTGCTTGCCTGCGCTGAAACATGCGGCGATACTGGCCGATGCGTCGCTGCGGAAACAAGGTGAAATCATGGACATACTGAAAGGCAAAACGGCCATTGTCACGGGCGCCGCAAGCGGCATCGGACGAGCGAGCGCAATGCTGTTCGGTTCCGAAGGAGCGGCGGTCGTCGCGCTGGACCGTGCTGCCGAAGTGGAAGCGACTGCAGCGGCAATTCGCGCGGCGGGCGGGCGCGCCATTGCCTTGGTCAAGGACTCCTCCTCGGAGGCGGATGTCGCCGGCGCAGTGACCACGGCGTTGCATGAATTCGGCAGCCTCGATGCGTGCTATGTGAATGCTGGCATCAGCGGCGGTCTGGTGCCCTTTTTCGAGGAGACGGTGGAACATTGGACGGAGGTACTCAAGATCAACTTGATCGGCACCTTTCTGCTGGTCAAGCATGCTGCCAAGGAGATGGTCAAGCAGAAACGCGGCTCCATCATTTGCACGGCGTCCGTCGCGGGTTTGCGCTCGGGCGCGGGCGGCGTTCCGTATAGCGCCAGCAAGGCCGGTGTGATCAGCTTGGTGCAAACGGTCGCATTTCAGCTGACGGGCACGGGCGTGCGAATCAATGCGATCTGCCCCGGCTTGATCGAAACCGGCATGACGCGGCCGATGTTCGAGCGCGCTCGCGCGCGCGGCACAGAGCGCAAGATCGGCCAGCTTAATCCCTTGCAGCGTTATGGCATGCCGCAGGAAATCGCGCAGGCCGCACTGTTCCTAGCCTCGGACGCAGCCTCCTACGTCAACGGTCAAGCCATTGCGGTGGACGGTGGCTTGTCCAGCTCGCACCCGATCGTCAGCACGCGTCATCAATCCTAAAAAAGTGCCGCACTCAACGGCGCGGCATTTTCTAAAATCCTCAATCGTGAAACTTACCGCTTCTTGCCGCTCGGTGCCGGCGCTGCAGCAGCGGTTTTGTTGGCGGCAGCTGCCTTGGCTTTTTCCGCGGCCGCCGCCTCGTCAGCGCGGGCACCAGAGAGAATCCCCTCCAGCGCATAGTTACCTTCGTGGCAGGCGTACTCGAAGATCCGCCCTTTTGATGGCGTAAATTCGTATTCGCCGCTCCACGGACGATCCCAAACGGTCGGATCCTCGGCCTTGAATTGGTAAAAGATTCGATTCGCTCCAACGCGGGTGAAGCGCTCAGTGACCTTCAATTCCTTCCACGCGCCGCGCAGCGCGGTGTCCTCAGGGAAGTTGGTGGTTTCGACTACCAGCGTCGGACCCTCGTACCAACCGATGGAATCACCCATCCAGGGTCGTTCACCATCGGTGCGATGCTTGGCGCCGATATGAATCATGCGCACGTCATGGACCATTTCAACCACAATCGCAACTGTGTCCTTGCTCTGCGCGATTTCGTAGTTATTGTTGTAAAGCAGCGGCAGCATCACCGGGCCCGCGCTGTAGCCAAACGATGTCAGGCAGCGTTCCGCCAGCGTTTGATTCTCCGGATTCTCACCGTAGTGCGCTCGCACGTACATATTCGGGACCGTGACACCGGCCTTGTAGGGCGGCAGACGCCCGTCCGCAGGATCCGTGATAAACGAGGTGCGAGGCTCACCGTTCACGCGCATGACGGTAGTGCCCGGATCGATCCACGCTGCGTTGTAACCACAGCCGGCACCGCTGAAGCCCTTGCCGCACTCGTGCGGCAATTCGGTGGTCTTCACCTTCGGATCGCGCGGCGCGGCATCAGCTGCATACATTTTTGCATCATCGCCCTCGATCTTGTTGACCTCTTCGGAGCTCATGACTTTGCGAGTGCCGTATTCCTTGGGTCGCTCGAGCGCCGTCAGCGTTGCATTGGTCCAGGTCCCTTCGAGATCGGGTTGCCCATAGGCATTCACGGGCGCTTTATAAGCGGCGGCCGCCGGCGCGGCAGACGCCGCCGAGATGGCCAGCGCGGAAATTGCCGCGCCCAGCGCTAAGGCAGAAAATTTCTTCGTGCTCATTTCAGAGGCTCCTTACGCAAGTCGCCATACATTAGTTCTTCAACGAACTCAACACATTTGAATTGCTGCAGTCGGGCATCATCGCCGAGGCGTCGATACATCAGCATGCTAATTTTCCAGGGCCTGGTGAAGGTCGCGGGATCCGTGATCTCTGCATCATAGCGAATGGTGTTCTGATTCATCAGCGTCCAACGCTCAACCACTTTCATATCGCTCGAATGAAAATTGCCTGCGCGGTCAAACCACGTGCTGTCATTCTGTGCGGTGACCGTGACCAGCAGCGTGTCTCCGTCCCACTTCCCGACCGACTGACCCATCCAGCTATCGAGCGGTGCCGGCCCGGGATCATTGAAGAGAATGTCGCGCACCGCGCCGTCATACTCGTAGGAGAACAGCATGGTCCTCGCGGACTGCACTATCTGAAACGGAAAGGCCATGTAGTTCGCGCGCGGCACGCCGGGCAAGTCGCACTTTACTTCTGGATCTCGCTGCAAATAGTGTTTCTGATTTTCCTGCCTCTGCGCCAGCGCTTCGGCTGTGTACGGGATCTTCCCGCCCTCAACCACGCCCATGCCCGCGGGCACCGAACCGACGGCGCCTAAAGCGACAATCGCTTTCGAGGGCACGGGAACCACGGGACCCGGACGCAACTCCAAGCCGGCGCTGGCAAGATGCGGCTCGATATTCCAGTTGGCCGTATTCATCACGGACCAGACCCCGCTGAAATTGGGGTGCCCGCCGACACGCTCGATCGCTGCGCCCGCGGCTGTCTTGTGCGCGGCAGCCGCGGGCGCCGCATAGCTCTGGGTCAGCGCTGCCACCGACCCGCTTAAGGTCACCAGAGCCCATATCTTCATCTCATTATTCAGAACATCCCCCTCGTTTCGCAACGCACTCAATTGTCCATGTTGTTATTTTTCGTTCGGGTCCGAGCCGTCTTTCGGCGCACCGGTGCCGCTCGATCCCATGAATACTTTGCGACCATCCGTGAATGTCACGTCGCGTCCGTTCGCCTTGCAGGCCGGACGGCAGCGAGCATCCTTGGCCCGATAGCCGCGAACAATGATTTCCTCACCCGCCTTCAGCGAGTCGCGCGTCAGACCCTCGCGCAGCAGCGTGTTGGGCGTGCCCGCTTCAACCATCCATTCTTGCGGCGTGCCGTTCGTCACAACAACCATGTGCACCCAGGTGTGCGGATTGATCCATTCCACTTTGGTGACCTTGCCCTGAAGCATGATCGGCTGATTGCCGTCGAACTCAGCCTGGAATGCGTGATGCGCCGATACCGGCGCGCCGACGGCGACGGCCGCGATCAAGGCGGCTGCAATGCGCGCAGCGTTATCCATGCGTACTTTCATTCGAGATCTCCAGGTGTCTGAAACTTACTTTCGACACCGCTGGTTGCTGGACGGCGCGAAAAGGGCCCGTATAATCACTGCTTATAGTCGCTTTAGATAGCTGTTATTGCAATACAATTTCCGGTGCGCCCTGGATTTCTGCGGCTTTGTCAAAGGGTGAACATGGCTGGCATATAACACGCGGGGAATCGATGCTCGAAGCACTCGTCACCAAATTGGCGGACACGCCTTGGAGCATCGCACTGCACGAATCGCTTTACATGTATGCGCTCACTGAATCCACGCATGTTATGTCCATCATGCTCTTTGTCGGCACCATTGCCATGGTGGACCTCCGGCTGTTAGGAATTTCCTATACTAAGGTGCCGGTCTCGCAGATGCTCGCGAAGATTCTGCCTTGGACCATCGCAGGATTTGCGCTGTTGGCGATCACAGGTTCGATGCTGTTTCTAGCCATTCCGATTCGCACCTATCACAGCATTTGGTTCAGGCTGAAATGCCTGATGATTATCATCGCAGCAATCAACATTGCCGTGTTCACCTTCAAAGTGGAGCAAGATAAAGCTGCTTGGGATTTAGGTCCGGTGCCCGGCAAGTCCAAGATTTGCGCGGTCATTTCCTTGAGCGCGTGGGCTTGTGTCATCGTCTTCGGCAGGCTCATCGCCTACAACTGGTTCGACTGCGACAGCATCAATTCGCCGACCATGGCGGAGCTCACCGGCTGCCCGCTGGACCCTGATTAAGCCATGAGCCTCTATCACACCGCGCAGAATATCGAAGCCTCGGTGCTCGGCCAGACCATTCGGGAATCAACGTGGCTATTCCCGGCGATCGAATCGACTCACCTGCTGGCGCTGGCACTGCTCGGCGGCTCCATTTTGATCATGTCCGTGTCGATACTTGGGTGGGGATTGGCAACTCCCGTTGCGGAGCTCTACAAGAGCGCGCATCGCTACCTGAATGGCGCAGTCATTGCGCTGCTGATCACCGGCGTGCTGCTGGCAATCTCCGAGCCGGTAAAGCTGTACGGACGGCAGGCCTTTTGGGTGAAAATGATTTCGCTGGCTATTGCGCTGCTAGTTACTTATTGCCTATTCAACCCTCTCGTCAGGCGCGGTGCCTCGGGAATTAGTATTCGCACCGCGACGCTGTTGACAATGGTGGCATGGCTGATGGTTGCCATGGCGGGACGGTGGATCGGGTTCTCATAAAATGGATTCGGGTCTGGGAAGTTTTCGGTTCATGAGCAACAATCAGGTAATGGCGCGGCGCGAACCGGCAGCAACGGAGTCAAGGTTCTGTTGGCGTTTTCAGTCGATGGAAAATAACAGCGCGCAGCTCCCTCAAGAGCGCTCGCGCGCCGTTACTCGAGGCAGACCACGAGTTTCGCGGAATGCGTGCGCCAATTGATGGGAATCACGAAAGACCGTGCATGCGGGGTCGTGACCTTATCCTCATCGTGCGCGATGACGATCGGCACTGAAATGTTGAAATTCTTGCCGAAGTCTCGGCGCGCGTTTCCGGAAATTGTGTTGGCGACTTCGCCGACCAGATCCTTGATGTTTTCATCGCTGGTATCGGTCTCTTGCATGCGCATCAGCAATACCCTGAGCATGCCGCGCGGCGCGCTAAAATACACGATGCCTTTGCGCGCGCCGGTAATGCCGATGACGCCCGTGTATTCGTAGGCACCCGGCTTGCCGTCGGTGACCAGATAGGGCGATCCGACGGTTGCCGACTGCTGCGCCGAGGTCTCGAAATAGTTAGTCGCTCCCTCGATGAATGTGCGGATTTCAGCCTCTTTGAACATCTCAAGTCTCCGACAACAGCTCTTCCAACGCATCGTTGAGCTGCCGATCGGTGAATGGCTTGCACAGAAACCCGTTTGCCCCTTTCTCAATCGCTTCCACAGCCGTAGCCTTATCAGCAAGCGCGGATACGACCAAGATTAGCACATTGGAATTAATGGCGACCAGCTCCTCGACGCATTCGATGCCGTCCATTTCGGGCATGGTCAGATCCATTGTCACGACATCAGGCTGAGTGCGGCGAAACATTTCAACCGCCGCGCGGCCATTGCTCGCGGCGCCGACCACCTCCAGGCGCGCGATCTGCTGGGAGCGCTCTATACGTCGTCGAATAATATTCGAATCATCGACGATCATCAGCTTCAGGGAAGCCTTGGGGGCAACCGCATTGTCCATTACGCTGCTTCCGTGTTTCCCGCGCGCCTAGCCGGGGGCATGCTCAAAGTGAGGCGGGTGAATTTTCCAGGCACCGTGGCCACAGAGACTTTGCCGCCAATCTGCTGCATGAGGCCAGCCATTAAATTCATGCCGACGCCGCGGCCAGCGTCCTTGGTGGCATTTTCAACGGTGGAAAATCCCGGCTGAAACAGCAGGGAAAATACTTGCTTGGCATCCAATGTGGCGGCTTTTTCGAGGGTAATGAAGCCTTTCTTCAGCGCGGCCTGCTTAATTTTTTCTGTCGACAACCCTTGGCCATCATCTTCGGCGATGAGCTTGTATCCGCTATCGCCGAGTTCTTGGAATATGAGCTTGAGCTGGCCCTGGGTCGGCTTGCCGACGCCCAGCCGATCAGTGGTGGATTCAATGCCGTGCACGATTGAATTTCGGACCGCCTGCACCGCGATATCCTTGACGATGCGCCGATACTCATCAGGCACGGTATCGAAGCCCATGCACTGCAGCGCCGCTTCCTTGTGATTTTCGCTGGCCACCCGCATGGTGAGCTGTTGCAGCATGGAAGTCAGGCTGCCGTCGGCTTTGGCGACAACGTCGATGCGCGCATTCTCGATGACTGCCGTTTCCATGTGAGATTCGGGTTCGCTGCTGCCGTTTGCTGCTACATGCAGACGCGCCAAGCGCGATACCAAGTCGCCGACCGATTGCAGATGAGTCAGCAGATCATCCAATTTAATGACTAACGGAAGGAAATCGTTTCCGGACAGATCGGATTTTTCGCGCAGAATCTTCAAGTCATCTTCGAATGAATGCGCGCGGCTTTCAATGGAGGACAAGCCGAGGGCTGAGGCCTCGCCCTTGACTGAATGAACTTGCCGGAAAAGGGTATCGAGCTTCTTGCGGAACGCGCTTTCCTCGCGCGCCGGTTCACGCAATACCGCGTTGATCATCTTCATGGCTGCGTTGGAATCGTTCAAGAATGAGGCAAGCTGCGCCGGATCGACGTGCAGTATGCCCAATAAGGTGTCGACTTGCGCCTGCGCCTGATTCTGCGAAGACTGCAGCTCGCGGGCGAGATCAACGCGCGCGCTGACATCCGATACGGCCACCAGCACGTGCCGAATTTTGCCGTCAACACGTACTCGATGAAATTCGAACTGCAGGTAGCGGGTGGCAATCTTGCCGTGACCAGTGTCAACGTTGACTTCCACCTCGCCAAGAGGATTGATGGTCTTGACCAGGTTCTCTTTCGTCCGTTCCGACCACAGGACCCCAACAAATTTTAGCGCGGTTGTCAGGGTTTTCTCGGACACGACATTTTTCAGCAATTTCTCAAACGGCAGTCCCGCAAAATCGTTGCGCTTAAACAGCGTTTCGAGCGCGCTGGAATAAGACGCGCCGATCACCAGGTGTTCATCCAGCAAGAACAATCCATCTTTAACTGTCCGCAAAATGTCGGCTGTCTGTTGCCGAGCCTCACGCAGCGAGGCGTCCTGCTTTTGACGCGCGAGCAGCAGCGTTGCAACGACCACGCCGAGCACAATGGCGATGAGCAATCCGGTTAGCATGACGAAGCGCAGCTCCGTGGCGGAACGTGCATTGACGGTTTGCAAATCGGTGACGATCGCGGACAACTCAGCGTCAAGCTGCGGTATCGTGCGCCGGCCCACACGCAGAGCTGCGGTGACATCCCTCTCGAGCTGCCTGCCGCCGTCATTGAGCACGGTGCCAGTCGTCTCGTTATCCTGGTACGGCACTCCGGTGAATTTTAGCAGCGGCTGCAATGCTTCCAATTGAGTCGCCCATAAGGCGCGCAGCGCGGCCGCATGTTTTCCAGAAATCGGTTCGCCCTTGGCGCCGGTGTCGCCTGAGAGCGCAAACCAACTCGCCGGTCGCGGTTCGTTCATTTGCAGCAGGCCGGCATCCAGTTTCGCGGCCGCGTCGCGCAGTTGATCCAACGACTCTTGAATGTATCCACGATTGGTCAGACGGTCGTGCATCGACTCGAGCGAAGCACGTATCAGCGCCGGATTCCGCTGTTGCATTCCTGCAAATTTCAGAGCGACGCTGGTATCTGCCAGTTCACTGGCCAGTTCCAATCCCGGTATCAATACGATTGCCACAAAGCTGAAACCGAGAATGATGACCAGCACCAAAAGACCGCCGGGAGAAAGTCGCGGCACCAAGGCTTTGGCAATGCGAGAGTTCATGAATCAAGCGCTCCGCTGTGGTTTGCTGGGTTTTCGCTGCATCAATTCCGCGCGCAAGGCATCGAGTGCATCCAGAAATTCCGCCGCCGAGGCGTAACGGTCTTTCGGATCTTTGGTCAACAGACGATCGATAATCGGCTGATAGGCGGACAGGTGTTCGGACAGGCGTGGTACTGGTGCCGAACGATGCGCCGCCAATATCTCCGCCAGAGTCTTGCCGGTGAACGGCAAGGCACCCGAGAGCATTTCGAAAAGTACGACTCCAAGGCTGTACAGATCGCCGCGCGCATCAGGGTCCCGGTCTTCGATCTGTTCTGGACACACATAGTAGGGTGTTCCGGTGCAGTCACCTGAACGGGTCAAGTCGCTCGGCATAAACTGAGTTCGAGCTGACCCGAAGTCTATGAGCACCAGTCGATTTTCGTTGGTGAGCATGAGATTGGAGGGCTTCAGGTCGCGATGCACGACGCGTGCGGCATGGACAATTTGCAATGCTTCGCCGATCTGGTGCGCGTAGTTGACGGCGTCGGCTTCGCTTACGGGATGCTTCAAGCGCTCGCGCAAGCTGCCGCAGGGAAAGTATTCCAGGGCCAGATATAGATAATCGTCCGTCGTGCCAAAATCGAGCACATTGGCAATCGATCGGTGATTTAGCTTGGACAGGATTTCGCATTCCTTGGTGAAGCGCTCGCGGTCCGCTTCAGATACCACGTGCTCTCCCTTGATCGCTTCGATCTTCAAGGCGACCGGCTGCGGGAATTCCTCGTTACGTGCAAGGTAGACGCTGGCAGCGCTCGACTGCGCAATTTTCTTCATCATCGTGTAGCCGGCCACTTCCGGCTGCCGCCATCGATCGGTCGCGACGCTGTTCGCGGCCGCAGGCATCCTTGGAGGTTCGATCAGGGGCTGCAAAGCATTGCACAGCTCGCCAACGATCACCGAGTGAATCGGCCAGTAGTCGCAGGCGCCCAGTTTCATGGCTCGCGCGGCGCTGCGCTCGTTGCCGCCGCGCGCGAATACGAATGTCGGCAGGCTCGGCGCCTGCTCATGCAGGCGCTTGAGGGAGGCGAGCGCAGCCGCTGCCGCTTCCGGAGGAGTGAACTCGATAATGAACATCACAGCCACATACGCTCGCAGGCGTTCGATTGAAATGGCATCGAAGCCTGCACGCGTGACGGTATCCGCATCGATTTTTGGCATCGCGCGGCGCACCAGACCGGCCAGCCTCAATCGCAATTCCAATTCATCGTGCACGATTAAACAAAGTACCGTGCCGCGAGTGCGTTCACCGGCCGCCGGTGGCACCAGCGCTGTGGTAGTAATCGTCGTCGAAGCTGTGGTTGCCATTTGACTGTTCATCGCATCGCCTATTTCGGAGCGCGATAAACAATCCGCACTTGCGTGCCGACGGCGATCGCCTTACCGCCCTTAATTACCGGTTGGTAGCGCAGGTGGCTAACCGCTTTACTTGCCGAGGATTCGAAGGTCCGCGGCGGCGAAGCATTCAGCACCTTCACATTGGAAACGTTTCCGTCCGGATTGACGGTGTAGGCAAGCTCCACCCATCCCTCGACATTGCTGCGCAGCGCCTGCGTCGGGTATTGGACGTCGAGTTTGTTGAGGCGCTTCAGGGACTGCTCGGGCATTTGCAGCACCTCGCCGCCGGCCCGCCGCTGGCGAATCTGATCGTTTACGGCATCAAGCTCCGATGAGGCGCCAAGGCCGCTCGCCTTTTGCACCAACACCTCCGCTTTGTCGATATCGCCCACGTCGAGAGCTGCACGGGCCCGATCCAAGATCTGCGACTGGAGAGCGCTGCTGATCTGCACGAGCCCGCTGTTTTTCGGATCAGATGCCCGCAACTGAGCCACGTAGAAAAGCGCACTATCGTTGTCTGGGTCGGTCAACTTTCCCTGAGCCAGCCGCGATTGCGCCAAGTCGAGATACTGCGGTTGATCAGGCTTTTGCGCCGCTTGATTTCGCGCCAGATTCAGCTCGTGCTGCACGCTGTTTATGCTGGCCTGCGATGCGCCAATCCCATGCATCTCTGTGATGATTCGATCGACGTCGTTGAAATTGTGCTGCTGTATTGCGCCGCGCGCCATCTGCGTCAGTCGCTTCAACACTTCCTGCATCTCGGTCTGCAGAGATGCACCGGAAGCTCCCGCCTGCTTGGCTTGATCAAGATAATAGACCGCGCTGTCGTTGCGCGGATCGATTACGTGATCCTGCTGCATGCGCGTATCGACCAGCTTAAGCAATCGCAAGGCTTCGAAGTCGTCGCGCCGCCGATGAACTTCGTCGCGCAATTGCGCCAATTTCGCAGCCGGCAGGGATTTAGTGCGCGCCGCCTCGTCAATAAGCTGCGTCGCGCGTTCGAAATTCTGGGCATTGAGCGCGGCGAGAATCTGCGCCGGACCCAGTTCCGCTCGCAGCGTGGCAATCTTTTCATCGAGCGCGATGAGTCGCTTGTCATTCGCATCGATGCTTCTGGCGGTTTCCAGAAACTGCAATGCGCCGTCGAATTTGCGATCGTCGAGCGCCGACTGCACGCGCGCGATCAATATCTCGGACAGACGCTGAAGTCCTTGCCGAGCTTCGCCGTTGTCGGGCTTGATTACCAATACTTCCCGATACAGAGACAGGGCACTGCCTGCCAACGGATCGATGAAATGCCGGTCGAGCATGGCTTGTTGCGCCTTCTCGATGAGCGCATCCACCCTCTCGTCGGTATCCGTAGGCAATTGGGTGGGTGCAATCGCGCTGGCGGCACCGGTACTCGGTGCGCTCGCGACGTTGGGTGTGCGCGGGACCTCGGTTGAGCCGCCGCGAGAGAGAAAGTAGGCACCCACAGCCGCAGCGAGCACGCCGCCAATCACCGCGGGCACAAGCCAGGATTTTCTAGGCGGGCTCGGGTCGATCGCGACCGGGGCCGAGCCGTCGCCGAGCAACGCCAAGCGCGAATTCACTTCTTCTTGTGCGCTGTTGAGCATATCGGTCAAAACACCTGCCACGATCGGTATCCCCAATTGGGCGACGATTTGCCGGTGTTCAATGGGAAGCGTCCACGCATCGGCGCTGCCGTCATCGTCGAGCGCAACGATGGCGAAGCGCGACGAATGCAAATGCAGGCGCGACAGCACCGCGGCAGGGTCTGGGTGATTGCGCGCGTCCCACAGCACGATCGCTGCTTGTGCCGAAGGGGTAGAACTGATCAGTTCATCGATCGAATCGAGCTGCTTGAGAACCAAACCGCTATGTAAGTCTGCGCCAACCTGCGGCCACAACGAATCATCCTCGGTCACCAAAAGCACCGTGAGCTTTGGCGCCTTGATCGACTGCAGCACGGATCGCTCTGCCTCATCTGGCAGCGCAAGCTCATGTTTTCTCAGACTTTTCGGCATCGTTATAGTCCCATATCGCGATCGCCATTTACCCTGTCATGTCGCGCAGCGATTACTTTCGTGCACCACGAATGTTTCGTGTTTTGCTTAACACAATAAGGTTCCGGCAATTCAGGGGTTTCCGACTTGCTTTGAGTCACATTTGGCTCTGCTGGCAACATCGGAATGCCCGTTGCGGCTGGGCTAAAGATGAAAGATGAGAACCACGTCGCACCATAAAGTGCAGTGCAATCGCGAATTCGCGTGCAGGGGCGGCGTTCGAGCGAAATTGTCGCGAAACGGAGTCAGCGAAGTGCCTCCGCGAGTGAACTTAAGGGGAGCGATCTTCCCTCAAATCCGCCGAGAACGTGATCGGTCTTTCCCTTCTACAGAGAATTCAAAAAGGCGACGAGCTGGCTTTTTTGCTCTTCGGTCAAATTCATCGAGAAGCGCTGATTGTAAAAATTCACCGCCTGCAACAGTGTGGCGGCGGCGCCATTGTGAAAATACGGTGCCCTTCCCGCCAATCCGCGTAACAGCGGTCCTTTGACGCGATTCACATCGCTGCAAAGTCCGCTGATCATGCCCTTGCCCAGGTCAGTGGTATAGAAGGACACCGGCTCGCCGGCGCTGAACGGCGTCTTGCACCCGCTCACCAAAAATACCGGCAGATCCGGCTCATCGAGTTCAGCGATTCCCTTTTCAATATTAGGGTCATTCTCGAGGCCCGCTCGCGGCGTGTGCCCAATGCCTATGTCCAGGGGCAGCGGCAACGAGTGATCTCCCACGTTGGGAGCGTTGTGGCAGGTGCTGCAAGTGCCTTGGAACGACACCGGGTTTCCCAAGGCCGCATTGTCGTTGAGGCCGCGCACCGCGCTGATGCTGAGCGGCGCGGTGTTAAAGAGCACTTCGCCGGCGGCGATGTCGCTGCGCGCAGCGCGGCGATCAAAAGGTCCGCGGCGATCATTGTCCTCGCTAGGATTGCCGCCGTTTTCCCAAGCCGCGAACAGCGTCATGCTGGTTTGGTCAAATGCTATACCGTTAGGATCCGCACCCAGTACATCATTGATGCCTGGATAGTAGTTTTCATTGACCAGATCTCGCGCGCCGCCGAGCGCGCCGTGAGCGGTTAGATCGCCGGCGTGGCGGTCATAAATCTGTGCAGTTGACAGTCCCATCTCGAAACTAACGATGTCGGCCAATTGCTGTGTCGTGGGCACGATCGTACCTTGAGCATGGCCCGACACCGCGTCCTTTGCCTGCTGCGTAAGGTCCGCCGACAAATTCGCCGCAAAGGTCTTTTCGGCATTGAGTGGCGAAGAGGCCGGCGATTCGCGGCCATCCCACATGATGGTGCTGAGAAAACGTAGATTCGTGCTCGCCAAGGGGCGACGATACATAGATAAAATCATCTGGCCGGTCGCGGAATCCGCCACCAAGGCGCACCCATAGGGATCATGAACCGCGGTAACGGTAAATTGCGCACTGGCGGGCACCGCCAATGCAATGCGGATGAGTCCGTGCGAAAGCAACAGACTGTGCGCCGCCGCATCCGCTGTTTTCGCATTGGCACAATTGGCACCATCAACCGCATTGAACAGCGGATCGCGGCCGCGAGTTTGCTCAAAGCGCTGGCGTATTTGCGCGGGCGACATGCTCATCGCTTGATCCGCAACATGGCACGTAGAACAGGAACGCCCGTTGGTCCCCAGACTTTGAAAGAATGCGCCGTTGGTATTGGTGCGACCGTTGGCATTGATGGTTTGCAGTACCCCCGTCGGATCGATGGAGACCGACAGTCCATCAAAATCGTGAGCGCGAACTGCGGTTGAAAGAACCATCCCGAGCAGAAGCAAAGCGGTGAATCCCGGCAACAAAGTTTTATTCATGTGTGCTCCCTAACGCCGTAGGCGTTGTTACAAGACAAATCGTAAGAGGCGCGAAAATCAGGACATGACTTGAGAAAAAAAGCGCGGGTTTGGTCGCATTCTGTTAACTCTATATAGCAGAGTACTTGACGACGCACGGTCAGCTCGATAGTGTCGCGGCGTGGGCGATAGCGTGCACATCGATTCTACACGCCGCCGCGACGCTGCGCTACATCCGCTCCTCGATGGAGGGTGCGGTATTGCTTGCGGTTCCCGGAACAGCCGGCATTGTCTTGGGAACGATCGCCTTGATGGCGTCGGCGCTGTGCTTGGTTCCGGAGTTGCGCAAATATTGGCTCGAGATTTGGCTGGCTGCGGCGCTGCTGGGTGCCGTGTTGGGCAGCATACTGCTCGTGCGCGAATCGTCGCTTCGCGACTTGAGATTGGTCGGCACGCCGCTGCTTAAGTTCGCGCTATGCCTATCGCCGTCGTTGGGCGCGGGTTTCGTCATGACAGCAGTGCATTGGGCCGGAGGCAATCAACATGCGATTCCGGGTACGTGGCTGCTTCTTTATGGCTGTGCCTTGGTAACGGCAAGCGCAGCGACCACGCGGACCATTGCCGTTTTGGGTGGGCTGTTCGTGCTATTTGGCCTCGCGGCTCTGCTGCTACCGAGCGATTTGCAGATCCTGATGTTGGGCGCCGGATTTGGCGGACTGCACATTGTTTTCGGCATTCTGATCGGGAGGATGGTCCATGGGCACAAAGGCTAGTGCCCGCGCTGGTGCCCGCGCGACGTTGCAGGCGGCGCAAAAACGTCCGCAGCTCGCCGCCGTGCCTGCGAGCCCCCCCGAGCACGACGCTACGTTCGATCGCCTGGTTTATGAGCGGGTTCGTTTGGGCATCATGAGCGCGCTTGCGGTGCGCGAAGAGCTGACTTTTAACGAACTCAAGTCATTGTTCGATGTCAGCGATGGCAACCTGAGCGCACACGCGCGCAAATTGGAAGAGGCCCGGTATCTGACTTGCACGAAATCCTTCCAAGAGCGGCGCCCCAGAACTGTCTATCGGTTAACCGCACTCGGCAAGAATGCGCTGAATCGATATCTCGATCATGTCGAAGCAGTGATCAAGGCAACTCGTCGCGCATGATTTTTTTTCGTCACTTAACTTTGTAATGCAAAGCTTAACAATATGCACATAGCGATAATTATGGATGGCAACGGACGCTGGGCATCGCAGCGCGGACTGCCGCGCACGGCCGGCCACCGCGCCGGCGCCAAGACCGTCGACAAAGTGGTCGAAGCAGCCGCGCGGCATGGTGTTGCGACGTTGAGTCTTTACGCGTTCTCGGCGGACAATTGGCGCAGACCGCAGACCGAAGTCGCCGCTCTGTTCGCCCTGTTGCGTCGCAACCTGCTGCGGCAAACACCGCGCTGCCTGGAGCAATCGATTCGTATCAATGTGATTGGCCGGCGCGACCGGCTGACGCCGGAAGTGCTGCGCACCATCGAACACAGCGAGCGCGCGACCGCGCATTGCACTGGAATGCGGCTGCGAATTGCGGTGGATTATTCGTCGCAACATTCGCTGATGGAAAGCTGCCGGCGGATGTCCGCCGAGTCCGGCACCGATCGTGCCCGCTTCATGCAGCATCTTGGCGATGTCGATCACTCGACGACGGCAGCGCCGGACGTGGACCTTTTAATCCGCACCGGCGGAGAGAAGCGCTTGAGCGACTTCCTTTTATGGGAGTCCGCCTATGCCGAATTGCATTTCATCGACTGCTTTTGGCCCGACTTCGACGCGACCGCATTCAGCCAAGCGATCGATGAGTATGCTAAACGCGAGCGGCGATTCGGACAAATATCCGCTCCTCGCCAAGGTACAGCGCGCACGGCGAGCGGCGCATAACAACGCCCGAAGACGCCAAAATACGCTATTCTCTTCCCCCTGCTGGAGGACTCATGAACGGACAACGGCATTCGCCGTTTTGGCTGATGATGGGGCGAATGCCAGGCCGGTGAATCGGGCAACTTGCCGAGTGTAACCGCCGAGGTGCTGGATGATCAATTTAATGACGCGGCAGCGCAAGAGTTCAAGAAAACCGTGCGCTTCATTCTAAACGGCATGCCCTGTGCGCGCCCGGTGAGCGTCACGTTGCGCACGGCGCCGCGCTTCATCTACACACTGACAATACCAGGATAGGCGAACGCCCAACCGCAGTATGCGTGTGCTGCTTGTTGAGGACGACGCGATGATTGCGCAAGGCTTGCGAACGGCGCTTCGGCAATGCGGTTTCGCGGTGGACTGGATGCGGGACGGCAAAAGCGCCGCGGCCGCCTTGCAGGCATGCGTCTTCGATGTGGTACTGCTGGACCTGGGCCTGCCGCAGCGCGATGGCATCGATGTTTTGCGCGAATTGCGCAAGAGAGGCGATGCCACGCCCGTCATCATCCTTACGGCGCGCGATGAGATCCAACATCGCGTCGCGGGACTGGATGCCGGCGCTGATGACTACATCGTCAAGCCCTTTGACCTTGACGAAGTGACGGCCCGCATGCGCTCGGTGCTGCGCCGGGCGGCGGGGCGCGGTGATCCCAGCATTCAGCACCGAGAGCTGCGGCTTGATCCAGTTGCGCGCACCGTCGAGCGCAACGGTGTTCCGGTGAGTGTGTCAGCGCATGAGTTCGCGGTGCTGGAAGCGCTGCTACAGCGGCCCGGGGCCGTGTTGTCCCGCGCGCAGCTGGAGGACCGATTGTACGGTTGGGACGGGCAAATCGGCAGCAACGCGATTGAAGTGTACGTTCACGGCTTGCGGCGCAAGCTCGGCAGCGATTCTATTCGCACGCTGCGCGGCGTAGGCTACTTCGTACCCAAAGCATGAAGTCGATCCGTTCTCGCCTGCTAGTTGCGCTGATCATTCTCGTGGCGCTGATATCGCTGCTCGCGGCGGGTGTCACGTATCGGCGTGTGTTGAACGAGACATCGACGCTATTCGACTATCAGCTGCGACAAATGGCCCTGTCGTTGCGCAGTCAAATCTCCCTGGCTCCGCGAATCGAAGGCGAGCTGCCGCCCGCCCAAGGCGATACCGACTTCGTGGTCCAAATTTGGGACGTATTCGGTAAGCGAACTTATGTTTCGCGGCCTGGGCTGCCGATGATCAATCAAACGGTTCTAGGCTACGCAGACCTGACATTGCGGGGCCAACCTTGGCGAGCGTACGGGTTGCAAACCGCGGATGGCGTAATTCAGATCGCGCAGCCTGCCCAGGTGCGCGAAGCCTTGGCGCGTGCCGCAGCAGAACGGGTCGTGATTCCGCTCATTCTCCTGTTGCCGATCATGATCGGCGCGGTCGCCTGGATCGTGAGCCGCGGATTGCTGCCGCTGCGCTTTGTAGCCGCGGAAGTGCAGCGCCGCGGCGCGCGCACCCTGGCGCCGTTGGGCATCGATAATTTGCCGCGCGAAATAGAACCGTTGGTCAACGAATTGAACCGCCTCTTGGAGCGGCTGCAGCGGGCGTTTTCGGCACAAAGAGCGTTCATCTCCGATGCGGCGCACGAGCTGCGCTCGCCGCTGACGGCCCTGCGGCTGCAGCTGCAATTGCTCGACCGTGCGCCGGATGAGGAAGAGCGCGTCGAAGCTCGCACGCGCCTGGGCGCCGCCGTCGAACGCGCCATCCATCTGGTCGAGCAGCTGCTGGCGCTGGCTCGAAGCGAACCGGAAGCCACAATCGACTTCGAGAGGGTGGATTTATCAGCGGCTGCGGCCGAAGGAATCAAGGACACTCATGACTTGGCGCTCGCCAGAAACATCGATCTGGGCCTGGATGCGGCATCTGAGCTTTACATCCAGGGCAATCGCGAAGCGCTTCGAACGCTGGTGCGCAACCTTGTCGATAATGCCGTGCGCTACACACCACCCGGCGGATCTGTCCAAGTGCGCTGCCGCGCGACTCCTCAGGAGGCGATACTCGAGGTCATCGACACGGGCTCAGGGATCGCCCAAGAAGATAGGGAGCGGGTATTTGATCGTTTCTATCGCCGCGCCACAACTCAAGAAAGCGGCACGGGCTTAGGCCTGGCCATCGTCAAGGCGATCGCCGAGCGTCATGGGGCGCATATAGAACTTGGCGAGGCATTTAGCGGGGGCCTGCACGCCACGGTGCGTTTTTCTCGGGCCTCTTAAGGTTGCCTTAAGACAGGCGTGTGATCCTGCCGGCAGACAGATTGCTAGGCATTCACTTGGAGGAAATTCACATGCATCTTCGCAATACCACGATGGCCTGGTCGGCGGTAGGCCTGCTAGCCGTTGGCACCGCTACGGGCTTATCCGCCCATAATTTGCTACAGAGCGCCGCACCGACCGCGACGTCGGCCACCGGCGATTCATTACAATCTGCACAGTCGCAGCCAATTCCCCTGATGACCGCACCGAATTATCGAGCGATCGTCGCGCGCAACCAGGCTGCCGTTGTCGGCATCACCACCGCAGGTCCGATAACCACAGCCGCTCCTCAGGAGTTTAACTTTGGCGCTCCGAATGGCGATGACAATCCATTGTCGCAGTTTTTTCGCGGCTTCCAAATGCCCCGCCAACATGGCGTGCAGCACGCCCAAGGCTCCGGGTTTTTGATATCCGCCGATGGACTCGTACTCACCAACGCGCACGTCGTGGACGGCGCCAAGGAAGTCACGGTGAAGTTGTCCGATCATCGCGAGTACAAGGCCAAGGTATTGGGTTCAGACAAGATCAGTGATATCGCCGTGCTCAAGATCGATGCTCACAATCTGCCGGCAGTTTCGCTCGGAGACTCCGACAAATTAGGCGTTGGCGACTATGTGCTAGCCATTGGCGAACCTTTCGGTCTCGAGGAAACTGCGACGGCCGGAATCGTCAGCGCCAAGGGCCGTTCGCTGCCCGGTGATGGATATGTACCCTTCATTCAAACGGACGCGGCGGTCAATCCCGGGAATTCCGGCGGCCCGCTGTTTGACGCCACCGGTGCAGTCGTCGGCATCAATTCGCAGATCTATAGCAGTTCCGGCGGATATCAGGGCGTCTCGTTTGCCATTCCGATCAATTTGGCGGTGCAGGTCAAAGACCAAATCGTCAAGACCGGCAAAGTCGCGCATTCGCGATTAGGGGTTGAAGTGCAAACGTTAAATCAATCGTTAGCCGACTCCTTTAAATTGCCGTCGCCCACCGGCGCGTTGGTGGCCAAGGTCGTTCCCGATAGTGCGGCAGCGCAGGCCGGCATCAAGGTTGGAGATGTCATTCTTAAATTCAACAGCGCTCCGGTCATCGATGCCGGTCAGCTCTCGCAGCGCGTCGGCGTCGCGACCCCGGGCGAAAAGGTATCAATCGAGATCTGGCGCGATGGCAAGACCCGCGAATTGACAGCGACCATCGGCACTGCGGCGACACTGGCCTCCGCCGATGAGTCGAGCGGCGATTCTTCCCAGGCGAAGCTGGGCTTGGCACTGCGTCCCCTGAATCCGGAAGAGCGCCGGCAGGCAGGCGTCCCTGGCGGTCTTGTGGTCCAAGACGCTGAAGGTCATGCAGCCGAAGCAGGCATTCAGCCAGGCGATGTGGTGCTCTCCGTCGACGGCGTACCGCTGCAAACGGTCGAGCAACTGCGCAAAATCGTCAAGGATCACGATAAGCAGATCGCGCTGCTCATACAGCGAGGCGATGCTCGCCTATTCGTTCCGGTGACTTTGGGCTAGCCAAAAAAATACGGGGCTCGCCGGTGCGCACTTTAAGCGTACCGGCGAATCACCTCGTGTCATCGGCCTTGTATTTTGCGCCGGCAGCTCTAATGATAGGACCTAATAGTCGTTTCAAAGGAGTGATCGATGGCGACCGGTTGGGCAAAAGAAGGCGCGGTGCAAGAACAGATTGACGCTACCGTCAAGGATGCGATCGATCTTGCAAAAAGCCGCCTGCCGCAGGGTCCAAGCTTGACTCATTGTGTCGAGTGCGCGGCAGATATTCCGCAACCGCGCCGGGATGCAGTTCCAGGCGTCCGCCTTTGTCTGGCGTGTCAGGACACGCACGATAAAGAAGCCGTGCGCTCAGCTGCATACAATCGTCGCGGCAGTAAGGACAGCCAGCTACGCTGAGCTTTTCAGCAACCCAAGATCGAGCAGGCTTTGCGCGGTGGCGACAATTGCCTCCTCGCTCGGGCGCGGCGTCCAGCCGAGTAGTCGCCTACATATGCCGCGGCATTCTGATTGTTGTCCAGATACTGCAGCATGGCCGGGATGCAATTGCTGCTCGAGGAATCTTTCGGCGCAATTGTCGGTAGTTCTCCACACTGGCGGAACTGAGCCCAAAGGATGCGCGCTCGTGCCATAACATATCCGTGCGGCGCATTGCATGAATTGGCGCCGCGGTAACGCGCGGCGGATCAGTGCGCGTGACGCAGCCCGTTAATGCGATGGCCGCACAAACGCAGACGGTGCTCGAGCGCTGTAGGGCCATGGCTTTCCCTGTGGAATCTCCATTCAGAGTAACGGATGCCCCAACTGGGGTTGACAGTCATCGGACGCTTCTTACGTACCTTCGCAACAATTTTCGTCTGGAGTCCCGCTCAGTCAAGCGCGACACTGCTTGGATGACCAGATCCATGAAGCTTGATGAACTTGTAAGCAGCGTCGAAGACCTGCTTGCCCAGTTACCCGATAATCTGACGCCGGAACTCGCCGCGCTGCGTGACAAAGTTGATGCGGCGATTTTCGAAGCATGGACCGCCGTTGCCGCCGATAGCAGGGACAAGCTCAATTCCTTGCACCTGCGCCAGGATGCGCGACTCTGGACTACCGTTGGATTGACATTTTTGCTCGCAGCAGCCACCAGTTTGCTGGCCCATCGAATCAGAAGCCGATACTTCCCCCACTGATTTAGTGTGTTGCCTTTCGTGTGGTTTTGCTCGCCGTTTTGGTCGGTCTCTTTCGAGCCTGATTCTTTGCAGGCGGACGCCTTTTTGTCGTCACTTTCCTGATCGACAGGCGCTCACCGGGATTAAGTGATTCGACCAGTTTGACGAATTTGGCAACTAGCAGTTTGATGTCTTTTTCTCGTCTTCCCATGGCCATTCTATGATCTCCTTTTGGACTCTTCACATTATGGTCCTCAACTGAACCGCGCCGCCAGCCGATTCGCGCCTGTCGACCGTAGGCGAAATCCGACCCGCGACGTCCGCATTGACCGCGGTTGCCGCGGAACCGCTATTGGCGAATCCTGCTCCATCGACGTGTACGTACCTATGTATCTTGATAACATAATAATTTATGCGAGGTTGTGCTGATGATTCAGGTCGAGCGGGTGCAAACTGGAGTCCGAATTGAAAAGCGGCTCTTGAAAGTGCTGAAGGCATTGGCCGAGCTTGAGGATCTGTCTGTCGGGGATTTGCTGGAGGGCATTGTGCTGCACGCCTTTGAGGGAAAGACGGCGTTTTCCAAGGGAACCCTGACGCAGATCGCGGAACTGAAAAAGATTTATCGATTGACCCTTCGCGCCCGCGACTGTCACCAACTAAAGGAGAGATCGGCGTGAACGGGACACTGCGGCAAACGCGCGAGCAATTTACGCTCCTCGCTAGTGCGCCGTTTGAAGTCGCCTGGCCGCTCTTTGGCGCTGTCCAGAACTTCCGACTAAAGCGTGCGGCCATACGGGAACCGGTCCGGAAACTGGGAGCCGGCCCAGCAATTAAGGCGCCCCCGACATTAGCGACGGATCGCGTCGAATTGTCGTGTAATTTTTATAAACCGATACAGCAACAGGCGGCCACTCCTCGGCCGTATTCAATGCATCAGAGATTGTCCTATTGACGAGGTCGGAAAT